>NZ_JBLFDU010000020.1:0-66372 GCF_047345655.1 Chryseobacterium sp. T20
GGGTTCTTAGCTCAGTTGGTTCAGAGCATCTGGTTTACACCCAGAGGGTCGGGGGTTCGAATCCCTCAGGACCCACAAAAAATCTCTCAGATTTCTGGGAGATTTTTTTATTTTTATCCCTAAGCAATTTATAAAGCTTCTCCTCCACTTTTCCTTATATTTATCTACCTTTGCCTGCATTTGAATTTCGCTTGCCGTGAATGAACTCCATCTCATATCATTTAATTATCCCTACCCTCCTTCTTATGGTGGGATTATTGATGTATATTATAAGATTAAAGCCTTATCTGATCTGGGAATAAAGATTCACCTTCACTGTTTTGTAGATCAAATCCCTCATAAGATTGATCCGGAAGTCAAAGAGATCACGGAAAATGTGTTTTTTTATCAAAAGAAAAAGAACCCACTCCTCTATTTTTCAGGAACACCTTTCGCAGCAGCTATCAGAAATTCTGAATCCTTACTTAAAAATCTGGAAGAGAATGAAGCTCCCATCTTATTCGAAGGCCTGCAAACAACCCATATTATACGGTTTTTGAAGGATAACAGACACAAACTCTACCTCCGTTATCACAATAACGAATCAGAGTATTATAAAGGTCTATCTGTGTCTGAGAAAAACATATTCAAAAAGATCATCTACAAAATTGAATCTTTAAAGTATTCCGGATATCAGAAAAAACTTTTAAAGAAATTTGAAGCTGTATTCTGCCTGTCTGAAAAGGAATATAATGAAGTAGAAACTTATTCGAAAAATGCGCATCTGATTCATATCTTTCACGGTAATACATCGGTAAAGGAATTGGATACAAAAGGAAAGTATTTTCTTTTTCATGGAGATCTTACCACGGCAGACAACAAAAGAGCATTGAATGATGTCATTGATTTATTTAAAACCCTTCCACAGTACAAATTAGTTGTCGCATCCGATCGCGCCAGTGAAGACATTAAAAGGAAAATTTCAGAAGTTGAAAACATCAGCCTCGCTCCTATTCAAACCACAGGAAATCTTTACCGTCTTCTGGAAGATGCTCATGGCAATATTTTGATTTCTTACCAGAATTCAGGAACAAAGGTGAAGCTGTTTAATACGCTTTATAACAGCCGTTTTGTCATTATCAACGAAAATATTACAGATGACCCTGCTTTGACGGATTTATGTCTGTTTGGATCTCATATGAATGAAATCCGCCAACAAATTATCACCTCAGCTGAGAAAGATTACAATGACACTGAAAAAAGAAAGAATATTTTAGAAAACACCCACTCTGATAAAGCCAAAGCAGAGGAAATGATCAAGATTATTTTTTAAAATTAACCCTATCTACAACACCTTGAATATTAAATTCTTCAAGGCAAGCCCAGTCGCCTCTGTAACATTCTTTATCTCCAAAAACCGAACATGGTCTGCAGCTCAGGTCTTTCACCTGAACAACATCTTCTTCACTCTGTCCGAATCCTAAAAATCCGGCATAAGGATGAGTGGCTCCCCAAATAGAAACACATCGCGTTCCTACAAGACTTGCAAGGTGCATATTGGCAGAATCCATGGATATCATCAATTCAAGCCCGGCAATATAATTGAGTTCTTCAGTAAGATTTAATGTTCCGGCAAGGTTTTTTGTATTAGGAATCTCTTCTGCCCATTTTTCAAGAGTTTCCGTTTCTTTTTTCCCTCCTCCAAAGAAATATACCGTATGCTTCTGAGCCAGAATTCTTACCAGTTCATAGGATTTTTCCAAAGGAAGCATTTTTCCTTTATGCTGGGCAAAAGGAGCAAACCCAATTCCTGATTTCTGTTCCGAAACCGGTCTTAACTGATGAGAAAGTTCAACTTTGAATCCCATTTCACGGAAAACATCAGCGTAACGTTCCACAGTTTTCTTCAGCTGTACTTTTTCCAGGTTCCAGACATCCGTAAGATGTTCTTTCTCCTCTTTACCTTTATTAATTTTGAAAACTTTAAGTCCTTTCCGTCTGTATATCCTGTCTAAAATCTTAGTCCGGATTACATCATGAAGATTGGCAACACAGTCCGGATTAAATTCACGGATCAGTTCATTGCTGAGCTTCCTCAATCCAAAAAAACCTTTGTAATCATCAAGGTCAATTCCTTTAAAAGTAACGTTGGGAATTCCTGCAAACAGAGCCTCAAAATTTTTTCTGGAAACCATAATAATTTCCACGCTGGGGTTCTGCTCCAGAAATTCTCTGAAAACAGGTACTGTCATCGCAACATCTCCGAATGCGGAAAAACGATATGCTAAAATTCTGGTCACGGTTATGATTTCAGTTGGTAAGCAACTGCATAAAACTTGATCTGTTTTGTCATCGCCATCAGTCCGTTCGCTCTGGAAGGTGAAAGGAATTCCTGTAGTCCTATTTCTGCAATAAAATCAAAATCAGAATCCAGAATTTCCTGAGTGGAATGTCCACTGTAAATACTTACTAAAAGAGAAACGATCCCTTTTGGTAGAATACCATCAGAATCTGCATTAAAGAAAAGTTTCCCGTCTTTAAATTCAGCATCAATCCAAACTTTGCTCTGGCAGCCTTTAATCAGATTTTCTTCTGTTTTCTTATCTTCAGCCAAGCCTTTCAGTTCTTTTCCAAGATCAATGATGTATTCATACTTTTGCTCCCAATCGTCAAGAAAAGCGAACTCATCTATTATTTCCTGCTGTTTTTCTTTAATGGTCATTTTAAATCAAATTTCTTTTGCAAAGATAACCAATTTTGTAAAAATTATTTACGTGATGCTTTTTCAAAAAGTTGAAGGATTTTTGTTTCTTCATTTTCCCAGCAAAAAACATCTGCTGCCTTATTTAATTCGTTCTGATAATGCTGTCTTCCTTTTTGAAGAACAAGATTTATTGCTTTCTCAATGGTTTCAGGCTGGTGATCCGGAATTATTTCTCCTACATCAAATTGATTTTTTATCCTTTGCATCTCCGGAAAATTAATCATCACAAGCGGTACTCTGGACTGAATATAGTCACAAACTTTATTAGGAAGCGAATAATAGTAGCTTACCCCATTGTTTTCTTCAAGACTGAATCCTGCATCTGCCGTTTTGGTTATTTCCCTGAGGTTTTCCGGTTTCAGTTTACCCAGGAAAAAGACTTTATCCTTAAGCTTTTCCTGAATAACAAGCTCTTCATATTCCTTTTTCTTCGGCCCGTCACCAGCTATTTTCAGGATAGCATCTTTAATATGATGCATGGCGACAATCATCTTTTCTATTCCTCTGGATTGATTGATCGCTCCCTGATACAGAATAATTTTAGGATGATTTTCAGGAATTTCCGGTGCAGAAAGAATTTTTCTCGGAATATTTCTTACCACTACCGGATTCACATTATATTGCTTATGAAACCACTCAGCATAGCTTTCACTTTCTGTCATCATCAGTTCCATGTGAGGAACCAACTTTCTTTCAAGCACTCTCCAGAATTTCTGGGAAAACCTGTTTTGAACCGATGGCATTTCGGTGAAAATTTCATGACTGTCAAAGACTAAAGGAATGTTCAGTTTTCTGGCAATGAGATAATTTGGCAGAAGTGCATCGATGTCATTGGCATGAAGGATAGTATCTTTGTCCGCTTTTTTCTTCAGTTCTTTGTATAATTTCCAATTGAACTCAAAATAAGCAGTTTTTAAACTTTTAGATTGTAATCCTATTCTGGAAAAGGGATAAGGGCGCTCCATTTTTTCATTCCCTTCCCAGTCGTTACCGATCAATTCTATGGAATATCCGTTATCAAAAAGGGTTTTGCACACCTTTTCTATCCGTTGGTCAGTATACAGATTACTAAAAGCAGAAGTAATTATTTTTTTCCTCATCAACTCTTCTTACCTAGTATTAAATGATAGATCTGAATGAAGCAGATTAATCCGTTTGGAATAATTACCGGCCAAAGCGGTCCGCTAAAAAAGCCATAAATGACAAAACAGATACAGCCAATCATATTGACAATTCTAATTTTTCTTACATCTTTCAGTATGAAACTCAATACGATAAAAAGAGAAGCAGAATAGCCGATGTATGTGGTAAGTTCAGGATTCATGGGGAAAATTTAAGGTTACAAACTTAATCATTTTCAATAAGATAATAAATTTTTTTCTGCCATAAAGTCATTAATTGATTTTTGGTAAAATATTTGTAATTTAGATAATGAATAAAAGGTAATGTTGCCTTTGTTCTAATGAGATATATTATGGATTATAAGTTTTCACAAGGTTTGAGCCAGGTGTTCAAACAAAGCAAAAGCGAAGCTAAAAGGCTGAAAAGTGAATTTCTTAATACAGAACATCTACTTTTAGGTATTATAAAAACGGAAAACTCTGCAAAAGAAATCCTTCAAAACCTTAATGCGGATTTAACACAAATCAGAAGAAAAATTGAAACTTTAAATACAGCAAGTCTTAATCCTATTTCTGAAGAGGTTACCAATATTTCTTTCACTAAGATGGCAGACCATGCCATTAAACGTGCAGAGTTAGAATGCCGTCAATATAAAAGCAATGAAATTAATACCGTTCACCTGCTTTTAGGTATTCTTTATAAATATGAAGATCCTACTTCAAATATTCTGGGAGCTTATGACATCGACTACGAAGGAGTTTCAAGAGAATACCAGACTATGCTTAAAAATTCAGGGCAGTCTCCTCAGATGAGTGCTTACGATGATGATGATGAGAGAGAAGAATTTGAGCAAATGAGAAAGCCTACAGGAAATCTAGGTTCTGCAAAAAGTAAAACGCCTACATTGGATAACTTTGGTAGAGACCTTACTTCTTTGGCAAGGGATGGAAAACTAGACCCAGTAATCGGTCGTGAAAAAGAAATTGAGAGAGTTTCTCAGATCTTATCACGTAGAAAGAAAAACAACCCGCTTCTTATCGGGGAGCCTGGAGTTGGTAAATCTGCCATTGCTGAAGGGTTAGCACTAAGAATTCAACAGAAAAAAGTGTCGAGAGTTCTTTACGGAAAACGTGTGATCACTTTAGACCTGGCAAGTTTAGTTGCCGGAACTAAGTACCGTGGTCAGTTTGAGGAAAGAATGAAGGCGATTATGACAGAGCTGGAGAAAAACAGAGATGTCATCCTATTTATTGATGAGCTTCATACGATTGTAGGAGCAGGAAGTTCTACGGGAAGTTTAGATGCTTCCAATATGTTCAAACCGGCTTTGGCAAGAGGTGAAATTCAATGCATCGGGGCAACGACCCTGGATGAATACCGTCAGTATATTGAAAAAGACGGAGCTTTAGAAAGAAGATTCCAGAAAGTAATGGTGGAACCTACTTCTATTGATGAAACTGTTCAGATCTTGAATCAGATCAAAGATAAATATGAGGAACATCATAATGTAATCTATACTCCGGAAGCGATTCTGGCTTGTGTCAATTTGACATCGAGATATATTACAGACCGTTTCTTACCGGACAAAGCAATCGATGCAATGGACGAAGCCGGATCCCGTGTTTATATCAAAAACATGAAAGTTCCTACAGAAATCATTGATTTTGAAAAGAAAATTGAAGATATCAAAGAACTGAAACAGAAGGCTGTAAAAGCTCAGGACTACCTTGAAGCAAGAAAGCTGAAAGATGAAGAAGAACGTCTTCAGATGGAACTGAATGCTGCTCAGGAAAAATGGGACAAAGATGTAAAAGAGAAAAAAGAAACCGTAACGGAAGAAAATGTAGCGGAAGTGGTTTCTATGATGAGTGGTGTTCCGGTAACGAAAGTTGGTAAGAACGAGCTTGACAAACTGGCCCAGATGGATGAGAAACTGAACGGAAAAGTAATCGGTCAGGAAGATGCTGTGAAGAAAGTTGTTAAAGCTATTCAAAGAAACAGAGCTGGTCTTAAAGATCCTAACCGTCCAATTGGTACCTTTATTTTCCTTGGAACAACCGGGGTTGGTAAAACCGAATTGGCGAAGGTAATGGCAAGAGAACTTTTCGAATCCGATGAATCTCTGATCAGAATTGACATGAGTGAATACATGGAGAAATTTGCGGTTTCAAGACTAGTAGGTGCGCCTCCGGGATACGTAGGATACGAAGAAGGTGGTCAGCTGACAGAAGCAGTAAGAAGAAAGCCTTATGCAGTGGTTCTTTTGGATGAGATTGAAAAAGCTCACCCGGATGTATTCAATATTCTGTTGCAGATTTTGGATGAAGGACACGTTACAGACAGCTTAGGAAGAAAAATTGATTTTAGAAATACCATCATTATTCTTACTTCAAACATCGGAACAAGAGATCTTAAAGACTTTGGAGATGGTGTAGGATTCGGAACTTCTGCGAAGAAAACCACTTCAGACTCTAGAGCAAGAAGTACCATTGAAAATGCACTTAAGAAAGCATTTGCACCGGAATTCTTAAACAGAATTGATGACATTGTGATCTTCAACTCTCTTGTACAGGATGATATCAAGAAAATCATTGATATTGAACTGAACAAACTTTATGGCAGACTTGAAAAATTAGGATATAAAGTAGATCTTACTGAAGAAGCAAAAGACTTTATTTCTGAAAAAGGATGGGATAAAGATTTCGGAGCAAGACCATTGAAACGTGCGATCCAGAAGTATATTGAAGATTTATTGGCAGAAATGCTGGTAAACAAGCAATTGAACGAAGGAGAAACCGTAGTTCTTGACCTTAATGAGGCAAAAGACGGACTGATCGGGAAAACACAGAAAGCTAAGAAATCAGCTGAAAAGTCTTCTCAATCTTAATTAAATAAATAATTTAATTTCAAATAAAAAATCCCCGGGAAACTTCCCGGGGATTTTTGTTTTTATACGTTTGGGCAAAAGCCCCTTTCTATTGATAAATTAAATATTAAAGTCCTACCACAAAACCAATATTCGGGATCAGACCGCTTGAAAATACACTGGAATTCTGTTTCCAAAGCACATTATACATTAAACCCAGCTGCATAAAAGAATTATTCCCGATTCGCTGCATATAACCTCCTCCAAGATACAGAGTATTTTCTTCTGTATTATATTTATAGTCGTAATATTTATCCTTGTAATCAACAAAATAATGCTGGTAGTTGGCTCCCACGTAAAACGATCTGGCAAAATAATAATTCACAAAAGGCCCTACTCCAAACATGGTAGATTTATAATAATCAGAAGTCTGCCACGAAACACTTCCTATTACTCCGCCTTCAAAATCATTTGTAAATCTGTATCCTACTCTTGGAGATGCAGACAGATTAAAGGCGCTGTTACTTCCAAATCCTAATCCAATGCCTCCTCCAAAAGTCCACTTGCTGTTTTCCTGTACGGGTGCTCCTACTGAAATTTGGGAAAAAACTGGTCCTGAAGATATCAGCATCATAGAAATAATAAACTTTTTCATATGTTATATTTTTGGTCTTACAATTATATTCTCATCTGTTTCCGTCTGCAGAGAGGTTGATAAAAAGACAGCATAAAGCTCTATCGTTTTTATCAATGTTTAAAATTATGGTTTTTTTACGAATTTATTTAGTTGTATTTTTGCCGCATCAAACTAAGAACTCCCGTTAAGAGTTTCGTAAAATTGAAATACAATGAAAATAGTAGTAGGCCTCTCCGGAGGTGTAGATTCTAGTGTTACAGCGTATTTGCTGCAACAGCAAGGCCATGAGGTAGTGGCTTTATTCATGAGAAACTGGAACGATGCTTCCGTAACACTTGAAGATGAATGTCCCTGGATTGAGGACAGTAATGATGCCCTTATGGTGGCACAAAAGCTTGGAATTCCTTTCCAGGTGATAGACATGAGTGAACTTTACAAGGAACGTATCGTTGACTATATGTTTGCCGAATATGAAAAAGGCAGAACTCCCAACCCTGATGTATTGTGTAACAGAGAAGTAAAATTCGATGTTTTTATGAAGACTGCCATGTCTTTGGGAGCTGATAAAGTAGCGACAGGACATTATGCAAGGGTAAATTCTACTTTTGATGAAAACGGTAAAGAAATTTTCCATCTTCTGGCCGGAAAAGATAATAATAAGGATCAGTCTTACTTCCTTTGCCAGCTAAGCCAGGATCAGCTTTCAAAAGCTTTATTTCCTATCGGAGAACTTACAAAACCTCAGGTAAGAGAAATTGCGAAAGAAATCGGACTGGTAACGGCAGATAAAAAAGATTCTCAGGGGTTATGTTTTATCGGAAAAGTAAGCCTTCCACAGTTTTTACAGCAGCAATTGAAACCTAATGAAGGGGAAATTGTAGAAATTTTCAAAGATTCTCCTTTATTTTCGGAAGAAAAACCTGAATTCTCTTCCAAAGAAGAGGAACTTGAGTTTTTATCCAGAAAAATCCATTATAAAAAATCTGACGGAAAAGTAATCGGGAAACATCAGGGAGCCCAGTTTTTCACGATCGGACAAAGTAAAGGACTTGGTATAGGCGGTCACAAAGAAAGCTGTTTTATCATCTCCAGAGATATGGAAAACAACATCCTTTTCGTAGGAGAAGGAAGCCATTTCCCGGGACTTCATAAAAAAGCGCTGAAAATTGATAATTCTGAGCTGCACTGGGTGCGTGAGGATTTGAGACTTCAGAACGGAGGATCTATGGAAGTAATGGCCAGATTCAGATACAGACAGCCTTTGCAGAAAGCAACGTTATATCAGTTTGAAAATGCTTTTTATATTGAATTTGATGAGCTTCAGTCTGCTATTGCTGAGGGACAGTTTGCTTCATGGTATATTGATGAGGAGCTGATCGGCAGCGGTGTGATTTCTTAAGAGTTTTTGAGATTCGGGGTTCGGGTAGTTGAGATTGTTTTTTTAAAGAAAATATTTTTTTTGAAATTTTTCTGTAACGTTTTTTAAGTTGTCATACTTACTGAGTAAATAACAATAAAAAATACTACTATGAAAACATCTACAAAAAACCAGTACGCTTATGTAAACAATATTCTGATTGCTGTTGTATCCTCTATTTTCGGTTATAATCTTTATCAGGCCATTGTACATCCGGAAAATTCCAATATCGCGATCAGTCTTATTTTAGTCGTTCTGACTTCCGTTATGGTTCGAAAATATGGCTATCAGCCCGTAAAAGAAAAAAAGAAAGATATTTAATATCAACAACACATGATAAAGCCCGGAACATTTTGTTTCGGGTTTGTTTTTTATACAGGTTTATGTATTCATCTTTTTATTGATATGATTAAGACTAAAAACCAATATTACAATACTTTCCACAATTAAAATCATGATCAAAAAGCCTATTGGTTTTCCCAACATAATTCCTCTGACCAGTTTTATTATTCCCAACAAGAAAATAAACCCTGCGAAATAAAATGTCGTTCCCGAAATGGTTTCTTTCAAAGAATTTAGCATGAAAATCGAAGCATAAAATCCCAGAACCAGGATGAGATAGAATCTCAGAAAGTCCGGACCTTTAAGAATAATCGGATTAAATGTCTGATGGACTGCCATAAGCCATATAAGGCTTATCACTATTGGCAGTGAATGAGTGATGAGTTTTTTCATAATGATTCATTTTATTATCCGCCACAGCCTCCGCAGCCCCCACAACCTCCGCAGCCGCCTCCACAACCGCCCCCACCGCTGCAGCTTGATCCGCCACAACTTCCTCCGTCATTGTTTTGCTTATCTTTTCTGTTGGGGTCAGAAACCTCCTGATCTCCTATGATTGAAACGATACTTCCCAGAATGAAAATAATCCCAAATACTACTCCAGTAACCATTAACCCTGAAAAGTTATCTCCTTCTGTACACGAAAATAAAAGCAGTAACACAAATATGGGAGCAAAGAAGGCCATTTTTCTCAGCCAGGATTGTACTTTTGATTTTTTCCTACTCTCTCTCCAGATTTCTTCAGGTGCTTCTTGCTGGAAAATCTGCCGATAACTTGTTAAAGTATCTTCAAACCAGTTCTGATGTTTTTCTTTTTCCGCATAACCACCTTTGGATGGATGATGATGAAGCGGTCTTTTTAAAATATGCGGACAGAATTCCTCCCAATAATTCTGCGTATAAATCAGATGCATATGCCAAACCTTGTCAACGATGTTACTTGGAGAAGCTCCATGGGGAAGAATACAGCAGAGATACACAAACTTTTTGTACTCTTCAATTGCTTTTTTGGCAAAATCAAGACTCCAGCGTTCTTCTTTCGCCAGCTTTTTTGAAAAAGGGAAATCAACTCCCGGAGCATCCAGCGAGAATGTCTGTATCCGGCTCCAAAGGGACTCATCTTTTAATAGCATTTTTGTTTCCATTGTTTTAAATTTTGTTTTTCTATTCAAATATCAATGGATTATACAATATAAAAGTCTTTCAAAAGTCTTTTTTGGTTTGATAAAAATCTTAAATTAGTCTTATAAATAAACACCATGAAAAAGGAAGATATTCTGCATCTTGAGAAACTGATGAATTTCTTAAGCCGGCAATTTTTAAAGAAAAACCATTGGGAAGATGTCACCAAAACTGAATGGTCTTATATAAGTGCAGAACTGAACGATCTGATTATCAGTGACCATTCTGAAAAACAGATCAAAAAAGAACCCGATATTCTGGGAATGAATTATCTGTATGAGCACCTGATCATCAATAAACTGAAAAAATTCAGACAGAATGAAAATGCTATTTTAAGCAGACCTAACCTTGCCAAACTGAGTTTAATTGTCAAAGTTTTGGGGTATTCCAATTACATAGATTTCATAAATTCAAATACGGAAGCTTTCAATTTTAATGATCTGAGGATTGATATGAATAATGTGAATCTGAATACCGCACTTTTAGACCGTTTAGTAGGTTGCTGGTATTCTTATAACAGAAATCTACCCGACAATCCTTTGATGGCAAAAGAAGACCGCATATGGCGCTCTGCGATGGAAATTTATAAGTCTGAAACCACAGGAGAATATTTTATTGAAAGAAGCGGTGGTGATCATCACAAATATTATGGAAAAGTAACCGCTTATTCTGATTATGTTTTCATCATCATGAACAGCAATACTTTTATCCGTCAGAGACATTTCATTTCAAGGATAAAGGATATTAAAGAAAAACTTAAGAACCCGGACTATAAGCTCCACGAAATCCACTTCATAAGCACCTGCATTAGCTTCAATCAGGAGCCGATTGCTTTGTTTGAAATCTTCAGAAAAGCGGACAGAAAAACCTTTATTTCTGATTCAATCAGTTTTCCCATAGACAGTGACGAAATACCTGAATCAATTGTTAAACAACTTGAAGACACCGAATCTAACAGAATAGATTACAGATAGTTAATTATCAGATAAAAAAAACAATTCAACAATAAACATCATCATCAATCTCTATATCACAGCCCCGGAATAAGACTGTTTCGGGGTTTATGTATTTCTCTTATGCCAGGAATATATTTAACCCTTAAAAATCAATTCATTACCGCAATAATTCTCTAACTTGATGGTTCTAAATATGAACCCTTCAATCGTCTTGCTATGGAATATTATGAATTGTATGAAGTTTTGAAAAATCATTTTGATTCCGGAAAAGACAGGGTTGAAATTAAAGAATTGAATGTAACCTTTGAATCAATTCCTTTTGAATCTAAGGTTTGTGACCTGCTTTATGGCTCAGAAAATCAACATTGCAACAAACATCAGCAAACACTTGAAATCAACAAAAATGGTTATCTCTTGTACGACCAACCCGCTGTAGACATCAAAGATTCTGATATTGAATGTAATAAAAGATTTGAATATCATATCCTGAAGCGGGCAGATATAGAAACAGCCGAAGGAGCTTTGTTTTTCTTTCATGGACTGAATGAAAAGAAATGGGATAAATATCTGCCATGGGCCTATGAATTGGCTCAAAGAACACAAAAAGCTATCATTTTGTTCCCTATTGCATTTCATATGGATCGTGCAGAACCTATCTGGAGTGACCGCCATCACATGATGGAAGTTGTCAACTTCAGGAAGAAAAAGTATCCGGAAAACATGAATTACTCTTATGTGAATGCTGCCATAAGTTCCAGACTGGAAGCGCATCCTCAAAGAATTTTCTGGTCCGGCCTCCAAACCTATTCTGATATCACAGAAGTGGTAAAGGACATTAAAAAGGGTAAAATCAAGAGTATTTCTCCAGAAGCAAATCTGGATTTATTTGGGTATTCTATAGGATCATTTCTTGCTTTAATTATCAAGATGGCTGATCCCCATCATTATTTTACCCGATCAAAAATATTTTGTTTTTGTGGTGGAATGACGATCGACAGGATGTTTCCTATATCCAAATATATCATGGATACTCAGGCCACTGTGAAAATGCAGTCTGTTTTTACGGAATTATTAAGCTCGGATTTTAAATCGGATCCACGTCTGAAACATTATCAGAATGAAGCATTGCATCCACAGGAAAGTTGGTTCAAGAAAATGCTCCGCTACAATTATTTTCAGAAGGAAAGAGAGGAAAGAATTCAGGAAATCCAATCTCAGATCAAAGCTTATGTTTTGGAAAAAGACAGTGTTGCGCCTCCGATAGAAGCATTAAATACACTGCAGGGCGGCTACAGGAATATCAATGTAGGCATTGAAATCAAAGATTTCCCATTTGAATATTCTCATATGGTGCCATTTCCGCTTACCCTTAAGCATTCAAAAGAAGTCACAAAAGCTTTTCACGAGTTTATACAATCCGCCAGTAATTTCTATAATTCCTGATGATGGATTTTTCAGGGATAAAATAGGGTCAGGAATAGTTTAAAGAATAATAATATAAGATCCATGGTGTTTGTTTTTTTAAGTTAATCTTTATCAACTGACCAGCCAGTCTTTAAAATCCTTCACACGATCTCTGCTGACCGTTATTTCCTCTTCAGGCTGAAACTCAAGGTCCACTTTGTAGTAGGGTGAAGTATGGATGTTTTTGATATAATCTGAACTGATAATAAACTGTCTGTTCACCCGGAAAAACTTTTTTGTATCCAGAACATCTTCCAGCTCATCAAGCGTAAAATCTGATGGATAAGTACGGTCTTCTGTCTGAAGATAAACGATTTTATTCTCACTGAAAAAGCAGCTTATTTCGTGGGTCTGAATAATCTTAAGGTTGTAGCCTATTTTTACCAGCACTCTGGAAAGGGTAGATTTTTCTTTTCGGATCAGCTGTTTAATATCCTGAGAACCATTGGTGTCATTGGCAGGAATAAAGGATTTAAATTTCTCTACTGCTCCTTCCAGGTCTTCATCCAGAATAGGTTTTAAAAGATAATCAATGCTGTTCAGCTTAAAAGCTTTCAGGGTGTACTGATCAAAGGCTGTCGTATAAATAATGAAACCTTTGGTAGGTGCTTTTTCAAAAATATCAAAAGACAATCCGTCACCCAAAACAATATCTGAGAAGATCAGCTGCGGATGTTCGTTTTCAGAAAACCAGGCAACACCTTCTTCCACTGATTCTATTTTGGCAACTATCTCTATTTCAGGAAAGTTATTCAACATTCTTTCTAATTTCCTTGAAGCAGGTTTTTCGTCTTCTATGATGACAGTTTTGATCATTGATCTTTAATTTTAGTTTTCAGATTATCGGGAAATAAAGTTAGATAAAAGCTAACAAATTTTAATAATCTATTCGCTTTTTCTCTTTTTTAAGTTCTTTTTCAATCATATCTCTTTCCCATTCGGAATCAAAAAGAAACAGTTTTGCAGCTTTTACAAGAATGATAAATGCCCAAATTCCAAGGATGGTATATCTGTCAAACCAATGAAAGCTCATCATCTTTTCACCAAAAATATCATCAGGAATGATTAGAACGGCAAATAGGGCAAATATAAAAAGGCTTTTATAGAATTTTCTGATGCTGTTGGTTCTTGTGTGGGCAGTTTCGTAATTCATGATGTTCTAAGTTTTTAAGTTATCGTTTATAGTGTTTTTATTTTCTGTTTTTCATCCTTCTCCATCAGTTCTTTTATTTTTCTTTCTTCCCAGCTTTTACCAATTCCAAATACACTGATGGCATGAAATGCAATTCCTACTCCCCATCCCAGTGCAGGCCATAAAAACCATAAATATCCGGGAGCAGTTATAATGTTAAGTATTGCTAAAAAAGGAATAATGATACAGTAAGAGGTAAGATTTCCATAAAATTCTTTCAGGTCTTTCACTCTTTTTGAAGCTTTTTTGTAAGCAATTGTTTCTTTGTCCGGTAAAATTTCCATAATGTTTTGTTTTTAAAGGTTAATTTGTTTTTTCTTGAGTCAAAGGTAGATCAGAAAACACCCTTCAATCAATTTTATATTACCGAATGGTAGATTATGCTATCTGAACTGTAAAAACCTGTCATTAATAGATAAACGGGATTAATTTCTTTGTGCTTTTTCTATATTCAATATACTCATCCCCAAATTGTTCTATCAAGGCCTGTTCTTCAATTTTAATCCTATAGGCAAAGGCTAAAAACGGAGGTACAAAAGCAAAAATCAATGACAACCAGTTATTTAAATACAAACCAAGACCAAGAGAAGTCAGCAGGGAAAAAGCATAGGAAGGATGTCTCAGGTATTTATAAAACCCTTCTTTTTTGATTTTATGATCCTGTCTGATGGTAACATCTACTGTAAAATATTTCCCCAAAGATCTGATAATCAAATACCTGACAATAACCCCAATAAGAATAAAAAGTTCACCCAGATAAAGAATCCAGACACCATCAGCTATCGGAAAATGAAAGCTATAAGACATGAATATTGCGCTTACAATGGAAAAAGGAATGGCCAGCCATAAAATATTCAGCGTAGATTTATCCTTGTTTTTTTGGTCTTCTTTACCGGACTTCAGCATGTTCTTGTAAAGGAATTCCGTGAGAAACCAAGCGGCCATGGAAATGTAGAATAGCGTTGATAAGGTATTCATTGTAAAGAATTTTTTTAGATTAAAATTTCCTTTTTAGTGATCTTTCTGTTTATCCATCAGTTCCTTGATCTTCTTATCTTCCCATTTTTTGATAAAATTAACACGGGGCAGAAAAACGGTAACCGCATGTGCTGCAAGTCCTATTCCCCAGAAAGTTGCTGTGAAAAAGTTTTTGAATTGAAAATAACTTTCACCAGGTTTCAGGTGCATACAATTATAGACAACAATCAGAGCATTCACTGCGATATAAGCGAATAAATGTCCGTAAAAACCTCTTAATCTTTCTACCTGCCTTCTTGCCCGTTGATATTCAATATTGTTTTCGTCAAATGTTCCCATGGTTCTATTTTTTTTGTTTGTTCATAATTTCACGAATCTTCTTTTCCTGCCAGGATTCTCCTACCCCAAACACCTGAAAGGCATGAGAAGCAACGCCTATTCCCCATCCCAGTACAGGAAACCAGAACCAGTGATTTCTGCTGCTCGTAAAAAGATTAATAAAGATTAAAAAGGCACTTACGGTACAGTAAGAAATAAGGTTCATATAAAAACTCTTAATCTCCTTTACTCTCTTTTGTGCCCGTTGGTAGGCCGCAGAATCATCTTCAGGTTTCGAGGTGGAAACTTGTGGTTTAGCCATCAGCATAGGAAGTTTTACTTTAAAATGATCTTCGGATTTTTCTATGAATACATTTCGCTCTGTAAGAAGGGAATAACGCTGTACAATATTAGCAAGACCAATTCCCGAGCTTTCTTTGATCTGTTCTCTTACCTGAAGATTATTTTCAATGCAGAGGGTATTTCCGTCTGAAAAAATTCTGATGATTAAAGGTTTTGATGATGTGGCAAAATTATGCTTGATACAGTTCTCCAGTAATAGCTGTAAAGCCAATGGAACTACAAATTTCTGATAGTCCTCTTTAGCAACATCAAAGGTAAAATCCACACTGTCTTCAAATCTCGTTTTTAAAAGTTCACAATAGGTTTTTGCAAATTCTATCTCATCTTCCACTGTTACCAGTTCTTTATCTTTTTGTTCAAGTACATATCGGTAAATCTTTGACATTGAAGCAGTAAACTTTTGTGCCTGTCTTGGGTTTTCATCAATCAGCGAGCTTAAAACATTTAAAGAATTGAAAAGGAAATGTGGATCCAGCTGATTCTTTAAACTTTCAAACTGGGCATTTGCAGATTTGGCGATAAGCTTCTGTTCCACCACTTCTTTTCTGGAAGTTTTCTTCAGCTCTTCCATGAAGCTTCTGGCATGAAGGAAAGCAGATATCAACAACGCGATATTGATGGTAAACCAATTGAGAAAATTATATTTTCCAAGAAAAAACTCTTCTGTAGTAGCCGCTTTTTGAATCAGTACAAAATTGACATAATTGCAAAAATAGACCAGCACAAAATTGGCGACAATAATTGAAATTATACTGATAACTGCTCTTTTGGTTGTAGCCTCCGACCATGGGATTTTTTTATTCAGAAAACTGTTAAGCATTCCGTTTCCTCCTCCTAATACAAAAGAATAAATAAAAGAGATAAGCAGGGTATATAAAAAGTTTTCAAGATTCTTTTCTTCTGTAAAGACAAAAAAGAAAAACATGGAGACTGCAAGTGATACCCAGAATAGTACGATAAAGTTTTTCCGTTTCATGATCTGTTTTCTTGACTCAAAATTAGTTTTTATTAAAGGTATCAAAAATTAATTGTTACCGAAGGGCTGATTTTTCTTTCCGAATGGTATAAAAAAACCTTCACGAATGAAGGTTGATGGGTATTAAATATAGAGAAAACTATTTTGCTTTTTCTGCCGGTAAGCTCAGGAAGTAATCGGCTTCTCCTCTTCCCCAGTTAGGATCTAAAGCTGTTTTGGGTTTGTAGGTTTTAAACTTTGCCTGAGCATCTTTAAACATCTCCAATCCTTTGGTTTTGCTTCCTCCGTACTGTTCAGGAGTAAAATATACATCTTCCGCTTTGATCAATGCAATTCTCGGATTTGAAGAATCTAATTTTTCTGCAATATTCATTTCCTCAGTAGCTCTTGCCCCGTCTGTCATATAACGCTGTGCCGGATTCACCATCATTCTCAGAGAATAAGACATTTTTCTCAACAGGTGAATTTCTGCATTATCAGTTCCTGCAAGATTCTGAGCCATTGAAAGATGTTTTTCAGCCTGGTCTGCGATACCATCCAACTCCTGCATTTTTCCATCTCTCATCAGGGTTCTTCCTTTTTGGATATAAGAAAATGCCGCATAGTAAGCCGGAAGCCATTTTGTACTTTCTTTACTCCCTATTCTCTGGAAATCATTTGCCAGAGTCTGGAAATCTTCTGAGGTTTTGCAGGTTTCTATTCTGGCTATTTTTTCAGACATTATTTTGTCATAATCTGCCTGTGCAAAAGCCGTTAAGCTCACAAAAGCTAAAGCAAAACTTAAAAGGTATTTTTTCATGATATCAAATTTTAAAAGTGAGTTATGTTTGTTTGTTCTAAGATATGTTTTTTATAAATTATTATTGATGGCATCATCTGTTTTATCTACTCCGAAGCTTATAAATGCTCCTATGAAAACAAAAGTATTGACTGGCGGAACAATGGCAGAACTTCTTGAACCGTTGGCTGAAAAATTATAACCATAAATATTCTTTGATCCTAAAATATTACTGATGCTCAATACAAATACCGGAAAAGCTTTCGCATCTTTTTTACCGATATTCGGAAGATAATTAATACTGAAGTTTAATGCATTGTAATCTTTTAATCTCCCTTCATTTCGGGTATAATTGATGGCTTTTCCATTCTCAAAGGTAGAAGCAATATCATAATAAGGACGCCCTTTTGCATAAGTGTAGGATAGGTTGACTCCAAGTTTCCATTCCGGAATAAATCTTTTTGCTACAGCTGAAAGGGTATGTTCTGCTGCAAAACTCGGCTGCAGGCTTACCGGATAATTCAGGAAATCTCTTTTGGAATCCAGATAGGAGTAGCTGATCCAATAGTCGATATTTTCAAAGGTCTTTTTATTATCTCTCCAGAAGAATTCCAGTCCTTTTGCATATCCGTATCCATCATTATTTAAAGCAGTCTGGATCTGCTGATTTTGCTCTTTGTCCTGAGTAATATTGAATGTTTTAATCAGCTGGTCATATTTTTTATAAAACGCCTCAAAACGTAAGGTTCTACCTTCTGAAGCTCTCTGAACCTGGAAAATATAATGCTGGGATTTCTGGAAACCAAGATTAGCCGGTCCATTGATGTATTTACTTTCCGGATTCTGATAAAAAAGTCCGTATGCTAACGAAGTTGTCCAGTCTTTTGCAAGACGATAGGCAATAGCAAAACGAGGTGCAATATTATCCTTCCCTAAAAATGAAGAATGTTCTGCTCTCACTCCTATTTTCGCTGACAATGCATTGCTGAAACCCAGATCAGTTTCCACGAAAGCAGAGGAGATCAAATCTTTATAATGTTTCTGTACTGCTTCAAAATTCAGGTTTTCATCAGTATTATTCAGTTCAATTCCTCCTCTTACCGCACTGATTCTGTTGATTTTTCTTTCAAGAACAGCTTTGAAATTCAGATAATTTCCATCAGTCAGAAGCTGGCTTCTGTTGGATTCAACATCATTGGTTTCTGTTGAAAAATGAAGATCCGATCTGTTGTAAGAATAAGAACCACCTACACTCAAAAGATATTTTCCGAATTTTTGTTTAAAAGAAAGGTTATGAAATGTATTTTTTCCGTTAAGTTTTACCAGGCTGAAATCATATCCGGGTTCAAGACTTTCTGATCTTACGCCCATTTTATTGGAGTTAAACATTCCGTAATATTTGAAAAAGCCTCCTGATTTTGTTTTAAATCTGAAATTCAGATCTCCGTTAAGTCCCTGTGGAGCTTCTACAAAATCGGTATTAAAATTAAAGACCTTCTGCATCAGACTTAAAAGAGAATATCCTGCTGTAGCACCATAGGAATAGTTTTTATTATCTCCTAACTTCTGAAATCCTGCACTCAGAAAAATAGGTGAAACCCCAAAGTTATAAGAAGTTTCATCCGGAAGATCTACACTTTCCAACATCAGTGCTCCGGAAAGAGCCTGCCCGTACAGCGCAGAATAACCTCCGCTTGAAAAGATATTTCCTTTAAAAAGAGAAGTATTGAACTGATCTCTTCCTGCAATCCCCGGAACAGAATTAGAAAAATAATTGTTGATAAGACTTCCGTCCATAAAGATTTTAGATTCTGTTCCTGTACCTCCACGGATGAATAACCCTTCTGTTCCTCCTACTTTCTGTACTCCCGGAAGATAAGTCAATGCTGAAGAAATCTGTCCGTCTGCTCCTGCTGTAGTATAAATATCAATGGGAGTAAGCAGTGCCGTTGCTCTTTTCTTATCGCTGGCTTCAATAGATCCTGCAGAAACGACTACTGCATCAATCTCACTGATCTGTTCTTTAAGGTCAATATTCAAAGATATATCCTGATTTTCAATAGAAACGGTTCTTTCTACATCTTCATATTTCGGATGAGTAAAAGTAATAGTGTGACTTCCTTTTTCTGAAGTTTCGAAGGTAAAATTACCCTGAGCATCTGTTGTAGTTCCGTCATAGGTATCTTTCAGGGTCACGTTTACTTCAGCTACTCCTTTGTTTTTAAAGGATACTTTTCCTGATATTTTCACCTGGGAATATCCCATGATGGAAGTGAGAAGGAGAATCAGAAACAGGATGTTTTGTCCTTGTGTTTTCATTTTTATTGTTTTCTGGGTCAAAAATAGTACGAGAAATGCCTTTCTGTAAAAAAATTATTACTGAAAGGCATTCTTTTGCTACCGAATGGTAATTAATGAATCGGAATGCAAAAATCCACGATCATCTTCCCTTCCGGATGTTCCTTAAAATTGGTGTGATAGATCTCATAGGGAAATGTTCTTCTTGTAGAATAATTGTTCTCATTCATCCACAGAAACAAAGAAACCCAGCATTGCTCAAAGTCGTTAAGGGTAACTTCACCGCTTCCCACAATGTATTTTCCGCCTTCTAAAGTTTCTGCAAACACTTCTCCTTCCTGCTGAGTCAGTTTCTCATCCAAAAGCATACAGGCATGAATTCTGACCTTATCAAGAGGCGTTATTTTGCAGCTGTCGTGATAAACAGAAATCATCTTAAGATTCTCCCGAGGAAACAGGTTTTTCTTCTTTGCCCAGTCTATTAAGATATTGAAAGATGGTTCTACATTCGCCATTCCAAGGCTCATAACGGATGCCAGATTCATTTCCGGCATTTCTTTTACTTCGATTTTTAAATTCATTTTAGTCCAATTTAACAGATTTTCAATGTTGCAAATGTATTGGCTGAAAACCGTATCAACTTGTCCGTTCTTGCTTTGTATTTGTAAAATCTTGTGAAATTTCTCCGGAGCTGATCTGCGAAATTCTGTTGGGGCGAGACCGTAATATTTTTTGAATGTTTTGCAGAAAACAGAATGATTGGAGAAACCAAGCTCCCAATAGATCTCCTTGATCTCCATGTTTTTGTGAACCGCCAGATGAAGGGCACTTTTCTCTATTTTCTTTCTGATAATATAATTCTGAAGGGTTTCCCCTGTAACCAGCTTAAAGATTCTGTGAAAATGAAAAGGTGAATAGGCACTTACCTCTGAAACTTTTTCCAGAGACAGCTCCGCATCAATATGGTGATCAATATATTGAATTGTTTTTACTATCCGTTTTTTATATTCTTCCACTTCAAGGTTGTTAATTCACAAAGATATTTGTCCGGACCGGAATTATGTTGTCTTTTATTGCTATTATGAGAATATCATTTTATTTTTACATTCAAACGTCCTCTTCAAAGTATTTAATAAGAGGGTTCACATCCTTAATTTTTTGATCTGAAGAGGCGATACAAGCGGGATAATCCTCATGAATAAAAATCTCTTTGGTAAAGAATTTTTCATCTTCAATAATACACTCATTATGCAAAATTTCAAAAGAATCCAGAGGTAGCATCATTCCTGCTCCATGGACTTTTATTACCGCTTCTTTTCTCGTCCAATACGTAAAGAAACTTTTTGTTTTATCCTCAGAATTATGAATTTCCTTGAACTCATTTGCCGTCATCTGGAATTCAAAATCCAGATAACTGACTTCAGGACTATTGAATTCTAGATCAATTCCCAAGGGATATTCTGCAATGGCACATACCACAAGATCTTTAGAATGCGAGATATTAAAATGAAGATCAAGTCCCTTTAAATAAGGCTTTTTGTTGGGAAGAATACCTATTTCTGCTTCAGCAATGTTATAATAAGTCTTTAAACCATATTGTAAAAGAACTTTTCCCAATAAAGAAAGCTGTGCATCCTGCCATCTGCTGTACCTCAGGATATCCTGTCTAATTTTCATAGAAAAAAAAGGTAGATACCTATCAAGAAGAGGCTGATGTTTTGCTTCGCTGATGAATGTATACAGAATAATCATTTTCTATTTCTTTGCTGCCTTCGGGATTTGATTTATAAATGGCTTTCTACCCACTAAAATAAGCTTTTTTTCACCTCGCTTTACTCCAGAGCTAAGTTTCAGAATTTAAGGTTAAAACAGGTTGTATTAAAGCAATCATTCCAACTAAGTTTTTCAAAAAAGAGTGAGATCATAAAGCCCTTTGGAAAATCTTTTTTAAATTTATCGTAAAATCACTATAAATCATTTAACAAATGAAAGTACAAACATTAGCATTATTGGCGGGATTTGCAGTTTTTGCCGTTTCATGCGGAACAACAAAAACATACTCGGTAAATGCCAAAAGCGGAACACAGACAGGAGGAACAGCGAAGTTTACTCAAAATGGAAATGAAGTAACAATGAAGCTGGATATTACCAACCTTACTCCCGGAATCCATGCAGTACACATTCATGAAAAAGGAGACTGCTCTGCAGCAGACGGAACTTCTACAGGAGGTCACTGGAATCCTTCGAAGAATGATCATGGTAAATGGGGTGCTGAACATTTCCATATGGGAGATATAGGAAACCTGGTTGCTGATCAGAGCGGAACAGCGACATTGACTTTCAAGACAGACAAATGGTGCCTGGGTTGTACGGATGAGTCTAAAAACATCATTGGAAAAGGTCTTATTGTACACTCTGCAGCAGATGATTTCCATACCCAGCCTACCGGAAATGCAGGAGGAAGAGTGGGATGTGTAGAAATTGAGTAATCTACTTTATTCAATAAAAAAGCCGCTAATTTTCATTAGCGGCTTTTTTATGTTTAGGATTTAGCTCCCATGTCTGATACAATATTCATTGCTTCCTGCAGGTAAAGATCTTTTTTCAGATTCTTGATCCACATTTCAGATTTTTTCTTGAAAGCTTCGTCTTTTTTCTCTCTTTCAATTTCACTTGGATACATCATGAACTGAAGACCGTTCTCGAATTTTGTCAAAGCTTTGAACTTTTCAATCTGAGATTTTCTGTTCTTCATCAGCTCATTGAACTTGGTAATATTCAAAGTGATATTTTCTTCTTTATCCAGTTTTTCTCTCCACTGAGCAGATTCTAATAGCAACTGGTAATTGCTGTTTTTAGCCATTCTGTCTGCACTTGCCTTTTCCAGTGCCTGGATATTGAAATAATTCAGTTTCTGGAATTTTGTAGGTGGAATTTTATCCCAAGCCAATGCATAATCATCATATCGCTCTCCTACTTCAGCATACGTAAAGAAGTCTTTCATCTGGATATCAGACACGATTCCTTTTCTCTGTGTAGATTCTCCGGTAATTCTGTAGAACTTCTGAATTGTCAGTTTTAGAGATCCGAAATCATCTTCAGTGTTCAGGAATCTGTTCAGATCAACAAAAGTCTGAACGGTACCTTTTCCGAATGACTGTGGAGATCCGATAATCATCGCTCTACCATAATCATGCATTACTCCTGCAAGGATTTCTGAAGCTGAAGCCGAAAGTTCATTTTGCATGATAACCAACGGACCTGTCCAGATTGGAGTTTCATTTTTGTTCTTAAGCGTCTGTATTTTTCCGTTTCCGTCTTTCACCTGAACGTAAGGACCAGCTTCCATGAAAAGTCCCATGATATCTCCTACTTCAGTTAAAGAACCTCCTCCATTATTTCTAAGGTCAAGAATAATTCCCTGAATATTCTGTTCTTTAAGCTTAATGATTTCATTTTTGATGTCATCAGAAGCGTTTCTTCCTTTGGCATTTTCAAAATCAGCATTAAAACTTGGAAGGTTGATGAAACCGTATTTTTTTCCATTTGGAGTGTTCACTACAATACTTCTTGCAAAAGTATCTTCAATAGCAACCTCTTCACGGATCATGGTTACATCTTTAATGGTACCGTCTTTTTTCTGAACCGTTAAGGTTACCGGAGTTCCCTTTTCACCTCTGATTAATCTTACTGCTTCATCAGAAAGCATTCCTACCACATTTACAGCATCTTCTTTCGGTTTTGATCTTACTTTCAGGATTTTATCTCCTTCTGAAAGCTGCTTGGATTTCCATGCCGGTGCACCAATGGTAAGTGCTCCTAAGTAAAGGTTTCCTTTTTTCTCCTGAATCAGAGCTCCGATACCAATTACTTTTCCGGTAAACTGAGTATCAAAATCTTCTTTATCTTTTGGAGAATAATAGTTGGTATGCGGATCGAATACTTCTGTATACGCATTCATATACACGGTAAACCAATCCATTTTCTTTCTCTTTTTGAATCTTGTGAAAGTATCTTTTACAAGGTCTTTTACTTCATCAGTCGCTTTTTTGATCTTCTCGTCCTGAGTAAGTGGCTTAAACTTGATCGTATCTTTCAGTTTGTATTTCTGAACAGAGTCTTTCTTTTCTTTCTGAGCCTCTTCTTTGCTGTTCATCGACTCAACTTCCTGAAGGATGTTGTATTTGATGAATTTTTTCCACTCGTTATACTGTTCCTGTTTGTTGGCAGGTACTTTTTTTAGTTTGGGCTCAAGAGTAAGCGTTTCATCTTCCTGAAGATTGATGGGCTTGCTGAAGATATCCTGTGTGATTTTATCAATCTCATCCACTCTTTGGTAGAGTCTGTCAATGGTCAGCTTATAGAATGTAAGATCACCTTGTCCGATATAGTCATCAAGCTTGGTTTCATGCTTGCTGAATTCATCCATATCAGATTGCAGAAAATATCTTTTCGCTGGATCTACCAATTCGAAATAATGCTTATAAACGTCCTTCGAATAGGCATCATTGATAGATTTCGGGCTATAATGCAGATAAGAAAGTGTGTTTTTTACGCTCACCATTATCGTCTGCATCTTTTCATCGTCATTCTGTGGCGAGTTGAAACAAAACATTAGACTGGTTAATGGAATCAGGAGTAAAAATTTATTCAGTTTGAAATTTTTCCACATAAACTGTCTTTATTTATTAATTTTTTTAAAATAAGTATAATAATTAGTAGCAGTAAGTTTGGTACTGTTACAAATGATCAAATTTAATACCTTATTTACAAATATCGACAGTTTTGATCATTTTTATTTAAAGAGATTTGCAAATAATCAAGACAGTATGAATCATTTCCTATTATCAGACAGTTTCATTATAAAATGGTACTCATCATTATTTTTTCTAGGCATCACTAAATTTTTATTTTTTAACCAAAAAACAGAAAACACATACCACAAAAACCATTTTTTAGCCATAAAGGCATAAAATATGCAGAGAATTAACCATACAAATTCAAAATATTAAGTCATGAAAAGTTTATTATGGTTAGTCGCAGTCATCTGCATCGTTGTTTGGTTATTGGGAATGCTAGGAGTAGTTCCCGGAATGAGCACAGGTTATTTAATTCACGTTTTACTGGTCATTGCCATTATTGTTATTCTTTATAATATCATTTCCGGCAGAAAGCCTCTCGACTAGTTTATTATTTTGTACAACCACTTACATTAAAACTGAAATGAAGTTCATATTAGATTTCCTTCATTTCAGTTTTATTTTCTGCGCTAGGCGTTTTTCCTTATCTATGCTTTGTTCTTCATTCTATCAGTCAAAGTATGAGAATTTTATTTCTCTTTTCAGTACAGCCAATCCCAATCCGGTATTTTATTGCGTCTGATTTTTACCTACATTTGATGTGTTGAAAATCTATTTGTTCAATTCTGAAAATGAACAAACTCACTCTATTTAAATAAAAAATTAAAGATAATTTATGGAAAGACCACTTATTCTGGTGACTAATGATGACGGAATTACAGCTCCTGGTATCAGAAATCTTATCAGTTTTATGAATGAAATCGGAGAAGTAGTGGTTGTAGCACCCAACTCTCCTCAAAGTGGAAAAGGCCACGCTATTACTATCAATTCTACCCTAAGTTACGAAGAAGTTACCCTGGATGGTCCGCAGACAGATTTTTCCTGCAGCGGAACTCCTGTAGACTGTGTAAAAATGGCTCTTGATAAAATTCTGACCAGAAGACCTGATATTGTAGTTTCAGGGATCAATCACGGGGCGAATTCTTCTATCAATGTAATCTATTCAGGGACCATGTCGGCTGCAGTAGAAGCTGGTGTTGAAGGAATTCCTGCTATTGGATTCTCATTACTGGATTTCAGCTGGGAAGCAGATTTTACCCAAGCTAAGGAATTTATTCAGAATATCGTTAGAAGAACGTTGGAAAACCCAATGCCCAAAGGAGTTGTTCTGAACGTAAATATTCCTAAACTTCCGGCAGAAGAGATTAAGGGAGTAAAAGTCTGTAAACAGGCCAATGCCAAATGGGAAGAAAGCTTTGATGAAAGAATCAATCCGCACGGTAAAAAATATTACTGGTTAACCGGTTATTTCAACAATATGGATGATTCTGAAGATGCTGATGAAACAGCATTGGCTAACGGATATATTTCTATTGTTCCGGTAAAGTTTGACCTGACAGCTTATGAATACATGAAAACATTGGAAGAAGTGATGACTTTTGAAAATGTAAAAGAGGCAAAATAATTCTGGAAATATCAGAAAATTCTATTCAGCCTAACGCTGAGTTGAAGTATTGAAATAAATAAAACAGGGTTTGAAATAAGTTTTTCAAACCCTGTTTTTTTGTTCCATAAACCGGAAAAAGCATTCCCTGATCAAGTGCCTGTTCAAGATTATTTACTACCTTTATTCTGACAAATAATTACAAAATGCGTATAGAATATGACATAAAACTGGGGTTTAAGGATGTAATGTTCCGCCCTAAACGTTCTACTTTAAAATCCCGTTCGGAAGTTGATTTACAAAGAGAATTTACCTTTAAGCATACCAAGAAAAAATGGACAGGAGTTCCTGTGATTGCCGCCAATATGGATACAGTAGGAACTTTTGAAATGGCCGTGGAACTGGCAAAAGAGAAAATTATTACTGCTGTTCATAAACATTATACTCCTGATGAATGGAGTCAGTTTCTGGACAGTCAGCCTGAAAGTATTCATCAGTATATTGCTTTGAGTACCGGAACAGGAAAAGCGGATGAAGAGAAAATAAAGCAGATTCTCGAAAAGCACCCAAAAATTGAGTTTCTCTGTATAGATGTAGCCAATGGTTATTCTGAGCATTTCGTTGAATTTGTGAAGAAAGCAAGGGCCAATTTCCCGGATAAAATTATTATGGCCGGAAATGTGGTTACCGGAGAAATGGTAGAAGAGCTTCTATTGGTAGGGGCAGACATCATCAAAGTAGGTATTGGCCCAGGATCAGTGTGTACTACAAGAGTAAAAACCGGAGTAGGATATCCTCAGCTTTCTGCAATTATAGAATGTGCTGATGCCGCTCATGGACTAGGCGGGCATATCATCGCTGATGGCGGATGTAAAGTTCCCGGTGATGTAGCAAAAGCCTTTGGCGGCGGTGCAGATTTCGTCATGCTGGGAGGAATGTTTGCCGGACATGATGAAAGTGGCGGAGAAATGATTGAAGAAAACGGTAAAAAATATCGTTCTTTCTATGGAATGAGTTCCAAAACAGCTATGGACAAGCATTCCGGAGGCGTAGCAGAATATCGTGCTTCTGAAGGAAAAACTGTGAAAGTAGCGTATAAAGGGCCGATTTCAGACACCGTAAAGGATATTTTAGGAGGCGTGAGATCCACCTGTACTTATGTAGGAGCTTCGCAGCTTAAGGAACTGTCCAAAAGAACAACTTTTATCAGAGTTCAGGAACAGGAAAACCAGGTTTTTAAGGACTAGAAATACAACAAAAGGCTTTAGATACTCAATCTAAAGCCTTTATTTATTCTTTTGTTCTGATGTATTTTTTATTGAAATATTTTTCAAGCTGATCATTTACATAGGTTTTTTCCTCTTTTACAGAAGCCATTTCATCCATATATAAAATTCTCGGAACTTCTTTTATTTTATCTACCACCACAGAATCCTGAGAAGAGTTTTTAATTATCTCAACTCTTTCATTCATCTCTCTTTCATATTTCTTGAGATCTGTAGTCAGAAGCTCCATGACTATATTTTCACCATTAAGATCAATATTAAAATAAGAATATTTCTCCGGGAAAACTTTGAGCTCAGGAAGGAAAATAATGAAAAGGGAAATCCACCAGAGCTTTTTAATTTTTTCAAATTTAAAAAAGAAGATTAGTGATAAAGTGATTAGAAAATAGAAGATAATACTTTCAAACTGTCTTGCAATGGAGGTTAGAATATACCCTGTAAATAACAAAGGAATCAATGAAACCAACCAGAATAAAACAGCTTTTTTAAAGGTTATCCGGCTCATTATTTTTTTGAGTTCTTCTTCAAAAACCATCATAAATAATGGGAGTATTAAGAGAACTTTGGCAGCAACATAGAGCGTATTGGCTCCAAAAAGACCTATTCTTTTCACCCATTTTATAATTCCTTGTTCGGTTTCCCCCATTCTGTTGAAGTTCCCAGGTGCAAGAAAACTTACCAATAAAAAGACGCTTGCAGTCAATACCAAAGTCAGGTTTTTCTTATTGCGTTTCTGATAATAAGACACCAACAGAATTCCCCATACAATCAATGCCAGAATTTCATTGGAACCCATCAGCAGTATAATAAGTAGTAGGGAAAGATAAAACCAGATATTCTCTCCCGTATCTTTATTTTTTTTAATAAAATAGAGTAAAATACCCGCTAAAATTGCAGGAACGAAGTAGATATTGGAACCTGTGATCCAGAAGTAATGCTCAGGCAGGCTTACCAGAAGCATCGTATAAAAGAAAAACAAAAGGAAGCCTTTTTTAATGGACTCTTTGAAAGAATAGTTGAAATATTCTTTAAAGTTTAATGCGGAAACTCCAATAAAGGAAAGCATCAAAAAGACAGGATATATTTTCGGAACAATATTTTTACTGTCATAAAAGACAGGATTAAACATATTCATAGAATATCCGAAATACCTTCCGCCCCATGTTGTATAGGTATCTATAAAACATTGTAACAGTCCAAGTTTTCTGGTGGCATAGGAACAAAAATAATCATCGGTCTGATATACATTAAAGAAACTAATGTATGTCAGACCGATGATTAATAAAACGGACAAGAATAATACTATATTCTGTACTTTTTTCATTTTCTAAGTTAACATTCCGCCGTCAACGTTTAACGTCTGTCCGGTAATGTATGCAGACATTTCGCTGCCTAAGAATATACATGCATTCGCAATATCTGCAGGCTGTCCTCCTCTCTTCATTGGAATTTCTTCTCTCCATCCCTGAACTGTTTTTTCATCCAGAACAGCAGTCATTTCAGTTTCAATAAATCCAGGTGCAATCGCATTACATCTGATATTTCTTGATCCTAACTCCAGTGCCACAGATTTTGTAAATCCGATCACCCCAGCTTTAGAAGCTGCATAGTTGGCTTGTCCGGCATTACCTTTCACACCTACTACAGAAGTCATATTGATGATAGATCCTGATCTTGCCTTCATCATCGGCTTGATAACCGCTTTTGTAAGGTTGAAAACTGAATCTAAGTTTACTTTGATTACTTTATCCCAATCTTCTTTGGACATTCTCAATAACAGGTTATCTTTTGTAATCCCTGCATTGTTTACCAAAATATCAATCTGCCCGAACTCTGCCATCACATCTTCCACCAATTTCTGAGCAGCATCATAATCTGATGCGTCAGACTGATATCCCTTAATTTGGGTTACAGAACTTAAAGCTGCTTCTAATTCTTTTGCTTTGTCTACAGAGCCAGCGTAGGTAAATGCTACTTTTGCTCCTTGCTGAGCAAACATTTCAGCGATACCTTTACCGATTCCTCTTGTAGCTCCGGTAATTAGTGCTACTTTTCCTTCTAATATTTTCATATCTATTGACAATTATTTTCTTTTATAACTCGTTCAGCTTGTGACAGCTGCCTCTTCATGTTTCTACAATTCCTTTCCGGAATTAAACGGTTTGCAAAGATATTATAAAATGTTATTCAACCCATTTAAATTGTCAAAATACTACTATTTTTTTGATGATTATCAGGATTTTCATTAAAGTTGAACCGAATTATTTTTAAATCTGGTGAAATAAATAAAGTCTGTTTTTTTACTCTTATCCAGTCTTAATACTTCTTTCTGCCAAAAATATTTATCATAAATAATTTCTTTCAAAGGCTCATTCTGAAAATTGGAAACCCCGAATTTTCCTTCTTTTTTAACGACAATTTCGTTTTCAGCATTCCCGAATGTGATAATATCTTCGTAAACAAACGGTACAATTTCTGTTCCTTTCCCATCAAGAATCCCATATAAATTGCCTGTATTTCTGCAGACCAGAGGTTTTGAATACTGATTCAGAGGATTAAAATATTCAACATCTTCTTTTTTGATCTGGCTGATATTTTTCAACTCAGATAATGACTGATCTTTCACTGAAAATCTGTAGTAGCGATTATCTTTTCCAATAATAAGATTATCAGGATAAAAACCTAAAATCTGAACCCCGTCACCCACAATATTTTTAAGATCTTTATCGAGAAACTTCTCTTCATTTCCTTTTTTAAGGTAAATAAAGTCTTTTCCTGAAATGGTAAAACTTCTGATGAAATCATATTCGAGTGGAAGAATAACATTTCCTTCCAGGTCTATAATTCCTGATTTCTTTACTTTATCATTGTAGACACCGAAATAATTATTCAATAAAGGATTTAAATATTTAAAAGTCTGTGCATACAACTTCTTGTCTTTTTTGCTGAAAACTGTTGTTTTTCCGTTTTTTGTAAGGTAGATATACTCTTTTTTACCAAAGTATTCCGGAGCGATATCATTATAGATTTCTTCAGCAATTGTATTTCCGTCAGCATCAATCAAGCCATATTTTCCTGTAGCCTTATTTTGGGTAACCAGATAAGGATAGGCATTGATATCTACCACTTGTTTTGAAAATTTGTGCAGAGTCTGTCCGTTATTTCCAATGATTTCTTTTTCATTGTCTTCATTGATGATCAGTGCTCTACCCTCTTCAAAGCTGTAGTCTTCTTTAAATTCACGATTGCTGAGCTGCTTGCCTTTAAGGTCATACAGAAACCATTTTTTATCTTTTAAAACAAAAAGTCTGTTCTTCCCTGAAAAACGGATCTTTTCTGCATAAGGAATGATTTCTTTCCCGTTAAAATCATAGACGGCTTCAGCATTCTGTTTGGATGAGATGATACAATCTTCACTCCACCAAGGTGTATTAAATTCCTGATCATGTAGAGGTATAAGCTCTGTTCCTTTTTCGTCAATAACCGCTGATTTTCGGCTATTTCCTTCCTCAGAATAAAGGATAAACCGGTTTTTGAAGACATGCAGAATACCTCCTTTGTAAGGAGATTCAAATGTAATCGTTCCTAAAGAATCTACTATTCCCTGTTTCTTGTATCCACTATCATAGAATGTTCCATATCCTTCCGAATAAGAACTGATTTCTTTCCCTGTTTTATTCGACAGGATTACCTTCATATATTGGTTAGTCTGTGCCGTACAGACTACAGAACACAATACAAAAACTAATTTCTTCAAAGAAAATTAAATAGAATTATTGACAATAAGAACGATCTCCCCTTTTAAAGTTTTACTCTTGGAAAACTCAATTAATTCATTGATTGTTCCGCGTTTGGTTTCTTCAAATTTTTTAGAGATCTCACGGCTTAAGCTTACTTTGGTTTCTTCTCCGAAGAATTCTTTAATCTGCTCCAGCGTGGTATTGATTTTATGTGGACTTTCGTACAAAACAATCGTCTTTTTTTCTTCAGCAAGCTGTTTCAGTTTGGTTTGTCTTCCTTTTTTCTGTGGCAGAAATCCTGCGAATAGAAATTCATTATTAGGAAGTCCCGAAACCACAAGTGCCGGAATCAGAGCGGTTGCTCCGGGAAGGCAAATCATGTCAATATTATTATCTGCTCCTGCTTTGGCCAGCAAATATCCGGGATCCGAAATACCCGGTGTTCCTGCATCGGTAATAATAGCGATATTCTGCCCGCTTTTAAGGTCTGCAATCACTTTCTCTGTTGCCTGATGCTCATTGTGTAAATGATAGGACTTTAAAGGTTTTGAGATCTCAAAATGTTTTAAAAGTATTCCGGAAGTTCTGGTGTCTTCACATAAAATATAATCTACTTCTTTCAGGACATTTACCGCCCTGAATGTCATGTCTTCCAGGTTCCCAACGGGTGTGGGAACAAAATATAGGATTCCGCTCAAAATTATAAGAATTTATTTTCCACCAATATCCAAAGTCTCTGTGCATATTCATCCACCTTATTCCATTTTCTGTCGTAATACAGATCGCTGAGATATTCTTTGGCTTCTTCCAGTGTTCTGAATTGATTCAGCTGATAAACAGTATCGTTCAGATCTGCCTGGCTGCCTTCAAAAAGCATCTTCGTGAAAGCAAGTCTGTCATTCAGATCCAGTTTAAATTCAGGTTTCAGCTTGTCTGCTTCCATGAAATTGGTCGGAATATTGGATTTCAGAATACTTCCTTGGTCTTCTTTTACAACCGGAGAAGTTTTCTCTTCTTTGGGAAGCTCCAGGTGATCGTCATCAAAAAGTGACTGAACAGCCTTCATTCCTTTGATATTGGCTAATTTTATTTTTTTCTCCCGATGATATTCTTCTAAATTTTCGAAGCTTTCATCGGAACGATGTTTATCTGTTTCTTCGGGAACAGGTTTATCGATGTCAACAATCTTTCTGCGATCATAGACTTCAGCAAGAATGCTTTCTTCTTTTGTTTCTTCTTCAGAATGGTCGTTTTTAATCTCACTCAGGATATTTTCTACATTAGAAGTTTCCGTAGCCATTTCTCCCTGCTCTATGGAAACGTTTGAAGCAACAAACTGTTCTTCGTTTTCTTCAATCAGGATTTCATCATCCAGCGTTTCCGTATCAAAAATGCTCGGAATTGTTTCTGTTACCGGCAATTTAGCATCATTTACGATTGCAAAATCAGTTTCTTTTTCAGAGTCCGGTTCAGAAGTTTCCTCTTCCTCCTCTTCTATTTCATTAAGCTGATTATTGAAAATAGCTTCTTCTTCTGTGACTTCATTATAAAACAGATCTTCATTAAGATCTTCATCCGAATCCGGGGTAGAATCTGCAAGGATTTTATCTTCATCCACAAAACTCAAAACAGCTCTCTGTTCTTCTGAAATTTCATTTTCATCAATTTCGTTCAGCTCATTATTGAAAGCGGCTTCTTCTTCCAGAGTTTCATGTTCAGGACTCTCTTCCTGAATATTTTCCGGTAATTTTTCTTCCTTGTTTTCTTCTACAAAGCTTACAATATTTTCATGGAATTCATTTTCGACAATTTCATTCAACTGATTGTTGAAAACAGCTTCTTCTTCAGGTTCATCTGAAAAAACTTCATTTTCATCAATTTCGTTAAGTTCATTATTGAAAATAGCTTCCTCTTCCATCACTTCGTTTCCCGTATCATGATGATCTGCTTCTCCTGAAGCAAAAGACACAAACTGATTATCGGGATTCTGCGCCGGATTGTCTGCTACGAAGTATTCAATATTTTTTTCCAGCAATTTCAAAAAAGAAATCCTGTTAGCAAGCTCATCTACAAGATCTTGCTTGGAAAGTAATTCGTCTATATTGCTTATTTTGTCCAGATTATCAATGATATTCATGGATTCAAAAAAAATCTTTTCCTTTAAATCTTGGATATTCTGCATAATAAGATTCTTATTAAAATTGCTTACTTTTGATGTTAAAAATATACGGCTAATTTAACAAATGTTTTTAGAAAATACAATTAATCATTCCAAACAAAGTGGTTGGATGGAAGTGATTTGTGGCTCTATGTTTTCCGGTAAAACCGAGGAACTTATCCGCAGATTGCGAAGAGCGGAAATGGCAGGACAGAATGTAGAAATTTTTAAACCTAAAATGGATATACGGTATTCTGAAGAGGATGTAGTCTCTCATAATCAGAATAAAATCCGTAGTACAGCAGTAGAAAACCCTAATGAAATTCTTCTGCTCGCTTCCAATTGTGATGTAGTAGCCATTGATGAAGCTCAGTTTTTTGATGAAAGCATTGTGGATGTTGCCAATCAGCTTGCCAATAGCGGTATCAGGGTGGTTATTGCAGGATTGGATATGGATTTTTTGGGCCGTCCGTTCGGACCAATGCCTAATTTGATGGCGACTGCCGAATATGTTACAAAAGTGCATGCTATTTGTAAGAGAACAGGTAATCTGGCCAACTATTCCATGAGAACTTCTCAGGGAGATAATCTGGTAGAATTAGGAGAAACAGAAAGCTATGAAGCAGTAAGCCGCCGTGTTTTTATTGACGAAGTACTTTCAAAAAGAAAATAATAAATGGATAAAAGCAAAACAGAGAAAACAGCTGTTTGCATCAAACCATACAATATATTCACTTACTATTAAAATGAAAAGCGAAAAAGCTTTATTGTAAAATATTAAAAAGGAAAGAAGATGATAAAATGGTCTTCATTTCTTTTGCAGTTTTACCTTTTTGCAGTTTCGCTCAAAATAAAGCAGAAAGGGTACCAATGAATTATACAGTACAACACATTGCAGAGATCACCAATGCACAGATCATTGGAGACGGAAATTTATTGATCAAAAATATAGCTTACGACAGCAGAATTATTTATTCTACCAAAAATACAGCCTTTATTGCCATCAATACTCAGAAAAATTCCGGAGAAAAATTTATTGAATCTGCAATGGACAGAGGTATCAATGTCATTATTTCTGAACATCATTATCCGGAGTTTGAAAATATTACCTGGATTATTGTTGAAAATTCCGTAGAGTTTCTTCAAAAATTAGCAAAGTATCATTTCGAACATTCTCATTTACAATCTATCGGAATTACAGGAAGTAATGGGAAAACTATTTTAAAAGAATGGTTGTATCAATGTTTATGGAACGAGTTTCCTACTGTAAAAAGCCCTAAAAGTTTTAATTCTCAGATCGGTCTTCCCTTGTCTCTTCTTCAGATCAACAGTTCCCATCAGCTGGGAATTTTTGAGGTAGGGATTTCAAAACCACATGAAATGGAAAAACTTGAAAATATTTTCCACCCTCAGATCGGACTGCTTACCCACATTGGAACTGCCCATGCTGCCAATTTTTCCTCCGATGAAGAACTGATAGATGAAAAAATCAGTCTTTTCAAAAATTCTGAAGTGATCATTTATAATGGAGATAATTCTTTGGTGGATCAAAAAATTAAAAACTCCTATTCCGATAAAAAATTAATTTCTTACGGTTTTAAAAAAGAGAATCAGGTTTTCATCAAAAACAATATTTCCAAAGATGAAAACATCATTGTTGAATATTTGGGTGAAGAAATCAGTTTTCCGGTTCACCAGAGAGATGAAGCGACATTAACCAACGCTATGGCGCTTATCTCCGTACTCAAGGAACTGAATATCGAAAATAAAAAGATCGTTGAAAAAATCAACCTTTTAAAAGCCGTTGAAATGAGGCTTGAAGCGATTGAAGGAATTAAGGGCAATATTGTCATCAACGATTCTTTTAATCTTGACCTCGACTCTTTGAAGACTGCCCTGCAGTTTTTGAATGAATACAACAAATCTAAAAAATCTTTGGTCTTAACAGATATTGTAGGAGTGAATTCCAATGCCAAAGAATTGTATGAAGAAGTTTCTGAACTGGTGAATGAGCAGCATTTTGATTCTGTATTCTTAATTGGCGATGAAATATCAAACTTTAGTGAATTATTTAAAGCTAAAACATATACTTTCATTGACACTAAAGAGCTCATTGAAAGTAAACATCTTACTGATATAGAAAATCAGATTATTCTGCTCAAAGGAGCCAGAAAATTTGAGATCGAAAAACTGAAAGATATTCTTGAACTCAGAAAACATGACACGGTATTGGAGGTGAATCTTAACGCGATTCTTCATAATATCAACTATCATAAATCACTTCTGAAACCCGGAACTAAAATGATGGCTATGGTAAAAGCCAATGCTTACGGACTGGGAAGTTTTGAAGTGTCAGAATTTCTTCAGCATCATCATATAGATTATCTTGGGGTAGCCTATGCAGATGAAGGGGTAGAACTTCGTAAAAAAGGGATCACAACTCCTATTATTGTTATGAATCCTGAGCAGCACAGCTATCAGACTATTATAGAATACAACCTTGAGCCTGAAATTTATAGTTTCAGAGTATTGGAACTATTCTATGAAGCCGTTCAGAAATCCGGATATGATAAGAAATATCCAATCCATATTAAGCTGGAAACAGGAATGCACCGTCTTGGTTTCAAAGATTTTGAGCTGGATCAGTTAAGCGAAACTTTAAGTCAGAAAAACGTAAAGGTTCAAAGTATGTTCAGTCATTTATCTTCTTCTGATATGCCTGAAGAAAAAGAATTCACTTTACAACAACTAGAGGTATTCGAAAAAAATTCCAGTTACCTTATTGAAAAACTAGGCTACACTCCTATCAGTCATATTCTGAATTCAGCAGGAATTACCAGCTATAAAGATCATCAGCACGACATGGTGAGAATCGGTATCGGTATGCTGGGAGAATCTGCAGATCCTGAAATTCAGAAACAATTACGATCTGTGGTAAGCTTTAAAACCGTAATTTCACAGATATCAACCGTTGAAAATGGTGAATCAGTAGGCTACAGCAGAAGATATAAAGCAGATCATCCTACAAGAATTGCAACAATTCCTGTGGGATATGCAGACGGAATTCCAAGACTGATCGGAAATCAGGTAGGAAATGTAGGGGTAAATAAAACTCTTGCACCTATTGTCGGAAATATCTGCATGGATATGATGATGATTAATGTAGACCATATTCCCAACGTAAAAGAAGGCGATACGGTAACTGTTTTCAATGCCAAACCAAGCTTAAAAGAATTCGCAGGATACTGCAAAACGATAACCTATGAAGTATTAACCTCCATTTCGCCCCGGGTGAAACGGATTTATATAAAAGATTAACTATGAGAAAACTCCTGATTCTGCTTTCCATATTCCAATTGTTATTGATCCATTCTCAGGTAAAAAAAGATTTGGTAATTCCGAAGAATCCAAAAATAGGGCTATCACTTGCCGGTGGTGGTGCCAAGGGGTTTTCACATGTCGGAGTTCTTAAAGTACTGGATTCATTGGGAGTGAAAGTAGACTATATTTCCGGAACCAGTATGGGAGCTATTGTAGGTGGATTGTATGCCGCCGGCTACTCCGGGAAAGAAATAGAAAAAATAGTCATGGATACGGATTTCTATTCTCTCATTATGGATCCAAAGTCCCGGCAGGAAGCCAGCTTTTTCAATAAATCTGTAGACAAATATCTTTTATCCATTCCGCTTAAAAACGGAAAAATCACACTTCCCTCCTCTATCAGTACCGGACAAAGAAACGTTTATCTTCTGAAAGAACTTTTTAAAAACGTTTCCAATATTGAGGACTTTTCCAAAATGCCTATCCCATTCCTTTGTGTCGCTACCAATCTTGAAAGCGGCAATATGCAGATCTTTGAAAAGGGAGATCTGGTACAGTCTATTATGGCGAGTTCTGCATTCCCATCTTTAATGGATCCGGTAAAAATTGGGGACAGTATTTATATTGACGGAGCTATGACGGTAAACTATCCTTCAAAGCCTTTAAAGGACAAAGGAATTGATATCGTCATCGGTGTAGACCTTAATCAGGATCTGTCAAAAAGAGAGGATTTAAACAATATTATAGCTATTCTGAACCAGGTTATTGATTTTGGAATTAAAAAAGACACCCGAAAACAATATAAATATACAGACATCAATATCAAACCCAACCTGAAAGGGATGTCTGCAACAAGCTATGATGATAAAAAGAAAATTCTGGATAGCGGATATGTGGAAGGATTAAAATATTCCCAGATACTGGACCAGCTTCCAAAGAAACCATTTGATCGTCTTAGACAGCGTGTAAATCCAATATATTCGAACGTTTATAAGATCGATAGCATTTCCATTGAAGGAAGTAAAATTTATGGTAAAAACTACACACTGGGTAAAATGGGATTGCGTCTCCCCTCTTTGCAGACCTATGGAAGTATTAATAAAATGATTGATAAACTGGTTGCTACGAATAACTATAAATTTATCAATTATGATATCGTTCAGGAGAATGACGCCAACTATCTGAAGCTTTACGTCACTGAAGATGATGCCCGCCATTTTTTAAAATTCGGACTCCATTATGACGAAGTTTTTAAAACAGGACTACTTTTAAATTATTCTGCCAAAAGACTTTTATTCAAAAATTCCAATCTTTCCCTGGATGTTGTTGTGGGAGATCGTCTGAGATATTACCTGAATTATTTTATAGATAACGGTTACATTCCTGGAGTCGGTCTTTATTCATCAGGGATGAGCTTTGATATAAAGAATGTAGACAATTACGTAGTAGACCGTTGGGAATGGATCAGAAATGAAGCCTATATACAGTCCATTTGGAAGGACAAATTTGCCATTGGTGGTGGTATAAGCCATGACTATTTTAAAGCGGAAAACAGCAATGGAGACAACAGACGTTACAGCCGTTTTTTAAACCCTTATATCTTTATCAAAACCGATACTCAGGATGATAAGGAATTCCCGACCAAAGGGGTTTATTTTGCTGCAGAAGGAAAGGTTGTAGATCTATTAAAGTCTGAAGTTGACAAAAGAATCATTCAGATCAAAGCAGATCTAAAACTTAACATTCCACTTGGTAAACAATTCAGTTATCGTCTGAATCTATTTGGAGGGGTTACTCTCGGCGAGAACCTTCCTGCTTATTACCAATATAGATTAGGAGGAATTTTTGAGCAGAATCTTATGAATTTTAAAAGTTTTGGAGGATTCTATTTCGCTCAGCTTTATACAAACAATGTAATACTGGCTTCTAATGATGTCCAGTTTAAGTTTAATAAAAACTATTTTATCAGCGGAAACTTTACCTTTGCTAACTTATCAAACGATATCAAGTTTGAGGATGCAGTTAAAGTAAATTATAGTTCACTGGGAATTACGGCAGGTTACAAATCTCCTTTCGGGCAGATAAAAGTCAACTTTAGCCACTCCCTAAAAAATAACCAAAAAGGTATATTCAGTGTTATATTAGGACACTGGTTTTAAAAAAATGATACAGTTCTTTTACGAAAACTTACCAGAGTCGGTAAGTACAGATTACAAAAAATGGCTGGAAGATCTTATTCTTTCAGAAGGAAAAAAACTAGGAGAAATCAATTACATTTTCTGTGATGATGAATATCTTCTTAAGATCAATCAGGATTATTTGCAGCATGATTATTATACAGATATTATCACTTTTGATTATGTAAAAGGCAAGACAATAAGCGCTGAGATTTTCGTATCTTTGCAGCGCATTTCTGATAACGCCTCTACCCTTTCCCGAGATTATGAAGAAGAATTAAGAAGGGTTTTAGCCCACGGTATTTTACACCTTGCAGGCTATAAAGATAAGACGGAAGAGGAAGAAAAAGAGATGCGGAGAATGGAAGATCTGTACCTGGATAAATACAGGGATTTGAAGTTTTAGAATTGAACAATCACTTAAAGTCCCATATCTAAAGTACTCTATTCTAGCAACAATATAAGTTTACCTAGAGTGCATTCTCCAAAAATGTTTCACGTGAAACATTGGTTATAAAGATAAGGTTTAAAGCTTAAAACAAGCGAGATAAAAATGATTTCAGAAATATATGATGTGATAGTAGTAGGTGCCGGACACGCAGGTTGTGAAGCCGCAGCCGCAGCAGCTAACCTCGGTTCAAAAACCCTACTTATTACAATGAATATGCAGACCATCGGACAGATGAGTTGCAACCCGGCAATGGGCGGAATCGCAAAAGGACAGATCGTAAGAGAGATTGATGCAATGGGAGGATATTCCGGAATTGTAGCAGACAAATCTGCCATCCAATTCAAGATGCTGAATCTTTCAAAAGGTCCTGCGATGTGGTCTCCGAGAACCCAAAATGATAGAATGCTTTTTGCCGAAGAATGGCGTTTAGCATTAGAGAATACTCCCAATCTTGATTTCTTTCAGGATATGGTAAAACAACTGATTGTTGAAAATAATAAAGTAGCAGGAGTTGTTACTTCTTTAGGAATTGAGATTAAAGCAAAATCTGTAGTTCTTACTAACGGAACTTTTCTTAACGGATTAATTCACGTTGGAGATAAACAATTAGGCGGAGGAAGAATGGGTGAACCAAGAGCTTTTGGAATTACAGAACAATTGGTCACTTTAGGATTCGAAGCAGGAAGAATGAAAACCGGAACTCCACCAAGAGTAGATGGAAGAAGTTTGGATTATTCAAAAATGGAAGAACAGAAAGGAGATGAAAATCCTCAAAAGTTCAGCTATCTTGATACTCCCAAACTGACAAAACAATTAAGCTGTCATATCGTATATACTAACGAAACGGTACACGATATTTTAAGAGAAGGTTTTGACAGAAGTCCAATGTTCAATGGTACGATCCAAAGTTTAGGTCCGAGATACTGTCCAAGTATTGAAGATAAAATTAATCGTTTTGCAGAAAGAAACAGACATCAGCTTTTCGTAGAACCGGAAGGATGGAAAACAGTAGAGATCTATGTAAACGGATTCAGCTCTTCTCTTCCTGAGGATGTACAGATCAAAGCTATGAAACATATTCCAGGATTTGAAAATGTAAAAGTTTTTCGTCCGGGTTATGCTATTGAATACGACTACTTCCCTCCTACCCAATTAAAACATACACTCGAAACTAAATTAATTGACAATTTATATTTCGCAGGACAGATTAATGGAACTACCGGATATGAAGAAGCAGCAGGCCAGGGATTAATTGCCGGAATCAATGCACATAATAAAGTTCATGAAAAAGGAGATTTTATCCTAAACAGAGATGAAGCTTATATTGGAGTATTGATTGATGACCTGATCACAAAAGGAACGGAAGAACCTTACAGAATGTTCACTTCTCGTGCAGAATACAGACTTCTTTTAAGACAGGATAATGCCGATATCAGATTAACAGAGAAAGCATACCAATTAGGATTGGCAAAAGAAGACAGATTAAGAAGAGTTGAAACCAAAATATCTGAAAGCCAGTCACTTGAAGAGTTTCTTCGCGAAACTTCTTTAAAACCAGGTATTATCAATCCAGTTTTGGAATCTATTGAAAGCAGTCCTGTAGATCAGGCTTACAGAGCAGCTCAAATCCTTACCAGACCTAATATGACATTAGAAAAACTGGATGAAATTGATTTTATTAAAGAAGTTTCCACTCAATATAATGATGAAGTAAGAGAACAGGCAGAGATCAATATTAAGTATAAAGGATATATTGAGAAAGAAAAAGAAAACGTTGCTAAATTAAATCGTCTGGAAAACATTAAAATTCCTGAAGATTTTGATTATACAAAGCTTTCCAGCCTTTCTGCAGAAGCAAAACAGAAGATGTCTAACGTACGTCCGAAGACTATTGCACAGGCTGGAAGAATTAGCGGGGTTTCCCCAGCTGATATTAATGTTTTATTAGTTTATCTAGGGCGTTAAAAAAAAATGTTTCACGTGAAACATTAGAAAATAAAAACAAAAATTAAGGTATTTATAAGCGTAAAACACTTCTGAATATCTTAATTTTTTTATCATATAAAAGATATTTACTTCAATGAAAATAAAAGATCATTTTCTTTCACAGGAAATATTTGAAATTAAAGAGACTGAAACAAAAGGGGTATTCAAAACCACTCCTATTCCCTCCAATATTTCCAGATATTATGAAAGTGAAGATTATATTTCTCATCACCAGGATTCCGGAAGTTTAAAAGAAAAGCTTTATAAATTTCTTCAGTCTTTTAATCTGCAGTATAAAAAAAATATACTGGTAGACAGAATAAAAAACGGATCAAAAGTTCTTGACTACGGGTGCGGTGCCGGAGAGTTTGTAAAATATATAGAAAATGATTTTGAAACTTTCGGCTTTGAACCGGATGCTGATGCCAGAAAAGCAGCACAGGGAAAAATAACAAAAGCTTCTATTTTAGATAATATTCATAAAATTGAGGATAACACCTTAGATGCTATTACACTCTGGCATGTATTTGAACATATCGAAAACCAGGATGAAATGCTTCGCACATTTCATGGAAAATTAAAAGAAAAAGGGATTCTTGTCATCGCTGTTCCCAACCCTACTTCTTATGATGCCAAACATTATAAAGAATATTGGGCTGCGTATGATGTCCCTAGACATATCTACCATTTTTCAAAAAACGGAATGGAAAATTTAATTTCAAAAAATCCAGACTGGAAAATGAGAAAGATCAAACCTTTGGTCCTAGATTCTTATTATATCTCCATGTTGAGCGAAAAATATAAAAAATCTCCTCTATTTTGGGTAAAAGCCGTTGTTTACGGAACAATTTCGAACGTAAAAGCATTGTTTTCCAACGAATTTTCAAGTTTGATATATATTATCGAAAAAAGATAGAAAATCGATTTTTGACCCATTTATGAAGGTCAATTTTCGGCATTTTTAGCTTAAAAAATAAAAAACTCAGGATTTTTTCTCCTGAGTTTTCTTTTTTCTAGAATTCATTTATATTTTAAATCCTACATCTATTTTGCAAAGACTTAAAAATAAAATAGAAATTTACCTTCCTTACCTGTCAATAAAAAAATATCTCCCCTACTCCATTTTAATAATAAAGAAAAATAGAGATCATCTCCTCAGTAATTTATGTATTAAAGCTTTTATTGAACTTTCTCATTCAGTTTTCAATAAAACCATAAAAACCGGCGAAAAAAAGAAGAAATTTAGTTTTAACAAAATGAATTATCACAAAAACAGCTTCAATTTAACTTCAAAATAAAATAAGATACAAACACTCTAAAAAAGAGAGAAAATTGATTTTTAAGCTATTTATGAAGGTCGTTTTTCGACATTTTTATTGAAAAGAAAAAATTAAAGCTGATCTGGTAAATATATTTCTGACGACAAAAAAATAGAAAATCCAATTTCTTCCTAAAGTAATTCTTCCAGGATAAAAAAAGAAGCTCCCCTCCTCCACTCTATCATTTTTAATAAAAATAATTTTTCACTACTTCAAAAAAATAAAATTGATAAAAAATTGCCACGCTCTTCTTTTTAAGAAAACTGGAAAAAAATGAAAATCAATAATTGTAGAGAATTTCAAAAATCAATACTCAATAAAAAATTTAAAAGTTGAAAGCACCTAAACAATGTTAAACTTCATGCAAAATTTTTAAGTCTAAGAAATAAAAAATTAAAACTCACTTAAATTTATCCTGGAAACAGGTCTTAAAAATTCAAAAAGTAATTAACTTATTCATTTTATTATAGTTACCTATGGATTTCTATTGTTTTAGTAAGATTATCACATGAAAATAATAAGGATAAAATAGATTAAAACTAAGTTTAATAATTAATAGTCAACAAGATACAACACTATCACTGTTATGTGAAATAAAAAAATCATTGAATTTAGAGATTTAAAGTTTTCAAAAATTTATATCTACCCTTTTTTAGTAGAAATTTAAATACTAAAACAATCTAAAATACGATTTCCTAAAACAGATAAAGTAAAACCTATCTCTCCAAAATAATTTTTAAAAAATAATTAGAATCACTTTTTAATTGAAAGAAGAAATCATCAATCTTAATTCAAATCCTCTAATAATTTTCTTAAAATCATATCAACTACTTCTTCTATATTTTTCGAAATACAGGGTATAATTCATAGAAAAAATATCACTTTTTACATCAATAGTATTGCAAAAATAATGGTCATTTACCAAAGTAAAATGAGAATAAAACCAGAAATAAAATCACATAAATTCATCAATTTTCCAAGAATATTCTGATCATAAATTTCATTAAAAACATAAGTCTCTGAAAGAGAATTGAACCCAGTCATATATAACTATAAGTTATATCTAAAATAGTATTAAAACTCCGATCAATAAAGGATTTTCTTTAAGTTTAAGAAATAAAAAAAGCCTGCTAATATAATTAGCAGGCTTTAAAATATCTTTTATTTTCTATTAATTATTGATTGCTGCTACTCCTGGTAATTCAAGTCCTTCAAGACTTTCAAGCATTGCTCCACCACCGGTAGAAACGTAGCTTACCTGATCAGCATATCCGAATTGCTTCACGAAAGCAACACTGTCTCCTCCTCCTACTAAAGAGAAAGCTCCTAATCTTGTTGCTTCAGCGATACTCTCCCCTAATGCAACTGTTCCGCCAGCAAAATTTGACATTTCAAAAACACCAATTGGCCCATTCCAAAGAATTGTTCTTGAGTTTAATAATACATCATTGAACTGGTCTCTTGATTTGTTACCTGCATCAAGTCCCATCCATCCTTCAGGAATTGTATAAATATCAACTTCTTTTCTCTCCACATCATTACTAAAGCTTTCAGCGATAATGGCATCAGACGGAAGATATACTTTTACTTTGTGCTCTTTAGCTTTTCCTAAAATCTCAAGGGCTAAAGGAAGTTTATCTTCTTCTACAAGAGAATTACCGATTTTCCCTCCAAGAGCCTTAATAAAAGTAAATGCCATACCTCCACCAATGATCAGATTATCTACTGCAGGAAGAATATTTTCTATAATGGTAATTTTAGTTGAAACTTTAGAACCACCCAAAATAGCTGTAACTGGTTTCTCACCACTCTTTAATACTTTATCGATTGCCTGAAGCTCTTTAGCCATTAGTAAACCGAAATATTTAGTTGATGGAAAATATTGAGCGATTACTGCTGTGGAAGCGTGAGCTCTGTGTGCCGTACCAAATGCATCATTTACATAAGCATCTCCTAACTTTGAAAGCTTCTCTGCGAATGCAGCATCTCCTTTTTCCTCCTCGTTATGAAAACGTACATTTTCCAATAGTAAGATCTCTCCTGGTTTTAAATCTGCAGCTGCTTGCTCCGCCTTCTCTCCAATACACTCATCAACAAATTTCACTTCCTGTCCTAAAACAGCAGAAACTTCGCCAACAATATGTTTAAGGGAAAATTCATCTTTAACCTCTCCCTTAGGTCTTCCAAGGTGTGTGATTAAGATGACAGAACCACCATCATTAAGGATCTTTTCCACTGTTGGTTTCACAGCCACAATTCTTGTGTTGTCTGTCACCTTCAGTTGATCATCCTGTGGAACATTGAAGTCCACTCTTACCAGAGCCTTCTTATCTTTAAAATTAAGATCATTGATTGTTTTCATAAGTAGATTTATTTTTTGCTAAGCCCTATGAAACCGCCGTGCTCAAAATCCGTTTTAGCTTTCGGTAAAATCTCGCAAGAACAATTTCATAAATCTCATTGAATTTTTGTTTCACAAATGTAAGGTTTTAAACTTTTTCAACAGTTTGATTAAAATAAAAGTTTTCAAAAACTTTCCCCGAACCCAATCACCCATTAATCAACAATTTTTTCTCTTTTAAAAAAAAGAATAATGTAGTTGTTGTTGAGTGTTGTTAGTTTCGGGGATAAGTTTTAGGCTAAAAATTGATAACATTCAACTTTTATTCAACTCATATTTAACTCACAATATAAATCTCTGTAAACCCGCTATTTCACATACTTATTAACAAATGTTGATAACTTTGAGATGAAACCATTATTAGTTATTTTATTATGGAAAAATCTGGGGATAGCTGAAGAAAACATCTGGAAAGTTGTGGTAAAAGTTTGAGGAAAGATTTTCTATTACGAAATAAATTGATCTTTAAAAATAGAAAGTTGATAAAAGTTTTCCACAGTTATTCACATACCTTTTCACAATTAACTCAGGGTTTACTAACACGAATTGTTATTATTCTTACCTTTGTAAGGAAATAGAATCTAATAAAGCTTAATAAGAGTATTATGAAAAGAAAAATTGCTATCGCAGCGGACCATGCAGGCTATGAATATAAGGAGATTGTTAAGAACTACCTTTCAGAACGTTTTGAAGTTCAGGATTTTGGAACGTTTTCCACAAACAGTGTGGATTATCCGGACTTTGTACATCCTGCGGCAACCTCTGTGGAAAACGGAGAAAATGAGCTGGGAATTCTGATCTGTGGAAGCGGAAACGGAGTTCAGATCACTGCGAACAAACACCAGAAGATAAGATGCGCATTATGCTGGATGCCGGAGATTGCAACACTGGCAAGACAACATAATGATGCCAACATGATTTCAATGCCGGCAAGATTTATATCTAAAGAACTAGCCATTGAAATTGTAGATAAATTTCTTTCAACAGACTTCGAAGGTGGAAGACACCAGAACAGAGTTGACAAAATTGCAGTTTGCTAATGATAATAAGGCTTGTAAATCACTTTACAAGCCTTATTTATTTTTTATTCGTACATTTGCAGTGTCCAATAGAAATTACACTCTATTATTCTCCAAAGCCTTTCTTATATTTGAAACATATTTAATAAAAGGTTTTTCTCTTTTCTTCTCCAGAATTGTATTAAATTTATACAAAACTAAAGCTCCCGTTGTAAGCAAACTGAAAGATAATTTCTGATGATTTACGGAAAGATTCTAATGATGAAATTGAATAACCTTATACAAAGGAACGAATAAGGAAGATTTAGAAAAAGGTCTTAGTGGAGATAAGACCAAAACAATTAAAAGAAAATTAAAATGCCAAAAAAAAGAAAATATATAAGTCATAAAAATGATTTAAAAATGATGGAGATCGGAAGAATGATCCTCCGTTTTATGAATGCAAATTCATCCAAAATTTATAATTATAAGCAGATCGCTGATGGAATAGATTACAAAAATCCAAGACAAAGAGAACTTGTGATCCAGGCGCTGCATAAACTTCAGGGATCTGAAAAGATCAAAGAAGTAGAAAAAGGAAAATACATCGTGAACCTGAAAATCGCAGGAACACTTACCGGAACTATTGACTTTAACCAAAGTGGAAATGCTTACGTAAGTGTGGAAGGTTTGGAAGATGATGTCTTCGTTCACGCCAAAAATGTGAAGGATGCATTGCAGGGAGATAAGGTTCTTATTATAACTTATCATTATAAAGGAAAGAAATTAGAAGGCTCTGTTTTGGAAGTTTTGGAACGTACCAGAACTGAATTTGTAGGGACATTTCAGAAGGTTGCTCATAAGGAATTTGGGTTTGTGGTTTGCGATAAAAAATCAATCAACACGGATATCTTTATTCCGAAAGGAAAATTCAGCACAGCTGAAGATGGTGATAAGGTCATTGTAAAAATGACAGAATGGAGACCGGGTGATAAAAATCCGGAAGGTGAAATCATTCAGGTGCTGGGTGCTCCGGGAGAACATGAAACGGAAATCCACTCTATTCTTGCAGAATATGGTCTTCCTTATGAATTTCCAGCGGAAGTAGAAGCTGATGCAGATAAAATAGACAGAAGCATCACAGATGAAGAGGCTGCAAAACGTTGGGATATGCGTAATATCTGTACGTTTACCATTGACCCTAAAGATGCGAAAGACTTTGACGATGCTTTATCCATAAGAAAACTGGAAAATGGAAACTGGGAAATCGGAGTCCATATTGCAGACGTATCTCATTATGTAGTGCCGGGAACAATTCTGGATGATGAAGCGTATCAGAGAGCTACTTCGGTATATCTTGTTGACAGGGTTGTGCCGATGCTGCCGGAAGTTTTGAGTAATGATGTTTGCTCCCTTCGTCCACACGAAGATAAATATACCTTCTCAGCTGTTTTTGAACTGAATGACAATGCTGAGATTCAGAAACAATGGTTTGGAAGAACGGTGATCCATTCAGACAGAAGATTCACTTATGAGGAAGCACAGGAACGTATTGAAACCGGACAGGGAGATCTGGCGGAAGAAATCAATACCCTTGATAAGTTGGCGAAAATAATGCGTCATGAACGTATCAGAAAAGGAGCCATTACTTTTGACAGAAGTGAAGTAAGATTCAATCTTGATGAAAATAATGAGCCGATTGGTGTATACTTTAAAATCAGTAAAGACTCCAATCACCTGATTGAGGAATTCATGCTTTTAGCCAATAAAAAAGTATCAGAATTTGTATCGCTTTCAAGAAAAGGTGAGATCACCAATAATACATTTATTTACAGGGTTCACGATGATCCGGATCCGGCAAAATTGGAATCGTTGAGAGACTTCGTTGCTACTTTCGGATATAAAATGGATTTGGCCAATACCAAAAAAGTGGCTGCATCTTTGAATAAACTTCTTCATGATGTAAAAGGAAAAGGGGAAGAAAATATGATTGAAACGCTTGCGATGAGAAGTATGAGTAAAGCGGTATACTCTACGGAACCTATTGGCCACTATGGTCTGGGGTTTGAGTATTACAGCCACTTCACCTCTCCTATCCGTCGTTACCCGGATTTGCTTGCACACCGTCTTCTTCAGCATTATCTGGATGGAGGAAAATCTCCGAACAGAGGTGATCTTGAAGAAAAGGCAAAACATTGCAGTGCGATGGAAAGACTGGCAGCAGATGCGGAAAGAGACTCTATCAAATTCATGCAGGTGAAATTCATGGAAAAACATCTGGGAGAAACATTCAAAGGAGTGATTTCCGGAGTAGCAGAATTCGGTTTCTGGGTTGAGATTCCTGAAAACGGTGCTGAAGGTCTTATCAAGCTGAGAGATCTTGTGGATGATTCCTATATGTATGATGCTAAAACCCATGCCGTATACGGAATAAGACATGGAAATAAATACCAGTTGGGAGATGAAGTTCAGATCAAAGTGGTAAAAGCCAATCTTATTCAGAAGCAGCTTGATTTCCAGATTGTGAAGTAATGACGAGAATAGATAAATACATTGTATTTAGTATTTTAAACGTAATATTATTGATAACAGTTATTTTTAACACTGTTATCAATTTTTATCTTTTTGTACTCGCTATCATCGTCCTTATATGCATATGTAATATTTTAATCAAAAGAAATATTATTAATATTGATAAACAAGGAAAAAAATACTTTTTTGGAGTCACATTTCCACAGATAGTCAATGCATTTTTTTTAATCAATTATGTTACAGGAATGAATCCTACAAAAGAAACATACTGTTTCAAAAGTATGGTTTCAGAGGTTGGGAGTGTGCGAAGCCATCAGAAAGGTAAAACAACTTACGTTTATTTGAGTGGAAATGCCTACGAATATTCTTATATGACAAGAAGTTTTTTGATTGATTATAAAAGAATGCTGTTTAAAAATCAGGTTATTTATACCTTTGAAAGAGGTATTTTTGGTCTTAAAATCAGAAAAGATTTCGAATTTGTTTTTAATGAAAACTGTTTGGAAAAATAAAAAAAGATTGCTGAACGTATTCAGTAAAAATTATAATATAAAGGGGTTGTTTCTAAATGGAATGACCTCTTTATTTTTTTAACAAAAAACGGATAATAAACGCTCCTCTCCTATTTCTTAAAAATTTTACATTAAAGTCTGATTAAAATCTACTTGATATATCACAACTTTATTGAATAATTAAATCATAAAGTCTAACTTTGTATTAAACGAAATGAATTTTATTCATTTTAAAACACCACTTAATGCTAGAACTTGTACTATCTGCCATCATATTAGGATTTATGCTGAGCCTGGTTTTCATAGGACCTATTTTTTTCCTTTTAATTGAAACCAGTTTTTCCAGAGGCCCCAGACATGCCTTATCACTGGATCTTGGTGTTATTACGGCAGATTTATTATGCATTGTAGCGGCGTACTATGCCAGTACAGATATTGTAACATTAATTGATAAGCATCCCGGGTTTTACAGGATCACTTCCATTCTTATTTTCATCTACGGAATTGTGATGCTGGTGACCAAAACCAAAATGCACATGCCCGGAGAAGAAAAGATCATTGGTCAAAATTATATTAAGACCTTTTTTAATGGTTTTTTCTTTAATCTTCTGAATGTTGGAGTCATCCTTTTCTGGCTGGTAACGGTAATTTCCGTAAGGAATCAATATCCGGACACCAGCAGTTTTATTTTATACATCAGTATAGTACTGGCCACTTACCTGTCTATAGATCTTGCCAAGATATTTCTTGCCAAGCAATTTCATGATAAATTAACACAAAAACTGGCCAACCAGATCAGAAGAGTTGTTGGCTGTATTCTTATTATCTTCAGTTTCTTTATTTTCCTGCAGAGTTTTAAAAAGTTCAACCAATTTGAAAAACAACTGGAGGAAGCAGAAAAGAAAGAAGTAAAATATCAAAAAGCAAAATGAAAAAAATGATCTTTCCAAAATCTCTTAAAAAAGGAGACAAAATAGCTGTTATTTCCCCTGCAGGAGCAGTAGATGCCACTCAACTGGAAAAGGGAATAGAAATGATTAAAAGTAGAGGTTTTGAACCCGTGCTCGGAGAACATCTCTACACTAAATTTTCAAACGGATATAATTACGCCGGAACAGAAAAGGAAAGAACAAAAGATATCAACTGGGCTTTAAACGATACAGAAATAAGAGCTGTATGGGCTTCAAGAGGTGGTTACGGATGCCAGCATCTTATCCAACACCTGAAGTTGAAAAACTTTACAGAAAACCCGAAATGGTATATCGGATATTCAGACAACACAGTCATACAAAGTTATCTGTTAAAAAAAGGTTTTGTTTCCATCCATGGGCAAACCATCAAAACATCCAGCTTTGGAGTTACAGAAGAAAGCTATGATCTGATCTTTGATATCCTTAAGGGCAAAAAGCCCAAATACGGCCTAAAATCTCACCCTTTAAACAAAAAAGGGAATATTCAGGGAGAATTGGTTGGAGGGAATTTAGCCCTTATTTATGCCCTTCTGGGGACCAAATATTCATTCGACTTTAAAGACAAGATTCTGTTTATTGAAGATATCGGAGAAAACTTCTATGCACTGGACCGTATGATTATGAGTCTGGAGCTGGCAGGTGTCTTCAATAAAATCAAAGGACTTATTGTGGGAGGAATGACTAATATGGGAGATGAAAAGGAGAATGAAAGTTATGAAGAAAGTTTTGATGAGTTCGTTTATAAGCTTATTTCTGACAGAATTTCAAAGTATGACTTCCCGGTAGTGTTTGCCTTCCCGAATGGACACATTAAGGAAAACAGACCACTTTTAATCGGTGCCAACGTGAAAATGCAAGTGGATGCTAAAGTAAAAATAGATTTTTAAAGTAGTACTACTCTCCTATCTCCAAACTCTTAAATACATACTATGGCTCATCATAATGATTTTGGAAAAATAGCAGAGAATCTAGCTGCTGATTATCTTCAGAAAAATGGCTATAAAATTAAGGCCAGAAACTTTCGTTTTAAACAAAATGAAATTGATATCATTGCTGAAAAAGATAACCTGATTATTATCGTGGAAGTAAAAGCAAGATCTACCGATGCTTTTATGCTTCCTCAGGAGGCGGTAACCAAGACAAAGATAAAATCTATTGTCTCTGCAGCCGATCATTATATGGAAGAATTTAATAAAGATCAGGAAGTCAGATTTGATATTATCTCCGTTCTTCCCGATGATAATAAAGACTTAATCATAGACCATATCAAAGATGCTTTTCAGGCCTTTGATGCAAATTAATAAATCAATACAACAATGTTTGAATGTAACAGAATCATGACATTGATAGAGGAGTGCATTCAGACATGTAACAACTAATTTTATGAAGACAATATTGATCACCGGAGCTACTTCCGGTATAGGTAAAGCCACCGCAGAGCTTCTTGCAAAACAAGGAAACAGAATTATTATTTGTGGAAGGAGAAGTGAGGTGCTGGAAGCTGTAAAAACAGAACTTTCTGAATTTACCGAAGTATTTAGTTTAATGTTTGATGTAAGGAATCTTGAAGAAGTTGAAACAGCTATTAATTCCCTTCCTGAAAATTGGAAAGAGATTGATGTTCTGATTAATAACGCAGGGAATGCTCATGGGTTAGATCCTCTCTCTGCTGGTAAGACCGATGACTGGGATTCTATGATTGACGGAAATGTAAAGGGATTACTCTATGTTTCCAAAATGATCACCCCAACTATGAAAACTAAAAATTTAGGTCATATAGTAAACATCAGTTCTGTAGCAGCAAGACAAACTTATGCGAATGGAGTAGTGTACTGTGCAACGAAGAAAGCAGTAGACGTTATTTCAGAAGGAATGAGACTGGAACTTACGGAATTTGGAATCAAAGTGACCAACATCCAGCCGGGTGCTGTAGAAACAGATTTCTCTTTGATAAGATTCAAAGGTGACAGTGAGAAGGCTTCAACTGTATATGCAGGTTATGAACCTTTGAAGGCGGAAGATATTGCTGATGCTATTGCTTACTGTGTGAACGCACCGAAACACGTTACCATTTCAGATATGACCATCTATCCAAGTGCTCAGGCTGAACCAAGAACGATTTATAGAAAATAGTCCAAAATAATGGAGTAAATTTGCAGAATATTAAATGTGATTTTGCTTTTGCAATATTGCTGTTTAGCTTAAAACAAAAAAATGAAAATTCTATATCTGGAAACATCATCCAAGAACTGTTCAGTAGCCATATCAGACAATGAGAAGCTATTATGCCTTTGCGAAGAAGTTTCCGAAAACTATAAACAATCCGAAAGTCTTCACACCTATGTAGAATGGGCATTGGAAGGAGCGGGAATTTCGCTTAAAGATATTGAAGCCGTTTCTTTAGGAAAAGGTCCCGGTTCTTATACCGGCTTAAGAATCGGAGCTGCCTCAGCAAAAGGGTTTTGTTATGGACTCAGAGTTCCTCTGATAGCTGTGAATTCTCTTGAAAGCATGATAGAGCCTTTTTTAGGCGATAACTACGATTTTATAATACCTTTGATCGATGCAAGGAGAATGGAGGTTTATACGGCCGTCTATGACGGTAAAACAGGGGAGGAGTTGTCCAAGACCGAAGCGAAAATTTTAGATGAAACTTCTTTTGAAGAATTTAAAGATAAAAAAGTTCTGTTTGTAGGGGATGGTGCTAAAAAAACAAAAGAGATTCTGAATCTCCCTGATGCTGTTTTTAAAGAAGATGTTTATCCTTCTGCACAATATCTCATCAGAAAGACTCTGGAGAAAATACAAAACAAGGAATTTGAAGATATGGCTTATTTTGAGCCTTTTTATCTCAAAGATTTCCATGGAGTAAAGAAAAAGAAAAGCGAAGAATAAATCTTCGCTTTTTTATTTTATTGAGGTCTTGGCGGGATCTTCGATCCTGATTTTGTCTCATTAGGTTTTTTAGGATTTTGTGGTTGACCCGGAATTGCCTGTTGAACTGTATTTATAGTATCCAGCTTCTGTACTTTTCCACTGTTCATTTGTGGAACTCCCGTATTTTGGGTGTTAGGTTGTACAGGCGCTCCTGATGGTTGTTGAGGAATATTATTTCCTTTATTGTCCGTTGCCTGGAAGCTGAGGTCACTTTTCAGATAATTCAGCATTTCTTTAGCTCTTACCCCTTCAGGTGTTTTAGAATAATTCAGGGCAATCTGTTCCAGCTGTAGAATCATAACTTCTTTTCCACTTGATTTTCCTGCATTGAAAGCATTTAATAAATACAGTTTAGGAACCAGTGCATCTTTCGGAAACTTCTGAATCGTCTGATCTATAATATCTTTACTTTCCACAAATTTTTCTGATTCAAATAGGGCATATGCCTTTTTGTATTCGTTTTCAACTTCTTCGGTTGATTTTACAAATGACTTGTTCTTAGGATTTCTGGCAAATTCAGCGTAAGAAGTATAAGGGTAATCAGCTAAGAGAATTTGTTTTGCTCTTTCAGAAGCCTGCGGATTTTTCTCATAATTCATAGCAAAAATCTCATACAGTGCCTGCAGCATTACCTTTTCTTCCGGTTTTACATCTACAAGGTCATAAAGCGTTTTCGTAGCCAGTGGAGTATTGGTAAAATAATTCTGATACATAATTCCCAGCCCTAATGAAGCGGTATCTCTGTCCTTTTTTAACTGAGATAATTTTCCCTGATCCGTAGGAATCTGTTCAATATAGTACGCAGGCTCAAAACGTCTTGGATTAGGCGCAGAGGTTACTCCTAACGCTTCATTTTTCATATCTTCAATAGAGGCCATTTTCTTAGAAGAACGCCAGTTATCAGCAAGAGCACGGTCTCCCCAGATTTGCTTAAATGAAGAGGTCCCTTTGCTTACCGTTCCTGAATTGCTGAAGTAAAATCCTTTTGTGGTTACGCCAAAGTCTTCAAAAGAATTGGAACTGTTGGCAAAGATAGAGTTGGCACTATAATCTCCGGTATCAAAACCTTTACTTCTTTCTGCACGTCTTCTTTCCTGTTCCTCTTTCTCTTCTTTAATCTTTAGTTTGGCAATATATTTTGTGAAATAATCTGTTTTCTGACCATCATTCATTTTTGCCAGAGAAAGAATACTGTCATTCTTTTTAATAAGATAATAGTTTTTGGAAATCTTTTTGATGTATTCGGATTGATCCTTTAACAGAATTTTTGAAGGTTCATAAGTCATTACAGCAAGAGCAGAATCATAATAACTTCCAGCTCCGATATAATCATTCTTATCAAGGTAACTTTTTCCTATTTCATAATAAGCCAATCCACGGATCTGAGGATCAGAAACCTTTTCAAAAAGGGATTTTCTGAAGAATTGCTGAGCTTCATCCTTTTTACCTGCTTTATTAGCCATTAATCCCAAAGCATAGTAAAATTCATTTTTTCTGGAGCCATACATTCCCTTTTTACTGATTCCTTCCAGATAATTTTTTGCTCCGGCATAGTCCCCTTTACCGTTAAAAGTTTTTGCAATAGCAACCTGAGATTTTACTTCAAATTCGAAATCACTGGCATATTTATACGCTGAAGCATAGCTTTCTCTTGCTTTATCATTCTGGTTAAGATTTTCAAGAACCTGACCTCTCAGATAAGCGATTCTGCTCTTCAGTTTTCTGTTGCTGTTCAGTTCAAAAGCATTATCAAGTTCTTTGGCAGCTTCTTCTTTCTTACCGGCATCAAGCAAAGATTCAGAATAGTAAATACTCAGAAGTTTTGCATAGCTTTTACTGATATCTTCACTTTTCAGTTTGGCAAAAGTTTCATGTGCCCTGTGATAATCTTTGATTTGATCATAAGCAAGACCCTGATAGATTCTCGCGAGTGGAATCCTTTTGTCATCTTTCATACGGGTGAAAACATAATTCAGAGCATCAAGTGCCTCAAGAGATTTACCCCGATAAATTCTTGCCTGGGCAAGGATCATGTAGGCATCAAAAATCTGTTTATTTTTCTCTTCACCATTTCTGGTTACGGAATACTTATTTATAGCTTTTAAAGCTTTTGCTTCTGCAATTTCCAGCGTAGTAGCTCCTTTAGTCTGTTCTCCGTCTGGTCTTGAAGGTCCGCCTCCCGGAGGCCCTCCAGGGATATTCGGAACTCCTGAATTACCTCTTCCTGAAGGTCTGTTGGCTACTTCAGCCATCTTCATAGAATTCTCAGCAAAAGCCTCAGTCTGTCCAAGATCACTTCCCAAAGGTTGTTCTTCGTAAGTCAGAATAGGAATATAGGGAGCATAAAAGTTATCCTTATGCCCTTTGTCTCTGGTAGTAAACTCACTGTTTAATGCATCTTTTGCATTAAATAATGTGTTATAATATGTGGAAAATCCTTTCAATACTCTTGAACGCTGCTCCGGCTTTTTCGTTTTGGTAGCACATGAAGCAACAAGGCATATGACTAAAAGGAATAATATATTCTTTTTCATTATTCAATATAACTCGCTAATCTGCTTTTTATTATCAGCAGTTTGATGATTTTGTAAAAATAATAAAATTTTATAATGAATAATATTTATATTTCTTCAGGAAGTATTTTATTTCTTCTTTAATGAGTGTTTTGAACCTGATAATCTTTTAAATAAGACAAGATTCTTTCAGAATTTTATAAACAAGATGGGTAGGAAGTCCCATAATGGTATAATAACTTCCTGTAAGGCTTGTGATTTTTGCCATTCCCAGCCATTCCTGAACACCATAACTGCCGGCTTTATCAAAAGGCTTATAATTCTGAATATAATAGTTTATTTCTTCCTCTGAAAGTTTGTCGAGAGTAACATCCGCTACATCTGTTTCTGTGAAAGACTTATTGGCTGTTTTGATGGTAATTCCCGTATAGACCTGATGAGTCCTTCCCGAAAGACTTTGAAGCATGGCAAAGGCGTCTTGTTCATCTTTAGGTTTTCCCAGGATCTGATTATCGATAGCGACTACCGTATCAGCAGTCAGGAGTACTTCACCCGCTTCCAGGTTTCTAAAGGCTGAAGCTTTTAAATCAGAAAGATAAGCTGCTGCTGCTTCTATTTTGATATTTTCCGGAATAATTTCTTCGCAGTCTATTTTTACGACTTCAAATTCAAAACCAAGGCTGGAAAGAAGTTCTTTTCTCCTTGGGGATTGTGATGCTAAAAGTAATTTCATACAGATACTTATACAGATTGAGTATTATCGTCATGCCAGTTCCCCTGAACTTTCATTACCTGTTCAATCACATCACGTACTGCACCCGTTCCTCCTTTTTTAGGGGAAATATAATCGGAAATTCCTTTTACTTCGGGAACTGCATTTTCAGGACATGCTGCAATGGCTGAACTTTCCATAATGTGAATATCCGGAAGATCATCACCCATCGTCAGAATTTCTTCATTTTTAAGATTATATTTCTTCTTAAAGTCTTCGAAATCATCTATTTTATTGTGAGACTTCGGATAGTAATCCTGAATACCAAGATAATTGATTCTGTGCTTTACCATTTCATCATTTCCTCCGGTAATAACACCGATTAAATAATTGTTTTTTAAAGCTTTTACTACCGCATATCCGTCCAGAACATTCATTACCCTGCACATATTTCCTCCGGGAAGAAGATAAACACTTCCGTCAGTGAAAACTCCGTCAACATCAAATACAAATGCTTTAATATCTTTTAATTTCTCTTTATAACTCATACATTTTCTGAATAGAATGATTCATTGTTTTATAAATTTCAAGACTTTCGTCTTTTAATAACTGTTCATGCAGTTGTAAAATCCTTACATCATTTCTTACTGCCGGACCGGTTTGTGCCATTTTGGGTTCAATTTCATGAATTTTCTGAACCGTTTCATCAATGAGAGGTAAGAAATAATCAAACGGAATATCCTGGGAATCTGAAATTTCTTTAGCTCTTGAAAAAAGGTGATTCACAAAATTGCAGGCAAAAACAGCCGTCAGGTGAATATATTTTCTTTTTTCATGATTACTTTCCATCACTCTTTCCGAAATCTTTGAAGCAAGATCAAATAATATTTTTTGATCTTTTTCATTTTCCGCCTCTATAAAAAACGGAATTTTTTCATATTCAAGTTCTTTGGATTTTGAAAAAGTCTGTAAAGGGTAGAAGCTGGATTTTCTATACTCACCAGCCAGCACTTCTTTTGGAAGAGATCCTGAGGTATGGGCCACCAAGCAGTCTTTTTTTGTAATAATTTTTGAGACTTCTTCTACAGAATGATCACTTACACAAAGAATATAAAGATCTGCTTCTTCCAGATGATCTGTAGAGTAAGGAATATTTAATTCTTCAGAAATTTTACCTAATTCTTTTTCGTTCCTCCCAAAAATCTGGGCCAGAGGAATACTTTTCAAAGTGAAAGCTTTTGCCATATGATAGGCTACATTCCCGGAACCGATGATTACAATTTGCATATAACAAATATAAGATTTTAAGCTGAGCCTGGAAAGGAAGAACACTTCAGAAATCCTGTACTTCAATATAGGCACGTTTATTGCGTAAGTGTCTCATATTATTTTTAATATTTACATTGAAAATTGAATTTTTAATTTAACTTTCAGCTATTTTTGTAATCCAAAACAATGAAGGCATCTTATGAAGATTAAGGACGCGGAAATTATTTCGTTGATGCAGAATCCACGGACCCAGGATAAAGGGGTTCGTGCCTTGATGGACGCCTATCAAAGCAGATTGTACTGGCACATAAGAAGAATTATTGTGGACGGAGATCTTGCACAGGATACTTTGCAGGAAACTTTTATTAAAGCATATCAGAATTTTCATCAGTTCAAAAATGATAGCCAGTTGTATACCTGGTTGTACAGAATCGCTACCAACGAAGCGCTACAGCAGGTTAACAAAATGAAAAAAATGCAGAAAACTGATGAGGATCCGGAGTATCATATGCAGAATCTTGTTGCAGATAATACAGAAGGTGATGCTGAAGAAATACAGATTTTACTGCAGAACGCTATACAGAGCCTGCCCGAAAAGCAGAAACTGGTATTTATGATGCGGTATTATGATGATTTACCTTACGAAGAAATATCAAAAATTGTAGATATGTCGGTAGGGACGTTGAAAACGAATTATCATTATGCCAAACAGAAAATAGAAGATTATATTAAAGAAAATTACGAAAAATAATTTTTGACCAACAAAGATGAAAGAGTTCGACATAGAAAAATTAGAGCGTAAAAACATTTACACAGTTCCTGATAATATGTTTGAAAATATTCAGGAGAGCGTTATGAATGATATAAAGACAAGTAAAAAAGCACCTGTCTTTAAGCTGAACTGGATGTATGCAGCTGCTGCATCGCTGGCTTTGATTTTTGGAGCAACTTATGTTTTTAATTCAGATAACGATTCTACGGAACAAATCCTGAACTCTAAAACAACCTATGTTGCCAATAACGGAGAGCCCAAAACAGAAAGCGAGCTGGCTTATGAAACTTTAAAATCTGATTTAACTTCTGTTGAAAATAATAATCAAACAGTTGAAAATCAAAAAAATAACAATGTTTACGCTTCTAAAAGTGTAGGCGAAACTAAAAAAACAACAGAGAGCCCTAAACCGGTGAAAACTGTAAAGAAAAAAGAAGAAACACGAATGAATGAATATCTGGACTCGTTTTCTAATTCTGAAATTGCAGAGTTAGCAAGTAATTCGACTCAGGACGTTTATTTGGATATTTATAATTAAAAGAAAATGAAAAAGATATTATTGACGTTTTTGATTATTTATGGCTTTGGATTAAATGCCCAAAGGACAGACTATGATTGGAAAAAGATGGATCCTAAACAAAGGAAAGAAGTCATCAATAATCTTTCTCCGGAAGAGAGAAAAGATCTCCTAAAGAAATTCAGGAACAATATGATCATGGATAATCTGAATGTCGATCCAGATGATAAAGCTGAATTTACACAATTGTATAACGAATATCTGGATAGCCAGAAGCAGATAAAAAGTCAGTTTAATTCCAACTTTGACCCCGAAACTTTATCAGATGACGAAGCGAAAGCTAAGTTGCAGCAAAGTTTTGAAGTAGGGCAGAAGCTATTGGATAACAGAAAAAAATATGCAGATAAAATGCAGCAGGTAATTCCCTGCCAAAAAGTTCTGAAACTGTTTCAATCCGAAAAGATGATGAAGGATAAAATGGATGAAAGAAATCCTCACGGAAATAATAACAATGCTTCCGGAACTAAACAGAACCCATAATAGTTTATTTTTTTAATGTTGGACGGCTCTTACAGTTCTTTTCTGTGAGAGCCGTTTAATTTTACACCAAAAAAAATTATTTTTACCACAAAGTTTATCTATGAAAAAAGTACTTTTCTTTTTATTGTTTTCGATCGTATTATGGGGGCAGAAAATAGAAACAATTGATCTTTCAAAATCTATTAAAGACAGCAAAAACTCAATCAAAAGTTTTACGATGATAGATCAAAGAGCCCATCAGGAAATCGGAATGGTCATGTACCATAAGGATGAAGTGAAAGTTGTTTTCGAAAATAATGCGGTCAAAGACATACAGGATTGGTTTTATAAGTACAATCCGACACGAGGAAATAATGATTTGGTTTTTTTGCTTGAAAATTTAAGTATTTCAGAAGATAAAAAGGAAAAGTACTCTATCGGAAAGCTTGAATTAAAGGCAAGTACATTTATTAAGAAAGAAGACGGATATCATTTTATGGATAGAATAGACACTATCGCAACCGTCTCATCCCGTACAACCCCTTATCTGGCACAAAGCTTGGCAAGAAAAGTAACTTTAATTCTTACTGATCTTTTTAAGGACTCCTATAAAGCAACCCCTTGGGAACTTAGTATTTCAGAAAATGATTTTCCTGATTATGCCTCTGTATTAAAAGAAAAACTGAGCATTCTAAAAGCAAATGAACTAAAAGAAGGGGTTTACAAAGACTATTACAGCTTTTTTACTCACAATCCTGAACCCGGATTTACTTTGCAGGTTAATGATAAGGGAATCGTTACAAAGGCTGTAAAAGGAGATGAAAAAACGGCAATAAGACATTTCTATGCTTTTGTCTATAAGGGCATTGCGTACAAAAATATTCCTGTAGGTTACACTGAGATTTTCAAAGATGATAGAGGGGTTTTTATAGAGGTAACAAGAGCAGAATTATTTCCTGAAACGGCAACAACCGGGGTGACAATTGGTGCAGCAGCAGGTGGTCTTATTGGTGGCGTCATTGGTGCGGTGATAGATGTCAGTTTATCAGGCAAAAGAAAGAATACTGTAGGGCCTAAAGTTTATCTTGATCCTTTTACTGGAAATTATGTGTTACCGGAAGACTTTGGCAAAACAAAATAATATTTAAAAAGAGGGAAAATTTCACCTCTCTTCTTATTGTTATCTGTGTTTCAGTTAAAAGAAAGAATTAAGAATGAAAAATTCTCCTGCATTTTCTTATCTTTGCAAACTACAAGATTCTTAAATGAAAAACATACGAAATTTTTGCATAATCGCTCATATCGACCATGGTAAAAGTACCCTGGCAGACCGTCTATTGGAGTACACGAATACCGTTACCCAAAGAGAATTACAGTCTCAGACGCTGGATGATATGGATTTGGAGAAAGAACGTGGGATTACAATCAAGTCGCACGCGATCCAAATGGATTATGAGTATAAAGGAGAAAAATATATTTTAAACCTTATTGATACCCCGGGACACGTTGACTTCTCTTATGAAGTTTCCCGTTCTATTGCTGCCTGTGAAGGTGCACTTCTTATTGTAGATGCTGCACAGAGTATTCAGGCTCAAACCATTAGTAACCTGTATCTTGCATTGGAAAATGATTTAACGATCATTCCGATTCTGAATAAAATTGACCTTCCGTCTGCGAACCCTGAAGAAGTAACCGATGAGATCATGAATCTTATCGGATGTGAATATGAAGATGTATTAAGAGTTTCCGGTAAAACTGGGGAAGGAGTTCACAATCTTTTAGAACAGATTGTTGAAAGAATTCCTGCACCGGTAGGAGATCCTGACGGACCACTTCAGGCCTTGATCTTTGACTCTGTTTACAACCCGTTCAGAGGTATTGAAGCTTATTTTAAAGTAGTGAACGGAAGCATCACTAAAAATGAAAAGATCAAATTCTTTGCTACAGGAAAAGAATATGGAGCTGATGAAGTAGGTACATTAAAACTGAAGCAGGTTCCAAAGAAAACAATCCATTGCGGAGATGTAGGATATCTTGTATCGGGTATTAAAGATGCCCGTGAGGTAAAAGTAGGAGATACCATTACATCATTTGAAAAACCAGCTGACGGACCAATTGATGGATTCGAGGAAGTAAAACCAATGGTATTTGCCGGGATTTACCCAATTGATTCTGAAGATTTTGAAGAATTAAGATTCTCTCTTGAAAAGTTAAGACTGAATGATGCTTCTCTGGTTTTCGAGCCGGAAAGTTCAGCAGCTCTTGGTTTTGGTTTCCGTTGCGGATTCTTGGGAATGCTACACATGGAAATTGTTCAGGAACGTCTTGACAGAGAGTTCAATATGAATGTAATCACTACGGTACCGAACGTTTCTTATTTTGGATATACTAAAAAAGAACCTGAAGTTCCGATTCTGATCAACAACCCGTCTGAAATGATGGATCCTTCAACGATGGACAGAGTAGAAGAACCTTTCATCAAGGCTTCTATCATTACAAAATCTGACTTCGTAGGAGCGGTAATGACTTTATGTATCGAAAAGAGAGGAGAAATTGTTAACCAGAGTTATCTGACATCAGAAAGAGTAGAGTTAATTTTCAATATGCCGCTTGCTGAGGTTGTATTCGACTTCTATGACAGATTAAAATCTATCTCTAAAGGATATGCTTCATTCGATTATCACCCAATCGGATTCAGAGCTTCCAAGCTTGTAAAAATGGATATCCTGATCAATGGTGATATGGTAGATGCTTTATCTTCATTGATTCACGATTCTAATGCTTATTATATTGGTAAGAGAATGTGTGAAAAGCTTCGTGAACTGATCCCGAGACAACAGTTTGATATTGCTGTTCAGGCTGCATTAGGAACGAAAGTAATCGCAAGAGAAACTATTAAAGCCTTGAGAAAGGACGTTACCGCAAAATGTTACGGAGGAGATATTTCCAGAAAACGTAAATTATTGGAGAAACAGAAAGAAGGTAAGAAGAAAATGAAGCAGATTGGTAGAGTAGAAGTACCACAATCAGCGTTCATGGCTGTACTAAAGTTAAATGATTAACTATTAATCTATTATAAAATAAAAACCGCTTCCAACGAAGCGGTTTTTTTATGGGTTTATTTTTTACGCGTATATTTTATTTCCATTGTTTTGTACTCTTTTCCTGTTTTGGAATCAGGGCCGTACATTTCCAGTTTTTGAGTATTATCATCCACAAAGGTGAATACTTCTCTGAAATCACAATCTTTTCCAGGTCTTGATGGATCTGTCATTTTTCCTTTAAACTCAACTGATTTTGTGGAAGGATTCCAGTCGCCTTCGCTATGCATGATTCCGGTTCCCATATTGTCGATCCACGTACTGACAAACTTCTTTTTTGAGTTGTCATATCCTACGATGCTCATCCCTTCAAAAGGCATTCCCATAAAGTCGCCTTTGTGATTAGTCATTTGATAACGTCCGCCAAACATCATTTTATTGGTAGCCTCAGATTTACTCATCATAGGTTTTGCTCCGTTTTCCATCCACATGGTAGTTTCTCCGTTCCAGGTTCCATCAGATTTCGCAAGCATTTTTTGCATTTCTCCCGGAGTTGAGTAAGCCATCCAGTCTTTCATGGCGGTTGCAGAATCTACGGGTTTCCATTCAGATGTAGAAGCTGAATCTGTTTTATCAGAACCAGTGGCTGCTGTCGTTTTTCCTTTCTCACAAGCTATTAATAATAAAACTGCAGAAAGAATTGTTAATAAATTTTTCATAATAATTTAGTTTTAAGATGGTTAGAAAGATAACTTAAAGATAAGAACTTTTATTATAACAGAATTTATTTTTTAATACAGGCATAAATTGTAACTTTGTGTATTCGTAACGCAAATCAATTTATGGAGTCTCCAAAAAAATTACAGGATATAAAAGTGGCTGTAGATGCCGTTATTTTCGGATATTTTGATAAAAAAGATCTTCAGATCCTTCTGATTAAAAGAAATATTGAACCCTTTAAAGGAGGCTGGGCACTTCCGGGAGGACTTGTTCTGGATGACGAAAGTGTAGATGATGCGGTAAAAAGAGAACTCTATGAAGAAGCAGGCATAAAGCCCGATTTTTTAGAACAACTGTATACTTTTGGTAATCTGGGTCGTGATCCGAGAAACAGAGTGGTTTCTGTGGCTTATTTAGGGCTTGTAAACCCTTCTTATCATGAACTGTTTGCCGATTCGGATGCGGAAGATGCACAATGGTTCAGCATTAATAAACTTCCTTCAGTAGCTTTTGATCATAAAACAATCATTGAGACTGCTCTAAAAAGACTTCGCACAAAAATTCAATACCAGCCGATCGGCTTCAATCTTCTCAACGAAGAATTCCCTTTTTCAGACCTTGAAAACCTTTATAAAACAATTGTCGGACAGGAAATTGACAGAAGAAATTTCCGTAAAAAAATCATGAGCTACGGATTGCTTAACGAAACCAATAACGTTAAAAAAGAAGGAAGCGGCAGACCTGGAAAACTTTTTACATTCAATAAAGAAAAATATAAAGAGCTGGAAGAACAGGGCTTTTATTTTGAAATTAAATAGTTTGTTTTAAAGACAAATTTCACAAATGTCTTGCACAAATCGTCACTAGTATAGGCTAGCAAATTAGATAATAAATCAAAAACATATTCAATAGGAACGGGCTTTAGCCCGTTTTTTTATACCATATCATTCCATTGGCTTTAGCCTAAACGCATCAAATTTGTGTCATTTGTGATTAAAATTTGTGTTATTAGTGTTTACTGAAATCAAATTTTTATCACAGTAAATCAATTAATTATATTTATTAGCGTAAAATTAACACAAATAAATTTGCTGCAAAGACTGATATTGTTTTAAATTTGTGTCAAAATAACGCAATCATGAAATACACCATACAAAATATTACAGAACGCTTTCAAAAAAAGGAAAGGATAAAATTTCTCTTTTTCTGGGGACACACGGCAAAAGATATCGTTACCAAATCATGTTTCAGCCAATGGTTTCCAGGAAGTTTTGAAGAAAACAAAATTGTTTACAAGACTGCAGAACATTATATGATGGCTGGAAAAGCAAGATTATTTAATGATGTTGAAATGGAAAAGGAAATTTTAAAAGCCACTACTCCTAATCAGGCAAAAGCCCTTGGCCGAAAAGTGAAAAATTTTGATCCTAAACTTTGGGATGAACATAAATATCAGATTGTAACTCAGGGAAATCTGTTGAAATTCTCTCAAAATCAGAAATTTAAAGAATTTCTTTTATCAACCGGAGATAAAGTTTTGGTGGAGGCAAGTCCTTATGATAGAATCTGGGGAATCGGGATGCTGGAAACGGATAGCAGAGCTGAAAACCCTTTATTATGGAACGGAGAAAACCTTTTAGGATTTGCTTTGATGGAGGTAAGAGATGAATTAAGAAGGTAAAACACAAACCAGACACAAAATATTAATTATGGAAAAAATAGAATTACACCCACAGATATTTCTGATTGAAAATTTTCTGACCGAGGCTGAATGTGATCAGTACATCAGTCTTTCGCAGGAAAAAGTTTTTGAAGAAGCAAAAATCAATGTTTTGGGACGTCAGCAAATGAATAAAGGGATCAGAAATAATGACCGACTGATGATTTTTGATACAACTATTGCTGAAGAGCTTTTTAAAAAGGCTATAGAGTTTCTACCTCAGGAACATGATGGATATCAGATTCTTAACTTTAATGAAATGCTCAGAGTTTATAAATATGCTCCCGGACAGCAGTTCAAAATGCACAGAGATGGAAGTTATATCCGAAATGAAAGAGAGAAAAGCTTTTACACCTTTATGATTTACCTGAATGATGATTTTGAAGGAGGAGAAACAGAATTTGAAAACCTGTTTACAGTAGCTCCGAAGAAAGGAACAGCTCTTATTTTCCATCATCCTTTAAGACATGAAGGAAAAACGCTGATCAGCGGATTGAAATATGTTTTGAGAACAGATGTAATGTATTCAAAAGTATAAATCATCCATAAAAGGGAAGGCATTACTATGTCTTGTTTAATTAGTGTAAAATTAACACAAATAAAAATATTTGATCATGGAAGATGAATTAAAACCCAGATTTATCGAATCATTACAAAGAAATAATGATCAGATCAGAGAAGACCGTGCTAGAATCATCGGAGCAGATTCCGAATTGATTTACAGGCGCAGAGTGGAAGATATCGAATTAAAAATTAAGAGACTCGAGCGCGAACAGGAAGGGCTTATTGATATCAGTCCTTTAGACAGAAACAGTCTGACTTTTGCAGATTTCAATCCCGAAGCATTCGTTCAGAAAGACATGGAATTATCATTAACAATCAGAAATCTGAATATTCAGCTCGAAGTAACCCAAAAGAGATTTGAATATTTATTTGGAAAAACACCGTAGTCATGGGAAGTACAAGATACGATTTAGACGCTCGTTATGATAGAGCAAGCAAAGCAGGTTACGGAACAAAATCCGCAGGGGAAATTTTTACCCAGAATGCCAAAAGAATGGCTCATGAATCGATGAATCCTCATGGAATTTCTTTCAGAGAATCCAGAGATTCAGAAGTTCACCCTCATTCAGTTCCGATTATTTTAGGATTGGACGTTACCGGAAGTATGGGGCATATACCTCATGAGTTGATCAGAGAAGGATTACCGAAACTCATGGGAGGAATTATCCAGGGAGGAGTTCCCGATCCGGCCTTATTGTTTCTTGGAATTGGAGATCATGAATGTGATGGCTATCCGCTTCAGGTGGGACAGTTCGAATCAGGAGATGAAGAACTGGATATGTGGCTCACACGAACTTATATTGAGTCCGGAGGTGGCGGAAATGCAGGTGAAAGCTATCTTTTAGCATGGTATTTTGCAGCATTTCACACCAGAACAGATGCTTTTGAAAAAAGAGGACAAAAAGGATTACTGTTTACCGTAGGTGATGAACCTTGTTTGAAAACACTTTCTGCATCCGCCATCAGAGAAATTATGGGAAAAGGACAGCAAACCTACACTCATTTTGAACTGCTGGAAGAAGCAAAGAAAAAATATGAAGTATACCACATCAGTGTTCTGCACTCTGATCAGGCATTGAGAGCAGACAGAGGTTGGAAAGAATTATTAGGGCAAAACTGTATTTCCATAGCAGATCACAGGGAAATTCCAAATGTTATTAAAAATATTATCTGTGATAAATTTAAAAACAAAAGCTTCGGAATAACAGGAACGGGAGGATTGGATCAGTTTCAGATGCTTTAGAAATCTGTCAATGTCATTATAAAATAGGAATGGCAATACTAGAAACCTCAAAAATTAAAAGACATGAAAAAGGCGCAAATAGTAATAGGACTTGGTTTTGGTGATGAAGGAAAAGGGA
>NZ_JBLFDU010000021.1:0-65105 GCF_047345655.1 Chryseobacterium sp. T20
AGATTGATTCCTCAACCTTCCTAATTTTAGAACGGAATTATTTGTGGCTTCGCAAAACTACTTTGTGCAACAGCCACCAATAGGGCATCCTTCCTGCTTATTAATTACTTCTGCTAAGTTCAAACGAACACGTAGTTTCATTTGCTCTGAATTTGTACAATTGCGTAACGCCATCATCATTCAAAGTACAAACTACTCCAGGTAATTCATTACATTCCTGTTGTACCTGAATACATTTTCCTGCCTCCATGTGATAAGTTGGGATTGCTTTACTTACCTTACTACCTGCATAAGCACCACCAAATCCCATTGCTACAATAAGAGTTGGTAATAATAATTTTTTCATGCGATCATAATTTAATTGGTTATTGCCTAATCTGTTACAGGGTTTTCGGCTAATCCCCTATATATCCGTATCCATTGAAAATTCCCAGAATCATCAATTTCGTTTTGTTTCTTATTTAAATGCGTCCTTTCTAATCCTATAGCGTTGCAATTCGTTGTCAACAAGCACATACAAGTAAATCCCGTCGCTTATCATAGCTGACATCGCTTTACCATTTTTATTCCTTATGTAGAAACTTCCTATATACCGCTGTTCATCTGTCCTGTAGACATCAATTATAGAAGAAGTTTTCCATGAGCCCGCCGGTTCATGTTTTCCTTTTAAATTCGAACGGTTTAAAATTAAATCACCTAACAAAGCAAACCCTTTATTTACGCTGAAAGATGGCGCATTCATTTTTTTTCTTCCGTCAGACAGCTTGGTTACAGATATATTCGCGGTTTTAGTGGTATCAATCGTGTTAAGTCGATGACGTATATTCAAGTTACTGTCCATTACGATGTATTCATTTCGATAATAATAAGTATAAACTACTTTTTCTGCACCAGCTTCAACTCCTAAGATACCATCCACATCAAAAACACCGTCAATCTGTTTCTCCAGAACTGTAGGCTTTAATTCAAGCTTCGGGTTTCTGTTAAGGTCTAGCGAGGCCATCGAATATTGCTTATCGGACCTTTTTTGTACGCGGAGTACAAATTTCCCTGAATCTAAAACCGATAGTTGGTTGAAAAATGCATCCCCGTAGCTAATTGTATGTGCTAAAGAATCATTAAGTTTCCCACGGTAGATAATAGGTACATTACCATCAAACAAATAGTAATAGGGCGATTTGACTTGAAGCTGGATATTTCGGAAGGGATAGTTTTTCTTATCCAAAGTTATCTTAACTCTTGTAAGCTTTTGGAAACCAGTATCTATCTTTGCAAGAAATAATGGCGTAGTTGGATTTCCAAGATAAATATTACCATCAGCTATTCCCGCAAAATAATAGGAATTCACACTCAAATTCACCGTTTTATCATCAAAAATTGGGTGCTGCAAGAACCGCCTGGTGAAGTTGTTTTCCTTTTTAATAATATTTTCCGACGAGATAAACATGATAATTACAACAAGACAGCTGACAATGACCGTACTTATTGATAAAAGTATTGCGTTCCACGTCTTACCCTTGTTTTTTCTAACAAGAACGAAAATTCCTAGTGCAGACAAAACAACAAAACAAATATTAAAGATTAGATGCTCGGTCCAGCCTAACTTTTCAAGAATTCCTCCACAACTACAGGGGATGAAGTCACTGTAATTTAGTATAAGATAGATATAAATGGTAAAAGCACTCATTAATCCAAGGGATGCATATAACCCCACCTGCCTGGACTCATTCAAACAGAGCATGACTGCAACAATTAATTCAATGGTAATAATTCCGTAAGATATTATCCCAGCATATGCGCTAAGAAGAGGTGATTGTGCCAATTGCACCTGAAAGTTTTCAAAATCTAATAGTTTGTTGGCGGCAGCATACATAAAAAGCAAGGCCAGCAAAATGCTGACAATCTTCACGAAATGCTTCCTTATAAAATTTACAACTATCATAATCATTAGCATTGATTATGACAAATTTCGCCAATATAGGAAAATATAATACGGACAATATTGATGACAATATTTCCATTTTGAGGAAAAACATGCCAAATATTTATTTACCAACCTTCAGTTTGGCCAATCGCGGAATATCACCAAGACGAATTCCATTCCTTACAAAAACCTTGTGCATGTTCTCGTAATCAGAAAAATTGTTTTTGAATGCTATTTCCTTCAGGCTAAGGGTAGTAAAGGCGATATCACCAACAGCTTCCAACAACTTAATTTTTAACCAAAACCGATAGAAAGAATCACCAAGACAGAGCTTGGAGTCGCGCTGAAAATGCTCATAAATATAACCTTCGGATTCAATATAATTTTGAAGGGTCTGTTTAAATCCCAAATTATACGACTTTAGTAAATCCTTTATGTATGAAACATCGGATGGCACGTCTTGTAGTACATGCTTTGGGACCGATAGGTCAACAAAATGCAAGTAACCATTCCTTATGTCTTCCAAATATGCTATTCCAACCACAAGGTGCATGCTGTCCCCTTCTGTATATCTGTGATGAACTGGAAACACATCCTTAAAAGCCTGGGCTTTGCAGTTCAGCTTAGCAATAACGTCAAGCACGATGGGTTCGCAATCATTTAAATCTGTAAAATCAAAGCTACATACATGCTCCTTCTTAATTGCTTCTTTTGGAATAATATCAAGCTTTTTTAAAATAGCATAAAAGCTATCCACAATACTTTGCAAACGCCCAGATAATTCCAATTGGTCGGAGAACAAAACGGCTGGCTTCACAAAGTTTAAATTGCAAAATTTAGAGATATTTCGCCCAGCCAAATCATCCAATAATGAAATGGTGTAAAAATTCATTGTAACCTCTAATTAGTTTTCAAAGTAAGACCGATCTCAGAGCTGGCATTATAATAAGTTTTCGTATAGTGTAATTTACGGCCTATAGTTTTTTAAATATAATATTTTTAATCTAATAAAGAAATAACAGCCAATAAATTACCAATTAAATGCATTACTACTCACTACCGATCCTTTAATTGTAACAAAAAAGGACGGCTTTAAAGCCGTCCAATCGAGCATGGGCTCATTCTGGTAGTGTAGGATTTTCGTTTTATAAAAGTAACAAAGAATTCCAGTTTTAGAAATTATCTAACTGGACCAATAATAATGGGGCCTAGCTTCTTATTGTTAAATTGGAAAGATAGCTGCTTTTCATTACCAAAACTATCACTGATCCACACGTCAAAATTCTGTGCTACAAATGACTCAGAGGTATAATAAAGTCTGAATTCCTTTTGCACTAAAGGGTATAGATCATTTGGAAGATAAGGTTTATGATCAAAATATCTCAATGTTCCTTGTCCGTCGTTCTGAAAATAGCGAATGTGATACTTATTTTCAGCGTACTCTCCACTAGAGATAATCGTTATTCTCATTTCTACTGTTTCACCCAGTGCTATATCTTTTGGTACTGGCATTACCTTTACCTCAAAAGGAAAATTCTCCTGGATATCCAAAGTATCTTTTGTACATCCTGACAAGAAGATAATTCCAACAATCGCCATCAACCCCAGTACAAGCGTACCAAATGACATTTGACTAATATGCATTATATTTTTCATAACATTATTTTTTCAAAAGTTAATGCGTAATCCAATCCCAGAAGAGGGTCTGAATTGATCCAAATCTGTTCCCCAAAGCACCCTAATGCGCCCCTGCAAAAGCAAAACGATCCTATCCGATAAATAAGTTTCAAGAGATAATCGACCTGCAGTACCGAAGATGAAACCACCGTCATTCAATAACAGCGCGCCGTCTGAAAGTATGCTATCACCACGATTCAAAACTTCATATCCGGCAACACCGGTCAATCCCGCATTAAGTGTGATAAACTTTCTTGCATCCGAAAGCAACTGTACACTATATCCAATCTCACCCAAATAATTTTCCAAAGGGATCGTCCACTGCTTATAATCTGTAGTACGCCGCTGAAATTCCGTACTCCAAATCCAGTAGTTTCCTCGCCTGCCGAAGCTATTTAGGGTTAAATTGACGTAGTAATTAGAATTTACATCTTTACTTGCCAGCATTCCGACACTTACCTCTAGGGCTTTTTGTTTATAGACCATGCGTTGGGAATATCCATGAATACTTATAAGCATAAGTATCAAAACAATGATATAATTTTTCATAAGATATTTTTTTACTGACTAATTTTGATTTTCATATCCGAAACAGATTTCGCATTCACCAGATCGGAATTCTCTATTTCTAACACCTGATTTCGACCTCCATTCTTCTCATACAATGCTATCTTTAGAACCTGATCATCACTAATGGTAAATTGATCGACAAGCACGACATTTGAAGCCGATGATTCATCTGAAACGATCTCCATCATCGGATATTCACGTAATGGTGCAAGCTGTTTTTCCTGCGATACTGTCCTTTTACCAACCTGTTTATCCACAATCTTGAAAGTGCAATAATCAATTAAGTAAGGAACGTTAGATTTATTCTTAACTTCCGTATGAAAGTAAAATTTTCCATTGTGTACAAATATGCCCTTCAGGATAAATTGCACACCATACGATTTAGCTCCAATGTGTCTGATGTACCGTTTGTCTTGCTGATAAATGGTCTTCATCACCGTTTCCGTTAATGAAGGTGGGTTAAAATCAAGTTCCTCAAACTGGACATTTTTTTGCTCGACACGTTCCCCCTCTTGTTGCATTTTAAGTAGGTCATAATTTAATGTTTGCGGATAACCATTGTATGTCACATTAAAATTATAGAATTGCCCATCCTTTGTAATTACACTAAAATTAGTTTCTTCACTAAAATCCTTTACCGCAGCTTTAACACGCAGAACGTTCTGAGCATCTTCCGCTATTCCAGCAGTAAGCAATTCTGAACCCAGATCTGCATATCTTATCGCAACAGGAAAGATTAAATGAGTAGTCTTGTTGTAGGTTACCTCAAGCCTATAGGCTTCGACCCTTCCCTTTTCAAGATCGGATTGTTGTCCAAAAGTTTTTATAAATAGTCCCACCAAAAGGACTAATAAAACTGAATTCCTTATGATATTCATCTTTTTGATTTTTGTTAATTATTCTTTTTTGTAACCAGTAAGACTTGCTGGCCGGCTTTAAGGGTCACCTTGACATTCCTTATTTTTTTTGAAAAATATCCCGAAACTCCCTGCACAAGACTTCGTGTCAGGTCACCAACCACCTGCTGTCCTGCTGAACGCGACATGGAAATATTCATACCGGAACTCTGGCTCATATTAGCAGCTATCTCACCGACAGCATTGATTTCATCAGACCTTGGAACAGATAAACCTAATTGACCATTTACATCATAAGCAAGTATCTCAACAGGCAGGATATTACCCTTGATCTCAACTGATGAAACTTTTAACTGTAACCTATTCCCCTGAAATTTTGTCCCAGCCTCCATTTCCGTCCCTTTGGGAACGCTGTAGTCCGCAATCGTTGCATCTTCCAGTAATCTCAGCTTTACAGAGCCATCCGCCGTAACAGTTTTAGTTTCCATAATTATAGCACGTATACTATTCCTTGCAATCCCAATTTTTTCTCTTGCCCCTACCGTTAAAAAGGAATAATTCCTTTCACCTTCCAGACTTGCTAGGAAAGTGCTGTCATCTTGTTCGCGATACAAAGCGCTCACTATACTTTTTCGTAGTCCCTTTAGACTTTCCATTTTTTCGGATTTACTTGGACTTTTAGGATTTTTATAATTTGCTGAATCTTTAGAATTAGCTGTTGCTGTCATATCAGTTCCTTGGGTTCCACTGGGAAGATATTTTGACGCCATTTGATACGACTTTTCCATTAAAGTTAGCTGGTCATTCAAGGTAGGAGCAGCCGGAACATCCTTTGCAGAAAGCTTCTCTTGCAATTGATCAACTTTCCTGCGTAATTCCAATTTCTCCCTATCATCATCTTGATAAAAGGAACTCAGCGTACTTTGTGCATTTCTGTAGCTTGTTAACGAATTATTTTGGTAACCTGGGTTTCCAATATTTCCTGATGTATTTCCAACACTTGCGGTAGAACCAGGAAATTCTGCTGTAGTACTATCGCCGTTGTTATTCCAATAATCAGCCAGTGATTGCAATGAACTTCTTTTTTCAGCTTCCTTTTCATCCAACATCTCTTTTTCGTATGCCTTTTGTTTGTCCGCCTGCAAACCTTTGTCCGTAGCTTCGGGAACAACATTTTTTAATCCCTTTTCATCTGTTGCGCTACCAGAGCTTTTTGGCTTAAATATCAAATACAGGCACGCAATAAAGACAATTCCCATGAGCCCAAAAATCAACGGCTTTTTAAGTTTGTCAACTTTTGATTTGTTCTCGGTTAAACTGGAATTATCACCTCCAGTTTCATCATCGACGATTAAACTTACCCGTTTATTCTCTTTCTCTTCCATTTCTATATTTTTTATAGTTAATTAGGCTAGAATCCCTCTTCGCTGAGGAGCCCTCACTAATGGAGGGAGATTCTATATGGCTTATTTCCATTTGCCGATCCTCTTTGCCCAGATCATAGCATACCTTGACAAGCACACCGATGCCCATTGTTAGGTAAAAAGCAAAAAGAATAATGACATACCTGCACTGGGTCTTCAGCGGTAATGCCTGCCACCTATTATCGAGTTTTTCTAACTCGCTTTCGATTGTATTTCTAAAATTTTTCATACTATTTTTTTAGCTATGATGAACCTTTGTTATGCAGATTTCTCATTCGTTTACCACTTGTTTCTACCGCTCAACAACCTCCTCATCCTTATTTGCTAATACACCGAATTTCAAAATCTGAAATCCCTGTGGGTTATTATCTGATTTCACACTGTTCAAGAGTGTACAGGAAGTGACCAAGCTTCGCCTCGTAAGATTACTAGATCTGATAATGAACTGCTTGGCATAGGTAGTCACGGAATAGGGGTAAGAATTAAAATTGCATACAACGCTGTCAACCTCAATTCGTTGCTGCACATTGCCAGAGATAATTCGATTATAGTATCCCTTTTCTGCAAGATCATGATAGTAGTCGTAGGCACTTTTGTCCGCCAGATCAAATGCGCGTTTCATATTACTTTCGATGGCAGCTTTGTCGGGAGCAAGCGTAAAAAACAGCTCGTGAAATCTGCGCACATGTTCTCTGGCCATAACCGGCCTATTAATGGCAGCGTCCTGTGATAAAGCCAGCATAAGCGATTTACCTTGATCCAAAACATAAATCTTTTCCCGCTGTACATTTGCAAAAGAATAGGATTTCCAGACTGAAAATCCAGTCACTCCAAAGCAAAGCAATGCAAAAGCAATAGCGTATAGCCGGATCTGTCTAAAGCTATTTTCTATATTTCTTAAAGTTTTAAACTCCATAACTATTTCGTTTTTTGCCCACCTTGATTATTACCCATAAGTTGACCTCCAACTTCGCCGATGGCAGCTCCAGCACCAGCAGCTGCGACATTTCCGCTACGCATAGCCATCTGACTAACATTTCTGGTGAAATTCCCAGCGCCACCAGCCTGAATAATCCATCCCGTTACCGTAGGTATGGTGAAGTAACCAACAATTCCAATGATCATGAATATCACATATACGGTGTTACTGGTGTCGGGAATAAATGTTGGATCATTGAGCATTTCAATATCCCGCTCTAATATTAAAGACTGGATTTTCGCAAGCATTGCACTGAACATATCCGCCACAGGAAGCCATAGGTAAACACTTATATACCGTGTCAGCCACTGGCTTAATGTACTTTGAAAGCCGTCCCATACGCTGATCGCAAATGCAATGGGGCCTAAAATCGACAGCACGATCAGAAAAAATGTTCGAATTGTATCGACGACCAAAGCAGCTGCCTGAAAGAGAATTTCCAGCAGTTCCCGAAGCCACTTTTTTGTTGCCTGCTCCATATTATAAGCCGTGCGATCCATATACATTCCCGCCATCGTAACCAAATCATTTGGCGCCCAGCCCAACTCTTCCAGTTTTTTATCGAATTCCTCGTTATTGACCAGATAGGCTGTTTCTGGATTTCTCAGTGTTGCCTCCTTTTCCAATAGGTCTTTCTGCTCCTGTAGCTTATTTAGGTCAAGCACCTGATTGTCCAGCATACTATGTGTTCCTTGAACAACCGGGCTTAAAACTGCATTAATGGTTCCCAGTACGATGGTTGGAAAAAACATGATGCACATTCCAATCGCAAACGGTCGAAGTAAAGGGAAAACATCGATAGGTTCAGCTCTGCTCAATGCCTGCCACACTTTTAGCGCGACATAGAACAATGCACCCAATCCGGCAACCCCTTTGGCAACAGTTGCCATTGTAGCAGACATCGGAAGCATCTCATCGTAGAGCCCCCGAAGGAGCTCATGTAGATTATTAAATTCCATAATTTTTCTTCTGATTTACCAATACTTTTGTCCATCTGTTCCATATAATTCCATTACCCTTTTGGTATTGTTTTGCTTCTTTGCACGAAGAATACTGACAGAAATATTTTTACTCGTATAGTATCGAACAAGGCTGTGGTATTCTTTGACCTCCTTATATACGCGGTCGATAATTTCCATTCGTTCCTTATCATTCAATGAAAGACTGCTTGAAGTAACGATCTGCTTGAGATCCTTAAGCAGCTCAGTACTCTCATTTAATAGTGCAGAATAGCCGTTACCGATAGCCATAAGTTCATTCGGAGAAAAATTCTTGTCATTCAACATTTTCCCAAAATTGTTTACATACATTGAACTGACATCTCCGACCAGCAATACCGTCTGCTGCACCTTCCTGGCATCTTTGACTAAATTGTTTACGGCCTTTAGCTTATCATAGTATTCCTTCCCCTGCTCGTAAACTTTCTTGACTTCGTTAAAATTTTTCACAACATTTGATACCGTACTAGAGGTCTGTACAATTTCATTGGCGGAATTTAAAATTCCCGAAGCAAGATTTGTCGGGTCGGTTACGACCCATTGTGCTTGTACTTTTTGGGTAATGGCTACTGTTAACACCATTACTACGGTGATAATAAAATTTTTCATTTTCTAAATTTTTAGGATTGTTATTAAATAGTTAATTGTCTTCTCTCGACAGTCCTTTGATCCTTCGTAAGGATATTTTCTTGATTGCTCCCTCAACATCGCCACCCAATTCCTGCGCAAGATTCATCACTTCTAATTTTTCAGATTCTTCAGTTGTATACGCCAAATACTCGTGGTGGCTAACTTCTGTGGCATATACTGCGGAATGCGTTCCACCTAAACCGATCCAAACTTCTTTGTAGAGGCGTGTGGGGTCATTATCCTGATTAATACTTAAAATCTGAGATTTTTCGCGTTCGGTCAGACCCAGCATTTTTTGAATGTCATCAAACTTATTAGCGTACTTTCGTTGGTCGAGCAGTATCTTGCAGTCTGAATTATTAATAATACTTTCACGTACAATCGGTGAATGAATAATATCGTCCACTTCCTGGGTTACCACCACGGCCTCGCCAAAAAACTTCCTAACCGTTTTAAACAGATACTTTAAATATTCCGCCATTCCTTCCTTCGCAATGGCCTTCCAGGCTTCTTCAATTAGTATCATTTTACGAACGCCTTTTAACCTACGCATCTTATTAATAAAGGTTTCCATTATGATTATTGTCACAACAGGAAATAGGATTTTATGATCTTTTATTGCATCAATTTCAAAAACAATAAATCTCTTATTAAGCAAATCAAGCTCTTTTTCTGAATTCAGCAAATAGTCATATTCTCCACCTTTGTAATAAGGTTCCAGCACATTTAGAAAATTTGCCAGGTCGAAATCTTTTTCGCGGACTTCCTTTTCCTGAAGGACCCTCCTATAGTCTCCTTTCACATATTCATAAAAGCCATTAAAACTTGGTTGAACAGAGGATGATTTTATTTGCTCGATGTATCCCGCAACTGCATTTGACAAAGCCACCTCTTCACTACGCCTCGGCGCTTCGTCATCACGTTTCCAAAGAGTAAGGATAAGCGTCTTGATGCTCTCTCTTTTTTCGATGTCAAACACATTATCGTCCGTGAAGAAAGGGTTGAACGCAATCGGATTAACTTCGGTGTAAGTAAAATAAACGCCATCACCGCCTTTCGTCTTTCCTTTTATAAGCTCACATAAACCCTGATAAGAATTTCCAGTGTCCACTAAAAGTACATGTGTCCCCTGTTCATAATACTGTCTCACCATGTGGTTGGTGAAGAATGATTTTCCACTTCCATTTTTTTGGAGGGTTGGCGGGCTACTCAATTAAGGGTAGCCCGCCAACCCCCAGATGGCCCCAGAATGAAACGGTTTCTATTGGTAATAATGCCCTTTTTCATAGGTAAGTCCGAAATATCCAAATGAATTGGCTTACCAGTCAGCCTATCTGCGAGTTTGATCCCAAATGGCGACAATGAATCCTTATAGTTCGTTTCCCCTGTAAAAAAGCAAAGAGCTGGTTCGATGAAGGTGTAAAAGGATTCTTCAGAGGGGAAGTCACCTGAGTTTCCCGGTATCCCCGCCCAAAATAATGTGGCAGCGTCAACTGTGTTGTGACGTGGTTTACATTCCATCAATGCCAGGGCACTTCCTACATCGTTCTTTATTTGTCGTAATTCTTCTCGATCTTCAGACCAGGCAAATACATTGAAATGCGCCCGAATAGAAGGAGACCCATGAGAATGTGCCTCATTCAAATACCTTTCGATCCATTCCCTATTTATCTGGTTGGCGCGGCTATATCTTGCGAGTGAATGCATATTACGGGCAGATTTTTCGAACTTTCGTAAGTTATCGGAACTATTGTCAATGAAGAGGTATTGATTATAAATGTGATTACAGCTCAACATTAGTCCAACGGGGGAGGCAAAGGATAACATACAGTCACTTCTGTCGGTCGATAATCTGTCATAGCGTTGCGATTCAGAAACGGCACCGGGTAGATCATCGGTATCTGAAAGTGTATGCAAAACCATTCGGTTGCTTCCAATTCGTAGTTCCTCGGCACCGAGTGCCAGATCTTCTAAGGGTACATTTTTTTCGCGTGATAGTGTGAAATACTGATCCAATAATCCACTACCATCTTTAGTACCGATAATGTCAGACTCTTCGAGCTGATTCATTTTAATGTATCCACTGTCATTGATGATACGCTGGAATTGCGCAACGTTCTCTACAAATCGTCGCATACCTTCCCTATCTCTTACCTCCTTTGAGATTAAGTTTCCCTTACAAAGACTACTGAAATTGCTTTGCATGCGCATCCTATCTTTAGTAGTTTTGGTTATAAAAACATAGCAGTAGTGATTTAAAAAGGGGCGTTCGTTAAAATGCATTTGAAAGGAGCGAGATAAAAAACTGTGCTCAGCATTTTCTAAGTCGGGTCTATATTTTTCCTTTAAGTGCCAATCCTGCTTATGCACAATGGTAAAATCAGGAAGTGTTTTTACAGCCTTGCTCCATGTAGAATGAATAGATTCGTAAACATCTGCTCCTACGGTGAAGAGCTCAGGAAGAAAAATTTGAAAACATAGCGTGATATCTCCTTCCTTTGAAATGATGCAATTATTTTCTACTGCCAGCAATGGAAATCTACTTTCCAAGGTGGTCGTTTTGGATATGTTTCTCATAAAATTTGTTTTTTGGTGGTGAGATTTCTTTTTAAATACCTATGGACTGGTTTGCGGCAAATAATGTATCGGGGATGCACCCTTCTTGCACCAAGTTTCATTAGACCATGCTCACCATATTTTGCATTAAGTGCGAAAGTTTTCCAGATTATAATTGATGCAGCACCGATTCCGATACTCAAACAGAGGTACGTATGAATTCCAGCCATGTACATGATCATCACAAGAATGAGAACTGTAAGCAGTCCACCGGCGAAAACAAAAAGATATTGAGCTTTCAAACCTTTGAATTCAACCGTCCTCCCTATTCCTTTATTGATATGATACTTCATAGTCAATTTTATAGAAAGAATGAACGCAGTATTGTTGCTGCCACAATGAGGAAAATACAAGCTCCGAACCAGCTCGCCGCTGTTTTACTCGTGTCAGGGTCTCCAGAAGAAAACTTGTTGTACACTTTCACCCCTCCAATCAGTCCCACGACAGCACCGATCGCATAGATCAGCTTGGTTGCAGGATCAAAATAGCTGGTTACCATTTGGGTTGCTTCTGAGATACCTGCTACACCATTTCCTTGGGCTAGGAGCACACTTTGGAAGGAAAGGCAAATAGCAAATACTAACAGAATTTTTAGTCTTCGATTTTTCATGTTTCATTACATTTTTTGTTCGTAATCCCCGTCTGTGCGGGCTTGGAAACAAAGGTGTCACCGGAATGAAATGAAATTGGGAAGAGTGGTATAGAGCGGACTAAATTGGCCTAAGGTTTCCTAATTGGGCATATTGTTGGACAAAAAAAAACCGCCAAAGTACTCAACTTTGACGGCTCCTTATTGTTACCCATCTATATAATTATAGCTTTGGTCCTCTTTTGTTTTTGAAAGAATTTTCCTGTGCTTTGGCGGCTTTCTGGATAGGTTTCTTTAATCTATTTTCATTAATAAGATCATCTATCCCTGTTTGTTTCCAGGGAATGATCTTAGCCTCAAATTCGAGCGTCAATCCAACCCACTTTAGATCATCTGTTTCTGGCCATCCGTTTCGCCTGTTCCAGCCGACAGGATCGAGTACCTTCACATCTGGAATTTCAACAAATAACAGATCCTTTGGATATTCAGTGATATTCTCATAGTCCAGCTTTGCAATTTCATGCGTTCGTGGATTATAGGGAAATGCATAAGTGTTGGTTTCCACAACATAATAATCGTCAAGGTCGTCAAAACGGATTCCCAGTGTTGAAAAATCATCTTTGGGCCTTAATAGATCTATTCGCGCATCTGCATAGAAAATACTATCGGCAATTGTAATAGTTGGAAGTTGGCCGGAAGAAATTCGATTTTTAAGCAAGCCCTGATCAACCATAACCTCAAAATCACTTGACCCCTTAATTTCTTCCAGGGACTTATTGTATTTTAAAGCCATACCACTCGGATCTAAAGTTATTAACGGGGGCAGATTGACCTTGACGGATCTACCAGTAGATTCATCGTAGTGCTCAAATGTGTAACCGTCTTTTCCAAGATCGTCCATCTGCCATAACAAATAGATATTTTTTGGATCTGATTTTTCCCATACATTGTTGTTCTGAACATCGATGATAAACTCAAAATTTTCCCATTTAAATACTGGCAAGTTTGTTTCCATAGCTTTTGCATTTGGTGTTAGTACTAGATTTCTGTAGGCTAAAACTCATGGAATAATATAGGAATGAAATAAAAGTGGATATTGGAGCCTTGCTTTTCCTAAGAAGTCTTTTTTGCATTGCTTATCAGCAGTAGAAATTTGGAAAGAAGAAAAAGGTATTTGTTATAAACTTAGTAATTGGGATAATATTAAATACCCCGTCCACGTTTTTGCTTTCTACTCTTATGCTGATTGTCCTCAGACCGGTTTTTTATCTGTTGTTTCTCCTTTAATACACAATTTTGCCCAGTTTTTGAGGTCAAAGATATTTCCAGAGAAGCAATCTTTTCAGCTATAAAGTCCATCTGAAAATTTACCAGTTTTAGACCTGCCTTTGCATCAAAACCATGCAATATGTTCCAGCCAACCCGATCCATTCTCTTTAAGGATGGGATCGATAGCAGATCGACATCCTTTGGAACTTCTTTTATAGTAGTGTAATCAAGTGTTACTACCTTATTTGTTGAATTATTAAACGGAACGAGATAAATATCCTTATCAGGTTCAAAATACTTTTCGATTTCTGCAAATCTAATACTCGGCACTGAACTCGGACAATAAGGTCTTAGCATCCCTCGCTGTAGATCGACATAAAATGCTTCTTTCCGTCTGCCAAGGTAAATCGTGGGTAGGTTGCCATTAATTCGTTCCTTAAACATGTATGAATTGACCATAAGATCAAAATCTGTCATCTGAAGAGATTCGAGCAAATTTTTATGTGTTTTTTCTGCAACTTCCAGAGGGGCCATTTTAACAAACTCTGGAATCTCTACATATTGCGTAGTTTCAAGGTTGAACGATTCTTTTGGAATGTTTTTAAGAGCTGTATCATAATAAAATCCATATCCGTTCTCTACCTCTTTCCAGTCTTGTAAATAAAGGATATTACGCTCATTTCCCCTCTGACGAAGCTCATAGTTTACAACATCAACGATGAAATCAGTTCCCATAATGTTGATTATCGGTAGTCGATCTCTTCTCTTTTCTTCATACTTTTGGCGAAGATTCATTAATTCGTTAACATTAATATCATTTTTTTTTAAGGGTATTGTATCTGCAACATAATTTAGGTGAACGTTGCAAAAAATAATGCCAGTGTAAGCATTTCCTTCTTTCTCCGCTGATTTCAAACTGTCTAAGGAGGCGAGATCCCTGACCTTCACCATTATACAATCTTCCGTTCTGTCCCAACTGCCTTCCCTGCCAGGATCTACAACCCTATTTTCACTGGTGTCATAATATAGATAATACATTTCTTCTTCTTCGTCGTAATAGCCTTGACGGTAGTCAGACAAAAAAACAGTTTCGCCTTCCCAGCCTTTTGGATGCAGTGAATTATCCTCGTAAAGAATCTCGTAAATCCTACCCGCTAAATCAATTGTTGGTCGCTCACCGCTACACCTTCTATGATATAACTCTTTATTATAATCGACAATAATTCCGTAATCAGTCCTCCTCTCGAGGTCATCTAAAGTGCAATTGTAGGTTTTCATCATTCCGTAGGGATCTAATAAGCCAAGACGCTGGACCTTCACCGGAATTTCATCCTCTCCATATTTATTTCCACGGCTAAAATTTTTTGTTTTGGGATTGTAGTCGAACTCATAATGGGTACCGTAGTCCTTCATATCTAAAAAGCTGATCTCATTTCCTGAATTTCCATTTTCAACAAGAGCAAAGCGGCTTATGTCTACGTAAAATGGTGTTCCTTCTATTTCAATTATGGGTGGCCGTCTTTCCATTGTTTTATATTTTTTTTATTAAGTGCTTATGTTTCCTCCTTTCCTTGTTGTGTTTCAATTATAAATAACTCACATAACCTTCCAATTTTAGTTTTTTACACCGTGCCGATCTATTACAAAAATTTAAAATAATCAGGAGATCGTGTCGCTAAATGAAATCATCAATATTAAATTTATCAAAGCTATCCTGTGCATCAAACTCACCAAATTCATTGCTTTTGAAATTTTTATCTAGTAGTTTTGCTACCTTTTTGGAAGCATCTCCAATTGAATGCTCCAAAAGACCATATAATTCGGTGCCTTGAATTTTTTGCATGACATCGATAACTTCATTTTCCTGGTGGGATTCAAGATCGTTTTGCTGAAGGAGTTTTCCAACGATCATCAATTCTTCAAGTGAAACTCCCTGGCTGAACCTATCATCAAACGGTGGAAAATCATCTATGGAGAAATCTTCATCTTCTATCGGATCCGATGGCAGTTCTTTGACCAGAACTGGACTTTCAAGATTTTTTATATGTGCTCTAGATTGATCAGTTTTAGCGATTTTACCAGTCATCAACATCCTGCGCTTTGTTTTGTTTTCAAGTAACCTGGGGTTTTCCATGTCCTTATTTATTCTGCCCATAATGTCCGGCAAAGTGAACGAATCCTGCTTTGGTTCCGCTGTTTTTCCGGACTTAACTATTTTCACCTGATCAACAGCAAGTAGGCCTATAATGATGAAAAGGCAGACTAGGATCACAATTTGTATTAAACCTTCCATAACATGGTCAAAAAAGTGGTTTATAGTTAGCTTCAAATTCCTCGATTATCATCGACTCAAATTGGTCAAAATGATGCGAAAGTATATTATCGAGGTAGGCATAGAGAGGAATCTTGTCTCCGCCAATGATTTGCGCAATTCGGGATAAACGTTGGTGATACTCTTCTCGCAAATAGATACTTTTTTCGCCCCTTTTTTCCATATTTTTTCTGTGCAGAAACAACTTTTCGTATCTTCCCTTAGCAATTCCTGTTTCTTGATTTACCTTAATGGTAACTTCAACTTTGTTTTGTGTCTTTTTCATTGTCAATTAGATTATCGGTTTAAAGCGATCATTGAAGTAATCAGTGATGTCACCTCCAAATTCCCGGAAATGATATTCCAAAATATTATCTATGTAAGAGTACAGCGTTACTTTATCTTCCCGTGTCAATTGTACGATCCGAAGCAAACGTTCATGGAATTCCGATCGAATGTATACAACCTTACCACTTCTTCCCGAAGGAAAACGGTTGACCAGAAACGTTTCTTCATAATCAACTTTCTTAGCTAATGATGACTTTGCCCGTTCGCGGGGTTTGCTCTCTTTTTGTTCAGCCTGTTTCTCGACAATCTTATCTGGAGCCGGCTCATCCCCACTCATAATCTGCATGAGATAATCTTCATCGACGACAGGTCTTTCAAAATCTTTTCGTTCCTTTCCTTTTGTCATTTCTTTAAAATTTATAGGTGAATGATCTTTAGAAACTCCGTTATAAATAGGTCAAAGCGGGTAACCTTCAATAGCTGCAACTCTCCTGGTAGCAGACTGGATCGAAAAACGTAATTAATAGTATCATCCGTCTCTTTTCTAAACCGCTTACTATCCCGAATACCTGTTTTCATCATAAGTAGACCAAGTTCCTCGATCACCTCCTGGTATGCATTGTAGAGACCTGTCTTTTCACGACCGTCAACTTGGTTCCAAAACAACCAGAGGGCTAGCCCTTCATTCTGATCATCTGAGGGAGGAAGCTGAAGAAAGGCCTTGCTGAACGAAAGTGTACTCTCCACAACAAGACGATCAGCTGTAATAGGAGAAAAAACAAAATCCATCGACTTTAACGCGGTTAACACGCCTTTTGTATTGGCTGTACCCGGTAAATCAAAGAAGACAATATCTGGCTCAACAGAAAGCTGACTTATATTCTCTAAAGCTGTTTCCAGAGCTACATCCGCCTTACTCTTTATAATCGGGTACGCTTTCTTATTTATGGTCTGGAACTGCTTCATAGCTACCTTCTTGTGATATTCACTATTCATGATACTTACTTTATCTCTTTCCCGCATATTACTCAGACTATGCTGTGGGAAGTCACAGTCCATAACCACAACATTAAAACCTAATCGATAATGCAGCACACTTGCCAGCAAAGTGGTGATTGTGGACTTCCCCACTCCTCCCTTTTGAGTGTAAATGCTAACTTTTAAAGTTTTCTTCTTTTTTTCCATTGCTTATATATTATTAATCATTTTAAAAACATAACAGCACAAGTGGGAACACAGAAATATATTTTACCTTTTCCCTTCTAAAATCGCTGTGTACAAAACCTTATACATAAGTTGTTCTATTACCTTTTGTATAATTACCAAGTAGGAAATATGCCCATAAAAAAAATTGTAAAAACATATAGCCATAGCTACAAAAGACATTTTGCGAATTTTACCGCTTTTATGCTTTTACACTTTTATGTTTTTATGTTTTTAAAACCTAATACTTTTATTACCTACTTATTGACATGTTGCATTCCTGACCAAAATGCAGGTTTACCAATCTTCCCCATTTGTTGTAAAGGAAAACAGTTTTAATAGGCATTAATGGTATCAGGGACATACTAACCTATCTTTTCCGAAATTGACTTAATCCTTTTAGGATTAACTTCTACTGTAGTATTTTTTTTATTTCTGTTCCCGTGAACAGAGCAAGTTGTGTTTTGAGTGCCTCAAAACTCGTTTTGTGCCCCAAAACGACTTGCTCCTGCCGAGAGCTAAGTAAATCCTCCGAAGTCGTATGTACTAATTAATTTTTTTATCAACTATTGTCTTCTTTTCGGCTATTAAACGCCGACTTAGGAAAGAATAAGCAAAAAACCAGTTTGCTATTCTAAAAACAGATATGTTTTGGCAAAAAGATATGAAAGCTCATCACAAAGGCGGGAGAAATCCAAAAATAAACAGAGCGATACACCGCTATGTATTCCGATTGACCGATACAGAAAACACTAGGTTTTTATCACTTTTCGAGCAGAGTGGACTGGATACAAAAGCAAAGTTTATTGTATCATTATTATTTGAGAGACGCATAAAATCAATTAAAATAGATGCTAGCGCAAACGAATACACAACAAAATTATCGCATTTCTTTGCACAATTCAGAGCCATCGGCGTAAATTATAACCAGGTTGTTAAGGTGCTACATACAAACTTCAGTGATAAAAAAACCATACTTTATGTTGGAAAATTGGAAAAACATACCCTTGAATTAGCCAATTTATGTAAGGAAATACTGATTCTCACCAAACAGTTTGAAACAGAGTACCTGCTAAAAAAAGAAAATTAATGGTCGCAAAAATCGGAAGAGGAACTAATATATATGGAGCTTTACTGTACAACCACAGCAAAGTTCTCAATAATAATGGCGAGATTTTGCACCTTCATCATATGAAGGAAACTGCTGACGGAAATTATACGGCAATGCAACTTTTAACTTCTTTTGCCCCTTATTTACTGGCAAATAAAAACACCAAAAAAACAGCGCTTCATATTTCACTTAATCCAGATCCAAACGATAGTATTTCTGATGAGGACTATATAAAGATTGCTGAGGAATACATGCAAAAATTGGGCTATGGCGAACAACCTTATGTCGTCTTCAAGCATACTGACATCGAACGTACGCATATACACATTGTATCAACAACAGTTGATTGTAAGGGTATTAAAATTCCGGATTCATTTGAAAAGAAAAAATCAATGGATATCTGTAGAGAACTCGAAACAAAGTTTAACCTATCGCCTGCACCTGAAAAGCAGCTCTTTGAATCCAGCATCCCACTAAATCCTATTAATTTTGCCACAGGAAATATCAAAGCTCAGATCGCATCTATTGTTCGTCATCTTCCAAAATATTACCAATTCCAGAGCCTGGGCAGTTACAACGCATTGTTGTCACTTTTTAATATAACGTCTGAGCACATCAAAAAGGAATACCTAGGGGAAATCAAAGAGGGATTGGTTTATTTAGCTACAAATGAAAATGGGAATAAAGTAAGCAATCCCTTTAAATCTTCATTGTTTGGTAAACAGGCAGGACTAAAAGAACTCAGGGCTCATTTTGATAAAAGTAGAGCGAACAGCGCATCAGCTAAATCTTCCATTACAGAAGTAATCCAGCAGGCAATGCAGCTAAATTCCAACGAAATGACTTTTAAGGACTATTTGATCCAGCATGGCATTAATACTGTTATCAGGAGAAATGAGCAAGACAGAATTTACGGCATTACCTTTATAGAGCATAATACAAGGAATGTGTTTAACGGTTCCCAACTAGGAAAGCAATTCTCGGCGAATGTCTTTCAAGAACTATTTTCTAGTCACGACTTAAAACTGAAACAAAATAAAATAGTACAGCCAATTATTATTAATCAGACAAATTCAACTAATAATACAACCACATCTGATCACTTACATCCGTTTTTTGATTTTATGGTAAATCTTTCTAACATTGATGGTTTTGGGTTCCTCGAATCACTACTCACTGGCACATTTGCCGAAGATCCCGAAGAGCAAGCCTTTGAATATCAGATGAAGAAAAAACGAAAAAAACGTCCCACCTGATAATCGTCAGCAAAAGCTTCAGAAAGATGGTACAGCCTACAAAAAACCGTAAGTGGTCTGCACTTCCTGAATAAGGTCTTCTAATCTCTCTGCCATATATGAACTTTTATAGACGCGATCCTGCCATATTTCGACGCACCAGTATCCCAGTTCATCATTCCACCATACAAGCCCGTGAAAATTACTGGCCGTAAATTCAGCACAGTAATTCTTTCCTTCTATCCAAGATGCCACATTATGATCCACCTCATTATCAAAATTTGAAAAGACCGACCCTTTTTGATATATAACAAACTTTTTAGGTATCCTAAAATCTACTTTCATAAATGACCTATAATTTTTATTGATTGAATTCCCAAAAATGTAGACGATTAGGCTAACTTGGATATCATAACCTATAACGAAGAGCTATTTGGCGCCAGATGTCCTCTGCCAGATCGTTATCTTCGCCATGTGCAAAATGCCATTTTCCATCTCTCTTAATAAGAGTCTGAACCAGCCCATCTAATAAAACGGAAAATTCCTGTTGGTCCTTCGTTAAATCTTTTTTCAATAAAACAATCTGGAAATCACGGGTTTTAAATGTAATCCTAAAAGTCTGCTTATTAAAATGTTCTTCATATTGTCCGATTGTATCCAGCATGATAATATATTTACTTTCGAAATTCTTTTTAATAATATGAATTTTGTCTCAAAATAGAAATTCTCTGAAAATATTCCAATTTTAAAAACCCACATTTCACACCAATTTTCCATGTCTCTAAAAACTTGTTTTATCCTTGATATAAGACATTACAGGACAACTTATACCGCTTGGAACAACTTCCCAAATTTTCATCCGCAGAGATAATATCTATGGTGAAAATTTTCACTTATGCAAGAAGACGATTTGCGAGGATTAGCCAAAATTATGGCCTTTATGCGCGCAGTAAGTATCCTATTGGTACTTATGAATTTCTACTGGTTCTGTTATTCCTTTTTCTACGAACAAGGATGGACCCTTGAAGTCCTGGAGAGGATATTAAAGAATTTTCATAGGACAACCGGCCTGTTCGACAATTCGCTATATAGTAAAGTATTTGCATTGATCTTATTGGCCCTCAGTTGCCTTGGTACCAAAGGTGTGAAAAATGAAAAAATTAAATGGAAAAACATTTACATATGCCTGATATCCGGTTTTGCTCTTTTTCTTTTAAATTTTCCGCTCCTTAAAATATCCAATCCTCTGTATATGCTTACGACTTCAGCGGGATTTATCCTACTGATGGTAGCTGGTTTATGGATGAGCAGGCTCCTAAAGAACAGATTAATGGACGACCCTTTCAACAACGAAAATGAAAGTTTCATGCAGGAAACCCGTCTTATCGAAAATGAATACTCCGTTAATCTACCTACACAATTCTATTATCAAGGAAAATGGAACGATGGATGGATAAATGTTGTAAATCCTTTTCGTGCAGCAATAGTTGCCGGTACGCCGGGATCAGGAAAAAGTTATGCTATTATAAACAATTATATCAAGCAGCACATTGAGAAAGGATTTTCAATGTATGTATTCGATTTCAAATTTGATGATCTTTCTCTAATTGTATACAACCATTTGGTAAAACATTATGATAAGTATAACGTCAAACCACAATTTTACGTCTTAAACTTTGATGATCCGCGTCGAAGTCATCGATGTAATCCTTTAAGCCCGTCATTTTTGAGTGATATTTCCGATGCGTACGAATCTGCATATACGATAATGTTAAATTTAAACAGGACATGGATTCAGAAACAGGGAGATTTTTTTGTAGAATCACCAATCATTTTACTTGCCTCCATTATTTGGTTCCTCAAGATATATCAAAATGGCATTTATTGTACGTTTCCCCATGCCATTGAACTTTTGAATAAGAAATACGCCGATCTATTTACGATTCTGACAAGCTATCCAGAACTTGAGAACTACTTAAGCCCTTTTTTAGATGCGTGGGAAGGTGGAGCGCAAGACCAGCTTCAGGGCCAGATCGCATCCGCAAAAATACCATTATCAAGGATTATTTCTCCAAAATTATATTGGGTTATGACCGGGGATGATTTCTCCCTTGACATAAATAATCCGAAAGAACCGAAGATCCTGTGCGTTGGAAGTAACCCAGATAGGCAAAATATATATTCGGCCGCGCTAGGTCTTTATAATTCAAGAATTGTTCGTCTGATAAATAAAAAAAAGCAGCTCAAGTGCTCGCTGATTATCGATGAGCTACCCCAGATTTATTTTCGGGGCTTGGACAACTTGATTGCCTCCGCCAGAAGTAATTTAATATCCGTATGCTTGGGATTGCAAGACTTTTCAATGTTAACGCGAGATTATGGCGATAAAGAATCTAAAGTAATCCAAAATATAGTCGGTAATATTTTCGCGGGACAAGTGGTTGGTGACACTGCAAAAACATTGTCAGAAAGGTTCGGGAAAATTGTACAAAAAAGACAATCCATCAGTATCAACAGAAATGATACCAGCTCTTCCATTTCCACACAGCTCGATAGCTTGATTCCTGCATCAAAGATCTCAACCTTATCACAGGGCATGTTCGTCGGAGCCGTAGCGGATAATTTTGGTGAAAAAATAGAACAAAAGATATTCCACTCCCAGATCGTGGTTGATACTGGAAAGGTCGCCAACGAGACCAAGAATTATAAACCTATTCCACAGATACGATCCTTTCTATCCGAATCTGGGGAAGATATTATGGAACAGGAAATTAACGAAAATTACCGACAGATAAAATTGGATGTTTCGATTATAATTTCGAAGGAATTGACGAGAATTGAAAATGATCCTGAACTCGCTCATTTAATTCGACAGGAATGATTTCAATACGATGAAAGAAAACCAGGAGCCTAGGCTGAGAATGTACTCTCCTATCTCCCACTGATTATAACGAACTTACTTTTTACTAGTAGAAATTAAAAAAAATAAATTTAATATGGATTCAATCAAACCTAAACAACCTATAACTAAAACCTTATATCACGGAACAAACAGCGATTTTAATGAATTTTCACTAGGATACCTAGGTCAAAATACAGATAGAGACAATTGTCTTCGGGGCATTCATTTTACAGAAGAAATTGGTATAGCTCAACTTTTTGGTGAAAAGGTCTACGAGTGCGAGGTTCACCTAAAAAAATGTCTGAATTTGGATGATGTATTCGGTTGTGCCGACCAAGCACCCGACATTGTTAATATAGTATTTGAAGAGAATATTTCCGATCCTGATGAAGCTTTGGAATTTATAGATGAAAGTATCGGATTAGGGGAATACCTCGAATTTATGGATGCTTTCGACAACCAAGATATCCTAAGAAGTTTCAAAGAACGTGGTTACGATCATATTATAGCTGGATTTGCCAGGGATAAAGTAGAATATTGCATTTTTGATCCAGCTAACATTTCAATTCTTAATAAGGATTTTGTTTCTCTTTTTCCAAAGAGTGCGTACCTTTCTGTACTGCCAGCGAATTCCCGCCAGATTGAAAATATTTTAAAAGCTTTACAATCAACGAATGATCGGGAATTAAATATCCTGTATAAGCAATTGTCTACAAATATCAATAGTATTCCAAACAAAATTGACGGTTTTGAAATAGATAATTTTAAAAAGCTAAAGATACTCGCTGGGAAAGATAATACAGAAGGTTCTCTGTGCTATTCGATCAATAAGGGGAAACTATATCGAGAGCTGCGTGGTACGCTAGACGGAAAATCGCCAGTTCTAAAGCTGTCTGTCGATAAAGTAAAAAAGCAGGGCTTAGGAATCTCACAATAAACCATTAATTCTACAGCAATTCACATTTTTCTTCTAAAGGACCTTTAAAATTAGATCTTATGCTTATTGACTACTTTAGTTTTTTCTATTTTGTTTTGTCCGACTTCTGAATCAACAATACTGTTTTTGCTTTCATCCAACGAAATCTGAATGTTACGCTCCACTGCTGCAAGTTCAGTCTTTAAACCAGCTAGATTCTTTTCCTTATTCCACTCACCATTTACAATATCAGCCAGTACAGTTCTGTCCTTTTTTAGGACTTCGATCTGTACTTTTTCTTCGTCAATTAAGCGTGGTATTTTTTTCAGGGCATTCAGAAAATTCAAGCTGGCCTTTTCGGGATCTGTAGCCATAATTCCATTGTTATGAGTGTATTTTATATTGCCCTCTCCACAGATAAAAAAACGGTTATCCCTTTCCATTATATTCTCTTTTTCCCGAATCTCCGTTTTTACAAGTATATGAAAACCATAGAGAGAACCAATTTCTTCATAATTACCACCTGTTCGGGCGCTTGCAGCAACTTTATTAAGATATGAACCAATTTCCGTAATTCCTGCATTTTCTGCCAGCCCATTTAATTGTATAGGATTTAATAGAGTACCGTCAGAAGATTTAAGAATACGATTTTGAAGATTATCACTATCAACCATAAATCTTTCCAACTTTGAAATTCGCCCTTCCAGTTCCTCTTGCAACAATCCAAGTTTGGAGCCAGCACTCCATTTAGACCGTAAAAAAGCATTTTTTTCATTTTCCATCGCCACAATTTTCTTTTCTACTTTTGCTTTTTCCAATAGGTCAGTATTTCCTGAGAGTAAGGCAACATACTCTGAAAAGTTCATGCCAGAAACCTCATCCATCCCTCCCTCATCGATAGTACGCACACTTAGACTATTACTTTTTAACTGACCAACAAATCGCTGTTTGTTAGCAAGCGTATTAAACTTATAAGCATCCAGCGATTTTTCAACAGCATAAATAAAGACATCCACCGTATTATTGGCAAAGAATTTCGCGATTTCATTTCCTTTACGGACAGCGCGGCCATTGCGCTGTTCGAGATCTGACGGTCGCCATGGAATATCCAAGTGATGTACTGCAACTGCCCTTTTTTGTGCATTAACACCAGTTCCAAGCATATCTGTAGAACCAAAAAGAACTCTTACCCTTCCATCATTCGCGGCCTTTATCAATTCATTACGTTGGTCCTCCGTCTTGGCCTCCTGTATAAACCGAATTTGATCAATTGGAATATCATGGTCCTGCATAAGCTTTCGCTTTATCTCGGAATAGATATTCCATTCACCAGGCTTGTAGGTTCCTAAATCTGAGAAAACGAACTGCGTACCTTTCTGAGCATTATACTTTCTGTAATATTTAGCTATGTTTGCGGCACATACAGAGGCTTTATTACCAGCATCATCTGCATATTTAGATGAAACCAACCTCATATCCAGCGACATTTTTCTCGCGTAATCTGTAGCAATCAGCATTTTGGCTTTTTGTTCTGTCGGGCTTAATGGTGACCTTCCAAGCAATTCTGCATTTCCAGACTTAGCAAATTCCATCAATTTTTTGATGAAAATCTCCTGATCCGGTGTTGGCGGGATATTATACAATATCTCATTTTTTACAGGACGGTCAATACCAATGTCTTCAGCGGTACGGTAATCTGTAATTTCGGTATAGAATTGTGCCAGCTCTGGTACTTTGATGAAATGGCGGAATCTCTCTTTTTGCACAATATTATTGGCAACAGAGAATTCATAATCAATTGACTTTCGCGCAAATATCGCAGCCCATGCATCGAAGCAATTAATCCCCTGACGTTCCAATGCCTTTGGACGTAGATACTTAAAAAGACAGTATAACTCAGTCAGTGAATTGGAAATGGTCGTACCCGAAAGAAAAGTTGCCCCCAAGTCATTACCGCTTCTTTCCTGGATTGTTCTTATGGCAAAAAGAAGATTAAGTGCTTTTTGACTGCCTTGCGCATTGCCCAGACCGGCAACACGTTCATGTCTTGTATTGAACATCAGGTTCTTGAATTTATGGCTCTCGTCCACAAAAAGGTGATCGATCCCCATCATTTTGAAGTCCACAACATCATCTTTTCGGTTTTCTATATCATGTTCTAAGGTCTTTAGTTTAACATTCAGGTTTTTCTTACGGATTTCTACTCCTTTAAGCATAGCACCCGAAATATCTTTACCCTGACTTCTTAAAACTGAAAGATTTTGCTCCACGCCATCCAGTTCAGCCTGTAAAATATCCTTTTGAAGTTCTGACGACTGTGGGATCATCCCAAACTGATCATGCGTGAGGATAATGCAGTCCCAATCGTTATTCTTGATATCGCCAAAAATCTTAAGCCGCTTTTGTGGGGTAAAGTCCTTTTTTCCGGGATAAAGTATTTTTGCGTGGGGGTAAGCTTCCCGATAGGTCTTGGCAATATCATGCACATTTGCCTTTAATGCAATAATCATCGGTTTATGGACAAGCCCTAATCGTTTCATCTCCTGGGCCCCTGCACACATAATCAGCGTTTTGCCAGCTCCCACTTCATGATCACAAATTCCTCCGCCATTGGATTTTATCATCCAGATAGCATCTTTCTGGCTGTCATATAGGTCCTCAATGTTCACCGCCCTCCGATCCAGTCCGGGAAAGGTCTGATGGCTACCATCGTATTGCGGTCGTACATAACAGTTAAATAATTCATTATACCGTTCTGTCAGTTCATTTTTGAACGCATCGTCCTGCTGATAGAGCCATTCTGTGAATTCGTGGCGGATTTCATCTATCTTCGTATTGGCAACCTGAATAGTCTCCATATCCCGTACCTTCACAGCCGTACCATCAGCCAGATATTCTGTTTTTGTAATATCTGGGGTAGTATTAACAAGTGCATGTCGAAATAAATTCAAACCGTCAAAACTGCGGCTTTCGGATTTCACCGCATACTTTTCTGTGATCTTCAGATTGCTGGATTTTGCACTGACAGAATAGTCATCACTACTTTCAGAATAATGAATACTAACCGTTGTGTCAAAAAGATGGGTAGCAAAACGATTATAGATATCGGTTCCGATCCAGCGTTCTCCCAGATTAAAGTCAAGAGCCTCAAACTTAATAGGCTCAGGCCTTACCTTTTCAAGCGCTTCAAGGCTTACTACAGCTTCCTGATCATTAGGATTATCGATAATGTAAGCTTTTACTTGTTTTGCTTTTTCAACGACATCACCTGAAAGAAATTTTTGAGAAACTTCCAGCACACCACTTATCGGATTATAGTAAATGCTTCCTTGTAGACTTTCTATTAATGCATCTGAAGGAAGACCACTAATCTGCTCCATGTACCTTATATCAACATTACCAGAGCGGTTCAGAGAAGCCGACAAAGCTTCCTGCGGCGTAGCTTCCGAGATTTCGTTTCTTGCAAAACTTACCGGATGGTCAAAAATATCCGACTTATGGATTACACCTCCGACAGCTCGTTCAATTGAAGGAATTTCATTGCCCGAGGGATCCATTTTTATAACCTTAATATTATCAGCAGCATTTAGATGACCATATCTTCTGACAAAATCATCATAGAGATTATTTAGGAGTCCCCGACTGGTACTATCCTCTTCCTGATTTTTAGTTTCGTAAAGATACAGGTCATTATAGCAATCCCTTATTTTAATATATGCAACAATTCGTTTTCGCTGGATCTCGCTAAGCTCAATTGGTTTAAAACTATAATTTCCATCGTGCGTATTTCGCTTGATCCTGCCAACATGTCCCCTATAATTAACTAACGTATCCTCTCGATAGTAGCTTTTAACATCAGCATCAAAAACCTGCGGTACCAAACTTAGCTGTTCCTCATTATCTTGAAATAGGGAAAGGATGGAACCATCTTTAACTTGTTTATTACCGTCATGTTGCTTCTTATCGACGCTGGAAGGCTTTATTTTTACTGTAATATTCTGTGGCAGCAACTGTTCGTCCATATTCTCCCCGAACAGTGACAACTGTCTCGTCACTGTCGGCTTTTCTTGCGTATAGCTTCGCTTTTTCCTATTTGTTGGTGATTTTGCAGACTGAGCAACCTCATCTTCTGTAAAAAGGTTGAGCTGAACTGCATTTGATGTGGTCGTATCAGGTAGACTGTATGATAATTTATCGTTTACCGTAGAAGCTATTTTTTTCTCCGAGCCACTGACATCTGATAATTTGACTCTTTGAAATTTTCTGTACAAATCAGGTTTAAAATAATTTTTAAAATCAGCCTCAAGCTTTTTCGCAAGATCTTCACCGATACCAGCCAATCCCCCTTCATGTAGATATACTGTACCGGGTTTACCGTATTGATCGGTACCGACAACAGCTTTGGTATAAACAATGTGATTGGGATTATAGAAAAGTAGATTGCAGTTCTCTCCGCCAGGCTTGACTCCGCTTTTTATGAAATCTTTGGCCCTCTGGGACAATTCCCTGTTTTCAGTTCTTTTCTGTAGAATAAGGAGGTCTGTTCCAACCGAAGTGCCTGCCTCATCAAATAGGTTATTTGGCAATCTTACCGCAGAAACCAAATGATGTTCTTTCATCAACACTTCGCGGATCGCTTGATTGGAAGGACTATCCATCACTCCCTGAGAGGTGATGAATGCCAAAATTCCCCCTTCCCGTAACTTATCTGTGGATTTTAAAAAAAAATAATTGTGAATCGCTGAAGTAGAAGCTTTTCGGGCCAGATCCTTTCCTTTTGAATAAGAAAGATCAAACACAGAAGTTTTTCCAAATGGAATATTCCCAAGAATCACATCGTACTTAGAATCTTCCTGTATGCCTATATTTTCAAAACCTTCAACCCGTACCTCAGTTGATGGATAAAGTAGCTTTAGCACCATTCCTGTCAACGGATCTTGCTCGTAAGCTGTTATTCTGGCATCATGTAGGTCAGAAAATGGCGCTATGAATGCACCTACCCCTGCCGATGGTTCCAATAATGTGCTAACCTCAACTTCATTTTTAATAATAACGTTTGAAATTGTGTTTGCGATTGCTATTGGAGTATAAAAGGCATCCAGAATTGATGCCTTTATCCCATCTATATATTGCTTATATGTCCTGTCATTCTCGCTATTCTCCAATATCAGATCATAGAATGTCTTCGTTAACTCAAAAAGAGGTCGGTCAGCTACACTCCACTTCTCAATGTCATCAGCAGACTCTGCTGGATTAAGGATAAATTTCAGTCCTCCAAATCCGGCATATAAAGACATCTGTCTTAGCTCCTCCGAACTTCCTTCCCTTTTTTCCTTGCGCAACAGAAAAGCAATTTTCAGGGCATCAATATTCTGCTGGAGGTGCTGCCTCTTATTGAATGCCATTCTTTTCGATCCATATGGCGATGAAACCAGTCAGTTCCGTATATAGCAGGTCATAATCATTTGAATATGCAAAATCATCAGTTAGATCATACTTTGCAAAAACCTCTGCACAGATAGGAACTATTTTTAATGCAAAATCCCGATATTCAAAGTCAAAGAACAGATCTGTAAACTCATTGGTCAGGACATCAAATAGACTGTCGTATTTTGAAAAATGCAGACCTTCATACAAAATATAGTCGGCTATTTCATCACATTTGTGAACGCCATTGCCAGACCTGAATGCTCCTTCATACGCATTGGCCGCCCATCGAGCCCGTTGGCTGATAAATTTTGTATCCTCTAATTTCTCAGGAAAACTCGCTTCTATATGTTCCTGTAGCTTTAATTGGTAGTAGGAAAAATCTTTTTGCTCTTTTTTCATGTGTCAATTGTTTACTTGTTTGGTAAACCTAGCCACAGAAGCCCTCGTAATGCAGTTTAGGGGGTATTCTAACCTAAGAAGTCCGTCATTTTCCTAATTGAAAAAATGAGGTAAAAAAAAAGAAGCCTGAAATCACCGGGGATCTCAGGCTTCACACCAAATCACATCATGAATATTATCTGAACTTTCGTTTCTTTTTCTGCTCAAATTCAAAAGAAGTAGTACCGTCCTCCGATAACACAATATAGGCATCAAATGGCTTTCCACTGTGACCGACCATCTTGCGGATCAATGGTGTTCTTTTCTTGGTAAGCAAAGCTTCTACAATTTTATATGTTAATTGTATTCCGCAAACCTTTCGAAAAAGTATCCATCCGCATTCATCACTACAGCATTTGATTACCTTTTCACGCAAATAGGCTTTACTACTACATTTTGGGCAGTATAGATCTTGAGGACCCGTCTCCGCAATTTTCTCGGTCAGGAGCTCCTTGGTAACCTCTTGGGTTAGCTTCTCAAGTTCAGCATGAAATTCCGTGGCAGACATTTCATTATTCTGTATCTTTTCGAATGCAAGTTCCCATTGCGCCGTCATAGAAACATCTGCTATCTTTTTATCTTCTACGATCTGATAAACAAGAAGGCCCTTCTCAGTAGGAATGATCGACTTCTTCTCCCGACGGATATAATCCCTGTCGAAAAGCGTTTCAATAACCGAAGCACGGGTAGCAGGTGTACCTATCCCAATGGTTTTAAGTGCTTTTCTCTCCTCAATATCCGCAATGCTATTACCGGCATTTTCCATTGCTGATAAAAGTTCTGCTTCAGTATATAATGCGGGTGGCTTTGTTTTCTTGGAAAGAAGCGTCGCAGTGCTTACCTGCAAGAGATCGCCCTTCTGTAAATCTGGCAGGTCATAAATAGCATCGTCCTCTTCTTCATTAAAAATCCCATTGATCGACTTCCAGCCTGGGGACGTAATCTTTATTGCTTTAATTGCAAAATTATAATGGAGTATTTCTAATATTGCCGAAGTAGTTTCCCTGTGGCAGGCTGGTGAAATAGCTTCAAGAAGTCGGCAGGCTATTAAATCATACAGTGCATTTTCGTGCGCGTTCAAAATGCTAGGAATATTCTCCGTTATTAAAATTCCATGATGGTCAGTTACCTTCACGTCATTGACGATATGTTTGTTATATCTCTCCCATTTAACCTTTTCGACCTTTTCTTTAAAAGCATTGGAAGCCCCTAAAGCGACAATCAGATTTGGAATTTCGCTCCAAACATCCTCTGGAATGTACTTTGATCCCGTACGCGGGTAACTTATCAATTTCTTTTCATACAAGATCTGCGCTATTTCCAGCGTTTTTTCTGCGGAAAAACCCAGTTTCCTATTGGCCTCTTTTTGTAAGCCTGTCAAATCAAAAAGTAATGGTGCCTGCAATGAACCGGATTTCTTTTCAACATCCACAACAAGTACAGTTCCAGCACGCTCAATAGATCTTATTGCAGATTCTACTTTAGTTCGTTCTTCCCATTTATCAACCGATAAACTCTTGAAAATACTCCCCTCTTTTTGGTGTTCCAGCTCAATCTGGAAATAGCTTTTTACTTCAAACGATTTATGATCTATATATCTTTTACAGATAAGCGATAAAGTAGGTGTCTGAACACGCCCTAAAGAATATAAACCATCCCCTAAACTGATCGTAAGGGCTTGGGTGGCATTGATCCCGATCATCCAGTCAGACTGTGACCGCTCGCGTCCGGCATAATAGAGACCATCAAAATCAGCACCAGGTTTCAAATTGTTTAATCCGCTTATGATTGCTTTCTCTGTTAAACTACTGATCCAAAGCCTCTCAAATGATTTACCGCAGCCTAAATATTCATATATGTATCGGAAAATTACTTCACCCTCCCTACCTGCATCGGTAGCAACAATAATACTGTCGCACTTTTCGAAAACTTCGCCAATTATTTCTAATTGCCGTTTTGAACCTTCATCGTAAACATAACCATTACCAGCCTTTACTTTTCTACAGGTAAGCATAAAATTTTCTGGTATGATGGGAAGGGATTCCCTATTGAACCCCTTTATTCCATAGTCCGCAGGCATCGCCAGTCCTACAAGATGTCCATAAGCCCATGTGACCATAAAATCACCCCCCAAAAAATATCCATCTTTTCTTTCAGTTGCTCCTACAATTCGGGCTAGTTCATGTGCTACAGAGGGCTTTTCTGCTAAGATTGCTTTCATAATGGCTTACTTTAGTGAAGTTTCGGTCGTCTTGTAGGTGCCTTTCTTTCTTGCGCATCAGTCTTTGCAGTATTACGTGCGGCCTGTTTTGAATCATCTTTTTGCACCGGAGATTGTCGCTGTTTCTTCTCTTGATTTGTATCACCCAGGACTTGCTCCAGCTGATTTTCCAAATGAGGTTTCTGGAAGGAGAAGTCAACCTTTCCTTTTTGTTCATTGTAGAAGGCATAACCTGAATATATTCTATTTTGATCCTTATTGACAAGATCTTCCAGATAAATAGCTTTACCCTCTTTTAGCTGATCCTGTTCTTTTTCGCTAAGCTGTCGGTCTCTGAAGACAGGTGGAATTACCCTTGTAAGCTGTTGTTCAATATTCAGGGTTTCTTTATTGCCAGCAAATACAATTTTTCTGTCATCCGCACTGAACTGCAACGTTTGGTTGAACAGTTCCCCTGTTTTTGTATTTACCATACCATCAACGAGCACGGGCTTTCCTTCCATGAGTTCCTGCTTTTGTTCCTTACTTAACTTTACGCCACCAAATTTATCATTGATTTTAATCCATTCAAGCGGATATGATACCGGCTCTTTTGTATATTTATCCAAACTGATCAATGACTTTACTGTAATACCCTGTGTATTCGTCAGTTCAGCAACCCGTCCCATATTTCCAGTTTTTATCAGGTTCTCCTTATCCTCTCTTGTAAATCTATGGCCATAAAAAGGATTTTCCAAAGGAGCTTTATGTCGTATACCATGCGTCAAAATAACAATCTTATTATCGACTTGTCTTAAAGAAAGACGAGCATCGCCTTTTAATGCGAGCCCTTCAAAATTTCCTTCAATCTTAAATATTGTATCTGATTTGTATCCTTTTAGCAATTTGTCCAATTGTCCATTTTTCTCTAACAGCTCCCTATTCAAGCCAAATTTATGAGCTGTATTCCAGTCAATTTCATCTGCATTATAACGATTCACATTTTTTGCATCATCTTTGGTTTTCCCTTGATTAACTTCTTGTTTCGTTTCCATATCCTGCTTTTTTTGTTTATTGTCATGTTTCACTTCCAATGCGTCCAGCAATTTATTTCCTTCCGGTGTTGGATTATCGAGAGCAGATTGTAATTTCTTCGCTACCGCCTCCATATCGATGTCGGCAATTTTAAAGAACTTGTATCCTGTAGGATCGTTGAGTTTTCGCCAGAAATTAGAAAAGAAATTGCTAAAAATATCGCTTTTGTCTACGCGCATAAAATCCAGCAAATTCTTCTGTTTGGGCTCTCCTGTTTCCAGTTTCCCCTCCTTATCAACTCCTTTTACAGCTTCGATCCTGTTCTTAACTTTGTCAAGAACCAATAGGATATCGGACAGCGGCTCTAACGCTTTGGCTACCTTTTCGTCAGTGATTGTTTGTTCGTTCATAATAAAAAAGTTTTAAGTTTATCGAAAGTAGAATGGGAATCGTTACAGTATTATATCTATTCCGTTAGAAACCTATTTTTGCCTATATTTTCCGCCGTGATAACTGTCTCTAATAAACTGTTGCACATCAGAACTCTTGTAATAAATTTTACCACTGATAGTGAAAAACTTTATTCTGCCGATTGTACGGTAACGCTGAAGACATCGGTAAGTGATCTTTAGCATTTGAAGCACGTCTTGATTATCGAGCAGTTCATCACCGTCGATACTCAATCTCTTTTTGTCGCGGATTTCAAGATCCCCTGCGAGTATATCAAATCGCTTCATGATACGATCCATCCAAGCGAGGAATTCAACTCGATCTATATTCATAGCCTTTTACATTTGGTTTACATACCAAAATTGGCCTTGATTTTCCGCTAAATCGTACAAGGTAGTACCAAGGATATACCAAGAGAAATGAACTTTTTTTTCGTTATTTTTTTAATAGTGGCGCCAGTTTGCATTGGTATCCTATGACTAGTATATTGGTACATACTAAAAGTATGAACTGTCGAAACCAGCTGTGTAAATTTCAGGTTAGTTATTCTACGAATAAATTCAGTATAACAGGACAGCATAAATTTCGGCAATAAAAAAACAGGTCATCGATTTGATTACCTGTCTTGTACAATATATTTACTACCTACCTTAAAGTTCTCTATCCATATATTGTTCTAGAGAACTTTTTAAGAAAAGTAAGTAGCTGGTTTTCTCTCCTGCCCTGAACTTCATCTGATGGAATGCATGATGAATATCCCCCAATTTGATTTCAAACACTTCCTCAAATAGTTTACTCATTTTTCGCAGGCCAGCTCTTCCATTAGACACACTACCTGCGGCATGTAGTGCATAAATCAGTTCAATTAACGCATTCTTGGAATCCGTCCAAGAAAAACTTCCATTTTCAGGCATAGGGGAACTGCCGGTGTTATTGGAGTCTTTCTGACTAATTTTCGACAAATAATAGGAAAAAAGCAAGTCCATCGCTATGATCTGAGCGACTTTATAATCATAATAGGTAGAAAACTCAATATCAACTTCAAAGAAAAAACTGTCTACACCATCGAAGAAATTAATATTACCTAATCTAAAATATGAATTGTCCTTATCGCAGCGACCAGAACGATAATACCAGTAAAAATCCGAACTCTCCAGGTGCTTTTTATATTCTTTATTTAAAAGCTTGATCTGCTCGTTGTAATAAGCTTGTACCAAATCATAAAGTTCCGGGTTAATAACTTCCAAACGGACAAGCTTATTATAGTAAATGAGTTTTCCTAAAATCTCGGGCTTGACAGTCTTAAAAAAGACTACTTCGTCGTCGGCTGTAGCAAAACCATTTTTAGCAATTTGGGTTTTAAGATCGCTTAATAATTGGCGAAGAAAAGAAACCATATGATAAGCTTCTTCAATGGTGCTTTTCGTACTTCGTTCTAGATTCTTCTCCTGTTGTTCGATTGATAATAGAATATTTTTATATAATTGTTTCATGGTTACTTTTTTAAAGTGAATAACCTCCACACAGTCGTTTTCCCTTTAAATTATATCTCTCCACGTTGAGATATAAAATTAAATATACAATATATTTTTTTTCTAATAATCAATAGTTTAGGCCAGTTATTATTCGCCGACACTAAATCAGAATTCGTACGAATATACTCATAATCTGCAATTAAATGAAATATGTTTGCTCATTAAAAAATTATTATTTCCCAATAAAACAAAGATTATTCTTTTAGAGTAACTACTCAGGTTGTATTAAGAATTAGCAATCGTTAGGAAAGCATTTAGGATTTCCTGTTTATTTTTGTTGCAAGTATCAGTTATGGAACGTATGATAGCATAGTTCTGTGCGCCTTTAAAAGACTTGAACATACCTGATACTTTCATTTTTACCTTCACATTACGGATTGCCCGTTCAGAACTATTGTTATCTGGGGGTACATCATTATGATAGAGGAATGTTAACAGATATTTCCTGTATTTAAGAATTCTTTTCTGGAAAGTAAGCACTTCTATATGTTGAGGGTCTATTTTCTGCCTTAATAAACTATCAAGAATGGCTTCAATATCCGATCTTTCTTTTATTGGGTGCTGATATTCCCTAAGCTGGATTGTTTTTTTGAGTTGAATGGCCCCCATGATCATTTTACTGAACTCGACCGCCCATGGAGATCTGTATTTTTGTTCTAAGAAAAGTAGTTCCCTGAGCAAATGCGCGGTACAGATCTGGTGTCCTACAGCGGCTGTGTTCAAATGGCTCGGCCAGCAATCATGAACAAGTATAGCTTTAGGGAAACCAGCAGGAAAATTAGCTTTAACAGTTTCAAAACCCCTGTTTTTTGAAGCGTTGATGTAGGTAGCAAATTTACTCTGCCATGTCCACAACCAGCTTAACCTGCCATTTTCTTTCATTCCGGTCTCATCGGCCCCGACCACTTTGGCATCCCCTACGGCCTGTCTGATCAGTTCAAAAGCAGGGAGTGCTTTGTGTGCAAAACGCTCCAGTATACCGCATACTGTTCCCTGGCTGATAGCCTTCCCATACACAGAAGAAAAAAACTCACTGATCCTTGCTAAGGATATATACTGGCGGGTATGCAGATAGGCAATCAAAGCAGTGGTTTGTCCACCATAACTAATCGGGGCATCAACTCCCACAGGGAAACTGCCGGTCGTCTGCTGCCCGCAACGACAGCTGCTGCGGTAAACCCGGTGTTCGATATAACTGGGTTTTATCATGGGGATATCAATTACCTGGCGGCGGGCCATAAGTTCAGCGGTGGTGACATCAAGGCTTAAGCCGCAACAACGACAAAAAACAGGGCAATGATGATGGACCTGATCCGGAATTGCCGTCATTTCAAGCGTGTTGCCCTGGTGACCTTTCTGGCCGCCGGAACGCTTTCCGCTGGAAGCCCGCAAACTGCTTGTCCTAAGGGGACGGTTTTCATCTTTAGATGGGGGAACCGAGCTGTTGCCACTGTCTTTTTTGGGACCCTTGGACAATCTGAGTTCCTCCTGAAGCAAGCCGATGGTTTCATTTAGCTCCTTTATAGTAGCATTTAACTCTGCTATGGTCTGCTGAAAGATTGTATTTTCTGCAAGTCGGGCCGTCTCAGAAGCAATACGGGCAGATGATTCCCGTTCTAATAATTCAAGTAATTTCTGAAAGTTATCATTATCCATTCTATGTCTTCTGTATTACAAAAAACAACTTTTAATACCATTAATCCTACATAAAACAGAAAAAGTTATACAGTGAAATGTGGATAAAGCAACGCTTTTTACTCAAAATCAAAATAAGGAACAACCTGAGTAGTTACCTTTTAGATACTGTAAAAATTAAACCATTGAAATTTATTCCTTTTATCTAAGATAAAATGAAACAAAAGATTTTTAATCAAAATTCTGGTTAGAATTAATGCATAAAAGAGACCACCATTTAAGTAATCTCTTCTATTGTACCCTGATCTAATCTGGGAATTTTTGTAATTAAATCTTTCCGTTCAAGAATTTAATAGCCTTACTTGTATTCTCTAGCGTACCATGCGAGATGAAAAATATCAGATGGATCATATTCAAATCCTTCATTTGGCTCGATTTCCATTGTTAATTTATTAAATGTAACCTTGTACTTTATAAAAAAGCCAATTGGTTGGAGGCAGTCCTCTTTAGCGTCGTTGATAGCCTTGATCGCATCGCTACTTGGTAATGTTATTTTAATCATATTGCTAAATTACATTTGCAGATATTTTTATTTTTACGGTTACCCGTAAGATTATAATTTTTATTAAAATTTGAATTTTTAATAGTTTAGATTTTATGTTCAACTGTTCAAAAAAATAAAGGTTATTCGTTCAAGTGCTCCAATAGGTAATCTTACGACAAAATAAGCTAGTAATGGAAAACTTTTCACCAACATTCTTTTGGAATTTTGAAACCATATAGACAATTTAACATTTAAAACTTGGAAGTACCTTCGTTTAGCAGCCAAACTTCAACTAAACTTGATGGAAATTTGTTAGTATTAGGGAAAAATTATCTTTGGCCTCTTCAATTAAGAGATTTTCGATAATATTAATTGCGTCAACATCTGATTTAGTACTATTAAGAACTTGTTGAACTTGTAAACCATTAAAAATGTCACTAACTCCGTCAGAGCAAATTAAAAACTTATCTCGACCTTCGATTAGCTTAACTTTGAAAAAGTCTATTTGAGAACGCGAAAGTTCTCCTTGAACTGATCGCGTTACCACATGTTTATACTTGGTAATTTGTTCAGGATTTACTATAGAGCCTTTATCAATAACTTCATTCATCAGTGTGTGAGAATGAGACTCTTTTTGGAGTATATTATCTCTGAAATGAAAAATTTTTACGTCTCCAACCCAAAAACACAAAGCCTCTTTTGATGTGACAATTGCACCACCAATAGTAGTTCCTAGCTTTATCCCTGCATTTTCTCTGAATTGTCGTATAGCAAGATTGGCTTTATTTATTGCCTTCTGAACATGATTAGGATTAATGTCAGATACGGACAATAAGTAAGTCAGTATATTTTCTGATACCAACTGGGCGGCCTTTTCGCCTAGCTCATATCCGCCCATTCCGTCAGCTACAATGAATAGAAAAGAATCGCAATTAAGATTTCTGACCAAGACATAATCTTGATTAATTTTTCTTTTACCCTTGTGTGTGAATAAAATCGTTTTCATTTCCTACCTGTTGCATTTATTGTCCCACCGCCATGCTTAGTTACTCTAGGTCTTGTTGATATTTTGACCGGTCTAACTGATATACCCTTCTCAGAAGCCTTTGTTGCCCATAAAAAGCCCTCACCAGGCATCAACGAACTCATATCTGCCGGAGAAAGTGTTGAAAGCTGCGTAATTGATTTCTGAATGTGTTTTAGCCATTGAGGACTGTTGAATTTATGTAACAGCACAATAGAACTGAGCTCAATTATTTCATTTGGCAAGCTTGGAGGATCTTGACTGGCAATCATAATACTTACCCCTTTATGTCTCATTTCACGAATTGCAGTTACAATATTATTTGTAAGATCTTTATTATCCATGTATTTATGAGCTTCGTCAAATACGATAAATTTATTAAAATGGATTCCATTTAAATTTTTTACCGCTGAAAAAACGTTTAGCATAATTACAAATAATCCTAATGCCTCATCCTTTACAATAAATTCATCCCTTAGATCTACAATAATTAACCTTCCTGGCTTAAGTGAATCTCTCAAAGTATAGTTATCGTCAATATATTCTCTTGCAAAACTCAACTTTTGTCTAGCCAGTGCCTTTTGAGAGTTAGACAACAATTCAGATGATTCGATGCTCTCTACTATTCCCTCAAGTTTTATATTTCTTCGGTGTTCTTTCATAATGGCTTTAAGTTGCTTTATATAAGCAGAATCATTTCCGATTGCACCAAGTAAAAACATCCAATCCTGAACACTTAATTCCTTTGAATTAAATGCAATAGGTAAAACTTCGATAGAGGGATATTCCGATTGTCGCTCTTCAATTTTATCTCTTGGACTTAATATAATCACATCCTCTACATTATTCGGTTCTGCACCGTATTTTTCTTTTAGTTTTTTAAGCTCACTCTCTTTATCGTTCGGATAGATCATAGAGGTAAACTCTGGCTCGTAATCCATACTTTCACTATAGTGAAAAATCACACCAGCAAGAGGAGCAGGAAGTTCATTTATCTCGCTGAACTGTTTTAAGACCATTTCAGAAATAGTGCCTATTGTATAACTTTTACCACCTCCTTGAACTCCAAATAGACTAATGGTATTGGTTTCACTTAAATCTATTGCTATCTTTTTACCATGTAGACTTTCTCCTAATATCCCAAATTGGTTACTAGATGAACTTTTTCCAATCAGAAGATCATAATCCGGAATTTTATGAGTCCTACTCTTAATTATTTCATCTCCAGATTTATTACTTTCAACCAAATTCTCACCATGTGATTGGTTGTTTATATTATCCTCTTCTTTCGTTTCAGCTTTCACTTCGAAAGGTTTATCAATACTAGTATCTGGGAGATAAACACGTTTTTCATCTTGAGATTCAGGATGTGATTCCGTTTTTACTACATCTTTTTCTTGAGAGATTTTGGTATTAAATTTCTGAATAAAAGGTTTTAAGGTAGTGTTTGTACCAATTGCTGAACTTAATTCTGAATCGAAATCATTATCCTCTAATCTTCGGGTATTAAGATCAGAATTTTGGTCAAGAATTTGCTCAATGAGCTTGCCTCCAAAGGTAAAGAATATCAAATCATGATCGAGAACTTCTTTATGGTGTTTTTTGGAAGCTGAAAAATTGAAAATAAACCCTAGTTTATTAAATTTTAGTGTAAAACCATCGTCTAAAGATTGTAAAAATGCCATATAACTTTCATAAGCATTTTCATTTAAGTATCCATAGCGGTACGCCCTTTCTATATAAAAGCTCAGTAAAGACTTCAATTCTTTATTTTTTATTTCTCTATCCAATCTATCAAAAGACAAATGATATTCCGGATCGTAATGTATCTTAAGAGCAGTAATTGTATTTTCAATCTGTTCTTTTATTTTTTCTTTAAGTTCACTACTTTCCGATTCTCCAAGAGATTTTCTGCATTTGATTTCGATAATTGATATATTGATTTCTCTCTTTTCAAGATTAATAGTTACCAGTAAATTGTCTGCCCTACTTTTGCTTTCAATAGGTAAGTTTTCAAAAAGATTTTGATGTAAATCAATCGGAATTAAAAAAGCTTCTTCTAAAAATCCTTTCTTTTCCAATACCCTTTTTGTAAAAGCAGATCCGATTACTTCAAAAGCTTTATTCTTTGAGGAATTGAGTTGCAAAACTAATGAGCTACTGACAGCTCTTAAATCCTCTAATAATATCTTTATTTTCTTCTCGTCCTCTGGCCTGTGAATATCTAAGTCAAATTCTTCAAAATGAGGCCCAAGTAAACCTAAAATTTCTGATGTGGGTCTCGTAGTTAAATATGAAGTAATACCAGACACTTCTTCTCCGGGAACGTAATCCAGGAGAAATGGAATATTTCCATCTTTTGATGGTTGGTCAAATATTTGGGGGCCAATATTTTTATCAAAGGTTACAACCCAATCGGAGTAGTCATGTAAATGTGTTAGTAATACTTTATCTCTATCATTTAACCTTAACTGCGTTGAAGGTATGGAATCTGTATGTTTGGAAGCTAATGCGCCAGCTATAAATGATTGCGTATTGTCAAAAAGCTGAATACCTAATTCTCCTGCTCCAGAATATGGAATAGAGAGGCTATTACCAACGACAAACCGATTCCATTTTATCTCAGCATTAGTTTCGTCAACGGTAACAGTTGATTCTGTCAAAAGCCCATTAAGATAAAAATTCCGATTATTTCTATAGGGTTTGACTAACTCCACTGTGATAGGAAATGGACTTACTAAAAAACTTAAGTGAGATGTAAATCTAAAAGGAGTTGTCAGATAATCTGAAAGACTGTTTATTGAAAATCTAAGCTTTGGAAACAATCGGTTTTTTGAAGGTTGAGAAAAAGCTTCTGCTTCTTCGGAGACATTAAATTCCGGATTAATTAAGTTCCTAAGAGCTTCACCATGTTCGATAATTTTATCTTCTCCTTTAAATATTCTAATTTCGTACTTAACATCTTTAAAAGAATCTTCTTTTTCCAATTCTACAAACGCATCGGCAAATACAGCAGCGTCCCCTGAATTAATAAGGTTAATATTGAGTTTGTCAGTATAAGGATGTTGTGACAGATAATTTTTAATATGACGGACAACCAATTTCTGACTAATATCTGTTTCTACATAATTATCTCTCGTGATATTAAACAATTGCCTGAAATAATGTGTCATTTGTCTTGAGACAGATGTCATTCCATTTTTTGATTCGTCAGCTAATATATTGAGGTATAATCCCCAACCATAAGCTAATTCCCCTGAATAAAGATAACTTTTAAACGAACTTGGCTCCACCAAAACTAAAGGGTTATTTTCAGGAGAAAGCTGTCCTTCAAATAAGGAATTTAGGTTCTTTAACCATGTGTCTTTATATTCAGGATAATTTTCTGTCTTTTTTTCCCATTCTTTGAATACCTCCATTAGTTGCAAAGACCAAGCTAATCGTAGTGGGTGCAACGGAGAAAGCAGAAGAGCCTCGGTACGTTGTCCATCTGGAAGTTTAGTTTTAATTCTGGCAACATCAAGTATCTGTAGTTCTGTAAGAAAATGTTGCATTTTACTTTTTTCATCCGCATCTAAATTATTGTGGGATACTTTATCATTTAGAGAAGTAGTCCAATCAGTGAGTTGTTGGATATATTCTTTAATTTTTTCATGATGTTTAAATATATCGGCTGTTTCAAAAACACCATCACAAGTTTGGTTTGATGCCAGAACGCCAGAAAAAATCTCTTTTCTAAGCTTAAGTATTGTATGAGGAATTATTGTTGTCAATTCACTTTCTACAAATTGTAAGCTCTCATAGCCAACAGCAGCAGAGTTACTTTTTAACACTCCTTTTACGTAGCCTAAACTATTACTGTTCTTCAAAAATGCAATTTCAATTTCACGCAATTTTGAAGACATATTAATCTGGTAATTATGCTTGTCAGAGTAATTAATGTAAAAAGTCGATATATGCTTCTTTAAGTCGTTAAGCCAAATATTTGAATTTTCGGTCGGAATAGGTTCATCTGCTTCTTCTCCCAATTTAAGTTTCTCAATTCTATATTTAAAATAGGCCTGTAATACGTTGTTTAGTTTATCTTTACGATGGTCGTTGTCACGTTCGACTACCTCATTAACAACATAATCAAAATCTTCAGAGTCACAGGTAATCTTGTATTGAAAGTTATTCTTTGCAATACTTTCATCTTTGGTTTTAGCCTCTTCCCAGACCTTCTGAATTTTAGCATCTTTAAAATCATCGTCTGCATTCAAAACATTTCCGTGCTCGTCTTCAGCCAGCACCTTGAAAAAATAGGCCCCTTCTTCAATCATATTTGCATTTAATTCAACAGTTGCTTCACGGAAAGGGCGATTAGATACTGTATTTTTAAGTTGTCTAAGAACTGAAATTTCTTCTCCAGATCCCCCATCAACTGCCATTAGCAAAACCTTAAAATACTTTAGATCTGCGATATCTTTTGGGTTAGGATTAGTCCTAAACCTAATACGCACCTTCGAAATTTTATTTTCCTCAACATGAAGGACTTTTTTTCCATCTTCAATCTTAAAATCATTTGATTTAATTTCTTCAGTAAAAAGCTTGATATGTGTAAAATCCAAGTCTGGAATCTCCCAATTAAAAAAATTGAGTTGAGGGTAGGATTCGAAGATCAGCCTGCAAATTTCTTCTGCATTTCTGGCCTGCCTTTCTATTTTAATGAAATTTACTACTTCTTTTTGTAATGTATTTGGTTCCAATGGAAGCTCAGAAATTCTTTCATACAGTGGTTTACTAAATGAGCTCAGTAAAGTAGTACTTAAAATATTGAAGTTTAGTCTTGATCTTATCTTTTCTGTTTCAAGCACCAAGCTTGAATCTGGTATTAAGTTTAATAGATATAGATTATCTCCAATGTTTTTTTTTGAATAGCCACCCTCTTCTAGTGCTAATAAGTATTTAATAATATTTACAACGCTTAAGTCATAAGCTTTCAAATAATTGAGGATTTCGTTTTTAATTATGTAAGCACAACTATCTGGTATTTTATCCAATAGCTCATCCTTGACCTTATTTTCTACACCTTCTAAAGAAATTTCCTTGAAAGTGGCGTTGCCATAAGAATCCTCAGCAGCGGTTCTGCTATTGGACGGAATCAGCACTAACAATGGCGCATCTTGTTTATTTCTTAATTCAATTAATTTAGTTGCTGAAATAAATTTTGCACTAGTATTTCCTTCCTCCGAGACTATAAAAGTATCAATATTTGGATACTGATTATGAATAATACTCCATAAGAAATCCAATTCATTAATTCCCAAACCGGTTATTTTCATACAGTGCCCGGCAATAGCATTACTAAGATCCTCTTTATGAAGCTGAAGAATAAGATCTATTATTTTTTTGTAATAAGTATTAGGCGTTTTAAATCTTTCCATTTTTTACTGTGCATTTAATTCATAACGAGGTCTAATTCTTTGAAGAATATATGCATCACTTAAATCATTATAGAAACCTATTTGACGTAACTTTCTTTTAAAAGAATCAACATTTTCTTTAAATGCTAAGTGAGTTTGCAAATCTGCATCTCCAAACCGATTTTCATTCAAACCATTTATTACCAGGCCATATCTTTCTCTGATGCTCTGAATGAGTTCTTCAATAGATAATGTTCGTGTATTAAATTGGTTGTCTTTTGATTCCAGTACAAGTATTTGAACCAAGGTTTCCAGAAGACGTGTACCTAAAACAAACCGCCTTGGGTGTTTGCGACTACGACCTTGAGCCATAAATCCTCGTTCGTTATTTTTCTGAGACAGGTTGTCAATTAATTGAATATGATAACGATACTGATATGTTCCCCTTGCTTTAAGAATTGTTTCTATGTAGCGATCAAAGTACGTGTCCTCATATCGTACCATATCTTTTATCATTAATCGGTCTTCTTCTTCCAGATTGTTATAGAGGTTGTCCCATTGCGTTTCAAAATAGATCTCAAAATCTGATGGTTTCTCTTTTAAGACCTGTAGTGCTTTATTAACGTTTTCAGAATTGTTTTTATCTAGTTTTAACCTGCGTAATGTTGCATTGATTTGGAAGGTGGCTTTTATATAGTCATATACTTTATTGATTAGGTTTTCAGCATCTTCTGCTGCTATTTTAGCCGCTTTGCTTTCATGATTGTCTGTTGCGTCTAATACAATATTCCAGTCATCACCTATATCCGAAGTCCCATCTTCTATCATTTTAGGTAGAAAGTGAATTAATTTCTGAATATAGATTGATAGGTGAAAAGAGGTAATGGTTTTCAAATAATCTATCAATACATTTCTTGGAATGAGTCTTTTGTAAACTAATAATCTCCTTACATCATCACAAAATAAATTAGCTTGTTTTTGCAGGATAGGATGAATTTGATTAAGATTTGAACTGCTTTCTAAAAATCCTGGTTTTACATTTTTTATGATGTGTAATAATCCTAGACTATCTACGTCTAAACTATTACTAGCAGTGATTTTGCTAGTTGTTTGATCCCACCCTTCCATCAAAAAGTTTTTCAAGTCTTCCTTTATCGCGGGATTGACAGATAGCATCAGATAAACCTGATCTGCCGTGTTATAATCTCTTGTATTAGCAGCATTTCTAACCCTATAGGACTCTAAATGTATGGGCCTAAGAGAGGAGATTTTCTCCTTATCAATATTTCCTCTGTAAACCATATTGACTAAGTTACTTCTCATCCACAGCTCTACTGCTTCCGGATTTTCTTTAAATCCTTGAACTGCGCCTTCTTCTTCTAGTTTATTAAATATTTTTTTGAGAGTCTGAATTTCAATGAATGCATTTTCTGCTGCACGAGCTCGTTGCTTTGGTCTAATTCCATTATGCTTAAGGAGCATAAATAGATTAACCAATGTATTATCGATATTTATTGCCTTTGCATCAACTGTAAAAATCAGTTCGTTTCTGAATAAGCTTTCCTCCTTATTTAATTTAATAGCCATAATTATAGATTCATTGGTTGTAAATGAAGATGATTCTGTTCGTTTTTACTGATCCTGAAAAAAGTAAGATTATCCTTGGTCACAATAACTTCATTATAGTTAAGATTCTCCAACAGGTTTTTGAAAATAACTAGTTCCACAAACTTACCTTTTAAGTCATTGAGTGAAGGACTAAAACCCAGCTGAATGAAATGAAGCATTTCATATAAGTCTAGGGACACCGTTAATTGAATATGTTTTTGCATCCTGTGTCTGAATGTCAAACTATCCGGTTCGTATTCTAGATACTTAACTAAATGCTCCGTCTTATTTACAAACAATTCAAAATCATCCAAGCTAAATAAGCGAAATGATTTACTGAACGGATCATTAATCTCCGTAGAGGATAGGATAAGATATTCTTTATCGATTGAAACATTGTCACATCCTTCATTTAATGATATAGCCCTTGAGATGCTATTTTTTGTTTCATTGTTTATATCACCTTTACTAAGCACATTAACAAATTTGAAAACAGAATGATAGGGTAATCGCAAAAGATAAGACGGTAATTGTTTATTTACTGCGTTATCTTCATTAATTTGACTATTTGAAAGGTTTAATAATTCTGCTTTCCCTTCAAAATATTGATGTCTTACAAAGTTTTTTTGAATGGTTTTAATTCTTAATATTTCAGCATCGTCCTGCTCGTAGGTTGGCTTAATTCGTTGAACGGAATTGAAAACCTCAAGTAGGTTAATCTCTCTCTCCGCAAATTCTAAATAGGATTTACCTTGATGCTTTCCAAAAAACAAATCCCTGTCTAAATCCGGAATTGATACTTCTCCAATATCCGTTTCACGTAATAGTTTAATTAAGCGATCTTGATTTCCAGAATCTTCATACATCGGATTAGTTATGTTGAAGTAATAGTTTTCCCAAAACAGTTCCGGAGAATTACGGTTTTCATTATACAACCTTTCAATGTCACTACAATCATAATCGTGGGTTAAAGTGTAAGCAATAAAGGAACGTAAGTCACGCATTGTCACATGTAATTCACGCTTAAGAGTTGCAGTTCTCAACAGCCATTCCATACGTGTTATGACCTCTTCACCTGCTGCGGAATCGTTAAAGGACTCTACATTATATTTTATAAAACATTGGTTCGCCAAAGAGCAATTATCACATTGTTTCCAAAGCGCCTTTTGGGTAAGAGCTTTTACTTGTTGTCTAAACAAACTAGGTTCATTTTCTTCTCTTGCTGCGATCGACCTCAAATTCAGATTAATAATCATCAAACCTTCAGGAAGTTCGTGATGACCTTCATTATAAAAATAGTTTTCAATGTTATCGTGTAATTGTTCATGTTTTGAGGTTGCTTTTAGAAACTCTACTAACCTTCCTTCATTAATGGCTATTATTCTTCCTTCAGTAGCGTCACTGTAATTACTTAAATTTTCAAACGGAAGAAAAAAGTTTTCAAGTACATCGTGATTAATTTTTTCATCCTCATCTTGTGATCCATCATAATTACTCTCAAAGAGAACCCCGTTGATTTTAAATTTAGCACCGTTTTTATGTCTAAACCGAGTAAGGTCAGTAATAATTTTATCTTCCTCTATTTTTCTGATAAATGCTGTTTTACCGTCGCCAGCGTTACCTGTAATGATCAATAATTTAAACTGTCCATCCAACACTTCCGGAATAAGATGGTTATCCAATTTGGTAGGCGTATAGGTTAGGTGGTCGAATTTGTTTGTATTAAAATTTGCTCTTGTTCCTGAATTTCCATGTTTAGATTGACTAAATAAAGAATTAATATATTCTACAAAGTCCTCCGATTCTGAAACTTCAAATTGCATATTAGATTGTTCATGCTTGCGCTCTAATATTCCGTCTTCTCCAAATAGAAGAAGAGCATCCAACATATCCTTTGCGGATGCAAACCTGCTTTCCGATCTGGGATTTATAGCTTTTAAGATGTAATTGGCAAAATCATCGGATAATCTTTCTTCAATCAGCTTTGGATGAATCGGTTCTTTACTGAGTATTGGCAACTTACCAGGAGACCAAGGATATTGCTTGCATAATAATTCATAAAGTGTAATACCCAATGCAAAAGTGTCTGCAGAAGTATCCCATTTGATTTTAGTTCCATCCACGATTAAATCCGGTGCCAAATATGGATTAGTACCAACAAAATCATGATTGTTTTCTGCGAATGATGCGATATTAAAATCAATCAGAACAAATCTTTGCTCGTTATCCCATACAATATTCTGGGGTTTTACATCCCTGTGCAAAATAGGCTGTTCAAGAGATTGCATTGCAACCAATGCACTTAGTATATCTTTAGCAACCTGAAATACTCGCTTAATAGATAATCGGGCGTCCGTACGGGTGTAAATGCTTAGATTTTCACCCTCAAGATATTCCATGATGGTATAAAATTGTCCATCTATGGATTTTCCGTTACCAACAAACTTCACAATATTAGGATGGTCTAGCTTTTTTAAGGCTTTATATTCATCAATTACAGATTGTGCGTTGACACTTTCGTGAAAAAGTTTTAGCGTAAAAGATTCTCCCTGCAATTGCTGAAGCACCTTGAATACTCTGGAGTAACCACCTTTTCCTAACACCTTTTGAATAAGATATACACGTTCGAAGGAATCACCCTCTTTTATGTCGTAAGTGTCAATTGCTGGAATAGCTCCTGGCATTACTTTAAGTTCAGAATCAGAAGAAGGATTTCCTTTCAAAGCTTTATTAAAAAAATCTTCCAGTTCTTCAATGTTATCATATCGTAGACTTTCGTCTACAAGTATTGTCCTATTACAGAGTTCGTCCAACCATTTTGGCAGGGCATTATTTATTTTTGACGGAAGCCTGTCCTCCGGTAGTCTACCAGATAGATTATTCAGTTCGAATGGATTCTTAACAGGCTCTTGTCCTGTAAATAACCAGTAGATTAGTACTCCTAACGAATAAATATCTGAAGCCCTCGAAGCATCACCAACGGTAAGTTCTAGTGGATGATAAGCAGTAGCGTTACTCTCACTAATTGTAGGCATTACGGTGTAACCTTGCCTGGACTCGTCGGAAAAATAAGACTTCCCGAAATTTCCCAGATACGCAAAACCACCAGTCATAAATATATTTTCAGGATTGATGTCTCTATGAAATACGTTTTCCTTGTGCGCTTCTTTAAGCGCAGCCATAATATTGATGATGATATTAATCTTTTCCTGGAAAGTAAAAGTCTTTGAACGGATTTCGACCTTTAATGAGTTTTGATCAAGATAGTCAGAGATTTCATAGAAAAGATGATTTTCCTCATCTATCCGGAATTCTACATTTAGAATGAACGGTTTAGCTTTTATCCTATTAAGTGCTCTGTATTGATTATTAATCTGATTTTCTCTCGCTAACAGTTCCTCCTCTCCTAATCCCATGACCTGTAGTGCATATTCTTTTACTATTTTCTGAATAGAAGATGCTACACCTTTGGGTTTTACCAGATATTCAGCATAATTATTTTCTTGGTGCAGTACTTCAATGATTTCATATCCTTCAACTTCTCGTCTTTCATTAGGAGCTTTCTGACTCTGTTCACCAGTCAAAAATTGAACTAATTGAGTCTGTATTTTAGCAATATCATCTTCTAACTGTCCTATTTGAAAAGGATCTTTTAGATAGTTGATCAATTTCTCATTGAGTTGAAAAGTAAGTTTACCGGCTCCCTGCCACAATGATGGCTCATAAGTATTGGGGAATGATAAAGTAACCATATTCTGAATCCAAACTTTACCCCAGGAAAAATCATGCTCTTTTAATTTGGAAGCTAGAATCGCTGTTTTCTGCCTCCCGGTTTTTAAGGGGTTATTTCTCTGTTTATCATTGACATACCAATAATTATCATCCCCTTCAATTCGCCCTTTCCAATCTTTGTTTTCAATATTATAAATTGCATGGGGCGCTACTACAATAAGGTCATATTCCCAATATTGAGTTCGATTATTCCGTGGATTTGTAGACGCAATTTCGACATTAGGAATTAAATAAAAAGCATTTGGAAGATTTATTTCCAAAAAGTCTAGCAAACGCTTTTCTCCAGCATTTGCAACAGAATCGAAGTAGGGAGGTTTAATTATTCTTGCCATGATTCAATTTCTTTTTCAACAATGTCGATAGCTTGATTCTCTTTATTCATAGATAAATCAAAAAGCTGGGTGGACTTTATAACAAGGTCCGTGATAATTATTTTTGTTGTATCATCGAAATCGGGAATTATTAATTCTTTTATAAAATCATCGTTTATAGTGAGTATAGCCGATCCAAATATGCCAGATCTTAAATACTGTTTTCCAAATTTTGAAGATAAAAATGCATAAACATAAGGAGATATATCCTCATCGACCAATACTCTTAGCGCATGTTCATTAACTCCTAAACTGTCAAGATTTTCACCGACAAAAAAAGTTGATCCAAGGATTTCTTGACCAGATCTCGCAACTAATATCCAATTTTTCTTAACTCGAAGAGTCTCTACTCCAACCATCTTTAATGAAAGGAATTTCTCAATTCTAGTTGGATTAAAAGTTGAAAGGTCTGAAGTTGAAAGATACTTAAGTCCTTTTTCAACATAGACTCTTTTACCGCGATTAGGGATAAAAACTCTTTCTAGATAATTGCTGAGGCGAAAATATGGTATTCCACAATTTTCAATTATGTTATCTAATTCTTTCTTATAAATATTGAAGGAAGCATCAAGTCTACTTTGAAACAATTTTAATTCTGAAATTTTCTTTATATGTATTGTTGAAATCTTTTTAGACCGCTTGCCATAAAGCATTTCGTCAAAATAATTTTGAGCTTTAGTCAGTAATTTATTTGCCTGAACACGTAAATTCGTTGCTTCTGTTATTAAGTCATCGATCTGGCTCTGACATTTTTTTGGCAAAACAGGTACATCAATATCTTCAATATGATGTGGTTCTATATGTTTTACCACTCCTCCATAACTTGACTGAGTTAACAATCCGTATCCATACTTTGAAGAAAGAAATGCGTAGAGGTATCCTTTTTTTATATTTCTTTGGGCAGGCTTAATTCTAAGTAAATCGTCAGTTCCTATTTTACCTTCATAATCACTAGTAGTATAAAATACTTTACCTAATGTACCCGATCTAGTGACTAAAATCCAATCCTTTTTAAGTTCTAATTCTTTTAAATGTGGTGAATATTTTTTTGAAAGATATTTTCCAGAATTGAGGTCCGATTTGAATAAATCGGAAGCTGTATAAAACATTACACCATTTTCTGGAAATTTTACATAAACTCTTTTATGAATATCTCCTTTAAACAATTCGGAGGTTTCTTCTTTTAATGACACATTCGGATAAGGGCAGAGTTCAGCTATAATTCTTTTAGTATTAACCCCATCGCTTAAATGATATGATGCATCCAATCTTAGATCAGATCTATACAGCCAAGATTTCTTTACTTTAACTTTTTTCATTCTGATAAACCTTTTGAAAATTTGGAATAAGCAGTTGCTATACTTGGCAAATCATCGTCAAGCCTTTTAAGCTTTTCCCTTCTAATTTTAACCTCTTTCTCCCCTGTTTTTTTATGTACTATATATTCTGTTTCTGTATTAAATAAGATTTCGGCACCATCTTCGTCTCTTAGATAAATTGGGGTTCCTCGTCTGTCTTTACCTAATTTTTCTGCAATAGCCATAAATAGTTCATATTCTTCCTCGTTTTCCTGTCCAAGTTGGCGTTGTAATTCTGTTTTCTTTTGCAAAAATAGCAGTGAGGCTTGTACTCCAACTTGAGGTAAAAAAGCTTCAACAGCCAAATCTACAGAAGCAAGCACTTTAAATTTATCAAGTATCCACTCTCTTACTGGTTTGGTATTTGGGTTCCCTAAAATACCATCAGGAAGAACTATCGCCATCTTTCCACCAGGTTTTAAGAAATTATAACATGCTTCGATAAACAAAACCTCAGGAGCATCGCTATATGCTCCTAATTGATAATATAGTGTTCCATCCTCTTTATAGATAGTACTTCGATCAACTTTTACTTTCGCACCAAATGGAGGATTTGTAAAAATGATATCAAACTTTTCACGAGCATCATTACCATTAATATTTTCCAAATCTTGCATAGCTAGGAGACTTTCGTTTACCGCATTATTAATTTTAGCAGTTTCGTCTGGATGTTCCCAATTAGGGTACTCTAAGGAATTTACGTGAAAAATATTAGCATGTCCATCTCCAGCCATTACCATATTCATCCGAGCAGCCTTCTTTAGGTCAGGGTCAAAATCAAATCCGAAGATACTATTTTCTGCATACTTACGGACACGTTCGTTAACCTCAAATGAATTAAATTTTTCAATTAATAGGGGCCCCTCAAGCTCAGGATATAATTCTTTTGCAATTTGTTTGCGCACATGATCTAATACCATAACCAGAAATCCACCAGAACCACATGCTGGATCCAGAACCCGATCATGTTCACTTGGGTTCAACATTTCAACCATCGCTTTTACGATATTTCTAGGTGTAAAGAATTGTCCAGCTTCCTGCTTCAAGGTATTGCTTACAATGGTTTCATAAGCAGTACCCTTTACGTCGATTGAGGCATCCAAAAAGGAATATTTTGCTAAATCACTGGCAATGAAAGCAATCCCTTTATCTCTTAATTCAATCTCTTCACTACCGGAGAATACTTCTGAAAAAATCCTGTCTTCTTTCAGTTCCTTAAATAAGCTTTTAATGCGGTCTGCTACTTTTTTGCATCCCTCAGGAGTATTTTTTTCTTTGACACCAACCCAGAACCTTCTGCGATAACTCTCTTCTGATGGGATAAATTTTCTTTTTTCATCGTATAATTTACAGAAAATAAGATATAATAATTGCCAAAAGGCATCCTTCTTTCTTCCCTCATTTCCATAAATATAGTCATGGGAACGTTTAAATACTTTAATCAACGAATCGTTGGCTGGCTTTCTACTACTAGAGCGATCCGCACGATCAAGGTCTTCAAGCGTTTCTCCCTCACCAGGAAAATCAGATAAATCTGTGAATTCATAATCAAAATCCATAGCATCTTTTTCTTTCTGTAAGAAGTGGTAACTGGAACCATTTGCCCACAAGCCAAACTCACAGCTTTCTATTGCACCCATCGCATTTTCCAAAGTTGCAATGATACCTTTAGTTTTGTCGGTATCTTTTACTTTATCATCCTGAACAATACAAATTCTTAAAATATATTCCTGCTCGTGAGGTTTGCCTTGCTCAAATACAACAAGCTCTATTTTCTGCTTTTTCTTCTTTCCGGTATCTGGATCGATGTATTCAATTTTAAAATCGCGCTCCATATCATCTAAATCGAAGCCATATTCCTCATTTAGCATAAGTGCGACCGATTGTAAATTAACCTCCTGTGCTTTTATTGTTTTTGTTTGCCCAGTGATCACGCAGATTAATTGGTTATCTCCTAAAGCTGTATCCTCTTGTTCAATTTTATCTGTAGTCATATTATTTATCTAATTTCTTTATTAAAATGGATAGGCTCTCAATCAATTCTTCAAAATGAATTACTCTATTGGTTTCCAATATTTGATTAATTAGTTCACTATCTTCAGCTTTATTGTATTGATCTTTTATTATTTTAGTAATAGCTTCTTTAGTTTTTATATTTATTTTCAGGATGTGAAATAAATCATCTCCTAAAAGTTTAGCACCGGCAGTAATTGTTGAGAAATTATCTGTTTCATATATTTCATCATATTTATCTATCGCTTTTTCTTCATAGATGTTTAGGTAATTAATGAGGATAAAACCTATATCATCAGCATCTTTATTTCCTCTTAAATATCTGTCTTTCCACGCAACTATTTTTAAAATAAATATACCTGCAAGCGATATGATATTAATTTCAAATTCTTCATCTATCTTCACAACAATTATATCATTCTTAGCTTCGGGAAATCCCAATACACTCATGGCCACTTGTTCATCCGGAGGCCAGAATATCTTATCGTCTTCTCTCATAATATTGCCAAAAGGTACTATATCGAGTTGAAATGAACCTTTGTAAATGAATCTTTGTTTTTGATTAGCATCCTTCTTAAAATTTTCCAGGACTATTATTCCTTTCTCTATTTCAGCATATTGGTTCCAGTCATTTATTGCTATAGCAATATCCAGATCATGTGTTAATCGACCGGATTTTTCATTATGAATTTCCATCACTATATCTCTGGCTGTAGCTCCTATAACAAAAAAGTGGACATCCAAATCTTTGAAGTAGTAATCCAGTTCTCGTAAGATTGGCTTCAATAGTGGATGAGACAGCTTTCTACTGTCAATCTTATAACTCATTCTCTAATATAATTTTAGCCATTTCTATATTTCGCTCAAATCCACTACTTATTAAATCTGCATATACCACCAATGGAGGAGCAGTTATTGTGTTATTATCAAACTTCCAAAACAACTCACAGATCTCTAAATTTCCATTTGGATTGGGTGCAAGTCTAAATTGTTTTGACAATTCACTTAATTCAATATTACTGTATAAAATATATTGCTCCGGCCTTAAATTCTTTGTCAGGATTGCAGCGGCAGGCTCGCCCCCCCAAACCATATTATTTTTAGCTACCTGGTCTTTTAGCAGATTAAAATCAATATGCTGCAAAAATTTCATTCGCTTTCTCAAAATCCTAGGTTTTAAAACCTCGTTATAGCCAATGACCCATCTTTCGATTAGTTCTTTCTTATTCTTGATTATCCTTTTCTGTTTGGTTCGCAAAATAAATTTAAGGTCTTCCAACTCACTAAAAATATTACTTACTGATCCTATAGATATATCGGTTTTTTCTGACAATTCACGATAAGAGCAAACTAAGTTTTCAGGCTTTGACAATAATAATAAAAGTAGTTTTAACCCTGCTTCCTGGAAAGCTCTTGATTGATCTTTGTCATATTTATCAGCCTTTTGTCCTTCAACATAAATAAAAAGACCGTTTTTTTTTATATGGGTGTTACCAGACACATCAAGGTAATTCAAATTATTGCTCTTCAGCAAATTGGCAGCACTTTTTGAAATGTATTTGGCAACAAAGAGAAGATTTGATTTTTCATTATCTGCTTGATTTACAAAAGGAGTCAATATCATTCCGATATTAGAATCTCTAATTGCTGCCTTTGCTATAATGTTAAGTCTTTGGTTATTTATACTGATTGCAGCATCATATTCTTTACGTTTACTATCCAATTCAATCATTGCATGAGTAAGGGTTTCTAGTTTAGATACCGCATCATAAATAAAGTCATTGTTTCTAATCATGTTCATTAAATTTTGCTGTTCAGTGACAATGAACATTCAAATATAATGAACATTATTATAGGTATCAAATATTTTTGGGATTATTTGTTACAAACGTAAAAGAAATTACAAAACCTGATTCTTGATTAATTCAACAACCAGAAAAGGAAGAAATAGACAGAAACTCCTTAATCATCCCGATTTTTGGTTTATAACAAAATGAGGTAAAAACCTTATAGTAGCAATGGAGGATAGTGATGTACAAGTTACAACCACATAGAAATTAAACTCATCCAAGTATACTCTGCTAATTTTCAACAAAATATATTTTAAAAATTTGTAATATCAGCAAAATATGAGTTGGGATAGAGTCCTGTCAAGTTAACTTAGTAGGAATCAAACCAAAAGAATAAAAACATAAACAACTATTTTTCAAGTACATAAATCTAAAATATTTTCGATATCATTATAAAAATAGTTTGGATAGCCTACCAGCGAGTTCACTGAAGGAGACAACTATTTGATAGTTGTCTCTTTTTTTTGCACATAAAAATCTCTATATCAAACTTTTACGACACGACACTTGTTTTTTTTCATTCACAAGAACACTTCTCTACATTTAATTCTTATAAAGTAATAAATCATATCAGTTGAGCTTACTCTCCACCCCTTAAAAAGTCATCAGCAGTTATAAAAATTCTTTTTTTTCAATTCGTACGAAAGAGCTATATTTAACCGTGGTATGCCACCATATATCTTTAAAACAACTTTTATAAAAAATTGATTTATACAACACTTTTAAATATTGCTATTTTTCAGGGAATAGTCTTAGGCGTAGTTATTTTAAAATCATCCCTGTTCAATAGCCAATCAAATAAATATTTAGCCTATTTACTATTTGCTCTTTCCTTTGTTTTATTGAATTACGTTTTTGAAATTGAAGGGGCATTTAAATCCTATCCTTTGCTAAGTTTTCTGGATTATATTGAGTGGATATTTTTACTACCCGTTTTCATCTTCCTTTTCATCATCCACCGGATTGATGATACTGTAAAAAACAGACAAAGAACTTATTTGTATTACATTCCGTTTATCTATTCCTCTACTTTTACCATTATCTACCGTCTTAATGATATTTTAGGAATTTATAAAATCACAGGTCCAGGTATTTTCATCATCAATATACTTAGACTCATTCAGCTTTTATTTGCCTTTATCATCATCCTGTTTCCACCTTTTTATTCTTATTTTATGATAAGGCACTTAAAAGACCCACAAGAGAAAAAATGGGTAATTACCTTATTAACGACTCTCTATTTATTATTATCTACCTGGTTAATTACGTATATGGTTGGTTTCTTTTTTGGAATAGACATTTCCTCTACCATGAGTGGACTGGCTTTATCGGCAACATTTATCATGCACTGGACAGCTTATATAGGCATTTACAAATATAAGCTTGCCAAAAACAAAGATGCTGTCTACAATTTTCTAAACAATGATTGGGCTATTATACATCCCAATCTGCAAATTGCAGAAAACAGTATAACGCAAGAAAATAACATTGCAGAAGAATACAGAGAATCTATAACGGCTGACAATCTTTATTTTCAAAAACTTGAGCTGCTTTGCAAAGAGCAGCAGATTTATACAGACAATACATTAAACAGAGAAAAAGTAGCTGAAAAACTCGGCATAAGTGCTGGCTATGTTTCCCAAATTGTAAATACCATAACAGGAGACAACTTCGCTAATTATATCAATCAATATCGGGTGGAAGCTGTCAAGGAAATGATATCAGATCCGGAATATGAAAACTATACTTTGTTAACAATGGGATTGGAATCCGGGTTTACTTCAAAAACAACTTTTTACAAAGCCTTTAAAAAAGTGACCGGTCAAACACCCAATGAATATAAAAATACTATCAAATAAGTACCATTTTCTCCATTTTTAAGCTTTTGAAACCCTTTCTAATTTGAATTATTTGAGTTTTGCACTTCAATAATTTAAATTAATATTTATGAAAAAAACATTTTTATTACTCATCTTTTTGTTTACTTGTCATTCTGTTGAAGCTCAAAGCAACGAAACTAATGGAGATCCATACCAGAAAAAAAATGAAATTAAACTGAATCTAATTTCTCCTTTAATGGGTGCTTTTGAAGTAGGCTATGAAAGGCTTCTCAACAAAAATTCATCATTGGGAATCTCTGCATTTAAAGTATATGACCATTCAGCAAATGATGATATGAATTACTACATTTCACCCTATTACAGATATTATTTTGGAAAAAAATATGCTTCCGGTTTTTTTGTCGAAGGATTTGGAATGTTCACTTCCATTGATGGAAAAAAAATCTACGCAGCAGACAACATAACATTTACTGAAGGTAAAGATGTATATGATCTTGCATTAGGTGCAGGTCTCGGATGGAAACTGGTTACCAGAAAAGGATTTGTTTTCGAAGCCAATGCAGCTTACGGAAAACTTATTTTCAATGCAGATAAAACAGATCACGATCAGGTTATAAAGCTTGGACTGGGTATAGGCTATCGATTTTAAAATCAAATACACCTAAAAAAGTGTTTGAAGATATACTCAAAGGTCACAAATATCTCAAAAGTACCACTTTAATACAAGTGGCACTTTTTTATTCTTGATTCCAATAGACAGATATTTAGGGAGTGGAAATTACAGGTTTTCTTGCAGCAAGATATTCCTGTGCTTTTATAGGACAAAGAAGTTCAATATCAAAAAAACTCATCAACGAGTCCGATAAACTCCAATTTCAACTACCCATTGATGTGTGATCACGGGTATCTGACTACAGCTCTGTACAAGGGAGCAGAGATTGAATCATAACCAATTTTATGATAAAATTTCTACTGATTATACAGTCTGAGAATCTCTACCAATTCGGGTATGGATCGTATTTTCAGCTTCTCAAACAACCTGATTTTGTATGTACTGATCGTTGATGAATGAAGATTCAGCTGATTAGAAATTTCTTTGAGAGGCAGACCTTCTGCAAGCTTATTGGCAATTTGCAATTCGCGGTCTGATAGTGCTTCAAAGGGAGAGTTTTTTACAGAGCCGTTTAATGATTCTAAAAGAATCGCTTCTTTTATATTCTCACTGACATATCGGCCTTTACTGAGCATCGCCGTTAAAGCAGTCTCAATTACTTCAGTAGAGCTTAGCTTGCTTAGATAGCCACCAGCACCCATTTTCAGATAACGCATTCCATACAACTCTTCATCCTGAGAAGAAAATATCAGAGTTTTTAATGCAGGTTGGTGAATTTTTATGTAATCTATTGCTTCCTGAACAGTACCATTAGGCATATTAACGTCCATAATGGCCAGATCAAATTCTTCTTTCAGAATTAAGTTGTACAGCGATTTATAATCCTCTACTTCTGAAATGATGGCATCGGGTCTGAATCGTTTAATTGTCTGTATCAAACCCATTCGGACGATACCATGATCGTCTGCTACAACAATGCGAATGTTTACTTTTAAACCCATTACTCTATAAATTTACGTAAAAAAAGGGAAACCGTGGTGCCTTTATTTTCAGCGGAAATGATTTGGATGTTTCCATTAAGCAAGGATATAAAATTTTTTACAATTTTCAAACTTAATCCCACTCCTTTCTCGCCCGCAGTTCCCAGAAATATGGGATTGCCATAAGTGTAGATCCCAGGTAAATACTTTTCATTGATTCCTGTTCCGGAATCAATTATAGAAAGCACAATCTGATCATTTTCTGTAATTTCCTGTAAATAAATATCTTGACCCGACAATGAGTATTTTACGGCATTGTTGAAAATTTTGTCTAAAACATATTCCAGCAACATGCGATCGCTTGTAAGAAATGCATTATGATCTCCTTTAAAATAAAACTTAATGTTTTTTTCTTTTAATTGAGCAGCGTATTTTTCTTCCAAATAGTGAAAAAGATCCATCACCATGATTTTAACGGGTTTAATCTTAAATTCCCCGTATTGTGTTTTTAGCCAGGCAATGGTGTCCTGAATTGTTTGCAGATTCTTCTGGGCATCCCGTTTTACCTGCGGCAACAACTTAAAAAAATCTTCCTCACTTAGCGTATTTTGCTCCAGCTCTTCTGTAAGCCACACAAAGGTTCCAAACAGTTCTTTTGAGTCATGAGACAAAATCGAGATCAATCCGTTCTTGAAATTGATTTCGTTTTCCAGTCTTTCGATTTTTAATTGGAGTTCGTTGATAAAATCATTCATAAATTAAGTATCACGGTTTTAGAAGCTGTTTGAATTATTTTTTTTGAAAGAAGGCAGAAGGGGTTATATTGCTTCAATGCAACTAAAAACACATGGTTCAGACCTTTCTTCCAGAAGGTAGCAAGTTAAAAAAAATATCATATTATTTTAAAAAAAATCAAATGGGATTTACCTGAAATAATTCAGGTCCTGTTTTATTTCACAAAAACGGCTGTGTCAGATTCCAGGAGGATTTTGACTCTGGCAGACTGTTTAGCGGTATTATCGAAAATAGAAAAAAGGTGAAATATAGAACAGTATCAACAGATTACTGATTGCAAACAGCTGAATGATGCAAGATAAAAATGGCAGCCTGAAGTGGCAATCATTGATAGCCAGACTACCAAAATACATCTACAGATATTGAAAATATAGGAGTTTGATGAAGGAAAAATCATCAAAGTAAGAAAATGTATCTATGGAAATACTTCAGGAAATCTTTTGGACAGTTTTATTTTTTCCCGCCAATTGCATGATGAAACCACAGCCATAAACTGTTGTCACAAAATGCACTCAGAAAACGAATGATTGGAAGGCATACAGCTTATTTATGCCGATGGAGGAATTTTCCATCAGCAAATAAGAATGTTCATTTTCAAAAAGTATTACTAAATTGCCGTAAAGCTATAGTAAACATTGATAGAGTAAGTGGTATTTTCCTTTCCTACCAAACTTTGGGCACCCGTAGGCGATATGGTGTACTTTACGTTCAATCCACGGTCCAAAACCGGTGCTCCGTTAAAGAGTATTTTTTGAGGAGTTTTGGATAAGGGAACATTTACAGAACTCCCATCGATGCCTATTTGTAAAATATTTGAATTGATGTTCGTCTGTAAACCGCCTTTCTTGAAATAATTTTCGTCCGATTTTACATAGAGCTCAAAATTTTCATTATTGGACAACATGATTTGGTTGGGAATCATTTGTGACTGACCGTCGGTGTAATGGGCAGCGGTATTAAAATTGAAGTTTACATTGCGTCCGGAACTGGGGATGGTGATCTCCGACAGAGGAAGCACCTTTAACTGAACAGACGTATTTTGCAAACTGTTAATGGAGTTATCCGTACTGCTGGCATTGAAGTTCAAATCAAACGTATAAGTTCCGGCTTCAAAAAAGAAGTTTTTAAAATCTTCCGCAGACACATACAGTTGCGGAATGAAGTTGTTTCTGTTTCCTGCTACAACACTGAAATTAGCAGGAGAAAAATTCTGAAAATCGGAAGATAAGGCTTTGGTCGTGAGTGAAGATCCGTTACTACCCAATTTAATGCTTGCTATATTTCTGGTTCCCGGAACCCCTTTAGAAGACGTGAACTGAATGTTTGTGGCAGCAGCTTTCGCCCAAAAATTAAAATCAACTGTATTTGCGATTTCCGTACTCCCCAAATCCCACACCCGCGTACTTGTACTGCGGTAGTCATTCAAAGAAGAGATTTCTATGTATTTTGTTAAAGAGTTTGCAACCCATTTTATAGCTGAAGGAATGACTAAAATTGTTTTAAAATTACGTGGTGTGAAGTCATTATAATTCTGAGTTATATCCATGGAGTAATTCCCGGCCCGGAAAGCATTGGCACTAAATTGTGAGGCAGGAATTTTAAATGTAAAATTGATATTTCCCCGGTTGAATCCTCCTCCCAGACTGATGGATGGCGGTTCAAACCATCTTATAGCACTTGTACTGAACGACTGAAAACCTGGCAAATAACCTGAAAATCCGGTAGAAGGCATCTGTCCTCCCATACTTTCCAACTGCCACAGAAGCGCGGAACCTGGTAAAGTGAGTGAGGAAGAAGAGTGCGTAAAATTTGGCCCGGAAACAGAGGTAAATGTAGGAGCTGTCGGGAGTAATCCCAAAAAGGCATAATCCCAGTTGGTTCTGTTGGCGTTCGTCATTACTCTTGTAGGTACTGAAGTAAATTCGCTCCTGTTAAAAATATTATTTTCAGGAACTGACAGGTAAACATCCTGAGCTTTCGTGGCTGTAGACCCACACAATACGGTAAAAATTCCTATTAGAAAAGACCTCATCTTTTTCATACTTTTAAATTTAAAACTTTTTCACCTTAATGGTGGTGTCTTTCTTCTTATATTCAAAAACCACTGTTTTTGAGTACCCTTCTTTTGTTACCTGAATAGTTTGGTTAGGTTGTGTATAGCTGTATTTATCATTTTCAATATAGAGAGTGTATTTTCCATCTTTCAGGAAAAATTCAAACTCATTTTTTTGGTTAACCACGGCAGTATAGATCATCCCCTCTTCACTTTTTGCATATACCACTATTCCGGTTACATCCGTTTCCAAAACATCGTAGGCCTGTCTGATCTCTGTTAATTTTCCACTTACCCTGATATTTTTTACCAAGCCTACTTTACGGTTAATATTGGCATGCACCATAATGACAGGATCCATCATCAGTCGGGCACCTGCACTTTCGTTCATTTTCAGAGTGTAAGTACCTTCAGGCACATTCTGAAAAACTACTTTTCCATTCTTATCTGTTATCGCTACATAATTGTCCAGTTTTACAATTTCATTAGCAAGTACCGATTCGCCGGATTCCAGAAGTCCATTAAAATTTTTATCTTCAAAGAACTGGAAAGCCACTTTATAATTTCCAAGAGCTGTTGCTGTGGTAAAATATTTTTTAATTCCCACTCTGAACTGGTAATAACTTCCACTGGTTGCATATTCAGCCGTAGATTTATAACCGGAAAGATTAAAATACCCTGTGGTGGACCAGGAAGGTGAAATCTTATATTCCAGATTACCGGTTATATTGCTGTTTAAATTTTTATAAAGTTCCGAATAGAAGGTCCCGGCTGAAAAAGATCCCGTCAGATTATGATTAAACATCTGGAAATTATAGGAAGCATAAACATTATAGTTGGCGAAATTACGGTTTCCATCATAATAAGAATTTAAATCAAAGACACTGATTGCGTTCCATTGGGCTGTTCCATTGAGGGAGAATGATTTATATCTGTAAGATAAAGTCGTTTTCAAACTGTTGAACCATTCTGGATTATCATTCTCTTTTGAATAAGAATATTCCGCTGTCAGGTTCAATCCGTGGGCACCTAATGTAGTACTGATGTTGGCTTCCAACCGGTAAGAAAAAAGCTCCTGCGATGAGTAAAAATTAGCTGTTTTTTGTTTTTCAACCTTTGGATAAAGTAAGAAATTCCACTTTTTTAAAGAAAACTGATACCCTAGTCCCAAAGCTTCCGTACTGTTGAAATAATAACGCAAATTAGAAGTATTCCCAGGTTGGATGGGTTCACTCTGGAAACTCAGGAACTCTGGTTCTATCTGCGAATTCTGATATTGTATAAAAGCACGCTGAGCAGCAGAAAATTGGCGGCCGATCCGTTGATTTGAGAAAAAAGATCCTCTTTTGATCCCTGCATAACTTTTGGTGGCAAAGGAATTGAAAGATTGTATATCCCATTTCCCTATTTTCCCCTCGTAATTGGCTCCCATGGAAGCTCCTGTGTTTTCATCTTTGTTCGAAAGACCTTTTTCATTACTCAGTCCCAGCTCCGTGCGGATGACGTGTTTTTCGTTAATTAACAATGATGTTACCGCGTTCGCTACCTGTGTATCTACGTTAAAGCGCGGATCATGATCAAATAGATAGGATACTTTTCCATTGAAAGATTTAGCATTTCCAAAAGCATATTTTGCACCTGCCATAGTAGATCCTTCTGTTTGCTGGAAATAAGTACCGTACAGATTATAATTACTTTCCAGCGCAAGAACTTCAATCTGATTATTGTTACCAAATTTGGTAGAAACTTTCCCTCCTCTTCCGAAAACCGGATAGTCGTAATCGCTGCTATTAACATTTCCCAAGCGTAAAACCGTATTTTTTCTCTCCAGCTCCAGCCAGGTATCATACACGTTATAAAGGCCGTCTTCAAAATAGTAATCTGCACCGATATTGAAGCGTGATTTTAAATTCTCAGTCACCCGGAATGCTGTGTTTCCCCTCAATTGAAGAAAATTGAAACCTGAACTGTTTTCATTATAGCTCATTTCCGCAAAGTTACTTCCGCTCACCCCTTCGTTTCCACGGGCAATTTGTCTGTTGTGCGATAAAATAACCAGGTAAAGTGTGTTGCTTCCCACAATTTTATTATCAAGCAGATCTGTGACGATTGCATTAATATTAAATTCCGGATAAAGTGTATTCTGTTTTCTGACTGCAATTTTAATCTCAACGGTTTGTTTTTCTAACCCTTCCAGAGATAAGGTTTGCTGTTTGGGTAAAATTTCCAAGCCATCAGGAATTGACTGCAAATCAATCTTAACGGTGCGTTTACTATACCCTTGGTTTTCTACAGTCAGCAGAATTGAGGATTGAGGTAAAGCAGGGTTAATGAAATTTTCGTAGGTCGCCGTATAAATCGCAATGTTCTTGTTCTCGGCTTTAGCGACAAAGAACGAGGCGCTTTCAGTTTTGGAGACCGTTGGCGTGGCATACGAAACCTGGAATTGGATCTTATTGGATTTCAGTTTCATAAAATCCACGTTGGCGATCAGTTTCACAGGAAGATTTTTAGACTGACCAGCGCCTAAGGTAAAGTCATTTTTGGGATAGAAAAGCAATCCCGGATATTGTTCCTGAGGGATGATATTCTGAATCATAATCTCTTCAGAACTTTTATTCTCAATAACCAGAAAATTAGTAAAAGTAGAACCCTTCTCAACAGTTACACTGTCATTTTCAAAATGGATTTGTATATCCTTTTTTTCCTGTGCAAAGGCCCACGAAAAGTGCAGAAGAACAAATACAAAAAATAAGATTGTTCTTCTTAATACTGATACTGATATTCCATTCTGTGGTTTCAAAGCTTAATTTTAAAATTTAAAGTTTTTTTCTCCTACGCGTAAATCATTGGAATCTGCCATTTTGACGATAACCACGCCAAGAAAGTTCCCTGAAATGTTTTCTGGTAAAGAAAACTGAACAACCTGATTGGTATCCGGAAACATGGAGACGGAAATTGCGGGTAATTTTATTTCCTTACCACTGTCTGTATTAGTAAGTTCAAACTCAACGGTAGCATCATTGATGGTATTTCCATCATTATGGATGCTTACTGCGACTTTTCTATTCGCAGCATTCTCACTGCTCACTTCTGAAATATTGGTGATATCCAAACTTTTCACATGGTTTCCCGGTGGGGTGTAAAAGATGTGAAGTCCCACCTCAAATAAAGTGATAATACCAATACCATTCTGAATACGTGCCTTATCTGCCTGCTGAGGAAGCTGTGTAAAAAACAGCATGCTGTTTGTAACGGCAGACTGTGATGCGTTTGCCGGAATCTGCATGGTTACTACGATCTCCTTTGTACTTTTCGCAGGAACTGTTACAGTGTTTTCTAAAGTAGATACCCAAGAGGCATTGGAAGTTTTTGAACTGCCTGCTTCAAGATAAACCTTATTTCCGTCTTCTTCTCTAGCCCAATCTTTATAGTTGAGATTAAAAACATAATCCTTATCCGAGCTGTTTTGAAGCGTGACTGTCTTTGTTACTTTTTCTCCTGGATTACCTGTGAAAAACAAGCGTGTAGGCGACATAGAGATACTTTGTGCCAGAAGTGAAGAAGACCCTGTAAGGATAAAGAAAATGAAAAGGTGAATAAACTTGTGCATGGTGTAAATAGTTTAATAATAAAGATTCTCAAAACTACTGAAAACGTAGCAAAATAAGCCTTTACAAACTAAAAATTTTATTATAAAGCAGTCGCGGTATAAGTTACTGTTTGTGTATAAGTTCCAGCTGGTTTACCTAAAATATCAGATGATGATGATTTTGCTGCTGGGATGATGTAGTCCAAATTCAGTGTTAAGGCACTTCCTAGTGGTGCATTTGCAACTAAGGTTTTTTCTCCTGGAGATAAAACCACATCATTTTTTGTTCCGCCCATTGTTCCGGCAGCTGTTGCTGCTTTGATTGTCAAAACATCTACAGGAATTGAGTTTAAACCATTGACGAAATTTGGGCCTCCTGCTTTTACTTTAACATTAAAATTCTTTGTGGAAGTAATTTTCAAAGAGTTGGCTTTAGTAATCGTTTGATCAGAGTTATAATCTGCCGCAGTAACGTAGTTAAAGGCAACTGTCCCCCCAATAGCAGTACTTCCTGCGTCGATAGAGATTACATCGTTCAGAATAATATTTACAGCTGTGGTTGCTGTAGTATTTTGAGCTTGAACATTGCTAGTTCCAAATATGATGGCTCCAAAAGTTAAGGCTGTGATTACGATTTGTTTTTTCATGATGGTAATATTTTATTGTTATTTTTTACTTAATTGTTATCTTTTGTATAGTGCAAATTTATAGTGGTGCTAAAAGTTTCTTTGTAGTGGAAGAAGGAAGTATATGTAGTAAAATCACTACAAGGTTTATTCATATAATAAATAGAAAAACCCTCAGTACTTTCCAAGTATTGAGGGCATGTATATTGATGTGTTTTTTTTATTATAAAATTGATGTGTTTTTTTATTATAAAGCAGTCGCAGTGTAAGTTACGGTTTGCGTATAAGTTCCCGCTGGTTTACCTAAAATATCAGAAGATGATGATTTTGCTGCTGGAATAGTATAGTCCAGATTCAGTGTTAAGGCACTTCCAAGAGGAGCATTGGTAACTAAATTCTGATCCGTTGCAGATAAAACTAC
>NZ_JBLFDU010000022.1:0-4632 GCF_047345655.1 Chryseobacterium sp. T20
AAAGAAGTTAGGCTCCAAGTAAGTAAAGGGTGGTATTTCAACGTTGGCTCCACAAACACTAGCGTGCCTGCTTCAAAGCCTCCCACCTATCCTACACATTACTTACTCAAAGTCAATACGAAGTTATAGTAAAGGTTCACAGGGTCTTTTCGTCCCATTGCGGGTAATCGGCATCTTCACCGATACTACAATTTCACCGAGCTCGTGGCTGAGACAGTGCCCAGATCGTTACACCATTCGTGCAGGTCGGAACTTACCCGACAAGGAATTTCGCTACCTTAGGACCGTTATAGTTACGGCCGCCGTTTACTGGGGCTTCAGTTAATGCCTTCGATTTAACTCTAAGCACCTTCCTTAACCTTCCAGCACCGGGCAGGTGTCAGACCCTATACAGCATCTTTCGATTTAGCAGAGTCCTGTGTTTTTGATAAACAGTCGCCTGGGCCTCTTCACTGCGGCCAACATTGCTGTTGGCGTCTCTTCTTCCGAAGTTACGAGACTATTTTGCCTAGTTCCTTAGCCACGACTCACTCGAGCACCTTAGGATTCTCTCCTCGACCACCTGTGTCGGTTTTGGTACGGGTTGCTTCACTTCGGCTTTTCTTGGATCAGATTACACTACAGCAGCTTCGCCCGAAGGCTAGGCCTTGACTATTCCGTCAGTCTCCAGCAGCTACATCCAACCGTCCCCTTTATTCGTGAGCAAGTATGGGAATATTAACCCATTGTCCATCCACTACCCCTTTCGGGTTCGCGTTAGGTCCCGACTAACCCTCAGCTGATTAGCATGGCTGAGGAAGCCTTGGTCTTTCGGTGAGCAGGTTTCTCGCCTGCTTTATCGTTACTTATGCCTACATTTTCTTTTCTATCCGCTCCACAATACCTCACAGTACTGCTTCGGCGCAAATAGAATGCTCTCCTACCAGATATATCTAAAATATAAATCCATAGCTTCGGTAATATGTTTATGCCCGATTATTATCCATGCCGGACCGCTCGACTAGTGAGCTGTTACGCACTCTTTAAATGAATGGCTGCTTCCAAGCCAACATCCTAGCTGTCAATGCAGTCCAACCGCGTTGTTTCAACTTAACATATATTTTGGGACCTTAGCTGTTGGTCTGGGTTCTTTCCCTCTCGGACATGGACCTTAGCACCCATGCCCTCACTGCCGTAGAACATTTATTAGCATTCGGAGTTTGTCAGGAATTGGTAGGCGATGAAACCCCCGCATCCAATCAGTAGCTCTACCTCTAATAAACTTATATACGACGCTGCACCTAAATGCATTTCGGAGAGTACGAGCTATCTCCCAGTTTGATTGGCCTTTCACCCCTACCCACAGGTCATCCGAAGACTTTTCAACGTCAACCGGTTCGGTCCTCCACTCTGTGTTACCAGAGCTTCAACCTGCCCATGGGTAGATCACAAGGTTTCGCGTCTAATCCTACTAACTATCCGCCCTATTCAGACTCGCTTTCGCTCCGGCTCCGGTACTTAATACCTTAACCTCGCTAGTAAAATTAACTCGTAGGCTCATTATGCAAAAGGCACGCCGTCACAGCTTAATGCTGCTCCGACCGCTTGTAGGCGTACGGTTTCAGGTTCTATTTCACCCTTCTATTCGAAGTGCTTTTCACCTTTCCTTCACAGTACTTGTTCACTATCGGTCTTTCAGGAGTATTTAGCCTTGGAGGATGGTCCCCCCATATTCAGACAGGATTTCACGTGTCCCGCCCTACTCATTTATCATCTTAATATGCCTTTCGAGTACAGGATTATCACCTTCTATGATTGTTCTTTCCAGAACATTCCTCTAAACATAAAAAGACTTTTGGGCTAATCCGCTTTCGCTCGCCACTACTTACGGAATCTCTTCGATTTCTTTTCCTCCGGGTACTTAGATGTTTCAGTTCTCCGGGTTTGCTCCTCCTAAGAGGTGACATGTCTTCAACATGCCGGGTTGCCCCATTCGGATATCTGCGGATCAATTCGTGTGTGCCAATCCCCGCAGCTTTTCGCAGCTTACCACGTCCTTCGTCGCCTCTGAAAGCCTAGGCATCCGCCATACGCCCTTAACGATTTCTTTCCTATTGGTTACTCAAGCGCTTTATGCGCTCGGTTTTCTCTTTGTGATGTCTTTACCGTTAATGTCAATGATCTTAATTTCTTTCTTTCCAACTGATGAACAAATGTTGTTTTTGGCTCCATTCGTAACTTTTAAATCAGTCTTCCAAAACTGTGGAGAATAAGGGAGTCGAACCCTTGACCTCCTGCGTGCAAGGCAGGCGCTCTAGCCAGCTGAGCTAATTCCCCCTCTAGTCAGATGTTAGTACCTAGTACTTAGATTTTAGTGAAATTCTAATTTCTAATTTCTAGCTTCTAACCTCTATTTTAATTAGTAGTCTCGGGCAGGCTCGAACTGCCGACCTCTACATTATCAGTGTAGCGCTCTAACCAGCTGAGCTACGAGACTTTGTTTTAGATGTTAGATTTTAGATACTAGATGTTAGACTAATCTCTAACTTCTAATTTCTAACTTCTTTTCTAAATCTCTTTCCCTATACTAATTTCTAGTGGGTTTTGTATTTTTATATATCAACCAAACAAAAAACTAAAGCTATTGCTTTAAGTAAGTATATTGTATCTTGCGATACTGATTTTGTTTAACGTCTTAAGACGCTCTAAAATGAGATGTTCCAGCCGCACCTTCCGGTACGGCTACCTTGTTACGACTTAGCCCTAGTTACCTGTTTTACCCTAGGCAGCTCCTGTTACGGTCACCGACTTCAGGTACCCCAGACTTCCATGGCTTGACGGGCGGTGTGTACAAGGCCCGGGAACGTATTCACCGCGCCATGGCTGATGCGCGATTACTAGCGATTCCAGCTTCATAGAGTCGAGTTGCAGACTCCAATCCGAACTGAGACCGGCTTTCGAGATTTGCATCACATCGCTGTGTAGCTGCCCTCTGTACCGGCCATTGTATTACGTGTGTGGCCCAAGGCGTAAGGGCCGTGATGATTTGACGTCATCCCCACCTTCCTCTCTACTTGCGTAGGCAGTCTCACTAGAGTCCCCAACTTAATGATGGCAACTAGTGACAGGGGTTGCGCTCGTTGCAGGACTTAACCTAACACCTCACGGCACGAGCTGACGACAACCATGCAGCACCTTGAAAAATGTCCGAAGAAAAGTCTATTTCTAAACCTGTCATTTCCCATTTAAGCCTTGGTAAGGTTCCTCGCGTATCATCGAATTAAACCACATAATCCACCGCTTGTGCGGGCCCCCGTCAATTCCTTTGAGTTTCAAACTTGCGTTCGTACTCCCCAGGTGGCTAACTTATCACTTTCGCTTAGTCTCTGAATCCGAAAATCCAAAAACGAGTTAGCATCGTTTACGGCGTGGACTACCAGGGTATCTAATCCTGTTCGCTCCCCACGCTTTCGTCCATCAGCGTCAGTTGTTGCTTAGTAACCTGCCTTCGCAATTGGTGTTCTAAGTAATATCTATGCATTTCACCGCTACACTACTTATTCCAGCTACTTCAACAACACTCAAGACTTGCAGTATCAATGGCAGTTTCACAGTTAAGCTGTGAGATTTCACCACTGACTTACAAATCCGCCTACGGACCCTTTAAACCCAATAAATCCGGATAACGCTTGCACCCTCCGTATTACCGCGGCTGCTGGCACGGAGTTAGCCGGTGCTTATTCGTATAGTACCTTCAGCTAGATACACGTATCTAGGTTTATCCCTATACAAAAGAAGTTTACAACCCATAGGGCCGTCGTCCTTCACGCGGGATGGCTGGATCAGGCTCGCACCCATTGTCCAATATTCCTCACTGCTGCCTCCCGTAGGAGTCTGGTCCGTGTCTCAGTACCAGTGTGGGGGATCACCCTCTCAGGCCCCCTAAAGATCGTAGACTTGGTGAGCCGTTACCTCACCAACTATCTAATCTTGCGCGTGCCCATCTCTATCCACCGGAGTTTTCAATATCAAATGATGCCATTCAATATATTATGGGGTATTAATCTTCCTTTCGAAAGGCTATCCCCCTGATAAAGGCAGGTTGCACACGTGTTCCGCACCCGTACGCCGCTCTCAAGATTCCGAAGAATCTCTACCGCTCGGCTTGCATGTGTTAGGCCTCCCGCTAGCGTTCATCCTGAGCCAGGATCAAACTCTCCATTGTATGTTTGTCTGACTCACTCAAAGTTTTTAACGCTTTAGTTTTTCCTTACTTGGTTGTTATATTGTATGTCAATGATCTTTATATCTTTCGCTTGTAACGAAGCAATCTTTCTGTCAGTGTCGCTCCGTATTTGCGAGTGCAAAAGTAAAACTTTATTTTTAATTGACCAAATGTTTTTGAAGAAAATTTTAAAGTTTTTTAAGTAACCTTAATTCTTCCAAAACCCTCAATCTATCTACTCCCGCGCTCCCTCTAATTGGGACTGCAAAGATAATAACTATTTTTTAACTGACAACTTTTTTTATAAAAAAATTAAAGTTTTTTTTTCGTCTTTATCTTTTGAAGTATTTTATGTTTCTGCCTTTCTAAAGGCGCTTCTGCGCTACTGAATGTCTTTCGTTTTTCAGTGGGGCAAAGATAGAAACTTC
>NZ_JBLFDU010000023.1:0-1634 GCF_047345655.1 Chryseobacterium sp. T20
GTGACTGTTGCACAACTTCACCTTAGCATTTTAAAAGGACAGCAGGAATACATTCCTGCTGTTTTTTATTTACATAAATAACTGTTAATCAGATTATTATTTGTATATTTATATATGCAAGGAAAAAAGTTTTACCAGGAAAAGTTATTTATTCAGTTCCAGCTTTCGGATTATATACCTCAAGATAATTTTTATAAAAAATTAAAAGATATTATTGATTTTGATTTTCTATATACCTTGACCTCTAAATATTATGGCAGTCAGGGGCAGAAAAGTATAGATCCTGTGGTTTTCATGAAATTAATGTTGGTAGGTTATTTAGAGAATCTGAATAGTGATAGACGGATCATAAGTACTTCTCGTATGCGGATGGATATTCTTTACTTCATTGGCTATGACTTGGATGAAGAACTTCCTTGGCATTCTACTCTGAGCCGTACCCGACAGCTCTATGGCGAGGAAGTATTTACTTCAATTTTTAAATGCATATTAAAACAATGTGTAGAAAGAGGATTGGTTTCAGGAAAAAAACAGGCAGTCGATAGTGTATTTGTTAAAGCTAATGCTTCTCTAACCAGCATGGTTGAAAAAGAAGTTTTGGATGATGCATTAGTTTACACACAAGAATTAATAAATAATGAGGAAGAAGTTCCGATACGGAAATTGCCTTTAAAAGATAGGAAAGTGAAACGTAGCAACAAAACACATATAAGTCCGGCAGACCCTGACTCTCGAATGTCTGTAAAACCAGGAAAAGTTACTAGACTAAATTATTTGGCACAAGTATCCGTAGACACTAGAAAACACGTTATCACCCATATACAGGCATTTCAATCAGATAAAGGTGATGCATACTGTTTACCCGAATTAGTACATCATGTCCATAATAATTTAAAAGAAACAGGACTTCAACTAAGAGAAATTCTTGCAGACAACGGTTATAGTAGCGGGAAAGCGCTGAAATTTTTATCTGAAAACAATATAATTGCATATATCCCCAATAGTGGCAAATACAAATTTAACAGGGATGGTTTTACTTATGATAAATCAAATGACTCTTATATTTGTTCCCAAGGCAAGTTGCTTACTTTCCGACATTTTAGAACTGATAGTCATAATACCTATAAAATTTATAAAACCTCTGTCAAAGATTGTAAAAACTGTCCCCTTAAAGGCAATTGTGCCAATTCTGTTGGAGTAAAGGCATTGGAAGATACGATTAGTAAACATCTGTATGATGAAATGCATTTAAGAATGAAAACTCTCAAAGGCATAAAAATGAGAAAATTGAGATCAAGTACCGTAGAACCAGTTATTGGAACACTTGTAAATTTCACTGCTATGAGCAAGGTTTTAACAAAAGGTATAAAACTAGCAAATAAATGTATGGTTATGGCAGCTGTAGCATACAACCTAAAAAAGCTTGTGCTTACAAATAAAACACCATTACAAAAGCTAAGACCAAAGATTATTACCTATCTTAAAGGTATCACTGATTTTTTGAGGGAATGGTTATTTAACCACACCGCCTACATTTTATAACCAAAATAAAAAGGAAGATTGATTCCTCAACCTTCCTAATTTTAGAACGGAATTATTTGTGGCTTCGCAAAACTACTTTGTGCAACAGCCAC
>NZ_JBLFDU010000024.1:0-1249 GCF_047345655.1 Chryseobacterium sp. T20
TTTGCGTGGTAAGTTTGCAATAAATCATAAAGACTTAATTTTAAGAATAACCTTATTGGAAAAAGGAATAGGAAACAGACCGCCTTTGCGCTGATACTTACGATATCGATTTAAACGCTCCATCCCTATTCCTTGTTTTCTAAAAACCGAATAGAACGCTGTTTAGGTAAAATTCTCTTACCACGTTGGTTACAAGAAAACAGATTTCCAATAAATAAAGAAAATTCTTATGGCAAATTTAGAGAAAAAAGTAATTGGAGTAGATGTTAGCTTAAAAATGCTTACCCTTAATTACAAGGATTCAGAGGGAGTAATAATAACACGTAATATTCCTAATCTTAAAAAAGATATTTTAAATAATCTTAAGTTTTTTGATAAAGAAGAATATAAGATCATAGTAGAGGCTACAGGCGCCTATAGCAGTAAGATTTTATATTTTTCCTATGAATTAGATTTCGAAGTAAGTATGGTAAATCCTGTAAGTATAAAAAGATATGGCGAACTAAAAAATCATATCAGTAAGACTGATGCTGAAGATTCCAGACTGATTCGGGAGTATGGTGAACAAGTAGAATTTAGGCCTTATACCCCTAAAAGTATGACTTTGGAATACCTTGATCAGGAATTAAATCTTTGGCATGATCTGGAACAGGAGAAAAGAAAGTATGGTCTTAAGCTTAAAGCTCTTCTACAAAAAGCGCTGTGTAGCAAGGAAACGATAAAACATTACGAAAGACTTATCAGGAATCATGATTGTGAGATAGAAAAAGTCATGTCCCGGATGTCAAGACTTCAGGATGAAGAATTAAAGAGAGATGTAGATTTATTAAGTAGTATTTCGGGCATTGGAGAAAAAACAGCTTTACTGTTGTTGGTAGCTACCAATGGATTTAAAAATTTCGTGAATGCTAAACAAATATCCAAATACTTTGGTGTAGCTCCTCGTCTCTATGAATCAGGAACCAAAAAGAAAAGTCTTGGAAAATGTAGGACCACAAAAAAGCATGTAAGAAGTATTTTATATGTGTGTTCCTGGACAGCTATGAGGTTTAACAGTCAATGCAAGGAACTATATGAAAGAATTTTGTCAAAAAATAAATCAAAAAAAGTGGCATTGATTGCGGTCTGCAATAAATTACTCAGACAATGCTTTGGAATAATGAGAAACAAAATACCTTATCAGAAAAACTATTTACAAGTAGGCACTTAATTTTTTAGCATATTTATTTGCAAGTTAACATAGAACGTT
>NZ_JBLFDU010000026.1:0-848 GCF_047345655.1 Chryseobacterium sp. T20
GATAAAGGTTTTTTTGTTTTGTAGATATATCCAGATCGTAGGTAGCAGGGATTAGGCAGCAGATAGCAAATGTTAGGCAGCTGTTCAACGGGATGAACTTATAAATAATGAGTAATTTTTAATGACCCAATTACTTGGATCTTTTTCTTTCCTTCCAGCTCCCAGCCTCCGGCTTCCTCCATCAATTCTTTATACCTGGTAATAGTCTTTACCGTCATTACTATTCTTTATCCCTCAGCATTGTCACTCCAAAGGAGTCTAAACAGAGCTTTTCGGAAGTACCATTCATTTTATAAGCAATAATATATTTTATTTCAATTTCTCAAAAAAATAAACCAGAACAAGTTCAAATCCACCTTCAGTTTTCTCCTGGTAAAAGTTATAGTTTATGATAATTGTAAATATATATTCTTGAATTCTTTTATTCCATTATTATTCCCTATTAGTTTGTATTTTCTGTCTTTTCGAATTATTAGCAGACGATTCTCCTAAATACTTATAAGAATCACTATACAATTTATAACCAATTATTTCTTTTACGGTAATCTTTATTTTTCTTACTGGATCAAAATTGACGTAATACTAAGCTAAAAATACAGATGGGTAGACATTAAATATACCCTCGTTTTATTAGGTTGATCGTAGAAACCCAGCCTTTGTTTATTTATTCAAATTATTTAAGATAATAATACTCATTGTGGATAAGTGTATTTTGTTTATAAAATACTGTATAATAATTATATATGATAATAGTTTTCCACATTTGGAATTTTTATGTTAAATAAAGTTGCGTGGTGTGTGTGAAGTTTCTATCTTTGCCCCACTGAAAAACGAAAGACATTCAGTAG
>NZ_JBLFDU010000002.1:0-698702 GCF_047345655.1 Chryseobacterium sp. T20
GGCTTTATATGTTTATGAATAATGACTTCAAAACCGTTTTTCAGATTAAAGTGTTCCTGTATTTTCAGGAGAACAATCCCGGCAACATTGCTGGAAGGCTCTTCAGGAAGTCCGAAAGAGTCTGTATGTTTTATAATAATGTCAGGAGTTTCCAATAATCTGAATTCCATTTCATCATAAGGATCATGGACTGCCATTCCTAAAATATCGAATCCACAAACCAGATTGGCCACAGTGGCCGGGACTTTTAATTTTACTTTTTTCATAACTGTGTTTTTAAATAGAACGGATAATATCTGCAAAAACTCCACTTGCCGTTACCTCAGCTCCTGCACCAGCTCCTTTTACAACCAAAGGCTGCTCAGAATATCTCAGAGTTTTAAAAATAACAATATTGTCTTTTCCATATAAGTGAAACAGATCACTATCCGGAGCAATATGCTGTAAACCTACCTTGGCTTTTCCGTTTTCAAATTCTGCGACATATTTTAATATTTTGCCTTCAGTTTTAGCTTTATTTAATAAGTTTCTAAAGTGATCTTCATATACTGTAAGCTTTTCGTAAAAACTTTCAACGCTTCCCTGCATACATTCTTCAGGCAGAAAACTTATGTTTTCAATTTCTTCAAACTGAAGTGGATATCCTGCTTCTCTTGCCAGAATTAAAATTTTTCTGGCTACATCTGTTCCGGACAGATCAAGCCTCGGATCGGGTTCTGTATAACCTTCTTTCTGAGCCTGTGCCACTACTTCAGAAAATGTTCTGCTTCCATCATATTCATTAAAGACGAAATTCAATGTTCCACTCAATACGGCCTGAATAGATTGAATTTGGTCTCCGCTTTTGATGAGGTCATTAATGGTTCCTATTACCGGAAGCCCTGCTCCCACATTGGTTTCAAAATAGAAATTACAGCTGTGGTTTCGTGCGGTATTTTTTAAAGTTTTATATTTTTTGAAATCTGAAGAAGCTGCAATTTTATTACAGGCTACGAGGTTCACACTTCTTTTTAATAAGCTTTCATACACTTCAGGAATGTCAGCGCTTGCCGTTACATCAACGAAAACCGAATTTCTAAGGTTTCTACGGATAATTTCATCAGCAAATTCTCTGGCAGAGGCTTTTTCACCATGTTGTTCCCAGTTAGCATAGCTGTCCTTTGATATTCCCTGATCTGAAAACATCATATGACGGCTATTGGAAATCCCTGCAATTCTCAGGTTGATCAAAAAGTTTTCTTTTAAATAATCATTTTGGTTATAAATCTGCTGGATCAGTTTTGAACCTACATTTCCTGTTCCACAGATGTACAGGTGGATTTGCTTTATTTCAGATTCAAAAAACTCTTCATGAAGCACGTTAACTGCTTTTTTACTATCCTTTTCTGAAATGACAATGCTGATATTTCTTTCTGAAGATCCCTGAGCAATTGCTCTAATATTGATCCCATTATTTCCGAGACATCCAAACATTTTTGCACTCACACCACTTCTACTTTTCATATTTTCTCCCACTAAAGCTACAATGGAAAGCTCTGTTTCAATTTTTACCGCATACACTCTTTCCAGATTGATATCATCAGCAAAAGAAGAATTGATGGCGTTCTCAGCACGTAAAGCTTCTTTTTTCTCAATAGCAATGGTGATTGAATGTTCTGAAGATCCTTGTGTAATGAGAATGACATTTATTTTTTCATGACTTAAGCATTGAAATAATTTTGCTGAAATTCCGGGTATTCCTACCATTCCACTGCCTTCAAGGGTAAGCAGGGCAATATTGTTCATGTTTGAAATTCCTACTGCAATCTGCTTTTCATCTTCGGAACATCTCTGTTGATGAGAAATTAAAGTTCCTGGTGCATCCGGATCAAAAGTATTCTTGATGATCAGGTTTGTATTTTTTACCATCACAGGCTGAATGGAAGGCGGATAAAGCACTTTTGCCCCAAAGTGTGATAGTTCCATCGCTTCATGATAAGAAATTTCTGAAATAGGTTTAGCATTGGAAACCAGACGTGGGTCAGCAGTCATCATCCCGCTTACATCGGTCCAGATCTGAAGTTCTACTGCATCAATAGCAGCCGCAATAATAGAAGCAGTATAATCGGAACCTCCTCTTCCTAATGTGGTTGTATTATTTTTTTCATCATGAGCAATAAACCCAGGGCCTAAAATAATGCGGTTGGGGGTTTTGTTCAGGAAGTTGACAATATTACTATCCGTACATTTAAAATTTACTTTTGCATTGGTGAAATTACTGTCTGTTCTGATCAGCTCTGCAGAATTCATCCATACGCAGTCTGATTTTTCTTGTTGAAGTCTTGCGGCAATAATATTTGAAGACAGAAATTCTCCGTAAGAAGCAATTCTATCCTTAATTCTGTCTGTCAATTCACCAAGAACAGCAATTCCGTTGCAGAGCTCTTCGATATCATTGAAATGTTTTTTTACAAAACTTAACCATGAACTTTGTTCTGCGATGGGAAAAAGTTCTTTTACCAGACTGATATGTTTTTTTTCAAGATTCTGAACCGTTTGAATATAATTTTCATCTTTTACAGAAGCATATTCTGCAGCTTTGATCAGTTGGTCAGTAACACCATGAAGTGCTGAAACAATAACAACAACTTTGCTATTTAAAGATTCTCTTTGTATGATTTTTTCTACCAGTAAGATATTCTGAGAATGGGCGACTGATGTTCCGCCGAATTTTAAAACTTTCATCAATTATTTTTTTGAAATTGGGTAAATAGAAATGGTTACTCTTTAAAAAAAGAGTACGGGTACCGGAAATAATATGTGAAAATCTACCCCGTTATGGGGTAATTGTTGTAGTTGTGAATGTAGAAACAGAAGATATGCCTGAAATAAGTGATTTCAGGGCAGAAATATCAGATATGTTTCTTAATAAATTCATTGTAACAGGACAAATGTACAAATTATTTTGAAACAGACAAGAGTTTAACATAATAAAATATATTTCCTTTTTAAGAGATATATTTGTTGTAATTGATTAAAAATCTTACATTTATAATGTTAACTAATAACGAAGTAATTATGAAAAATTTAAAAAAATTAAACCGAGTAAACCTGAAATCAATCAGTGGAGGAGATGTGAATAACTGTTTTGAGAATTGTCCTGCCGGACCATACGGACCTGGTGAACCAAGATCATGTGCTGATTATTATGCACTGCCAGAGTGCTGTAAAGGAAGAGTTTTAGTAAGCTTTGAATGTTTTGGACCTTACTGATTTATATCATGAATTTATTGTTATTACAGAATACTAAAATTATTACACTATGAAAACAATCAAGAAATTATCAAGAGAAGATCAAAAAAATATCAAGGGTGGTTTCACTGATATTCAGATTGAAGCATGCGGAGGAGAGCAATTTGTCTGTTTCCGCGGAGGTGGAAAGTGGGGCTGCTGGCTAAAACCGGGTGGTACTTGTTATGCGCCTATGTTATAATAAGATAAGATTTAAATATTTCAATAAACCTAAATCAAACTCAATTACCATGAGAAATTCAAAAAAACTAAACAGAGAAAGCTTAAGAGCTATCATTGGAGGGACAGGAGACAGCTGTGCCGTAGATCTTGACTGTGGACCGAAAGGTTGTGCGAAATGTACAGATCTCAAAGGACGCAAAGTTTGTCTTTATCTTTTCCCTTATGATCCATCAGTTCCGGGTAGCTGCCCAGTTCTAGAAGCTTAGTAAAAAATCAAAAATTAATTAAAACAACTATGAAAAATTTAAAGAAATTAAACAGAAAAGAACTTCAAACGCTGCAAGGAGCAGGTCCAGCCACATGCACAGGATGTCCTAAGAATACTACTTATGGAAATAATCCTGGTGATGCTCCATGTGAGGCTTTTCAGATGCTTCCTGACCGTTGTAAAATGTGTGTTATTGTGGATATGTCATGCATGAGCGGAGGAGTTTCTTAAAAGATAATTTGACTTCATGAAAAAATTAAAGAAACTGAACAGAAGAGATTTGGAACAAATGAAGGGTGCTGGTGTATCAAGGTGTGATGGTTGTCCTACCCATCTGGTTTTTGGACCAGGCTCTTCCAGTGATCCTTCGTGCGAGGCATATTGGACATTGTCCGAGAATTGCAGAATGTGCGTTGTTGTGAGCGCAGATTGTTTTGTTGCAATCACTGCTGACTAAAAATAAAAAAGCACTGTGAAAAACAGTGCTTTTATTTTATTAACAGTTATCGGGAATATACATTCCTCTGGGTACGCAGATCAATTCTCCATTGCATCCTAAACCACAGGTTTCATGTATTTCGCAGTTTAAGCTACAAGTATAACTGCCTCCGTTTACATTTTTAAGACTTCTTCTGTCTAATTTTTTTAGATTTTTCATATTTATTATTAGTTTGAATGCTAAATATAATAAATATTGAATAACAAAAAAATTATTTTATGCTTTTAGAAAGATCAAGCATGGCTTCAATAGGTTTCAATGCTTTTAATCTTAATTCTTCGTCGATAAGAATTTCAGGAAGCTCATATTTCATGCATAAATACAGCTTTTCCATTGTATTACGTTTCATATAGAAACATTCTGAACAGTTACAGCTTTCATCAAAAACCAATGCAGGAATCAGTTCCTTGTGAGGAGCACGTTTTCTCATTTCGTGAAGAATTCCTTCTTCTGTAGCGATGATGAATTTCTGGCAGTCATCTTTTTCTACATAGTTCAACAGGGCAGAAGTGGAACCGATGAAGTGAGCCAGTTTTAATACTGCTTCTTCACTTTCAGGGTGTGCAATCAGTTTTGCATCCGGATTGTCTGCCAATTGCTGGGCAATTCTTTCCATTGAAAATGCTTCGTGTACTACACAGCTTCCATCCCAAAGGATCATATCACGACCTGTTTTCTTGGATAAATATCTTCCCAGGTTTTTATCCGGTGCGAAAATAATGGGTCTGTCTTTAGGAAGCGCTTCAATTACTGTTTCAGCATTTGAGCTTGTAACGATGATATCACTTTCTGCTTTAGTTTCTGCGTTACAGTTGATGTAAGTGGCAATTAAAGCATTCGGGTGCTGCTCACGCATTTTTCTCAGTCCTTCTCCGGAACAACCGTCTGCCAGTGAGCATCCGGCCATGGTATCAGGAAGAACTACTTTTTTAGTTGGATTCAGAATTTTAGCGGCTTCAGCCATGAAATGGACTCCACAGAATACAATCATGTCAGCATTGGTATCTTTAGCCTGTCTTGCCAGCTGTAAAGAATCTCCAAGGAAATCTGCGATATCCTGAATTTCTCCGGGCTGGTAATAATGGGCAAGGATAACCGCATTTTTTTCTTCTTTCAGTTTAAGAATGGCTTTCACCAATTCTTCTCCCTGAGGAATAGCAATATCTTTTATATCCAGAAATCCTCTGACAGGAATTGCAGATTTAGCTTTTTCTAATGTTTCGGTACTCATATCAACCTCAATTTTTTCTTTTATAGAAGTTAGAGATTAGAAACTAGAGGTTAGTATAAAATGAGGATAATTTTCCTGACACTAAAAAAACTAACTTCTAATTTCTAACTTCTAGTTTCTTTCTATAAAACTTTTTATTAAACTTTCTATTTCTATTTTAGCTGCATCAAGATCTTCATTAATCACGATCTTGTCAAACTCGCTGGCGTAGGTCATTTCTTCTTCTGCCTTTGCTACACGGGTTTTTATGGTTTCTGCATCATCTGTATTTCTGGAGATCAATCTTCGTTCCAATTCTTCAATGGAAGGCGGTTCTATAAAAATAGACAACGCTTTATCACCGAAATATTTTTTTAATGAGATTCCTCCTTTTACATCTACATCAAAAATAACTACTTTTCCCTGATTCCAGATTTTTTCTACTTCAGATTTTAAAGTACCGTAATATTTGTCAGTATATACTTCTTCATATTCTACAAAAGCATCTTCAGAAATTTTCTGTCTGAACTCATCCGGTGTCAGAAAATGATAATCTACTGCATGAACTTCACTTCCTCTCGGTTGTCTCGTAGTGCATGAGATTGAAAATTCCAGCTCAGGAAATGTTTCCAGTGAATGCTTTACCAATGTAGTTTTTCCGCTCCCTGATGGTGCTGAAAATATAATTACTTTATCCATTTTTTTTGGTTTCGGGTTACGGGGTTCGAGTTGCGGGTTTCTTTTTTAGAAATGGCAACCACGCATCTCGTACCTCGTATCTATCATTACAATACGTTTAACGTTTGTTCTTTAATTTTTTCAAGGTCATCTTTCATCATCACCACCAGTTTCTGGATTTCTGCGTGATTGGCTTTAGAACCTAGAGTATTGATTTCTCTTCCGATTTCCTGAGAAATAAAGCCCAGTTTTTTTCCATTGAAAGATTCATTGTCCATTACTTCTTTGTAATATTTCAGGTGCTGGCCAAGTCTTACTTTTTCTTCAGAAATATCAAGCTTTTCTGTAAAATAGGCCATCTCCTGGTAGAAACGTGTTTCATCAACGTTTTCAAATTCTTTCAAAGACTTCTGATAACGCTCTTTCACGCTGACAATTCTTTCTTCTTCAAAAGGAATTACTTCACCAAGATATTTGTCAATATTCTGAATATTTCTGTTTAATTCTTCGTGTAAAATACTACCCTCAGTTCTTCTGAACTCTTCGAATCTGTCTACGGCATTATTGACAATCTTAGCCAAAGCTTCCCATTCACCTTCCGTCAATTCGTCAGGTCTTGATGTGATGGCATCAGGAAGTCTTACCGCCATTTTAAGGTATTCAAAGTTGGGACCGTCAGAAGCTATGTTTTTAAGTTCATTGATATAAGAGTCAATTAAGTTTTTATTAATTTTTACATCATTGGACTCTTCAAGATTCTCAATATTAACGTAGCAGTCTACTTTTCCACGGATAATTCTATCGTTAAGAATTTTTCTGATTTCAAATTCTTTTTCTTTATAACGTAAAGGAATTTTAATATTCAAATCAAAGCTCTTGCTGTTGAGAGATTTAATGTCAATTGTAATTTTTTTTCCTTCAAAAACATCTTCGGCTCTACCGAATCCGGTCATTGATAAAATCATAGTTTTTTATTGTGTTACAAAGATAAACATTTAAGTCTATAGTTTAACTAATGTTGAATGGCTGGAAGATGGAGGCAGGAAGTGGGAAGATTGTTGTGAATATAAATGAGGTGTAATTTTAACTTCCAGCCTCAGTCTTCCATCTTCCATCTTCCATCAAATTAAATAAACCCATTTTCGTAAATTAGCGCTGTGAAAAAGAAAAATTTAATTTCTGTAGTAGGACCCACCGGAATTGGGAAAACGAAATTGGCAATTGATTTGGCTCAACATTTCAATACCGAGATTATTTCCTGTGATTCCCGGCAGTTTTTTAAAGAAATGAAAATAGGAACGGCTGCCCCTTCGGAAGAGGAACTGGCGGATGCACCTCATCATTTTATTGGAAATCTTTCAGTGGAAGACTATTATTCTATCGGGCAATATGAAGAAGATGCGCTTCAAAAACTTAATGAACTTTTTGCTACTCATGATACGGTCATTCTTGTTGGCGGAAGCATGATGTATGAAAAGGCTGTGATAGAAGGTCTGCATGATTTACCAGAAGCGAATGTTGAAAATCAGGAGAAGCTTCAAAATATCATGGAGCAGGAGGGAATTGAAAAACTTCAGGAAATTTTACAGGAGCTTGATCCCGAGTATTTCAGTGTGGTGGATATTCACAATCACCGCAGGCTATTGAGAGCCATTGATATTATCTGGCAAACGGATAAAAAATATTCTGAACATATTTCGGTTTCACAGAATGGCAGAGATTTTAATGTAATCAGAATTGGAATAGAAGCTCCAAGAGAAGAACTGTACGACAGAATCAACCGTAGGGTGGATATTATGATGGAGAAAGGCTTGCTGGATGAGGTAAAAGGTCTTGAGAAATTCAAAGAACTGACTGCTTTAAATACGGTAGGTTATGCAGAACTTTTCAAATATTTTGATGGAGAGTGGGATCTTGATTTTGCGGTTTCAGAAATTAAAAAGAACAGCCGAAGGTATGCAAAACGCCAACTGACATGGTACAGAAAGGCTGATGATATTCATTATTTACAATTAGGATATTCTGAAAAGGACTACGAAGATTTGTTGAAATGGCTTAGGGAGGAGTTTGAAAAATAATTGCTTCTAGCTTTTAAAATATAGATTCCTAAGGAATGACACAGTGTGCGGGAAAACTAAGCGCTTAGTTTGTCATTCTGAATGGAACAAAGTGCAGTCAAGAATCTCAGTAACCATTAAAGAGATTCTTCCTTCGTCAGAATGACAAGCAGACTGCTTTTAACTTGGCTCTATGAAGTATTGTCTTAAAAATCTATTTGATTTTTCTTAATTAAACTTAGCAACTTAAATGTTCTTAATGGTTCGATGATCATTCATTTCATCAATAAAATCATAAAAAAAATGCGGCTCTGAAAAGAACCGCATCTTAAAACAAATATAATTTAATTTACTACTTCCAACCGCCGCCTAAAGCTCTGTATAAATCTACAATGCTGCTTAATCTCTGTCTTTTAATGGAAGCCAGATTCAACTCTGCCTGTAGGGAATTCCCCTGTGCTGTAATCACTTCCAGGTAATTGGCTGAACCTCCTTTGTAAAGAAGTTGTGCACTTTTAATTCCGTCTTTCAACGTAGTAGATTGCTCTGTGGCTTTCTGTTCCTGAACTTTTAAGTTTTCATTGGAAACCAAAGCATCAGAAATTTCTCCCACGGCATTTAATACTGACTGACGGAATGCCAGAACATTTTTCTCTCTTTGAATTTTTGCTACTGCAAGATCTGTCTTCAATTGTCTTTTCTGGAAAATAGGCTGAGTAATTCCTCCTAAAACCGATCCGAATAACGAAGCCGGAATCTGAAACCAGTTGTCAATTTTAAATGAATTGACTCCTCCATTGGCTGTGATTTTCAGAGCCGGATACATATTGGCCTGAGCAATTCCTACCATTGCATTGGATTCTAATAAAACCAATTCCTGCTGACGCACATCCGGTCTGCGGCTTACCATAGCTGCGGGAAGTCCTGCGGAGATATTCTGAGGTAATGAAGTATCAGACATTTCAATCGTTCTGTTTACTTTATTAGGCAGTTCACCTGTAAGAATACTCAATGCATTTTCCTGAATGGCGATATTCTGCTCCAACTGGGCAATCAGCAGCTCTGTTGCCTGTTTCTGTGCGGCAGCCTGTTGTACTCCTAAAGAAGTGTTATCACCACTTTCCCACATTTTTTGGGTAATCATCAGGGTATTGCTGCTCAGTTCCAGATTGGATTTTGCAATAGCCAATTGTCTGTCAAGCATTAGCAGGTTATAATATCCCTGAGCAATGGCTGCTACTACCTGGGTCTGAACTGCTTTTGAACCTTCATAAGTCTGAAGATACTGCATTCTTGAAACTTCCTGCTGGTTTTTGATTTTCCCCCAGATATCAGCTTCCCATGAAAGGTTGAAGGCTGCATTATAATCTTCAACATGGCTTGAACCTAAAAATAAATTTAAGCTTTGTCCATTCATACTGTTTTTGGAAGGTCTTGAAATCTGTCCGCTTACTCCGAAACCAACGTCCGGATATTGCATATATTTTGCCTGTTTCAGTTTTTCCTGTGAAGCAGCCACCTGTTTCAGGGCAATCTGAAGGTCATAATTATTTTTAATTCCTTTCTCAATCAATCCCTGTAAAATAGGATCACTGAAAAACTGTTTCCACTCCAGGTTGGCTATGCTGGCAGTGTCAGCAGTGGCGGTGTACTGGAACTTTTCCGGAAGAGGAAGCTCAGGCTCCGTGTATGCCAGTTTAGACACACACGAAACAGAGCCGATGGCCAGCACAAATGTTAGAATAATATTTTTAACTCTTTTCATAGTTTTAAACTTTTAATTGAATACAAAACTTAGAGAGGTTTCTGTTAAGGCAAAAATTGTCTTTAGTAGGAGAAAAATAGTTAGCTTTTGTAAACCATTAAGAACAGGCAGGTAAATAGGTAAACCTATGATCTTAAAATTTTCTCTAAGTTTTTGTCATTCATTTTTTATTAGTGACTAGCAGCCAAAAGTTCTTCCTCCATTTGTTTTTTCAGAAGTCTTTTCTTTTTTCTGCTTGGCATTTTTTCATGCAGATACTGGAACACTACATACATTACCGGAATGATAAAGATCCCGAAGATTACTCCTGTAAGCATTCCTCCTACGGTACTGTAACCGATAGAGTGATTTCCTTTTGAAGAAGCACCTTGTGTCCATACCAATGGAAGCATTCCCACGATGAAGGCGAAAGAGGTCATTAAGATCGGTCTTAAACGTAATCTTGATGCCTGAAGTGCAGATTCAATTAATGTCTTACCTGCTTTTCTTCTCTGTACGGCAAATTCCACAATCAGGATAGCATTCTTTGCTAATAGTCCTACCAGCATGATCAATCCTACCTGAACGTAAATATTGTTATCAATTCCAGCTAATCCTGTGAAAGCAAATACTCCGAAAATCCCTGTAGGAATGGTAAGAATAATAGCAAATGGAAGGATATAACTTTCATATTGAGCTGCCAGTAAGAAGTAAACGAATAGAATACTTAAGAAGAAAATAAAGGCAGTCTGTCCGCTTGTTTTAATTTCTTCACGGGTAATCCCTGTCCACTCATATCCATATCCTCTAGGAAGGGACTGCTGGGCAACTTCTTCTACTGCTTTGATGGCGTCTCCGGTACTGTAACCAGGTTTTGGAGTTCCGTTAATTGTTACGGCGTTGAAAAGGTTATTTCTTGTTACCGTTTCAGGACCGAAAGATCTTTTTAACGTTACCAGAGTTTTTGCAGGAACCATTTCTCCTGATTTATTTTTCACATAGATTCCTTCCAGTGAATTAACATCCGTACGGTAAGGAATATCGGCCTGAGCCATTACTCTGTAATATTTTCCGAATCTGTTGAAATCCGATACAAAGCTACTTCCGAAATAGATCTGCATCGTCTGCATCAGTTCTGTTACAGAAACACCCAGCTGATTGGCTTTATCAGTATCTACATCAATAGTATACTGAGGGTTTCCTGCCGCATAAGTGGTAAAGGCAAAAGCAATTTCAGGTCTTTTCATCAGCTCTCCAATGAACTGCTGAGTAGTTGTTCCCAACTGTTCAAAAGAACCGTTTGTTTTATCCTGAAGCATGAATTCAAATCCGGAAACGTTACCGAAACCTTGTACAGTAGGGAAGTTGAAGAAGAATGCGTTGGCATCTTTCACCTGACTTACCTTACCTGTCAATGTTGCTGCGATCTGATCCGGGTCTTTCATTTCACCACGCTTGTCATAATCTTTAAGCTTAATGAAACCTGCAGAATAGGGAGAAGCGTTGGCATTACTGATGAAGTTCATCCCATCGGCTACCCAAAGGTGGTTGGTTGCTTTTTCACCGTTGATAATTTTATCAATTTGAGCCGTAGCTCTGTGTGTTCTTTCTAATGAACTTCCCGGAGGAGTATTCACTGCATACAATACGAATCCCTGGTCTTCCGTAGGAATAAATCCTGATGGTGCTTTTTTGATCAAAAATACACTTGCTGCTGTAATGACAACAAGACCTCCTATCGCCACCCATTTGTTTTTAATTAAAAACTTAAGGCTATAGATATATTTTTTGGTCATGCTGTTGAAGCTGGCATTAAAAGCATTGAAAAATCTTGCTCCAAAACCTTTTTTATGACCGTGTTCTCCATGTTCTCCCTGAGGATCATTCAAGAACATCGCACATAATGCGGGACTCAATGTCAATGCATTCACTGCTGAAATCAAGATGGCAATTGCTAATGTGAAAGCAAACTGTCTGTAGAAAACTCCCGCAGGTCCCTGCATAAATCCAACCGGAATAAACACGGCACACATTACCAATGTGATGGAAATAATGGCTCCTGAAATTTCGCTCATCGAGTGCATCGTAGCATGTTCTACAGGCATTCCCGTCTGTTCCATTTTAGAATGGACGGCTTCTACCACCACAATGGCGTCATCCACTACAATACCAATGGCGAGTACCAATGCAAATAAGGTAAGCATGTTGATACTGAAACCAAATAACTGAAGGAAGAAGAAGGTTCCGATAATCGCTACCGGTACGGCAATAGCCGGAATTAAGGTAGATCTGAAATCCTGAAGGAAAATAAATACTACAATAAATACCAATACAAAAGCAATAACAAGGGTTTCCACAACCTGATGGATAGAAGCATCCAGGAAGTCTTTGGAATTATACATGATAATCGGTTTCACTCCTTTTGGAAGAGTAGTTTCCATTACTTTTACCTGCTTTTCAATCTCGGTCAGGATTTCGTTGGCGTTAGAACCTGCTGTCTGTAGGATGGCAAATCCGGCAACCGGTTTTCCGTCCACTCTGTTGGTCGCAGTATACGTATAAGAACCAAATTCTACTCGGGCAACATCTTTCAATCTTAGGAAAGATCCATCACTATTTGCTTTGATAGCGATATTTTCATAATCTTCATCCTTGTTCAGTTTTCCTTTATATTTAAGGATATACTCGTAAGTTTCCTTACTTCCCTGTCCAAGACGACCCGGAGCAGCTTCAAGGTTGTGATCTTTAATGGCTCCTAACACTTCCTGCGGAGAAAGATTATTAGCTGCCAGACGATCCGGTTTCAGCCAGATTCTCATGGAATAATCCCTTGTTCCGAATACCTGAGCCTGTGCTACACCCGGAATACGCTGTATCTGTGGAATAACATTAATTTTCAGGTAATTCTGAAGGAATAATTCATCATATTGTTTCTCATCTTCACTGGTTAATCCCATGAACATGATCATACTATTCTGAACCTTCTGGGTTGAAATCCCGGCCTGTACTACTTCCTGTGGCAGCTGGCTCATTGCTTTCGATACACGGTTCTGTACGTTTACTGCTGCATTATCAGCGTCAGCGCCCTGCTTGAAGAAAACACTCAGGGTCATAGTCCCGTCGTTACTTGAGTTTGAGGTCATATAAGTCATATTCTCAACTCCGTTCACCGCTTCCTCAATAGGAGTGGCTACTGAACGGGCTACCACCTCAGCATTAGCTCCAGGATAGAATGCCGTTACCTGAACGCTTGGTGGAGCGATATCCGGGAAGAGGGCAATCGGTAAATTAAAGAGAGACAAAGCTCCCAATAATAAAAGTATTATGGAGATGACCGTTGAAAGGACCGGTCTTTCTATAAATTGTTTTAACATAAGAAGTTTATTTTTTTAAGTCTTCTGTATTCGGAAAGGACTATAATGGTTTTGCTTTTAATAAGCTGTCAGAAGAAATGTTTTTCGGCTTAACAGAAGCACCGTCTTTCAGGTTTCCAATTCCTGTGAATACAATTTTTTCTCCAGGCGCAAGCCCTTCAGAAATAAAATAATAGCTATCCGTTTTTCCTGATATTTTGATCGGTCTTCCGGTTACCTTCTGGTCTTTACCCATTACATAAACATAGGTTTTATCCTGAATTTCGAAGGTTGATTCCTGTGGAATAACCACTGCATTAGAAATCAGTTGAGGCATACGTACTCTTCCTGTATTTCCTGTTCTTAAAGTTCCGTTAGCATTAGGGAAAACAGCACGTACGCTGATGGCTCCGGTAGTTTTATCAAACTGTCCGTCTACAATACTCAATCTTCCTTTTTCAGGGTAAGTACTGTTGTCGGCAATGACAAGATCTACCATCGGCATATTTTTCAGCTTTTCTTCTAAGCTTGCTCCCGGATATTTGTTCTGGAAAGCGATGAAGTCAAGTTCGCTTAAAGAGAAATACGCATAGATTTCGCTGATATCAGATAATAATGTCAATGGATTCACATCTGTTCTGGAGATCAGACTTCCTTTTTTATAAGGAATTCTTCCGATATAACCGCTTACAGGAGCTGTAATGGTGGTAAATCCTACGTTGATTCTGGCGCTTCCTACAGAGGCTCTCGCTTGTGCAGCTGCTGCTACAGCCGCTTCATAATTGGCTTTTGCAGTTTTAAGCTGTACATCAGAAACAACTTTTGCAGCAACCAGTGGCTGAAGTCTGTCTACTTCCACTCTTGCTTTTTGGATATTGGCATTGGCAGCCTGAAGATTAGCCTGAGCCATATTCATCTGTTCGCCGTAACTTCTTGAATCTATTTTAAATAATGGTTGTCCTGCTCTTACATAAGCTCCTTCTTCTACATAGATTCTATCCAGGTAACCATCTACCTGAGATCTGATTTCTACGTTGTTTTTCCCTTCCAGAGCAGTTGGGAATTCCTGATATGTAGTAGCGGGTGAGGTGATAACGGTATAAACCGGAAGTTCTGGAGCTGGAGGTGCGGCATTGGTTCCTTCTGCGGCTTTTGTGCAGCTCTGTAAAAGAATTATACTTGCAATAAGTACAATAAACCTTGTTTTTCCAGGTAATTTCATTGTTGGTTTAATTTTTTTAATGAAGTGTTAGAGGTAAGTAAAGTGTTTTGATAAATGCTGTATTTTTTCCTAACAGTGTTAATAATTAGTTCAAAAAAAATTACAGAATTTTTAATGTCCGATAAAGTCGATTGTTTCCATAATTGAAAATTGTTTTTAATGTATTGAAGTGTATAATGTTGGTGTAAGGTGTGTTAATTTTACTAACAGTGTTAATTTATAAGTAAAAAATGACTAATTTTAACAACTGAATATGATGAATGGTTTCATAAAAGATTGAGTTTTTAATCAGGAATAACAGAATCATTTATATTAATTCAGTGTTAAGTTTCCTAACAGTGTTAATTTTTAATTCAAAAAAAAATTACAAAGACTTAATAAAAGCCGAAACAGTTTCGTCCAACGTAGTCTTATTCATTGTTGAAGGGATATCAGCTGTACGCATCATCATAATAGAGATCATACCGTGTACGGCAGAAAACAGAGCGTGAGACATATGACAGGCATTGTCCGGATTGGATCCGTTTTTCTTTATAATCTCATAAGTACATTCATAGATAAGCTCCTGAAATGATGAGAATTCCTTTTTCATCTGACCTTTTCCGCAACACTGCATTCCAAGACCAAACATCAGCTGGTAATATTCCTTGTTTTTAAAAGCAAAGTTCCAGTACGCATCCACAATGGCAACAAGTTGCTCTTCCGGAGTATCGTGTTTCTGCTGAGCTTTTAAAAGTTCTATATGTAACTTGTGGAAGCCATCTAAAGAAATTTCAAATAGAATAGCTTCTTTATTTTCAAAATAATCATACACAACGGGAGCACTATACTCAATAGCATCTGCTATCTTACGCATAGAAAGCGATCCCCAGCCTTCAGTTTTCGCCAACGTAAAAGCAGCCTGCAAAATATTTGCACGGATGGATTCTTTTTCTCGTTGACGGCGTTCATGTAGACCCATGATATTTATTTACTAACAGCGTTAGCAAAACTACAAACTTTTTACTATAACTTCCAAAGGATATTATGAGTTTTATAGGTTGGCCGATCTTATTCAGAGAAATAAATTAAAGGGTGGATGCTGGAAGAATGAGGGATAGGAGTTGGTTTTGGGTAAAAAAAATCCATTAATAGAATTTGACTATAACTATTTTTGAGAGCTGAAAATCTTCCCACCTCCAGCTTCCGGCATCCTTACTTTATTAAAAATGAAAATGTCTTCTTCCTAATTAACAAAAGAAATAATTATCTTTGCCGGTAAAGAAATAAGGATATGAATACTCCCTCAAATATGTTGGCATTAGGAACAAAAGCTCCGTTTTTTGAACTTCCTAACCCGTCAAAAACGAATGAACTTCAGTCTTTGGAAGAACTGAAAGGAGAAAAAGGTACTTTGGTAATCTTTATGTGCAACCACTGTCCGTTTGTTCTTCATGTAATTGATAAGATCAATGAACTATACGAAGACTATAATGAGCGCGGAATTGAATTCATCGCTATCAATGCTAATGATATCGAAAAATATCCGGCAGATTCTCCGGAAAAAATGATCGAATTCCAGATTGAAAGAAGATTTGATTTCCCTTATCTGTTTGATGAAAGCCAGGCAGTAGCAAAAGCTTACGATGCAGCCTGCACACCGGATTTTTATTTCTTTGATGATAAGCTTGACCTTGTATACAGAGGGCAGATGGATGATTCAAGACCTGGAAATAATAAAGATGTAACAGGTGAGGACCTGATTATTGCTTTTGAAAATCTTTTGGCTGGGGAAGCTCAGGAAGAAATTCAGAGACCTAGCATGGGATGCAATATTAAATGGAAATAAGTACTGGTTGCTGGTTTATTTAGTTACTGGTTTTTACTTAATCATACAAAGCTGCTCTTTTGGAGTGGCTTTTTTTGTTTTTTGCAGGATTATTTTCTCTCGCAGATTGGGCAGATGACGCAGATTTTTAATACATAGTAAATTTCTTCCTACGCTTTGTCACTCCGCAGGAGTCTCAACACAGCTTGTATTCTTTTATTGTAAACCTCTGAAAAGTAAGTCTGGATTCCTACGGAATGGACAATCACAACATTTAATTTTACCATACGAATTGTCACTCCATAGGAACCATAAGCATCGTGTGCCTTTTTTGTTGTAACCTTCACAAAGTTTATATCGCTAAGTCTAAATTCCTACGGAATGGACAAACGCAACGTTTAATATAACTGCGGAAATTGAAACAAGAGCCGAATTATTAAAAACTTATTTTGGTTTTAACCTCCTTTTCAACCTTCAGATCCACATTCACTTTATTATGAGAATAATTCCTGATAAATTCAGAAGGAGTCTTCCCCGTATATTTTTTAAACATTCTGTTAAAGTAGGTCACATTATTAAAGCCACATTGATAACTGCATTCTGATATCGATCTGTCTTGGGCCATCAGCAGGCATGCTTTATTGATTCTATATCGGTTCACAAATTCTGTAAACGTAATCTGAGTTGCTTTTTTAAAGAAATTACAGAAAGCGGGTAAAGTCAGGTTAGCTAGTTTTGCTACTTCTTCAATATCAATTTCCTTGTCGTAATGATGTTCTACGTAGGTGAAGATATTCTCAAGACGGGTTTTATTTTTTGAAATAATGGTATAAGGCATGATTTCTTTATTTAAAAGATCATAATCCTCACATTTCGAAAGTTCAAAAAGAATTTCCAACAGCAATAAATATCTTTTGTAGCCTTCTGATTCCAGCATCAGCTTCAGTTTGGGAAGCATTACTTTTTTTACTTTTTGATGAAAATGAATCCCGTATTTAGAACGTTCCAACAGATTTTTGATGGATCTTGATTCTACTTCCTGCTCAGGAAATTGAAGGATTTCCTCTTTGAACTGAAGTACAATTTCTTCATGCGGATCAATAGAGTTCAGTCCAAATCCGGAGTGGGGAATATTGGAACCGATTAACACCAGATCACCATTTGTATAATTACTTTTATGATAGCCCACGTGGCGGGTTCCGTTCCCGGAAATGACACATACCAACTCAATTTCGGGATGATAATGATATTCCCATTTGAATTCTGAAATGGGAGAGTTATTGTGTATGGTACGGAATGAACTCTTTTCATTAGGGATGACTCTTTCAAAAGTAACTTTCATCTAATTAATCATATTTATTCATTAAAAATACTAAATATATTAATATAGTTCAAATATTGATTTACTGTGTTAAATTATCGTTAACAGAAATGCTTCTATCTTAGCCGACAAGAAATCACCTGAATGAAAAATCTTAACATCAAGGCCGTTTTATTTTTAAACTATTTTGTCTTCGCCATTCTTCTGAATTCTGTAGGAACAGTCATTCTACAGGTACAGCAGAATTTTGGGATTTCAAAATCTTCGGCCAGTGTTTTGGAAGGCTTCAAAGATCTTCCGATTGCCATATGTTCTTTCATTCTGGCTTCATTTCTTCCGAAGATAGGAATCAAAAAATCAATGCTGATTGCTTTATTGCTGGTAAGCTGTATGTGTTTTGTAATGCCGTTTACTAATGACTTTTGGGTATTCAAATTGTTATTTGCTACCGTAGGAGTTTCATTTGCATTAATTAAAATATCGGTTTTTACTTCTATCGGGTTGGTAACGGAAACAGATAAAGAACACTCCAGCTTTATGGGATTTCTGGAAGGGTTTTTCATGATTGGAGTATTGGCGGGCAATGTTTTATTCAGCTTGTATATTGATGATCATAATCCGAAATCTACCGAATGGCTGAATGTGTATTGGGTGCTGGGAGGACTTTCAAGTTTATCTTTTTTATTCCTGTTCTTTTCAAAACTGAACGAGCAGGAAGCTAAAAGTGAGAAAACAGATCTCTTGGGAGACTTGAAAAACAGTCTAAGCTTATTCAGTTATAAAAAGGTTTTGTGCTTCTTATTGTGTGCATTCCTTTTTGTACTGGTGGAACAAAGTTTTCAGACATGGACGCCCACATTTTATAAAGAGATTTTAAAAGTGCCTACCTCTATGAGTATTCAGGCGGGAGCAGTTTTGGCTGGAGCCTTTGCGTTGGGAAGATTCTTATCAGGATTTTTCTCTAAGAAGTTCAGCTGGATCTATGTAGTTTCTTTCTGCGTGGTAGGTTTTGCTATCAGTTTATTGTTGGTTTTACCATTGACCCATAATATTCATATTGATACGAATACAAACTGGATGAATACGCCTTTGGTCGTGTATTTATTTCCTTTGATGGGAGGTTTGCTGGCACCGATTTATCCAAGTATCAATTCTGTGATTCTGGCATCAATCCCTAAATATCTGCACAGTGCGATGTCTGGATTGATCGTTGTTTTCTCAGCAATCGGAGGAACGATAGGTTCTATCATTACCGGATTTGTGTTTCAGGAGTTTAGCGGGCAGCAGGCGTTTTACCTTTCCCTGATTCCGCTTTCATTACTGATCACCTCTGCGGTTTTCATGAATAAATTAAAAATTAATCCTAAAAAATAACAATGAGTAATCAGCTTTACATAAACGAAATTCAAAGCCTGTTTGATGCGGTACAGAGATCTGAAATTTTTGAAGATCAGAAAATGATGACGGATGCAGTTCCTCTGTTTCCTATTGCAAAGATTAATGAGGATTATGAAAAATCAAAAAATACAGAAGGTTTTAACCTGAAAGATTTTGTGATGACTCATTTTGACTTTTTAGGCGCAAGAGTTTCTGTACACAGAGAAGAACAGCTTTCCATTGGTGAACATATTGAAAAGTTATGGGACGAATTGACCCGTACAGCGTATGAAGAAAAAGGAACCCTTTTAAAATTACCAAAACCTTACATCGTTCCGGGAGGTCGTTTCAATGAGTTTTTCTATTGGGACAGTTATTTTATCATGCTGGGATTACAGGTTTCCGGAAGAATAGAAATGATGGAAAACATTATTGAAAACTGTTCTTATCTGATCCAGAATGTGGGATTTGTTCCGAATGCAAGCAGAACTCACTTCCTGAGCAGATCGCAACCTCCTTATTTTTCATTAATGCTGGATCTTCTTTTTGAAACGACACAAGACGAAGGAATTTATACGAAATACCACGAAACATTGGAAAAAGAATATGCTTTCTGGATGAATGGGGAAGAAGGACTTGAAAACGGTTCCAGTATAAAAAGAGTGGTTAAAACAACAGAGGGAGATATCCTGAACCGTTATTACGATGCAGAAAATGCACCACGTCCCGAAAGTTATCTGATCGATATTGAAGATCATGAGAAAACCTCCGGAGACGAATTTTACAGAAATATAAGAAGCGCCTGTGAATCGGGTTGGGATTTTTCCAGCCGATGGTTTGCAGACGGAGAAAATATACAGACGATAGAAACACTGAACTTAGCACAGGTTGATCTGAACTGCCTTTTGTGGCATTTGGAAATGACTTTGGCGAAATCTTCAGCACTTCAAAATCTGAGTGAAAAAGAAAATTATTTTTCAGAAAGAGCAGCAAGCCGAAGACAGATGATCAATAACTATTTCTGGGATGGAAATACTAACAATTATAAAGATTATCACACTAAAAAAAACACAAAAACACCGTCTGAACATATTGCTGCTCTTTACCCTTTATTCCTTGGAATAGCAGATCAGGAGCAGGCTGAGGCGGTTGCTAAAGCTGTTGCTGAAAAGTTCCTTTATCAGGGAGGGCTTGTTACGACAACCAAAAATTCAGGACAGCAATGGGATCTTCCCAATGCGTGGGCTCCTTATCAATGGTTAGGATTTAAAGCAATGAAAAATTACGGCTTTGATGAGCTGGCAGAAAAAATTAAAAACAACTGGTGTTCCAATGTAGAAAGGGTCTACAAAAACACTGGGAAACTGATGGAAAAATACAATGCATTAGACACAGAAACAATAGCAGGCGGCGGGGAATACCCTAATCAGGACGGATTCGGTTGGACCAATGGAGTGTATTTACAATTACAACAAAACTGAAACTAACAATAAAAGATATGGCTATGAAAAAAAAATCGATCTTTTTAATCGCCGCAACAGCTACATTATACTTTAATAATGCTTATGCCCAGGAAACTCCGAAAGATTCGGCAAAGGTTTCTTCTATAGATCAGATTGTCATTACCGGAAATTCCGGTCCTAAGAAAAAAATAGAATCCAGTACTGCGATTTCCACCTTTAGTGCTAAAGAAATTCAGAAACAGAACCCGATCAGTGCAGCTGCTTTATTGCAGAGAGTTCCCGGATTTGCGGTGGAAACTTCAGGAGGAGAAGTGGGAAACAACCTTTTCGCAAGAGGAATTCCTTCTGCAGGAGCTTATGAATTTGTACAGGTACAGGAAGACGGTCTTCCGGTTTTTGAAGACGGAGCGCTTCAGTTTGCTAACGCTGACAACTTTTTCCGTGTAGACAATTCTGTCAACCGTATGGAAGCGTTGAGAGGAGGTTCAGGTTCTATTTTTGCAACCAATTCTCCCGGAGGGTTGATTAACTTTATTACAAGAGAAGGAACCAATGATTTCAGAGGTACGGCAAAACTGGAAACAAGTACTTATGGATTGATGCGTACCGATGTTAATGTAGGAGGTGCATTGGTTCAGGATAAATTGTTTTTCAATGTCGGTGGTTTTTACAGAACAGATGACGGAATCAGAAAAACAGGTTTCAAAGCCAATAATGGAGGACAAATCAGAATGAATCTGAAATATGTTTTTGATAAAGGCTATGTAAAAGTATATTATAAAAAACTGGATGACAGAAATACATTCTTCTTACCCATTCCTTTGATCCAAAACGGAGATAAACTGAAAGGATTCCAGGGCTTTGATCCTAATTATGGAACATACAGCTACAGAGCCATCAGCCAGCTGAATATTCCTCAGGCGGGAGGCGGATTTTTCAACAGAAATCTTGAAGATGGAATCCATCCGAAAGTAGATGTATTGGGTGCTGAGTTTAAATATGACCTTGGAAATAATTTCACGGTTTTAAACAAAACCAGATACACCAATATCAATATGAATTATACAGGGATTTTCCCGGCTGGAGGTCCAAAACAGGCTTCTAAATATGCTACTGATGCTGTGAAAGACGGAGGACTTGGAATGAGCAATTATCAATATTCTCTGGTAAGCAACGGAGCCATTGTTAATCCTGAATATGTTCAAAAATTAGGATTCTGGGCGATAGACAAGCAGATGAATAACTTTGTGAATGATTTACAGTTCAACTATAAATTTGACAAAGGAAATGTTACGGCTGGTTTTTATAAATCCAACTGGAAATCTCAGCAATACTGGAACTGGAGTAATGTTCTGGCAACCGCTTCAGACAGACCTGAGCTTTTGAATCTGGTAAACCCTTCTATGAGTCCAACAGATGATGGATACTCTAAAACCTACAACGGAGTAATGGATATGACATTTTTACAGAGAAGAACACAAACCCAAGGGAGTTTGAATGATCTGTATGTAAACTTAGATTATAATATCACCGAAGCCTTAAGTGTAAATGGAGGTCTTCGTTACAGCCACGATTATTATAAAGGAAATTTTGCCAACACAACGACTGCCAATTTAAATAATTCAGGGTTAACCACTGATGGAACTCACGGCTTCAACACAACGACGGCTGATGATAATATGAGTGTATTGGGAAATAAATACACCTATTGGAACTTTAATGTGGATAAAGTATCTTTTACATTAGCAGCCAATTATAAAATTAATAGAGAAAATGCGGTGTATGCCCGTTTTTCCAATGGTTTCAGATCTCCGAATGAAGAAGCTTATTACAATTATTTCTCTACTCCAAACCCTGATAAGCCTTTAAAATCAGTAACCACCAATCAGTTGGAAGTAGGATATAAATATTACTCGCGTACCTTTGACATAGCAGTGATTCCATTCTATTCTACTTTGAATAACCTTTCCTTTACAGATATCTTCTCTGATGGAAAATCTGAAAATACCTTTGCCAATACTCAAAACTATGGGGTTGAATTTGAAGGGTATGCCCGTTTATTCAATAATATTTTAGAAGTTGCATTCAACGGAACCGTTCAAAGCCCGAAATATAAAAACCTTGAAGCCGGAAGTGTACTTGAAGGAAATGTGGTAAGAAGAATGCCGAAGTTTTATTTTAATATCTCACCGGCTGTGAATATTACCAAGTCATGGAGAGCCTATGTAAGTATGAATTACTATGGAAAACGTTTCCAGGATGAGAAAAATGTACAGACGTTGCCTTCTTTCACAGAATTTGGAGCGGGAATGTCTTATCAGTTAGGAAGAATACGTTTTGCAGTAGATGGTACCAATATCTTTAACACTATTGGTATTACAGAAGGAGACCCAAGAGCGGGATCACCTAATGGAGACGGAATCATCATGGCAAGACCTATTATGGGAGCAGCTGCCAGAGCATCCATCACACTGGATTTCTAAATTCTATTTCTTTATAACAATAAAACCGTCAGAATTTCTGACGGTTTTGTTGTTATTATTACTGTTCGATAAAAAGTATAAATACTTTGAAAATATCAATATTTACGGCATGAATTAACAGGTCGCTCCTCCGGAGCTTTATTTTATGGGGCTTCATTTTTTTCTACTAACAGTAGATCCCGATGGGATCAAATTTAGCTCCAATAGGAGCTAACTGTTAATAGAACGTATTGGTTTTAAAATTATAGCTCCGGAGGAGCGACCTGTTAATTATGTTTAAATTTTATCGAACAAGAATAATTTTTATATAAAGTATCAGATCTGAGGTTGATTCAAGATATTTATATGACTCTTAAACCCTCAAACCCTCCGACTCTTTTACTTCAAAAACGGATTATACTGTTTTTCAAAGCCAATCGATGTAGGATTTCCATGTCCTGAGAAAACCTGAGTATCATTATCCAGAATGAAAAGTTTCGATTTAATCCCTTCAATCAGCTGATCATAATTTCCTTTATACAGATCTGTTCTTCCGATACTTCCTTCAAAAAGAACATCACCGGAAATCATGAATTTCTGATTGTCATTATGATAAACAACACTTCCCGGAGAATGTCCCGGTACATGATATATTTTGAACTTTTCTCCATCCAGATCAAGTTCATCACCTTCCTTAATATATGCTACCTCTACTTTTACAGGGTTGATCTGCATCCCGAATCTTATCCCGCTTGCCTGAAGCATATCCAGTACTTCCTGGTCTTCCTGATGCATATTGACAGGAACATTAAATTTGTCAAAAGCCCATTGAAGTCCCAATACATGATCAATATGAGCATGAGTCAGGAGAATTTTCTGGATCTTCAGTCCTTTTTCTGCAATGAAGTTATCAATAGCCTGAGTTTCCTGAGCATTCATGTTTCCCGGATCGATTAACCAGGCATTTTTATTTTCGTTATAAAGGATATAAGTATTTTCGCTCGCAAAGTTGAATACGAAACCTTGAATCTGAAGCATATCTGAATATTTTTTATTCAAAAATACGATATTATTAAGAAAATGACTATTTTTCGTTATCTTCGTCATAATGAAAACTTTGCGAATACTCTTACTTTCTTTGGGCGGACTGGTTTTTGGACAAAATATCCAAAGTGTTCAGCTGTTCAATCCTCAGACTAATGATGAAACCCCTGTAATTAAGATTGGCGAGCAGCTGGTTCTTGGCTTTGATGATCTTACTAACGGCAGCCAGATTTACAGGTATACATTCAAACATTACGATAGAAACTGGAATGAAGATAATCTGTTTTTTACAGAATTTGCTACCGGAAGTATGAATGCACTTCTGGATCAGTTTCAATATTCTTTCAATACATTACAGGCGTATACCCACTATAAACTTGTTTTTCCGAATGATAAAATCCAGCTAAAGGTTTCTGGGAATTATGAACTGATTGTTTATAAAGATTCTGCAGACCAACCTCTTTTCAAGAAAAGATTTTATCTGGTAGAAGATGTAACATCCGTGGGGTTAAATATATCGAGATTTGCGGATGCAAAAAATCCAAATCTTAATCAGAGGGTAGAAGTGAATGTTTCTCCGAAAGGAGGTGATATTTCTTCCAATGTCAATTCAATCACGATGAATGTGATGCAGAATAACAACCCGAATATGGTGATTTCTAATCTTAAACCAAGCAGTGTTTTAGGAAATCAGGTTCTTTTCCAACAGATGAATCTTACGTTCCCGGGAGACAATGAATTTTATTATTTCGACAATAAAAATATGAATATGGCTGCTGATATGGTGCGTGCTACCGAAATAAAAGATGATGTCAACCAGACGTATCTTCATCCGGTGTGGGCATTTCCTTTAAACTATCAGTATCAGCCCGATGTCAATGGAGCATGGTATTACAGAAGAAACGATTTGGGAAGAGAAAGAGATGCGGAAAGAGAAGCGGATTATTCATGGGTACATTTCTATCTGGATTCCGATCCTGTGGATAAAGAAATTTATGTGTTGGGAGGATTTAATAATTTTAAACCCAGCAAAGAAAATCAGATGCAGTATGATGCATCTACCAAACAATATGTAGCAAAAATATTCCTGAAACAAGGTTTTTATAACTATGTGTTGGTAACGAAAGATGGAAACGGTTTGAATTTTGGGGAAGTGAATGGTAATTTCTGGCAGACAGAAAATCTTTATCAGGCATTTCTTTATTATGCACCGTTCGGAAGAAATTATGATGGTTTAATGGGATATGGAGAATTCAGAACACCGATTGCCAACAAACGGTAAGTAATTATAATTTAAAATATACATAAAAAATAGGGCTGTCTCTTAAGATAGTCCTATTTTTTTGTCCAGATTGATAAGAATTAATCTCTCAAATCTTATATTATGACTAATTTTTTCATAATATAATGCACTACATAGTGAAAAAAAATAATTCACAAAATTTTGATTTTAATTAATTTTTTTAACATAAAATTTACATTGTTGAAAAATTATATTTAAATAATTTTCTTTTTTTTAAAATCATCATTGTGTTTTATTTATCGATTTATAATATCAATTGAATTTTATTCATTGTTTTTGTTGTTTTATTGTGAAAAGTTTATAAATTCGTCACCACAATCAACCAATATTAATATGAAAACGAAATTTATCTTAGTGGCAAGTGTTGCCGCCTGCTCCTTTGTGTTTGGACAAAACACTCCATCGAAATTAGTTCCGGGTAAAAGCGGACTACATGCTGAATTTATGAGATTTGAAAAAAATGCACCTGCGTATCAGGGAACTCCTGTTTTATTTGACGAAGCTTCTCAGAGACTTTCTCCGGGACAAGCTCGCAAACTGGGGCTGGAAAAAGATGCATTAGGTTTTGAAACTCAAAGATTTCAACAGACCGTTAATGATATTCCTGTAGAATACGGAATGATGGCGGTACAGACAAAAGACGGTAAAATTGTAGGACAATCCGGAAAATGGGTTGTTAAAGTTCCGAAAGGGCTTGAGAAAAATGCCGGTCTTGCTGAGAATGCAGCATTACAGAGTGCTTTGTCATTCGTAGGTGCTGACTCCTATAAATGGAAAAATAAAGAGGAGGAAGATTTTCTTAAAAAGGAAACAGGTGATCCCAATGCAAGCTATGCTCCTAAAGGTGAATTAGTATATTATTCAGATCCTGATGATGATAAGATGAATGATTTAAGGCTAGCTTATAAATTCGATATCTATGCGGAGAAGCCATTAAGCAGACAATATGTTTTTGTAGATGCTAAAAATGGAAAAGTACTGGGAGTAGATGCTATTATTCATGAAGTGAATAGCCCTGGAACAGCAGTTACAGGATATAGTGGAACCCGCAACATTACCACAGATTCTTATAACGGAAGTTACCGTTTAAGAGAAACAGGAAGAAATGGGGGAACTTCTGTAGAAACTTACAACCTGAAAAAGGGAACCAGCTATGCTTCTGCAGTAGACTTCACAGATACTGACAATAACTGGAACAATGTCAATACCAATAAAGACCAATATGCTACCGATGCGCATTGGGGAGCAGAAATGACAGTGGATTATTTCTATACAAAATATGGACGTAAGAGTATTGATAATAATAATTTTGCTATTAAATCTTATATTCACTATTCTACCAACTACTTCAATGCATTTTGGGATGGTTCCAGAATGACTTATGGAGATGGAAGCTCTACCACAAACGGAGGAAAACCTTTAACAGCAATAGATGTATGTGGTCATGAAATTACACACGGATTGACTTCTAAAACAGCGAATCTTGCTTATCAGAGAGAATCCGGAGCATTGAATGAAGGTTTCTCAGATATCTTCGGAAATACCATTGAGCGTTGGGCAAGACCTACTCAGGCAAGCTGGACATTGGGAGAAGATTTCAACTACGTGATCAGAAATATGGCGAATCCAAATGCTTACAGCCAGCCAGATACCTATATGGGAACCTACTGGAAAACAACTACAACTTCAGGTTGCGTTACGCCTAGCCAATCTAATGATTATTGTGGAGTTCATACCAATTCAGGTGTCCTTAACTTCTGGTATTATTTGTTAGTTACAGGAGGTTCCGGTACGAATGACAAAGGCTTTGCATACAATGTTTCAGCCATCGGACTGGATAAAGCCGGAGCAATTGCTTACAGAACATTAACGACTTATCTTACTTCTTCTTCTACCTATGCGAATGCAAGAACCTATTCTATTCAGGCTGCTACCGATTTATACGGAGCAACCAGCAATGAGGTGACTCAGGTTAAAAATGCATGGAATGCTGTAGGTGTAGGGGGTGGAACTTCTCCGGCAGGAAAAGTGGCACCAGTAGATACAGCTCTGTACACTATAAGTCCAAACCCTGCAACAGACAGATTTACCATCAACTTTGAAGGAAAATCAGGAAAAGGAATTGTAGAATTGGTAAGCCTTACAGGTAAGAAAGAAATTTCTGAGAAAGTAGAAATAACTGATGGGGGCAATAAGCTGAACATCCAATTGCCTTCCAATATTCTTCCTGGAGTATATATTGTATTGGTAAACGGAGAGAAAGCAGGAAACCTTATTAAAAAATAGCACCAAACTTTTTAATATATTCAACAAAAAGGCCGCAAGTTAATTCTTGCGGCCTTTTGTATATTTTGAGTAAAAAAATTATACTAAATAAAAATCATTCAGTTTTTCTTCACAAAGCGTTTTTACAACTTCAATCCATCGGTCTTCATCATTCAGACATGGAATATAATGGAAGTTTTCACCACCACCATGCATGAACTGCTCTTTTCCTTCTACAGAAATTTCTTCCAGGGTCTCAAGACAGTCGGAAACGAATGCCGGACATACAACAGCCAGGTTTTTTATTCCCTTTTTACCAATGGTTTCCAGAGTTTCGTCTGTATATGGCTCAATCCACTTGTCTTTTCCTAATCTTGACTGGAAAGAAACAATTGTTTTCTCTTTAGGTAAATTCAGTTTATCAATGACAAGCTGTGTGGTCTTATAACATTGATGACGGTAGCAGAACTGATGACTTGGATTATCCTCTCTGGAACAACAGTCGTTAAGGTTACAGGTCTTCGTAGGATCTGTCTTATAAATATGTCTTTCCGGAACTCCATGATAAGAAAACTGCAGGGCATCAAAATTTTCAGGAAGCTTCTCTTTAATACTTTCTGCAAGGCAGTTGATATAAATATCCCTGTTGTAGAAAGGCTGAATATAATTGATCTTTATAGTTGGAAAATTCTTTTTTCTCACTTCTTCCGCTTTTTCAATCACGGTTTCCGTGGTACTCATCGCATATTGAGGATATAGTGGAAAAAGAACAATTTCAGTGACTCCCTGATCAACCAGTTTCTGGATACCAGCTTCAATGCTTGGTTGCGCATATCTCATCCCGATTTCCACAGGAACATCTACTACTTTCTGCAATTTTTTCTGAATTTGTTCAGTAATCACAATCAGTGGAGAACCTTCAGCCGTCCAAACCGTTTTATAGGCTTCAGCAGATTTCGCAGGTCTTGTTTTCAGAATGATTCCCTGTACAAGAAGTGCACGAAAGATCCAACGGTAATCAATCACTCTTTCGTCCATCAGAAACTCATCAAGATATTCCTTTACGTCGTTTACAGAAGTTGATCTCGGTGATCCGAGGTTGACTAGTAAAATTCCTTTCTTATTCAATATTCTAAATTTTAATTATGAAACAGAACTTGTAAAATCTGTTACTAATTTTAATACTTTGGCAAAGGTATTACTTTCCAGTAAGCCATTGCCGTCAAATTTGCCTTTTATCCCTTTTATTAAAGCCTGATGTTTATCATCTGTTATAGCTCCAAGAGTCTTTAAAATTAATAATAACTCTTCGTGTCCTTTTTCTCCACTGGCAGAAGCGGTGATCACAGCAACAGGTTTTTCAGAAAAAACTGTCGTGGAAACACACCACTCCAACAGATTTTTTACCCTTCCCGGGATACTGAAAATATATTCCGGTGTGGAAAATATAACCCCTGAAGCGTTTTTAATATCTTCTCTGATTTTCAGAACTTCTTCCGGAGTATGCTCATCTGTTAATGCCGTATCAAAATGCGGAAGAAAAGAGAGATCAGCATACATCTGAAAGTCTGTATTGTCTATCTTTTCCAGCACCTGCTCCATCAATTTCTGATTGCTGGAACTTTGTGAAGCACTTCCAATAATCACCAAAATTTTCTTTCCGGGAGGCATTTTAACTGTTTTATCCGTTTACGGCTTCCACTCTTTCTACCAAGTCCGGAACGAATTGTTTTAAGATATTTTCAATTCCGTTTTTCAAAGTAGCAGTAGAACTTGGGCAGCCTGAGCATGCACCCTGTAGAAGCATTTTTGCTGTTTTACTTTCCTGATCATATTCCATCAGAGAAATTTTTCCCCCATCATTTTCTACAGCAGGAGCTACATATTCATTTAAAATGTCAGAAATTTTCTGCTCATCCTCTGTATAATCTCTGTTGATAATTTTTTCAACCGGGTTTTCGTGTTTCTGAGGTTCTATTTTTGAAATTTCACCTCCGTTCTGAAGATATTCAGCGATAAGCGCACGAACAGTCATCATTACCTGGTGCCATTCTACAGAATTGTTTCTTGTAACCGCTACAAAGTTGTCTGAAATGAAAACTTCCGTTGCAAAATCAAACTCTTTAAAAATAGCCAGCGCCAAAGGAACTTCCTCAGCAGCTTCTTTCGATTTTACTTCCACAAAACCATCCATCAGCAATTTGCTTGATACAAACTTCATTACATTTGGATTCGGAGTCATCTCAGCATAAATCTGATACATTTCTTTTTTCTTCTGAAGATAAATTCTCGGGTTGGCCAGTAATTCATCCTCAATTACATTTTTCAGACTTTCAGCAACATGTTCCCATTCTATGGTATCCTGTTTTGCTACTGCTACAAAATTAGCGGTAATGAAAACTCTTTCCACAAAAGGATAATTGAAAAGTTCCTGTGCCAAAGGAATTTCCGAAATATCTGAATTTCTGTCCAGTTCTAAAGACCCTGGGATGAGGTTGTAATCTGCTACAAATTTCATCACTTTTGGGTTTTCAGTTGGTTCTATAAGTACGGTACGCATTTTTTCGTTAAATTTGAGATACAAAAATACGCATTAGAAGTTAGAAGCTGAAAATTGAGAGTTAGATTTTTGCTATCACTGTAATTTAGAAGTTAGATATCAGAAAAGATAGTGTATTTCAATTTTCAATTGGGCACATTTTCACATTTTCAAATTAATATTATGGCACTAATAAAACAGCTTTTAGGAAAAGCACCACAGATCGGAGAGAATACTTTTTTAGCAGAAACTGCAACTATTATTGGCGATGTTACAATGGGAAAAGACTGCAGTGTCTGGTATAATGCAGTGATCAGAGGTGATGTTCACTATATCAAAATGGGTGACAAGGTGAATGTTCAGGATAATGCAATGTTGCACTGTACGTATCAGAAATATCCTTTGAATATCGGGAACAATGTTTCTATAGGACATAATGCCATTGTTCACGGATGTACCATTAAAGATAATGTACTGATCGGGATGGGAGCTATTGTGATGGATGATTGTCTGGTAGAAGAAAACTCCATTGTAGGAGCAGGTTCTGTAGTGACTCAGGGAACTCACATTAAATCCGGAGAAGTTTGGGGTGGAGTTCCTGCAAGAAAAATCAAAGATATCAATGCCCAGTTACTGGAAGGAGAAGTGAACAGAATTGCAGATAATTATGTGAAATATTCTTCATGGTATAAGGAGAATGTGAAGGATCATCAATTTTAGGAGGTCAAGTGAAGAATGAATAGTGAATAGTGAATAGTGAATAGTGAATAGTCAATTCGCTGCGCATGTCAATTTTGAAAGTTCACATTTCACCATTGATCTATTTAAAAATAAATATAAAAGCTCTGTTCTGAAACAGAGCTTTTTCGATTTGATATAGAACCTTTGCTTTATTGTTAATTATTATCCGGTGTAATAAGTCTGATCTTACCATTGATACATTTGAGTGATGTAGGTGGCTCGATCATCATACAGTCAGACGTAATATTATACTTTTCATTAAAAGCTTTCACTTTATCCGTATACTCATTCACCCTTGGTAGGAAAGTCGCTTCTATTTTCTTAGGATAGGCAATGTATTGCTGAGGTCCGCCGCAGGCTTTTGATCCCATAGGAGTAAATGCCCATTGGCTGGCATCCGTACATTTTTCTCCTGATACTTCAGATTCAATAGAAGCTTTTAATCTATCCAGCTGTGCCTGTTCATATTTCTGACTTTCTTCGTCTGCAGGTCTGTCAGCAATATCAATAGGAAGATTGGTATTGGCATTCTTTGATGTGTTACACGAAACTAAAGTTAATGTAGTACACAATACTATTGCCGGGATATGAAAGAATAATTTTTTCACAATAAACTTTTTTCTTTTTAAGAATTTTCAAAACTTATGCCAAGGTAAGAAATTCAAATTCATTTCCGTATTTTTGACGAAGATGAATAATCATTTTTTTGACTTAATAGAATATACGAACAGAAGTGTTTTTTTAACCGGGAAAGCCGGAACAGGAAAGACGACATTTCTTAATGATTTTGTAAGGCGTACCAAGAAAAAGCATATTGTAGTAGCTCCCACGGGAATTGCTGCCATTAATGCAGGAGGAGTAACAATTCATTCCATGTTTGGACTGCCCTTAAGAACCTTTCTTCCTACTACAGAAAGGATAGATACCAGTTTGGCTAATAATATTGCCGATCTGATGCCCCATTTCAAATACCGTAAAGACAAACTGAAACTTCTGCGAGAAGTTGAAATCATTATCATTGATGAGGTTTCAATGCTGAGGGCTGATGTTCTGGATATGATGGATTTTTCTTTGAGATTCATCAGAAGGAATAACCAGAGATTTGGAGGTGTACAAATGCTTTTTATCGGGGATTTATTTCAGCTTCCTCCGGTAGTGAGGGATGAGCATATCCTGAAAATGTATTACAACTCACCCTTCTTTTTTGACAGCCATGCAATTAAAGAAATTCCTATTGTTACCATTGAACTGACAAAAGTTTACAGACAATCTGACGAAGAGTTTCTGGAAATTCTGAATGCTATCCGTGACGGCGATGTGGATAATATAGACTTTAATCATCTCAATGAAAGGTATGATCCTGATTTTGATATGGGAAAAGAATCTTATGTATATCTGTGTTCTCACAACAAAATGGCAGATGAGATCAATCAGGAAAAACTGACAGAAATAAAAGTTGATCCTCAGGTGTATGAAGCTAAACTGGTAGGTGATTTCAAAGAAAACCAATTTCCGAACGAACAGTTTTTAGAACTGAAAATTGGAGCTCAGATCATGTTTATCCGAAATGATATTACTGGTGAAAAGAAATATTTTAACGGAAAACTGGGCGAGATTATCGGATTGGATGAAAATGAAATCCGTGTTGTACTGGATGAAAGTGAAAGAGAAATTGTTGTCAAAAGAGAAACCTGGGAACAGAAAAAATATTTCCTTGATACTGATAAAAATATTCAGGAAGAAGTGCTAGGAAGTTTCGAACAGTTTCCTATCAAATTAGCATGGGCGGTTACGATTCACAAAAGTCAGGGATTAACGTTCGATAAAGTGATTATTGATGCAGGAAAGAGTTTCACAGCTGGTCAGGTTTATGTAGCTTTATCCCGTTGCAGAACTTTGGAAGGAATTGTTTTAAAATCAAAAATTACTCCTGAAGTTATTTTTAAAGATAACAGAATTTTGCATTTCCACACAGATACGATTGCCAACGACCATGTGGAAGCTATTCTGAATCAGGAGAAATATGATTACAGCATCAGAAAAGTGTTGCGCACATTAGACTGTACATGGTTTTTAAAGGAAGTGGAAGAGTGGAATAACCTTTCCATTGTCACTAAGAATATTGACCATGTTAAAACCAAACAGCTTTATCTTCAGTTGAAACATGAAGCGGTAAATCTTGGGAAAATATTTGAGAAACTGGAACGTATTATTTTTCAGAAAGTCAATAATTTTATTGAACAGAAAGAAGAATGGTCTGAAATTGAGAGTAAATCAAAAGGCGCTGTTAATTTCTTTTTTACAGAAACCAGAAATAAAATTTTTGATCCTTTAAAAGAATTTTATGCTGAAATAAAAGGTGCGAAAGGTTTAAAACAATACAACGAAGAATTTAAAAGCTGGCTGGAAGACATTGAAGAGTATCTGAACAGCCTGAAAGATATTCACTTACTTGAAACTAAACTTTTAGATGAAAAAAATGATAAAGAAATCAATCTGAAAATTGCTAAAGTTCCGTCACAAGTTTTAACTTTCCAGCTGTTTGAACAGGGGAAAACGATCGGAGAAATCGCTTTAGAAAGAGGTTTGGTAAAAGAAACTGTTATAGGACATCTTGCCAAGTTTGCAGAACAGGGATTGCTGGATATCTCCAGAGTTATTACTTCAGATAAAATCAAAGCCTTTGAAGATGAATTCTACAAAAATCCACACGAAACTTTAACCGAGTGGAAGAGTGCACTGCCAAGCCATTTTGAATTTAACGAAATCAGGATTTTAATTAATCATTATAATTATAAAAAAGAAAAGAACTCATAAGAGTTCTTTTTTTATGGATTGGTGATTCTTAAAAATTTAAGGATACATTGCATTGATGGTATTGATATCTCCGGTAGTAAATCCGGTTCTGTTATAAGTAAAATTGCTGTTATCAGCTCTTGTAATCGTTGGTAATCCATTTTTAGAATAAGAGGTTGGCCAATACATCATCACAGAATTAATATTAAACGGACCGATATCTGTTCCGGAATTATAAATATTGAAATTATAAGATTGTCCGTTTTGAATATTGTTCCAAAGGATTTTTACATATTGATCTCTGTCTTTACGCGTATGTTCATGGTAAAGTCCTACTGTATGTCCCATTTCATGAATGACTGAACCTACAGAAATGTATTGGTCCAAAGAAACGGTTTGTTTTCCACCCTGATACCCGATATGAGCCCAGCCATCAGATCCTGACGAGCTTCCGAAAATAAATTCCACATAATTAGACTGATTGGTGCGGTAGATCCACTGAGTATTGGTTTTATTATTATACTCGCTGATAGCAGAATTGATTTTATTGACGTTGATGGAACCCATATTGCTGGCAATGGTGTAGTAAATTTTACCATTGGGCCATCTTGAATAGCTGGCGCCGCCTTTATTAACTTCATTACCTTCTGATAATTGTTTGTCGGTAAGAACAATATCTCCCTGGAAGAAATTCATTCCGTTTTTTCTTTCATAGGTAATTTCCTGGCCGTTCAATTGTCCTTTTTTTACATTGTCTTTGTTGAGCGCATTGGTTTGAGCTTCGGAAGTAATTTCTTCATTGTTTTTACTGCAAGAGGAAAATGTAGCAGCAATAAGAAAACTCATAAAGACAGTTTTTCCTGTCAGCATCTGCTTATAAAACAGGCTGTTTGTTTTTTTGTTCATATTAAAGTTTTTAAAAATTTGGTATACGAATATAATGAATATGTCTCTTTTTATTGAATTATTTTTGTTAAAATATACTTATTCGTGTTGTTTATTTTAAAAATCATTTAAACGAAAACCTGTAAAATAAAAAAGGGTTCTGAAAATGTTCAAAACCCTTTTATTTTTATTCGTTTAGCATATCTTGATTGACTCTGTAGCCAACGATTTTTATATCTCCTTCTTTGTTCTTTTCTAAAGTAAAAGATTCTTCTGTTTTCTTAGTCCCTCTTTTTACATTGTACATAAAGAAGTATTGACTTCGTACATTACTTCCCTTCACAACCATTGTTTCCCATTTGGCAAGATTATATTCTTCAACAGGACCAATCGCATTGACTGTATTCATAAGTTTTACAAGTTTTTCTTTATTGGTCACCTCAAAAAACTTTTCACCAAATAACTTATAAATATCATCCGGATTTTTTCCGTATCGAAGTTCCCAATAAAATTTTATGGGAATTTTTTCACCATCTGTTTTGTCAGACTCTCTGTCTTTATAAAATTGATTGTAAGAACAGCTTATTAAAAGGAATGATAAAAGGAGCAAATAAATATTTTTCATTTAAATTTTAGTGTCTAAGATTAATTTTCTTCGGTTGTTATCATAAAAAGTAGCATGATAACTTTCGTCTCTGAATTCAGTTTCTGTATTTTCTATTTCATTAAATAAGCTTTTGTCTGTCCGGGAAAATTCAACAATTTCAAAGTACTTTTCATCAATATAGTTGAAGTCTACAAGTTCCAGATAATCATTAATGGAACTTTTATCAATCATAATTTTTCCACCGCCAAACTGATGTCTGTTCTGACCATTTTTCTTAATGCCGGACACCCAATATTCTTCTCCCGTTTCTATATCAAAATGATTAGCATTGATTCCTGGCCTTTTGAGTTTTTTGAGTGCCTTGTTATCGAAATAAACAGTTTGCCCTGATTTTGAGAATTCTACAAAACCAATCCATGCAGGTCCGTGATGACCATAGGATTTGTTTTCGACATACATTATTTTTGTTTTCATGTTTTGGTTTGATACTGCAATTTACCCAAAATCTTATAAGTAAAATCAAGTAAACAAAAATTTTATTCCAATAGTTTTTCCCTGAACTGATCCATTGTTTTTATTAATTACAAAAAGTAACTAATGCAGTTTTTAAGTTTTAAATTTGTATGGTTTTAAGAACCAATTTAAAATTATGAAATTGACAGAGGAGATTTCCTATCACCTTTGGAAAAATTAACGATCTCAATATGAAAAATTTTGAAATTTCTGTTTTAGATCTTGCACCGGTAAAGCAAGACAAAAGCATTCATGATACTTTTCAGGACAGCTTATCATTAGCCAATCACGCTGAAAATTTAAATTATAAAAGATTCTGGCTGGCAGAACACCACAATATGGAAAGTATTGCAAGCTCTGCAACTTCTGTTTTAATTGGTTTCATCGCCAATGGAACGAAAACAATCAGAGTAGGTTCAGGAGGAATTATGCTTCCTAATCACAGCTCTCTGATCATTGCAGAACAGTTCGGTACTCTGGAGTCTTTGTTCCCAGGAAGAATTGACCTTGGATTAGGAAGAGCTCCGGGGACAGATGGCTTAACAGCACAAGCGTTGGGAAGAAATCCAGCGATCATCAATGAACAGTTTCCTAGACAGATCCTCGAACTTCAAAGATATTTTTCAAAAGAAAATTCAGATGCGATGGTTCGTGCCATTCCGGGAGAAGGGCTGGATATTCCGCTTTATATTCTGGGGTCAAGTACAGACAGTGCATGGCTGGCTGCAGAACTAGGTTTGCCCTACGCATTTGCAGGACATTTTGCTCCTGAGCAGATGGAAATGGCTTTTAAAATTTATAGAGAACATTTCGAGCCGTCAAAATATGCAGACAAACCTTATATCATTGCTTGTGTTAATGGCGTAGCAGCTGAAACTTCTGAGGAAGCTCATAAAATTTCCACCACTTTATTCCAGGCATTCATCAATATTGTAAGAAACGACAGAAAACCTTTTGCTCCACCCGTGGATGATATGGATGAAATCTGGTCGCCAATGGAAAAATCTATGGTGTTGCAGAAACTGAGATATACGTTTATCGGAGATCAGGCTGAAGTTCAGGAAAAGCTTAAAGATTTTCAGGAAAGATTCCAGGTAGATGAACTGATGATCAATTCACATATCTACGATCATCAGAAAAGATTGAGATCTTACGAGATTTTCAGAGAGGCTGCAGACTCTTTATCCAAAGCGTAATAAACCATACATAATTAATTGGCAGATGCTTATTTTTATGAGTATCTTTGCACAAATAAAAAGTAAACATGTCCGATATTAAATTAAATACTATTCCAGAGGCTATTGAAGACCTTAAAAATGGTAAAATAATCATAGTAGTAGATGATGAAGACAGAGAGAATGAAGGTGATTTTCTTTGCGCAGCAGAACTGACAACGCCGGAAATTATCAATTTTATGGCGCTTCACGGAAGAGGACTGATCTGTATGCCACTTCCTGAAAAAAGATGTGATGAGCTAGGCCTTGAAGTAATGGTAAGCAGAAGCAGCGATCCTAAAGAAACTGCTTTCACCGTATCGGTTGACCTTTTGGGTAACGGAACATCTACCGGAATTTCTGCAGGTGACAGAGCAAAAACTATTTTAGCACTAATGGATGAAAAATCCAAGCCTACAGATTTTATGAGACCTGGTCACATTTTCCCGCTTCGTGCAAGAAAAGGTGGAGTATTAAAAAGAGCCGGACATACTGAAGCTGCGATTGATCTTACGCATTTAGCAGGATTGAAAGAAGGAGGAGTAATCTGTGAAATCATGAATGAAGACGGAACAATGTCTCGTCTTCCTGAACTTCACGCTTTTGCTCAAAAACATGATATGAAGATCGTTTCTATTGAAGATCTGATCCACTATCAGCTTAAAAAAGGAAACCTGGTAGAAAGACTTGAAGAGAAAAAAGTGAAAACGCACTACGGTGATTTTGATTTTTATGCTTTCAGAGAAACTTCTAACGACCAGATCCACTTTGCATTGACAAAAGGAGCATGGACAGTAGATGAGCCTGTTTTGGTAAGAGTACAGTCTTCAGATTCTTATTTTGACGTATTGACCAGACTGAATAACGGTGAAAAGCCATTGTTGGAAAAAGTAACAGGGATGGTGAATGAAGCTGGAAAAGGAGCTATTATTTTTATCAACAACGTTTCCAATTCTGAAAATACATTGAGAAAACTTCAGCAATTCCTGAACTATCAGGACGGGCAGGAGCAGCATCCTACATTGGCTTACAATTACAGAGACTATGGAATTGGAACGCAGATCTTAAAGAATTTAGGAATCAACAAGTTTAAAGTAATCACTCAAAACCCTAATATCAAACCTCAGGTTGGAGGATATGATGTAGAGGTGACTGAGATGGTACAACTATAGTTAATGAATGGTCAATAGTGAATTGTTTTCACAATAAATGACTGTTTGTAATACAAAATTATAAGGTTTAGGATTTTTCTAAACCTTTTTTTATTTTTAAACCATGACTGAGTCTTTAAAAAAACACATCCGGGGATATATTGATATTTCAGACGAAAAGCTGGAAAAATACTGCAGTGCCTTTAGTCTTCAGAAAATAAAGAAAAAAGAATTCCTTTTAAAAGAAGGAGAGATTTGTGAATTTGAAGGATTTGTGGTGAGTGGCTGCTTTAAAGTTTTTCATACTCATCATAATGCCGCCGAACAGATATTGTATTTTGGAGTTGAAAACTGGTGGATTTCCGATATTGATAGTTTTGTCAATCATATTCCTTCAAAGCTCAATATTCAGGCACTGGAGGATAGTGAGATTCTTCTCATTCCCAAAAAGGAAAAAGAGAAATTGTACGCTGAAATGCCAGAGATTGAAAGGTTAATGAGACTGAAGTTTCAACAATCTATTATAGCATTGCAGCGTAGAATTATTGATAATTTAAGCAAACCTTCAGATGAACGCTATATTGAGTTTTTGAAAGATTATCCGCAGACAGCAAGCCGTCTTACCAATATTCAGATTGCCGCTTATCTGGGAGTGACTCCTGAATTTATAAGCAGAATCCGAAAGAAAATTGTCAGTAAAAGCTGATGGCTGGAAAATAAAAAGTCCCAAAAGTTTGTTTATAAATACTTTCGGGACTTTTCTCTATGAGATATAATCTATTTTTAGCCTAATGCAATTCCGTCAAAATTTCGGAAGCCATTCAGAAAATCTTTTACCATCATTCTTTTTTTACCTTCCAATTGAAGTTCCAAAGGATAGTAAATTCCGTCCTGGGTATAGATTTTAAATTCATTCTTAGAAATATCAAGACTTCCGGCTGGTTTTCCGTGATCAGAAAGTTCAAATTTACCCCCGAATATTTTTAATCCCTTTTCTTCGTTGTCAATCTTTAAAGTGGCGAAAGCTGCAGGATAAGGAGACATTCCCAGAATAAACTGATGAACGGTTTTTGAAGGCTGTACCCAATTGATTCTCGTATCTTCCTTGAAAATTTTATAAGCGTTTTTAGGATGTTCAACGTGTGGCTGAGGTTTTTCTTCAATTGCATTTTCAGCAAGGCCATCTAATGTTTTAACAACAAGACCGGAACCCATCTCCATCAGTCTGTCATGAAGACTTCCTGCATTTTCGTCCGGTAGAATTTCCATTTCCTGCTGAAGAAGAATATTACCTTCATCAATTTTTTCATTGATAAAGAAGGTCGTCGCTCCGGATTTTTCTTCCCCGTTGATCACTGCATAATTGATAGGGGCCGCACCTCTGTAATCTGGAAGTAATGAAGCATGAAGATTGAAAGTTCCCATTTTAGGCATTTCAAAAAGTACTTTAGGCATCATTCTGAATGCTACCACTACAAAAACATCAGCATCCAGTTTTCTAAGTTCTTCAAGAAACTCAGGGTTTCTCAATTTTTCCGGCTGAAAAACAGGAATATTGTTTTCTTCTGCATAGATTTTTACCGGTGACTGGTGAATTTTCTGTCCACGTCCGCTTGCCTTATCGGCCACAGTTACTACACCTACCACCTGATGGTGAGATTGATGGATGGCCTCCAAAGAGGTTTTTGCAAACTCAGGAGTCCCTAAAAAAACGACTTTCAATGATTTCATCCTGCAAAGATAAGTTTTTGATCTGAGAGTCGGAAAATATCATGGTTTGAGGGTAGGAGAGTTTTAGGGTGTGAGAGTTTGAGAGTAGCAGATTTAGGCAGGTTGAGGTCATAATAATTACATCATACTCTCTTTCTACACAATGTTTACCAATGCTCATTACTCATTACTCATGATTAAGCGCATACGTCCTGAAGTTCAGCATTCTTACTTTTCCTGAATCCAAAAGGAAGATCAGATTTTCCAGGATATTTTCTTTTGAATGATAGCTGAGCTGGATAGACAGTTCTTCAATTGTTGCTGACTTTTTGGCCAATAAATTAATGATCTGTTGAGAAATATTCTTACCAAAAATAGACTGTTTATTTTTTTCACAGACAGAACACTGACCACAGTTTTTTGAATTTTTTTCACCAAAATAGGCTAGGATAAGTTTCATTTTACAGTAGTCATTATTTTCTACGTAAAACTTCATCTCTTCCCATTTCTGAATTTTGTTTCTCTGAATATGTTCAAATAATTTCCAGTAAGTGCTATTCACAGCTCTTTCATCACGCGGTTTCAGGAATTTAATACTGGCTAGTGCTCCATCGATATATTCAAGATAATTCTTTTGCTGAAGTTCTTTCAGCCGTTCTTTGATCAAAGGAGCGCTGATATTGATTTTGTTGCTTACCTGTTGTTCACTGAACATTACTTTGTGGGTGGTAATTCCTGATATATTACGGAAAAGAAGTTCTATAAAATAAGCATCTTTTTGGGGCAGCTGGTCCATCTCATCGGCTTTGATAAAAAGCTCAAGTGAAGACAGACTTTTGTAATCGTTGTAGTAGACAATTTCCTGGTTGTGGAGAAAATTGAGTACATTGTTGATCTTTGCTTTCGACAGTTTTGTAAAATTCTGTATACTGAGACTATTCAGTTGAAAAGTTTTTTCCGGAAGTTCAAATTCTGCTACCTGAAAAATAGAGTAGAGGTAGCTAATGATCTTCAAAAACTCAGCTTTGTTGGGAGTCTGATTTTTTAAAATCTGATCAAAATTCAATAATTCCTGTTTGTTCCAGAGCATGAAGGCAAAACTGTCTTTTCCATCTCTTCCGGCTCTTCCGATCTCCTGATAATAGTTTTCCAGAGAAGCAGCAGGGGAATAGTGAATCACAAAACGAACATTGTCTTTGTCAATACCCATTCCAAAGGCATTGGTAGAAATAAGAACATGGTTGTCACTATTGTTCCAAAGATGCTGTCTTGCATTTTTTTCTTTGGTTGTTAAGCCTGCATGGAAATAATCCACGTTTTTCAGTTGGTTTTTCTTCAGGAATTCTGCCAGCAGTTCAGCTTCTTTTCTTGTTCTTACATAGACAATTCCAGAGTCATTGCTATATTTTAAAATGTCAAAAACACGTTGGAATTTGTCCGAAACTTCATCGGTAAAAATTTTAATATTCTCTCTTTTGAAACTCTTTTGAAAAACAAAAGGATTTTTCAGTTCCAGTTTATTTTTGATTTCTTCAAGCACTTTTGGAGTTGCTGTTGCAGTCAAAGCAAGACAGGGAATTTCAGGATTATTACTTCTGAATCCTTTTATATTCTGATAACTGGGTCTGAAATCCTGACCCCATTCTGAAATACAGTGAGCTTCATCCACAGCAATGAAGGATAGTTGAATTTCCTCCATGTTTTGAATAAACTGACTATTGGTAAGTCTTTCAGGAGAAACATAGAGTAGTTTAGTAAGTCCTTCTTTACAACGGTCATAAACTGCTTCTGCATCATATTCATCCAGTTCGGAGGACAGATATTCTGCTTCTATCCCACGTGATTTAAGCTGATTAACCTGATCCTTCATCAGTGCCAGCAAAGGAGACACAACAAGGCAGGTTCCTTCTTTCAATAAGGCGGGGAGTTGATAGCATAAAGATTTTCCTGCTCCTGTGGGTAGCAGAACCAGGGTGTCTTTTTCGTTGATGACAGCATTGATAATTTCTTCCTGAGAATCTCTGAAGTCGGTATAACCCCAGAAATACTTAAGAGTATCATATTTTAGCTTTTGAAAATCCTGCGGAGAAATCATGTTGTAAAAATAAGGAAAGAATTAGACAAAAAAAGTCACGCAGGGCGTGACTTTCATATGATATATCAATATATTTATTATTTAGCTTCGAAGTATACTCTTCTATTGGCTCTGTTTTTCCATTCAGGGCACTTCGTTGCTGGTTCACATTCAGGGTATTTAAGGTCTTTTTCACCTTTTCCTATTGCCTGTAGTTTACCTGTTTGAACTCCGTTTTTGATCAGATAGTTCTTAACGTTGTTTGCTCTTCTTTCTGATAGTTTTTGGTTGTAAGCATCAGTACCTCTTGTGTCAGTAGCTCCGATTACATTATAAGAACCAGTTGAAGAATTGATGTAGTTTACAGCATTATTTAAGATTGGAGTATTTGATGGTAAAATTCTGTCAGAATTTAAATCAAACTCAATTCCCTCCAGCTTAGTTTCTGTTTCTACCACAGGTCCTGTTGTAGCTACAGGACATCCGTTGTTTTCAACAGGTCCTGGAACTGTTACACACTTATCGTAAAGGTCAATTACACCGTCTAAGTCAGTATCAAGCGCAACTCCGGCACCGTCCACTCTTGCTCCTGCAGGAGTATCAAGTTGTCTGTCCCAATCGTCACATACTCCATCGTTATCAGCATCTCCTTTTTTACATACTTCGATATCCTGGTTTTTATTAGCCAGTACATCCAGTTTGTAATAGATTTCCTGAAGTGGGTCATGCCACATTAAGTGAGATTCGTGCTTTCCAAGTTTTACAGAAAGACCTAGGGTAGCATTGAAGAAGTTGTCAGAAACCTGCTCAGAACGCTTGTTGATAGCGCTGTAAGCATCACCACCTCCGTCAAATTCATCATCACCGGTAACCACATACATTAATCTACCTTCAATATCGATTCTTCTGTTGACTTTGAATTTAAGACCTGTACCAGCCTGGAAGAACAGAGAACCTAATTGGAAAGGTTTGATTTCAGTCATTAATGTCTGTTTGTTACTTCCGTCTTTCTGGTATGCTCTGTAGGCAATAGTACCAATACCTGCGTATCCATGAAGTGCCCATCTGTAAGGGGAGTGGTTATCCACTCTTCTTAACAGGTTCGAGAAGTTAATATCTCCTAAGAGAGAGATTGCGTCATACTGAGTTCTTGCTCCTACCGCTGATGCATCTGGTGCTGCATTTTTAGTATTGAACCATCCTTGTCTGGTTTCACCTCTGTCATATTGTAAATTAATCCCAAAAGCATGGGTGATCGCTTTATCAATACTTACATACGCTGAATATCCAAAAAGGTTTTTACCGTTACCATTTTTGATAGAAGTCAAATCTGCTGACTGAAGAAGTGGAACACCTACACCAGCAGAAATAGACCAATCGTTAAATCTTTTAGATTGATTGGTGAATGGGGAAACATTAGCAGATCCCGAAGAAAATGTATTAGGATACTCTCCTTTTGAAACTGCCGTTGAGTCTTGTGCATACGTGGCAGAAGGAATTGCCAAAGCTAATGCAACAATTGCTAAACTTAATTTCATAGTGTTATTTTTTTAAGTTAAGTTATTTAAATGATTTTTTTACGCTAAAAAGTGATTTTGTGTTAATTTTTTTCAAAACAAACTTACTGATTACTAATGTGTTTCGCACAGTTGTCCTGAAAATAATGATAAAGGTATGTAAAAAAATTCGTAGTAGAAAAAAAATAAACCGAAAAGAGCAATTCTTTTCGGTTTAAGAAGTATTTGAAAATTATTTCTTCTTTTTCTTAGCAGGAACTTTTTTTACTGCTTTTTTTACAGGAGCATCTTCATAGTCTTTCTTTTTGATAGAATCCCATTCTGAACTTTCTATAAATCTTACAGTAACTTTTCTGTCTGCCATTCTTTCAGCATCTGAAGCTGATGCAGGGATTGTTGCTTCCGCAGAACCAACTCCTCTTGATTTTAGTACATTTTCATTAATGCCTCTGTTTTCAAGAGCTCCTACTACAGCAGCTGCTCTTTCTTTAGATAATCTAAGGTTGTAGGCTGCATTTCCTTTGATATCTGTATGCCCAGTTAACAAATAATTACCTCCGTTTTCTTTAATAATTGAAGCTGCCAGATCCAATTTTTCGTTAGATTCAGGTCTGATGGTAGCTTTATTAAAGTTGAAATAAATATCCTTAAGGGTTTTTTCTACTTCTACAGCAGTTTCCTTATGATCTTTAACGATAGGACATCCGTTGTTTTCAACAGGTCCTGGAACTGTTACACATTTATCGTAAAGGTCAATTACACCGTCTAAGTCAGTATCAAGCGCAACTCCGGCACCGTCCACTCTTGCTCCTGCAGGAGTATCAAGTTGTCTGTCCCAATCGTCACATACCCCGTCATTATCAGCATCTCCTTTTTTACATACTTCGATATCCTGGTTTTTATTAGCCAGTACATCAAGTTTGTAATAGATTTCCTGAAGTGGGTCATGCCACATAACGTGAGACTCATGCTTTCCTAATTTGAAAGAAAGACCTAATGTCGCATTGAAGAAGTTGTCAGAAACCTGCTCAGAACGCTTGTTAATCGCGCTGTAAGCATCACCGCCTCCGTCAAATTCATCATCACCTGTTACTACATACATTAATCTACCTTCAATATCGATTCTTCTGTTGACTTTGAATTTAAGACCAGTACCAGCCTGGAAGAACATAGAACCTAATTGGAAAGGCTTGATTTCAGTCATTAATGTCTGTCTGTTACTTCCGTCTTTCTGATATGCTCTGTAGGCAATAGTACCAATACCAGCATATCCATGAAGTGCCCATCTGTAAGGGGAGTGGTTATCCACTCTTCTTAATAAGTTAGAGAAGTTAATATCTCCTAAGATAGAGATTGCGTCATACTGAGTTCTTGCTCCTACTGCTGATGCATCTGGTGCTGCATTTTTAGTATTGAACCATCCTTGTCTGGTTTCACCTCTGTCATATTGTAAATTGATCCCAAAAGCATGGGTAATCGCTTTATCAATACTTACATAGGCAGAATATCCAAAAAGGTTTTTACCGTTACCATTTTTAATAGAAGTCAAATCTGCTGACTGAAGAAGGGGAACACCTGCTCCTACAGATATAGACCAATCATTAAATCTTTTAGACTGGTTGGTAAATGGGGTAACATTGGCAGATCCTGAAGAAAATGTATTAGGATACTTTCCGTTTGAATCTGCAGTTGAGTCTTGTGCATAAGTAGCAGAGGGAATTGCCAAAGCTAATGCAACAATTGCTAAACTTAATTTCATCGTGTATTATTATTTGATTTCTTTTATTGAAAAAGAAGTTTAAGTTTGTTTAATTATTTAATTGGACATCCATTGTTTTCAACAGGTCCTGGTACAGTTACGCACTTGTCGTAAAGGTCAATAACGCCATCCAGATCCATATCCAAAGCAACTCCGGCACCGTCTACTCTTGCACCTGCAGGAGTGTCAAGCTGTCTGTCCCAATCATCACATACTCCATCATTGTCTGCATCTCCTTTTTCGCAAACAACAAGGTCAGTACTTGCATTTTCAAGAACGCTGGTTCTGTAGTATGCTTCCTGAAGCGGATCATGCCATGCCAGGTGAGATTCGTGCTTTCCTAATTTGAAAGATACTCCTAAACTTACTGTCCAGGCGTTATCAGATCTTCTTGAGTTTAGCATGTTATATTTTGAACCTGGAGTGGAAGGATCATAATCATTAGGATCTGCCCATCCGCCACCATCAAACTCATCATCACCACTGATGATGTACATGGTTCTCGCCTCAACGTCAATAAGTTTAGAAACATTGTATTTTATTCCTAAACCTCCCTGATAGAAGATAGAGTTGATATCAATGTCTTGTTTTATGAACAAAGGTGTTCTTCTTGGAGTAGTGCTCCATCTGAATTCGTCGTTATCATGTAGTGATGTTCTGAATCCCTGAACTCCAATTCCCATATATCCATGGAAAGCCCATCTGTATGGAGAGTGGTTGTCTACTCTTCTGAATAAGTTCGAGAAGTTGATATCTCCTAATAAAGAGATGTTGTCAAATTGTGTTGTAGCAGTAGCTATTCCTGATTTTACACCTGCAGCACCGGGAAGCTGGGCTGTCTGTTTCGTTTCTCCTCTCATATACATTAGGCTTAGCCCGAATGCATGGGTGATTTGTTTGTCTACGCTTACGTACGCATTGTAACCCCAATTGGTCTTATCCTTGCGGATAGATTTTAAATCAGAGTGTACCATAAATGCAGGACCTCCTCCAACAGAAATAGACCAGTCTCTGAAACGTCTGGATTTGTTGTCGAAAGTTTGTACATTAGCGGAGCCTGAGGAGAATGTATTAGGATACTCTGTGGAAGAGTTTACTGTAGTGCCGCTGTTCTGTGCGAAAGCTGCAATTGGCAATGACGTAGCCAATAATAATAAACCTAATTTCATACAATATGTTTTATGTTTTAAATAAAATCTTTCAATAATATTCTGGAAAAATCCCTTTCAAAAAGATGTTTTTTATGAGGGATTTCTAACCTTTCTGATTTAAAATTTAACTCATTATACTTAATGATATCAATGTCTATAATCCTGTCAGTATAACCTCCGGATACTTTTGAATCATTAATTCTTCCCATCTCAACTTCTATATTCTTAATACAATCAAGCAGTTGGATTGGTGAAAGATGAGTGAATATTATTGCTGCAATATTACAAAAAATATTGGAACTGACAAACTCTACAGGGTCAGACATTAAAAATTCGCTGGTTTGTGAAATGTGATTTCCGGCTTCATTTATCATCTTTAATGCAAGCTCTACATTTTTTTTTTGCTCTCCTAAGTTACTTCCTAGTAACAAAACGACCTTATGCTGCGACATATTAGAAAATTGATTGATTTATGAGAAGTTTCTTTAAAAATGTTTTGGCAAATATAGTAGCAATTATCATACTTTGCGCTCTATTTTTCATCTTTTTCATTACGATGCTTGTGTTCAGTGCGATGGGGAATGATAAGTCGGTGGCGGTAAAAAAGAACTCCGTTCTTACGATTAATTTAAAGACAAATATAATCGATAGCCCTACTGAAGAAGAGATGGGATTATTCGGTTTAGGTGCTCAAAATAAAAGTATCCTTATATATGATGCATTGGAAGCTATCAATAAAGCAAAAACGGATGACAATATTAAAGGAATCAGTATAGAAACTGATTATTTATCTGCAGGACTTACTCAGATTGATGATCTTAGAAATGCTATTGAAGATTTCAAGAAGAGTGGAAAGTTTGTGTATGCATACGGAAATGGAGTATCACAGTCTGCTTATTATTTAGGATCTGTTGCTGATCAATATTATCTGCATCCTGCAGGAATGGTAGAATTAAAAGGTCTTTCTACAGAAGTTACTTTCTTCAAAGATTTTGCAGATAAATACGGGATTGGAATTGAAGTAATCCGTCACGGTAAATTCAAGTCTGCGGTAGAACCTTTTTTAAGAAATGATATTTCTCCTGAAAATAAAGAACAGTTAAGTACTCTTTTGAATGACCTTTGGAAAAACACTTCCAATAAAATGGCTGCTTCAAGAAAAATTGATACCGCTCAGTTCAGAATGATTACTGACAGCTTATATGGAATGATTCCTGAGCAAAGCTTAAAATATAAACTAGCAGATAAACTGATCCAGAAATCAGAATACGAAGATCTTCTTAAGGCGAAGTTAAGCGTGAAAAATGAAGATAAACTGAACAAGATTTCTTTGACAAGTTATATCAATTCTTATGCGGATGAAGATAAATCTGGTGAAAAGATCGCAGTACTTTATGCTTCGGGATCTATTAATAATGGAGATGAATACAATGATATTCATTCTGAGAAATATGTGAAGTATATTAAAAAACTTCAGGAGGATGATAAAGTGAAAGCGGTTGTTTTCAGAATCAACTCTCCGGGAGGAAGTGCTAATGCTTCAGATGAAATCTTATTTGAATTACAGCAGCTGAAAAAGAAAAAGCCACTAATCGTTTCTTTTGGAGACTATGCCGCATCAGGAGGATATTATGTAGCAATGGCTGCGGATAAAATTTATTCAGAGCCTAACACACTTACCGGTTCTATCGGAGTGTTTGGGGTGATGCCTTACTACAAAGATATTGCAGCTAAAAACGGAATCCGTGCAGATATTGTTTCTACCAATGCCAACTCTATGTATTATTCCGGATTAAACGGAGTGACGCCTTACGGAGTGAATATGATGACAAGAAGTGTAGAAGGTACTTACAAGAGATTTGTCCATTTTGTGACGCAGAACAGAAAGAAAACTTTTGAGCAGATTGATAATGTAGGAGGAGGTAGAGTATGGAGTGGCGTTCGTGCAAAAGAAATAGGATTGGTAGATGAATTGGGTACTTTAACAGATGCTGTGAAGTTTGCCGCTCAGAAAGCCGGATTAAAATCTTATCATGTAGAGGCTTTCCCTAAGAGAATGACTCCGTTCGAACAAATCTTCAAAGATCTTAATGAGGAAGATGTTTCTGCGAGAATTATCAAGAACAAGATTGGTAAATCCAACTATGAGATTCTGCAGCAGATTACAGACAAGAAACTACAGTCTGAGGTGAAAATGGAAATGCCTTATCAGATTAGAATCAACGACTAACTAAATTTTATATTGTATACAAAAATCCCGGACCTGAAATTTCAGATCCGGGATTTTATTTTTATCAGCTTTAATATCAGCTTTTCTTTGTTGCCATTCCGTAAATCCAGAGAATGATTAAAGCGCCTCCGATTGAGAGAATCCAGCTTCTGGGATTCCAGAATGAAGTGACATCTCCCCAGTGTAAAACGTAAACTCCTATAGCTCCTCCTACAAATGCTCCAAGAATTCCAAGGATGATAGTGATAAGCCATCCTCCTCCCTGAGTTCCCGGCATGATCATTTTAGCGATAGCACCTGCGATAAGACCAAATAGGATCCATGTAATAATTCCCATAGTTGCAAATTTTTTTATTGTTAATATTTAAAAATGATTTGTTTGCTAATATAAGGGAAAACATGATATAAATCATCTTTTCTTGAAGAATGAGTCTACAAATTCCGTACCATTAAAAAGTTGTAAATCCTGCATTTTTTCGCCTACACCAATATACTTCACTGGAATTTGGAACTGATCGGAGATACCGATTACAACACCTCCTTTGGCTGTTCCGTCCAGCTTGGTTACTGCTAAAGCATTTACTTCTGTTGCGGCTGTAAACTGTTTTGCCTGTTCGAAAGCATTCTGTCCTGTAGAACCGTCAAGTACTAATAGAATTTCATGAGGGGCATCAGGAATTACTTTCTGCATTACTCTTTTGATTTTCGAAAGCTCATTCATCAGGTTGATCTTATTGTGAAGCCTTCCTGCGGTATCAATGATGACAACATCAGCATTTTGAGCAACGGCACTTTGTACTGTATCAAAGGCTACTGAAGCGGGATCTGATCCCATTTCCTGCTTTACAATAGGAACACCCACTCTTTCGCTCCAGATAACAAGCTGGTCAACAGCTGCTGCTCTAAAGGTATCCGCAGCTCCAAGAACTACTTTTTTACCCTCTGATTTGAACTGGTGAGCCAGTTTTCCGATGGTTGTTGTTTTTCCAACTCCATTTACTCCTACGACCATGATGACGTATGGTTTTTTTGAAGTATCGATATTCCCTGTACCGGCATGTGGATTTTCAAGCAATAATCCTGAAATCTCGTCACGAAGAATTTTGTCAAGTTCGTTTACCCCTACATATTTATCTCTGGCAACACGTTCTTCAATTCTTTCAATGATTTTGATAGTGGTAGAGGCTCCTACATCGGAAGCAATCAGTACTTCTTCCAGATCATCCAGAACTTCATCATCTACTTTGCTTTTACCGACTACGGCTTTCGTCATTTTTTCAAAGAATCCCTGACTGGATTTTTCCAATCCTTTATCTAAGGTTTCTTTTTCTTCCTTTTTGAAAATATTTTTAAACCAACTCATAGTTTTAGTTTATTCTTATTTATTTTTAATCACTGCTGTGGCTTCTACTTCTATAAGCACATCATCTCTGAAAAGCTTGCTCACTTCTACAAGGCTGCTTACGGGAGGGTTTTGAAGGTTGACATACAAATCCCTTACTTTTCTGAAATCAGGTGTTTTTTTGATGTCTGTGGTATAAATTACCAGTTTGATAATATCTTTTCCTGTACCTCCATATTCCTTCAGGATATTATCAATATTCTTGAAAACCTGCTGCGTTTGCTCTTCAATGGTGCTTCCCACAAGATTACCTTCAGAGTCCAGAGGAACCTGTCCTGATAATAAAATCATTTTAGAATTTCCACAGTCAATAGTTACTGATTGTGATAATCCTTTAATGTTGAAAACTTTTGGCGAACTTTTATATTCTACAGAATTCATAGTTTTCTGACTGAATGAAAATAGAAAAGTTGCTGTACAGGCCAGAACAAGTATCTTTTTCATACTTTACTGATTAATAATCTGGTGAGCAAAGATAACAAAAAAACTACCCAAAACAGGAGTTGTTTTTTTATATGTAAACAAAGTCTTTATTATTTTTATTTCTTAATGGTTATTATCAAGAGGTTTATTGCTGTCTCTTAAATGAAACTGATTGTCGCTATAATTCAAATTCATCTCCCAGACGCGCAATATTAAAACCTTTTTCTATGACCTGTTTACTTTGTTGGCTTTCCGGATTTAAAATTTTATTGGTATGGTTAAAATGGATAAAGAAAATTCGTTTTTTATATTCTGGTGACAGGTTTTTAAATAGTTCCATACTCTCCACTATAAACGGGTGTGGAATATCTTCAATATTTCTGTATCCTATTTCTTCAGAATCATAGAATGTGCCATCCAGAAATGCATAATCTACTGTTTTTATCAGATCTGCAATATTGTATTTCCACTTATTCCATTTATCTATATCCGGAATGAATAACGCCTTTTTATGAGGTCCTTTAATAATGAAACCTACTGTTTCTGAATATTCATCGCGATGAGGAACCTGTAGAGGAGTGACTTCTAAATGAGAGTTCACCTTTATTGGCATTTCATTCTGCATCTCATAGGGAACAATATTATTCAAACGGATCAGCTGAGACCATGGTCCATTGTTTTCGAAAAACTTTTTAAGCCGTGGCATGGTGTACACGGGAACATCCTTGGAATTCATACCCTCTTTTCCTAAAAACATAAGACCTGTATAATGTCCGATATGCGCATGGGTGATAAAGATACCATCAGGTACCGTTTTCTTCGGAACTGCTGAATGTTCCATCAGGAATTGCAGTTGCTGGGTAAAATCCGGACTGGCATCGAAGATATAATTTTTCTGCAGCTCGTTATCAATGACTCCCAGAGAAGTTACTTTCCTGTCTTGCTTAGGGTGTTTCCAGAGATCCAGACAACATTCTTTACGGCATCCGATCTGAGGTGAACCGGCGTCCTGTACATTTCCTAAAATAATAATTTTTACATTCTCAGGAGTGCTTCCTTTGTTTTGACGAGTTTGAGAATGATATGAAGATCCGGTGAATAATAGGGCGGAAAATAAAATATAGAATTGCTTCATAATGTGTTTTTTTATGAAACGAATATAACAAAAAAACTACCCAAAAAAATGAGTAGTTTTTTTATATTGTAAACAAAGTACTGATTATTTTTTCAAATAACCATCTACTTCGTCAGCATTCATTACTTTTTCTTCGAAAACGTAAGCTCCTGATTTAGAAGACTTAACCATTTTCACCACTTTAGTCATCTTCTTAGACTGACCGCTTTGTAGGGTTGCTACTACTTTCTTTGCCATGGTAAGTTATTATTTATAAATTACTTAATTTCTTTGTGAAGGGTAGATCTCTTAAGAACTGGATTATACTTTTTAAGCTCTAATCTCTCTGTAGTGTTCTTTTTATTTTTTGTAGAAATGTATCTAGACATTCCTGGCATACCACTTTCTTTGTGCTCTGTACATTCAAGGATTACTTGAACTCTATTTCCTTTTTTTGCCATGATTTATTAATTCTTTTTAATCAATCCGTTTCTAGTAGCTCTTTCAATAGCTTCCTCGATTCCAATCTTGTTAATCACTCTCAATCCATGAGCTGATACTTTCAGTGTAACGTGCTTATCTTGCTCCGGAAGGTAAAACTTCTTCTCTAATAAGTTAATTTCAAAACGACGCTTCGTTTTGTTATTAGCGTGAGAAACGTTGTTACCAACCATTGCACGCTTTCCTGTTATTTGGCAAATTCTTGACATATCTCGATGTTCTTATTTGTATAATATTTGAGAGTGCAAAATAACGAAGAATTTTTTAGATAGACAAATCTTTTGGAAAATATTTGCAAATAAGTGACTGATTAATAATATTGAATTTTTAAAATAGTAGAATCCTTGGGATACAGCAGATAAAGGGTGCTGATATATTTCATACAGCCTTTTTTTTACCCGCATAATTTAATATTCTATCTTTGTTTTTAATTAATCTAAATAAAAACAACTATGAGGAGGATTTATATTTTATTGTCTATGGTACCAGTCGGTCTGATGGCTCAGACCTTTACTGAGGTGCAGACCAGCATGAATAATTTTTATTATTCTGCGGCTGATATTGCGGATATAGATAACAATGGGACGCTTGATATTGTGCTCAACGGAGCGATAGATTCTGACGGGGACGGAAATGTAGACAGTACCTATAATGAAGTATATCAGAATAATGGGACAACCTTATTGCCGTTTGTAGGATTGGGAGCAGATGTGACCCATCTTGGAGATATTAAGTTCATTGATTATAATAATGATGGTCTGATGGATATTATTTCTACAGGACTCAGTTATATGGATGTTGTTAATTATAAACAATACCGATTCAAAAATACCGGGACAGGATTTGTAAAGGAAACAGAATTACCTGGTAAAATTTACGGATCTCTGGAAGTTTTTGATTTTAACCATGATGGGAAACCTGATTATGCAATTAATGGAACTCAATATGCTCACGGAGGAGGTTTTGGAAATAGTCTGGATTATTACAAAAATACGGGAGCAGGTTTTAATCTTACAGAAAATTGGGTAGATGGAACTCAGAGTGGAAGCTTTAAAGTAGTAGACCTTAATAACGACAACCTGCTGGATCTTGTGATTATCGGATCAGATATCAATGGAGATTCAGTATCCAAAGTATACATGAACCAGGCTGGAGTTCTTACTCCTACACAGGATCTTGCGCCTTTAGCAGTGGGAAAAATAGATTTTGCAGACTTTAATGCAGATGGTTTCCAGGATATCGTAGTGACTGGAAGAGATGCCAATGATGATGCCTATTTTGCAGTTCTCATGAATGACGGTACGGGTACATTAACGCCTCAGTCTATTCCGGTTAATGATATTTCAGATGTGGCATTAAGTGTTGGAGATTTAAATAACGATGGCTATTACGACTTTATTATTTCAGGAAATGAAGATTACAATGCTGTAGTGAAAACTTATATCTATGATGTTTCCAATCATAAATTCAATGAAGGAACTGTGAACGGTATTACTGCGCTTGGAGGTCCGGGACTGGTACAGCTTTTTGATTTTAATAATGATCATCATCTGGATATCTTATTGGGTGGATTTGATTGGGCTACTTCCGATCTTCCTTCACTGACTAAAGTTTTTAAAAATAATTCCACAGCAACCAATGCAAAACCTGCAGCACCTACTCAATTAAATCTGACTAAAAACGGAAATCGTTTCAATTTTGCATGGAGTGGGGCATCGGATGATAAAACCCCGGTGAATGCTTTACGTTATGAAATTACCGTAGGATCTACACAGGGAGCTCATGATATTGCAAAATATGTAGTAACAACACCATCATGGTTTCTTGAGCTTGATCCGGCCATTCAGAATGTGTACTGGAGCGTGAAATCTATTGACGCTTCAAAAGTGTATTCTGACGCTTCGACACAAAGTGTACTGGGAACAGCAGAGATCAAATCTGAAAATAAGCTTGTTATCTATCCAAATCCTACGTCAGATAAAGTGTATATCAAAGGAGAAAAAGTTTCGGAAGCCGAAATGTATTCGATGGAGGGAAGAAAACTGAATGTCAGTGTAAATGGAGACCAGTCAATTGATGTTTCTCATTTACCTAAAGGAGTCTATTTATTAAAACTGAAGATAAAAAACGAAATAACCACCAGAAAACTTACGATTAAGTAATTGAATCAATTCTATCTTCTATCAATGAGAAAAGCCAGACGTCCAGCTGGCTTTTCTTTTTTTAAGTCTGAATATTTTACATATGTAAAGCAAAGTAAAACTTTATAAAATAAAAATCTGCATAATCTGCAAAATTTGAGAGTATTCTATTTTTTCGCTGATTGTGCTGATTACGCAGATCTTGTGTTATTTGTGTAAAGATTCGTGCAATTTGTGTTTAAAAGCTAAGCTTTCTTTGTTTTCTTTTTGAACCATTCAATCAGGTAATAAAATAATAAAAACCCTAACGCAAATATGGAAAACCTTGAAAGAAGGTCACCTGCTCTGGTATAAAAGGTCATGCTATCATACAGGTTTACTTTGGCAAATAAAGCGGTTTGATCACCATAGAAAGTATCAGCAGTTATCTCACCTTTAGCATTGATGTGTGCAGAAATTCCACTGTTCGCAGCACGCGCAATTTCTCTTCTGGTTTCAATAGCTCTCAGTTTGGCATAAGATAAAAGTTGTTTGTGTCCTTCTGTAACACCCCACCAGGAGTCGTTGGTCATAATACCCAAGAAGTTAGCTCCTTTTTTGACATAGTCTGTTACAAATTCACCATAAATACTTTCATAGCAAATGATAGGTGCAATTTTTCCTTTGTTGTAAGGATTTGAAAAGGCAACTCTTTCTTTATCTGTTCCCAAAGAAGCTACTGTTCCTCCCAGATTCAACATGGCATCTCCAAGCAATGGTTTTAAAACATTCATATAAGGAAATATTTCAACCCCAGGTACTAATTTTCCTTTGTGATAAGCCAGTACTTTTTGATTAGGCACCAATTGAATGGCTGTATTATAACTGCTCACCCAAACACCACTGTTAATCTGGTAAGCTTCTTTAGGTAAATCAGCTGGATTATAAAAAAATCGGTGTGAAGAAATTCCTGTTGCAAAAACGGATCCTGGATGATTGGATAAAAATCCCTTGATATTATTGAGAAGTAAACTTTTTTCAAAAGCTGTTTCAGAAATAGATCCTCTTCCCGGTAAAGCAGTTTCCGGGGCAATATAATAATCAATTTTACCCGTTGAGTTTTTTTCAGCAAGAGCCAGTAAATCCTGTTCTATGGTCAGACTGTCTTTTGAATATTTTTCAGCATAAGGATCAAGATCCGGTTGCAGCATCAGAACATTAACCTGTCCGATTGGCTTTTCATCAAAATTATTGTATTTGATTACTGAAATAATCATGGGTAAAGCAATCAAAGCCCCAATAATAGCCGAATTTTTGATCAAATCTTTTCTCTTTCTTCCGGCTTCCCATGTTCTTACAGTGTAAAAAATGAGGACATTAATCAGTAGAATCCAGAAGCTTCCTCCGGTTGCTCCTAAAGTATCATACCACTGAATCAGTTTTGGGTAATCTGAAAATACATTCCCAAGGTTCAGCCACGGCCACGTAAGCTCCCATCCCAAATGAAATTTTTCAAAACTCATCCAGATGGCAATCAAAAATCCTAATCCCCAATACGTTCCCTGAGCATTTTTGTACCAGTGATAACATTGGAATACCAGAGAATATAAAAGAGAATTGACCAGTACCGGAAATAAAACAGCCATCAGAGAGTGGCTTCCGTCAGGATTTTTTGAGCCATACAGCCATCCTGTAGTCACAACATTCCAGATGATAAAACACAGGTAAGATAATCCAAAGACCATCCAGCTTTTCCTTTTATAATCTGAAAATTTTGAAATTCCATGCTCCATCATCAGAAGAGGAACAAGAGCAAAAAATATAAAAAACGGAACCCCATAAGTTGGCCATGAAACCGACAGCAGCATTGCTGAAATAAGTGTAAGTAGAACGTATTTCATTAAATTATTTTAATACACAAATTTAATGTTTTTGAAATGAATATATTAGCAGTTCGATGTTAAAGAAAATTTATAAAATCATTATTGTTCCGTACACTCTGTTTTTGCTCTATCTGATGTTTTTAGGAATGGGCAGATTTCAATATGAGGAAAATCTCATTACGGTAGAACCTTTTTTTGCTACCATAAAATTTATTCAGGGGCCTAATAAGACGATAGATATTGTGAGGATTGTTTTAGGGAATATCATAATGTTTATTCCTTTTGGTTTTTTGGGTTGGATCATTCCCGAACTGAGAAAACTCAAACCGTTATTATTTGGTTTTATCTCATGCATCGTTATTGTAGAAGCACTTCAATATTTTACCAGGATGGGAATATTTGAGGTAGACGATATCATCCTGAATACTTTTGGGGTGTATCTGGGATGGAAGATTTGCGGATTGATTGAAAAAAAATTTAACTATTAAGTTCCTTTGCACGCTTTTCGGCGTTCAGAATTCCCTGCTTCAGAATTTCTTTAAAACTGTTTTCTTCAAACGTTTTTAAAGCAGCTTCAGTAGTTCCGCCTTTGGATGCAACATCTTTAATCAGCTCTTCAAGATTCTTTTCTGAATTATTGATCAGATGATAAGCACCCAGCATGGTCTGTTTTACAAAAAGTTTGGAAAGATTTTCTTCGATTCCCATTTCAATACCTGCTTTAATCATAGCATCGATGATATAATAGAAATAAGCCGGACCACTTCCTGAAAGGGCGGTGACACCATCCAGGAGTTCTTCGTTCTCCAGATAAACCGATCTTCCTGTGCTGTTCAATAATCTTTCAATATTGATTAACTGGCTGAAAGAAATTCCATTGGCTGCAGTATAGCCTGTGATTCCCATTCCCAGAAGGGTAGGAGAGTTAGGCATTGCTCTTACAACAAGCGGATGATTCAGTAATTTCTGGATTTTTTCAATATTGATTCCCGCCATGATGGATAAAATCATCTGGTTTTCTTTGAAAGTAAATTGAATATTTTGGGCTACTGCATGAAAATCCTGAGGTTTTACAGCGATAATGATCAGATCAGCATCGATATCTTTTACTTCTTCAAAAGTGGAAATTTTAGATTTGGGAAATTCTTCAGCTATTTTGGTGATTTTTTCCTGACTTCTGATAATAAGATGCAGATGTTCAGGTTTGATCAGTTCGTATTTCAGGAATGATTTTGAAAAAGAAAGTCCCATATTTCCGGCTCCAAGAATAGCTATTTTCATCACAAATTGTAATTTTTAAGCTAAAATAATGATTTTTTGGTGATGTATTGTAATTGAATAAGTTGAATGCTGTTAGAAAATGTGATGAGGTGTAAAATTGCTGACTATGGTATGTATAAGGTTCTATAAAGTAAAATGTTCTTGCAGATTTAGGAGATTGTGCAGATTTTTTCTTGAGAATCTGCGTTATCTGCATAATCAGCGAGAGATCCTACTGCTTAAAATGCATAGTGCTCAATTTTATCGAAGATAAAATTACTTAAAATAATAACAAAGAAAATAAAGGATCCTTGCGCCTTTACGTTTATCCAACACTTACAGATAATAAGAAATAAAAAAGACTGAATTCATATGAATCAGCCTTTATATATTTTTAAATTAAATAATATTCACTTCCCGTTCAAGCTCTATTCCGAACTTTTCTTTCACGGAATTGATGATCTCTGTAGAAAAATCAAAAATTTCTTTTCCGGTTGCATTTCCTGTAGCATTTACAATTACAAGGGATTGCAATTTATGTGAAGCCACATTCCCGATTTGTTTTCCTTTCCATCCACATTGCTCAATCAGCCATCCGGCAGGAACTTTTACCTTATCTCCATTGGGATAACCCTGAATATTTTCAAACTGTTGTTTTAATGCTTCAAACTGAACCAAAGGAATAGTAGGGTTCTTGAAAAAACTTCCGGCATTTCCGATTTCTTTAGGATTTGGTAATTTGCTTTGTCTTATATTGATTACAGCTTGGGAAACATCCTGAATGGTTGGACTTTCAATACCAAGATTTTCCAGTTCAGATTTGATCGCTCCATATTCTGTTTTGATAAGATGATTTTTTTGAGTCAGTTTAAAAGTGACCTCCAGAATAACATATCTGCCTTTTCCTTCCTGTTTGAAAATCGAATCCCTGTATCCTAATCTGCATTGTTCAAGATTGAAAGTTTTCAGTTCAAGATTTTCTAAATCCAATACTTCACAGCTTACAAAAATATCTTTGATCTCTGTTCCGTAAGCTCCGATATTCTGCATGGGAGAGGTTCCTACATTCCCAGGAATTAAGGAGAGATTTTCAAGTCCGCCATAATTTTTTTGCAGGCAGTACATCACAAATTCATGCCAGTTTTCCCCTGCTTTTGCGGTTACGCATACTTCATTTTCATTGATATACTCTTCAGAAATTCCTCTTAAATTAAGTTGAATGGCAAGACCGTCAAAATCTTTGGTAAGAAGAATATTACTTCCACCTCCTAAAAAAAGAAGCTGAAGAGATTGGGTTTCCGCGAAAGTAAGTGCCTCTTTTAACTCATCAATGGTATTGACTTCAGTAAAAAATCGGGACTTGGCTTCAACGCCGAATGTGTTATAAGGTTTTAATGAAAAGTTTTCTTGCATGTTTTATTGGTATTCTTTGGGAAGAATCTTGTCTAGTTGTTCTTTAACTTGCTGTAGCTGCTTGTAATGTAAAGTGTCTGCATAAGCATTCACGTAGATATGTGACTTTTTGGGAGTCCGGATCTGGAAGGTTTCATCTATTCCGTCTACAGACTGCTTACTGTGAGAGCTTTTGATATGATCAAGATCTACAATGTTAATAGATGATGTAAGCTTTTTCCACGTTTCGGGATTGATGGCGGATGCCCATGCTTTATGGGTTTTATGGGCAGTCATCCCTTTTTCTGCAAAAACAGAATCTTTTGTAGCTTTAATAATCCTGTAGTTTCCAAGGTTTCCTTCAACATCAGATACACTGATGAAGGTAATCTCGTGTGGATTTTTAGGGGAAACCGGCTGTTCTGTCTTTTTGGAGTCACAGGAAAAAAATGCCGACAGCAAAAGAATCGAAAACAGGATTTTCAGATAGAGTTTTTTTGTTGTCGGCATAATATATTTTTTACAGGCTGAATTCTTCTCTGTACTTCTTTAAAGCTTCTTTCAGAATTTCAGCACTTCTTTTTAAATCTTCTTCTTTCAGAACGTAAGCAATTCTTACCTGCTTTTTACCTAATTCGGGATTGCTGTAGAATCCTCCTGCAGGAGCCACCATGATGGTCTCGTTATTCAGAGCATATTTTTCAAGCAACCACTGAGCAAATTTTTCAGTATCGTCTACCGGAAGTTCTGCAACACAGTAGAAAGCTCCTCTCGGCTTAGGGCATATTACCCCAGGAATAGCATTTAAAAGATCTACCAATACATTTCTTCTGTGGGTATATTCTTCTCTTACGGCTCTGATGTAAGGACCGTCGTTCTGGTGTGCTGCTGTTGCTGCAATCTGTCCTAAAAGAACCGGGCTTAATCTTGCCTGTGCAAAAAGCATGGCAGCATTACGGATCTTGTTGGAACGTGTAACCATACATCCGATTCTTACGCCACACATAGAGTAACGCTTGGATTCTGAGTCAATGATGATACAGTTTTCAGCTAATTCAGGGAAATCAAGCATTGAAATCTGTTGCTTTCCATCATAAACGTATTCTCTGTATACTTCATCAGAGATGATTACGATGTCATATTTCAAAGCAATTTCTGCCAGTTTCTGAAGTTCCTCACGGGTATAAAGATATCCGGTAGGGTTTCCAGGGTTACAGATAATGATTGCTCTTGTTTTTTCTGTAATTTTTTTCTCGAATTCCTCAACAGGCGGCAATGCAAAACCAGTGTCAATTGTAGAAGGAACTGCTACTACATTCACATCAAATGTGCTGGTGAACCCATTGTAGTTGGCATAATAAGGTTCAGGAATAATCACTTCATCCCCTTCGTCACATAAAGTAGAGATGGCAAAGTTTAGTGCTTCAGAACCTCCGTTGGTAACAATAAAGTTATCAGGTGTAAGATCTGAGAAACCTAATGAATGATAGTATTCTGTAAGGGCTTTTCTGTATTCAATATTCCCTTCAGAAAGTGCATATTCCAATACTTTTAAATCGATGTTTTTTAAAGCATTTAAAGCTGTTTCCGGAGTTTCAATATCAGGCTGCCCGATATTAAGGTGATATACTTTTATTCCTTTTTGTTTTGCTTGTAACGCAAAGGGAACCAGTTTTCTTACCGGCGATGGCGGCATATGCAGTGCTCTGTTTGAAATATTCGGCATTGTTCAAAAAATTTGTATGACAAAAATAGGATTTAATTTCTCAATAATAAAATTATGAGTTAATTAAGAAGGAGTCCATTAAGTTTTTATTTTCCCTTTAGATTCTGTTTATTTTAATGTGGTTTTATGTTGATGTTTTATTAATTTTAAATAAATGTTGATTTTTTATTAAAAATAATTATTTTGTATTATTATTTTTCCTAAATTTCGCCACAAATGTGATTAAAATGGTAATAAATTTATTTTCTAGAGTGGTGCCTGCCGTCGCTCTATTCTCGGCCAGTGTAATGATGGCTCAAAATTTTCAGACAATGCCGGTTTCTTCAGGTTATACGGCAGACGTAATTGCTAACGGAATAGGTTCCTCAACAGTTTCAACAAACAATGATGTAGACGGAGTTTCTTATGCTTTTGTGGCTAAAGATTTCCAGCTAACCTCTACAAGTGCCGCAATTACGTATGGTATCCCTGTTGACGGGCTTATTAATTCTGTAGTGGGAACTACTCCGGGATTAAGCTTTCAGCTGGCAAGTTTAAATGCAAATAATTCTTTAAGATTAGCTGCTGTAAATGATGTCGGAACTCTGGCTTTTACAACACCTAAACCCGTTACTAAACTGTATATGCTTGCTGTGAGTGGAAGTGGTACTTCTACGGTAAGTGCAGTGGTAAATTTTACAGATGGTAGTTCGCAGACGTTTTCAAGTATCAGTCTTGCCGACTGGTATGGAGGATCTAACTTTGCCATTCAGGGAATAGGAAGAATAAAAAAACCAGGTGCGACTCCAGGTGCTGGTGATGATGTTCCTTCTCCTGAGGGTGGAACGAACCCAAGGTTATATCAGATTGAACTGGCAATAGATGCTGCCAACCAGGCAAAACCAATACAAAGTGTAAAGGTTACCAAAGCTAGTGGTTCAGGTTTACCTAATATCTTTGCTTTTTCGGCAGATGTCTATTCAGACTGTGCTCCTCCGGTATTACAAGCAGTTTCAGGAATCACAGCTAATTCTGCTTTAGTTTCATGGACAGGTAGTGCTGCCAGTTATGATGTATACCACAGTACCTCAAACACAACACCTGCAAGTTCAGTAACTCCTACTTATCCCGGAGTGATAGGAACAAGTACAACGATAGGAGGTCTTAATTCAAATACTACTTATTATTATTGGGTAAAATCCAACTGTAATACTGCAACGAGCCAAAGTGTATGGTCTTTTGCAGGAACATTTAAAACGGCTTGTTCTACTTTCACAGTTCCGTATACAGAGAATTTTGATACAACAAGTACAGGTTCAACTTCAAATACCAATGCTCCAAGCTGTTGGACATATCTGGAAAGTGCATCATTTGCGGGATATGGATATGTAAATGGATCCAATAGTTATTCAGCACCCAATTCTTATTATATGAATAATTCAAGTGGGACAACAGGTAGCCAAATGTTGGTTGCACCTCCTACTATCAATCTTTCAGATGGTACGAAGAGGGTAAGATTTTATGCAAAAGCCGGAGGAAGTAATTATACACTGTTAGTGGGAACATTATCAAACCCTGCAGATCCTGCTTCTTTCACACAAATCGGTTCTCCTATTGCTTTAACAACTACCCACACTCAATATACCGTTAATATTCCAGTGGGTACTGATTTACAGTTAGCATTTAAACATGGTTTAGGAGGTTCTTCACGTTCTATTTATATTGATAATATTACCGTTCAGAACATTCCTTCCTGCCTTGAGCCAACAGCACTTACGTCATCAAACGTAACAATGAACTCTGCAACAATTGGTTGGACAGCACCAGCTTCAGTTCCTGCAAACGGATACGAAGTATATTACAGTACAACCAATACCGCACCTGATGCTACAACGGTATTGAATGCTGCCAACTCTGTAACTTCTACCACTATTTCTGCACCATTAAGTTCATTATCTACGGATACGAATTACTATGCATGGGTAAGATCTGTATGTAGTGCTAGTGACAAGAGTATCTGGAGTGAAGCTACTGCATTCAGAACAGGGTACTGTCTGCCTTCATCCAGTTCTCAGAATTCCTGGCTTTCTGACTTCAGTTCTACAGGAGGACTTGTAGATATGGCGTATTCGTCCGGTTCAAGTGTTGCAGGTGGGTATCAAAACTTAACAACAAGCAGTAACAAAATAATCAATGCTCCGGGATCCAGTACCTCAGTATCTTTCACTGCCGGTGGTCCTACATGTGGAATTGGGGTTTGGGTAGACTGGAATAATAATTTAACTTTTGAAGCTTCTGAAAGAATGTTTGTTACTAACACTTACATTACAAGTACTTCGGGATCTATCACTGTACCTGCAGGAACACCTCTTGGAACTTATAGAATGAGAGTGGTAACGGATTATAACAGTACAGCACCTTCCAATCCTTGTACAGCTATTTCAAGAGGAGAGTTCATTGACTTTGCATTTGAAGTGGCAACCTCTTTATCCACTTCAGAAACGAACTTGAAGAAAAAAGAAGTGAGTGTATATCCTAATCCTTTCAAAGATGTTCTTCACGTTGCGGATATCAAGGATGTTAAATCTGTAACAGTTACTGATGTAGCAGGAAGAGTAGTGAAAACTATAGACAATCCAACCACAGAACTTCAGTTAGGTGAATTAAATGCTGGTTTATACTTAGTGACAATGAACTTTAAAGATGGTTCAAAATCAACCGTAAAAGCCATTAAGAAATAAAATTTTTTGAGTTAATAATTTCTGTAGGCAGTTGCATTCGTGTGGCTGCCTTTTTTGTAATCAGGTGTACCTTCCTGATTTTTAATATTTACATTTTTATGAGGTGGATTATTTCCAACCTTTGAGATTTATTATTGAAAAATAAGTAAATAATATTCATTACATATTTTTTGAGTGTTAATAATTTTAGTTTTTTTGTAGCTATTTTTTGTTATTTAAATCAATATGTTATTTATTGTCCTGTGAAATAGCTTTTTTATTATTGGTTTTTTATTTTTGAATTATATTAAAAATAAAAAACACCTAATTATGAAAAAAAAAATATTTTTAGAAAAGCTTTCCTGTATTGCTTTATTTTTCACCGTTGTAATACAGGCTCAAAATTTTCAAACGATGCCTGTCCTTTCTGGATATACAGATGATGTAGTGGCTAATGGAGTAGGGACTGCTTATACTTCCATTACCAATGATATTGATGCGGTAGGTTACGCTTTTGTTGCAACAGATTTTAAAGCTGTGAGTTCTGATCCTCCATTAAGTTTTGGTATACCTGCTAATGGTATTATTAATTCTGTAGTAGCCTCAACTTCTGGATTAAGTTATCAGCTCGGGAATCTGAATTCCAATAATTCGCTGAGGTTAGATGATATCGGGGACAATGGAACGCTGGTGTTTACAGCACAATTAACAGCTTTAAAGCTATATATGCTTGCAACAAGCGGAAGTGGAGCGTCTACTGCAACGGCTACTGTAACATTTACAGATAATACTTCTCAGGCATTTTCCAATATAAGTATTCCTGATTGGTATAATGGATCTAATTATGCAGTGATGGGGCTGGGGAGGGTTTTGATAGGTACTGATGATTTAGAAGCTGATAGTTCTAATCCCAGAATATATCAGTTTGAGTTGAGTATAGATATAGCCAACCAGTCTAAATCTGTAAAAAGTGTTACCGTGACAAAAAACGGAGGAGACGGTATTGTCAATGTATTAGCCTTTTCAGCAAACAAAAATACGCAGCTCAGTACTGCTGAAACCAATGGTCTTAAAAAAGGAGATATTTACCCGAATCCTTTTAAAGATGTTTTTCATGTTAGCGATATAAAGGGTGTTAAGATTATAACAGTTACAGATATAGCAGGAAGAGTAGTGAAAACTATAGACAATCCAACCACAGAACTTCAGTTAGGTGAATTAAATGCTGGTTTATACTTAGTGAGAATGAACTTTAAAGATGGTTCAAAATCAACAGTAAAAGCCATTAAAAAATAAAATTTTTTGAGTTAATAATTTCTGTAGGCAGTTGCATTCGTGTGGCTGCCTTTTTTGTGATAATTTTCTAAAATAATCGTATTTTAGAAAAAAATAAAAAATGCAGATTCAATCAGTTTCTATAGAAGATTATATCTCAAAAATTCCTGAAGAAAGACAGGAAGCTTTTAAAAAGCTTTTTGATACGGTGAATGACAATCTCCCGAAAGGTTTTGAAGAAGCCACCAATTACGGGATGATTGGTTGGGTAGTTCCTTTGGCAACATTTCCTGCCGGATATCACTGTGCACCCGGGACACCGCTGCCATTCATCAATCTCGCTTCCCAGAAGAATTTTATAGCATTGTATCATATGGGACTGTATTCAACGCCGGAACTTCTCGACTGGTTTGTGGCAGAATATCCTAAACACTCCAAAAAGAAACTGGATATGGGAAAATCCTGTGTACGCTTCAAAAAAGCAGAAGATATTCCTTTTGAGCTGATCGCTGAACTCAGTAAAAAAATGACTGCAGACGATTGGATTAAAATTTATGAATCACAGTATAAGAGATAAAAAAAGCTCCGAAATCTTTCTGATTTCGGAGCTTTTTTATGCTCGAGGCTGGAAGCTGGAAGTAATATTTGTTTTTAAAACTACCGATCGTCATTCCTTCATGAACATTCTAAATATTTAAAAGTTAATTAAAGGGTCTGTATTCATTCACCGGCTTCCAGAAGCCTCCATCTCCCAGCTTCTCTCTTCCAGCTAAAACGAATCTTTAATACTAAAAAAGTTAATTAAAGGGTCTGTATTTATTCACTGACTTCCATAAACCTCCGTCCTCCAGCTCCCATCTTCCAGCTAAAAATGAATATCCCAAATTCCTGCTTTCCTTTCAAGTTCAATCAAAGCTGCTGCGTTATCGGCAAGAGCCTGGTAATAATCTTTTCGCACATTATTATAGGTTCTCTGGGCATTCAGAACTTCAAGGATAGAGCTTTCTCCTCTTTTGTAGCTGTAGGTAATCCCTTCCAGAATGCTTTGTGCTTCTGAAAGCATGCCGTTATGGAATTGTTTGAGCTGTTTCTGTGTCGCTGTATACTGTTGATAGGCCTGCATTACTTCAGCTTTTATACCTTGCTCAATCTGCTTGTATTCAACTTCAGCCTGTGAATGAGCCATTTCTGCGATTTTCAACCCGGCATTTCTCCTGTTGGAAAATTTTAAAGGAATACTAATACCCATTTTTACAGCATTTACAGTTGGAGAAGGTGCAATTTCGTTAGTAGCTTCGGTATGGCGTTCTGCTCCGGCACTGATGCCAAGATCTATGACCCGATTGGCTTTTTCAAGATTGATCTGACTTTTGGTAACCTCTGTATTTTGTCTGGCTGCCATTAAATCTGCTCTTTCATTCAATGCCTGAAGAATCAGATCATCAATGCTGAAATCTCTGTTGAAGACGTTAAAATCTCCGGTAACATCTCTTCCTGTTATTTTGCTGTCTCCAAGAAATACAGATAAACCGGTGATCGCCTGTTGTTCTGCACTTTCTGCCTGATATACTTCATTAAGCAAAGAAGCGGCTTCCAGTTTACTCTGTTTGGAAGTGACTAATGTTATTGTTCCTAATTTGTAACGAATACTGTCGGATTTTGCCAGTTGCTGCATATTTTGATAAGAATCCTGCTGCACTTCAAGCAAAGCTTTGGATTTTAAAGCCTCAATATATCCTAAACTGGCATCTGCACGGAGATTCCTGAAAAAATCCTGCAACTGTATTTTGCTTAGTTCAGATTGGTTTCTGGCCAGATTAACACGAGCTTTTCTTTTGCCACCCAGTTCAAGTGTCCAGCCGATTGATGCTCCATAGACATACCCCATACTTTGATTTATTCCATTATTGGTGGTTTCCATTTCCAGTTGAGGGTCAGGAAACATGTTAGCGGTTTGAATAGCTGCTTCAGCCATACTTACATTATATTTCTGAGAAGCATAGCCCAGATTTTTATTTCCGACAAGACTCAGGTATTCTTCAAATGGTAAAAGCTCTTTTTCCTGTGCCTTTATCCCTGTAATATTAAAAAGAACTACAGATAATATGATAATATGAACTTTAATTTTCATCTGATTCCAAATTTTGTTTTTCGCTTCGACGTTCAGCCATAAAATAAATAGCCGGCAGCACGAAGAGGGTTAAAATAGTAGAGAACATCAATCCGTAGACAATTACAGTTGCCAGGGGACGTTGTACATCAGAACCGATTCCTGTGGCCAATGATGCAGGGAAAAGCCCGATTACAGCAACCGTTGCGGTCATCAGTACAGGTCTGAAACGGTCTTTTGCACCTTTGATGGCAGCGTGTTTCAATTCATATCCTTTTTTACGCAGATCGTTGATGTGGGAAATCATAATAACTCCGTTCTGGATGGCAACTCCGAAGAGTGCGATGAATCCTACTGCAGAAGAAACATTCAGAGACATACCTCGGATATTGAGTGCCAGCATTCCGCCAAATAAAGCCAGTGGAACAATAGACATCAGAACCAAAGCCTGTCTGAAATCTCCAAATGCACCATATAATAACAGGAACATGATGGCTAATGCCAATGGAACAATAAATGCCAATCTGGAATAGGCTCTGTTTTGATTTTCAAACTGTCCGCCCCATTTGATCTGGTATTTTTCATGATCGTACTTAATGTCTTTTTCAATTTTATCCTGTGCATTTTTCAGGAAAGAAGAAAGGTCAGTGCCTCTTAAGTTAAGCTTTACCGTAAGATGTCGTTTATTCATTTCTCTGGTAATGGTGCTTTCTCCGGTACTTAATTTTACTTCTGCGACCTGTGATAAAGGGATTTTTGCTCCGGAAGCTGAGGTAAGCATCAGGTTTCCGATTTTGTCTGGTGTGTCGCGGCTGTCTTCTGTATAACGGCATGAAATATCATACACTTTATTACCGATAAAGATCTGGGAAATGGCTTTTCCACCTAATGCAACCTCAATGAGATCGGCTACATCGGCTACATTCAAACCGTACTGAGCAATCTTATCTCTGTTGGCAATAATCTGCAATTGAGGCAATGGCGGTTCCTGATCGATAGCAAGGTCTGCCGAACCCGGAATTTTATTTAAAGTAGACAATACATTATCTGCAATTCGTCTGGTTTCTTTAAAATCTTCACCATATACTTTTACGACCAGTTCGCTGTGAGCTCCGGAAATTTTATCCATTACTCCGTCAATCATAGGTTGTGAGAAACCTACGGTGAATCCTGGCATATCTTTATAATCAGCTGCCAGTTCTTTGATGAGGTCTACTTTTGTTTTTCCGGCTGGCCATTCGCTGTAAGGTTTTATTCCGACAGAAACTTCAAAGTGGGAAGCCGTCCACGGGTCGGTACCGTCATCGTTACGTCCTGCCTGAACCATCATATAAGTAATTTCAGGATGTTTTAAAGTATGGGCACGTAAGGTGTCACTCATTTCTTTTGATTTGGCTAAAGAAATTCCGGGTGGTAGCTGTACCTGAAGCCATATAGAACCTTCATCCAGCTCGGGAAGGAAATCTTTTCCTACATGATAGGAGAGAATTCCGGCAGATACTAGGACAATCATAATAGGAATGATCACTCTTTTTGGGGTCTGCATTATTTTTTCAATACGCTTTCCGTAGGCTGTGCTTATTTTTTCAAGCCATTTATTGTGATAGATCTTCTGTGGTTTTCGATAGATCACATACGCTAATCCGGGAATCAGAAGTAATGCTACAGCGAGTGCTCCCAACAGAGCATATCCTACAGTAAAAGCCATGGGGGTAAATAATTTTTTTTCTACTCTTTCAAATGCGAACAGAGGCAGATAAGCCGTAATGATAATAATGGTGGAAAAGAAAATAGGCTTGGCTACTTCAATTACTCTTTGGGTAATGGTTTTTTCTTCCAGTGTCTCTTCAGAATTTTCTTCTCGTTTCTTCAGAATGGTTTCCAGCATGACGATGGCTCCGTCTACAATAATTCCGAAATCAATAGCTCCCAATGAAAGCAGATTGGCGGGAATATCTGTGAATTGCATTAATATAAAAGCAATTAATAAGGAAAGCGGAATAGTAATCGCTACCAGTAATGCTCCGCGCCAGCTTCCAAGAAATACAATCAGGACGATAATAACTAATACAATTCCTTCGGTAAGGGTATGGGAAACTGTTGTAAGTGTTGTTTTGACAAGGTCTGTTCTATCCAGAAATGGATGGATTTTTACTCCGGGAGGAAGTGTTTCATTATTCAGTTCTTCAATCGCTTCATGAACACCTTCTAATACTTGTGAAGGATTTTGACCTCTTAATAAAAGTACAATTCCTTCCACACTTTCAGAATAATTACGCTTTTTGTCTGTGTAGCCAAGAATTCCTTTCCTTTCCAGATTTCCGTATTTCAATGTTCCTACATCATTCAGAAAAACAGGAACTCCGTTTTGGGTTTTGACTACAATTTTGCCAAGATCATCTAAATCTTTTACCAAACCTATTCCACGGATTACATAGGCAAGATTTCCACGGGGAAGCATACTTCCTCCGGCGCTCACGTTATTTTTGGAGATGGTTTCGGTAACTTCAGAAAGTGACAGTCCATATTGTTCAAGTTTATGGGGATCAAGTTCAATCTGAAACTGGGTGGTAATTCCCCCGAAATTGGTGACATCAGCAATTCCTGAAACTTGTTTGATTCTGGGAATAATCACAAACTTTTGTAAATCTGTAAGCTCCCGCAGACTATGGTTATTACTTTCGATAATATAACGATAAACTTCGCCAATAGGAGAGGTGAGAGGATCTAATCCTGGCTGTGCACCATAAGGAAGCTCCACATCCGTCAGTCTTTCCTGAATACGCTGTCGTGCCCAGTAATCGTCTATGCCATCATCAAAAACAATGGTAATAATAGAAAGGCCGAAAGTACTTTTGCTTCGCATCACATGCATTCCCGGAAGTCCGTTCAGAGATCTTTCCAAAGGAATGGTAATTTGCTGTTCTACTTCTTCGGCAGCCAGTCCCGGAACCTGTGTTACCACCTGGGAAGTTACATCGGCAATATCGGGATAGGCTTCAATGGAGAGTCTGGTCCAGGAATAATACCCGAAGAACCCCAGCAAAAGGAAGAGAGCAAGCATAAGCCATCTCTTCTGTATAGAGATTGTTAGTAATTTCTTCATAGTTTTTCATTTACATTATTTCGCATCCAGCATATAAATTCCTCCTTCAGTCATGATGGTTTCTCCGGTTTTTAATCCTGATATAATTCTTACTGTTTTCTGATCGGTTTCTCCTGTGGTCACAGAACGTTTTGTATATTGATTCTTACCTGTTTTTACCCATACATACTGGGAATCATTCTGCTGCATCAAAGCGGTTACAGAAATCATCACTGTCTTTTCCGGAGTTGTTGAAAAGTTGACTGTGGCGTACATGCCCGGCTTTAGCTTTCTGTCCGGGTTGTCACATTCAATAAGAACTTTGATGCTTCGGGTATCTTCGTCTACAATTTCATTGATATGGTATACTTTTCCGGTAATATTTTTGTCAGGATAGGCGCTTACCTTGACGGAAACCTGGTCTCCGGTATTGACAAAACGGATGTCTTTTTCCTTTACGTCACCGGAAATCCAGACTTTTGATAATTCTGCGATGATCATGACGGGATCTGCATCTCCTTTCAGATATTGACCATTTACAATTTTATTGGAAATAATTTCTCCGTTAATAGGCGCTCTTACCACAAGTGGACTTCCTATACCTCCACCTTTGCTGTTGTAGACCTTCAAGGCAGAAGAAGCATTGGATAGGGATGTTTTTTTATTTTTAAAATCGGTTTCTGCTTCATCCAGTTCTTTCTGGATTCCAACTCCATGTTTTACGAGATCCTGCTGGCGTCTGTAATTTTTTTCTGCAAGCTGTACATCATTCAGTGCATCCGTATAATCTTTTTGAACCGAAAAATAATCGGAGGAAAGGATTTCAAAAAGAGGACTTCCGGCGGAAACATTTTGCCCAAGCTGAATAAAAGATTGGGTAATTCTTCCGGAAAAAGGACTGGCAATTTCCGCATAATGATTGGGAATGGCCTGGATTGTTCCCGCTGAAACCACACCATCACTGTGTTCCTGTTCGGTAACGACCTGTGTTTTAATTTTTTTGAAAACGGGATTGTTTTCAGGAACGGTGACCTGATCGTTTTTGATGAGGAGATCCTGTTCCTGCGGAGTTTCACTTTTGGGGTTTTTACAAGAGGTAACAATTGACAAAAGTACCATTGTTAAGACTGTTTTTTTCATATAAGTTATTTATAACCATTATTTTATATCTATAGATTCGCTGGCTGTAATTTTTGTTATTAAAGCCACTGTCCGAATTTTCTGATAAACCATTGTTTCACAAACTGGGTTAAAACACAATATCCTGTAAGAATTCCTATTAAATAAGGGAAATAACTCAGAGGTAAAGGCTGCATTTTGAGATATACGGCCATTGGACTAAAGGGAATCAGAATTCCGATCAGCATGATTAAACTTGTTAATGCAACTACCGGTGTAGCGGCCCAGCTTTGGATAAATGGAATTTTTTTCGTTCTGATGATGTGAACAATCAAGGTTTGGGATAATAAACCTTCCACAAACCATCCTGTCTGAAACAAACCCTGTTGTTCAGGTGTATTGGCTTTGAAGATAAAAAACAGAATTGCAAAAGTCACATAATCGAAGATGGAGCTCAAAGGACCTATGTACAACATGAACTTTTTAATGCTTCCGGCATCCCATTTTTTTGGTTTTTCCAGAAAATCCTTATCCATTGTATCCCATGGAATGGAAGACTGTGATATATCATACAGTAAATTCTGTGTCAGAATCTGAAGCGGAAGCATAGGCAAAAACGGAAGTAATGCACTGGCTCCAATCATACTGAACATATTCCCGAAGTTGCTGCTGGCCGTCATTTTTATATACTTCACAATATTCCCGAAAGTTCTTCTTCCGTAGATTACGCCGCTTCGAAGGACCATCAGATCTTTTTCCAACAGGATGATATCCGCACTTTCTTTGGCAATGTCTGCTCCGGTATCAACGGAAATTCCTACATCTGCTTCTTTTATAGCTGCAGCATCATTAATTCCGTCACCCATAAAACCAACGGTGTGACCTTTTGATCTTAATATTTTTACAATACGCTGCTTTTGTAATGGACTTACCTTTGCAAAAACAGAGTAGAGATCCATATCCTTACGAAGTTCGTCATCACTCATATGTTCCAGTTCATCACCCAGCATAATAGTATTGATAGGAATTCCTACATCATGGCATATTTTTTTAGCAACAATATCATTATCTCCGGTTACCACTTTTACTTCAACACCCAGCTTGTGTAAAGCTTTGATACTCGGCTCTGCTGAAGGTTTTGCCGGATCAAGAAATCCCATAAATCCTGTAAGGGTAAGGTGAGTTTCGTCAGCAACAGAATAATTCAATGGATGATCACCTTCAAATTCCCGGATGGCAATTAATAATACACGAAGTCCTTCCGCATTCAGTTTTTCAGACATTCTGATAATCTGCTGTTTCATAAGATCATCCAAGCGAACACTATTGTCATTCTCAATATGCAGACTGCGGTCTTCTCCCGGATCTAAGGCATATTGACATAAAGGAAGCATTTCTTCCACTGCTCCTTTGCAGATCATCAGATGTTTTCCTTTCGATGTATTCAGAATGACGGACATTCTTCTTCTTTCAAAGTCAAAAGGAATTTCATCCACTTTTTGATACAGTTCATCCGCTTTCATCAGATTGTGAACTTCAGCATGATCCAGGACAGCCTGATCTAAGAGATTTTTGAGTCCGGTTTGATGGAAACTGTTAAGGTAGCCCCATTTCAATACTTCATCGTCTTCAATACCACGAACGTTGAGGTGGGTTTCCAATACAATTTTGTCCAGTGTAAGGGTTCCTGTTTTATCCGTACACAGGATATCCATAGCTCCGATATTCTGGATGGCATTGAGTCTTTTAACGATTACTTTCTTTTTACTCATATTGACTGCTCCTTTGGCAAGGTTGGCAGTAACAATCATAGGAAGCATTTCAGGAGTCAATCCTACAGCTACCGCAATGGCGAATAACAGTGCCTGCATCCAGTCTCCTTTTACCAATCCGTTGATAAGGAAAATAACAGGAGTCATGATCAGCATAAATCTGATCAGCAGATAGCTCACTTTATTGACTCCGATATCAAAGGCAGTCTCCGGTCTTTTAGAAGCCAGACTTCTGCTGATACTTCCGAAATAAGTGAAAATACCAGTATTAGCTACAACAATCGTTGCTGATCCGCTTACCACATTCGTACCCATAAAACAGATATTCTGAAGGGCGAGAGGATTACGGTATTGGGCATCTTTGATGGGAAGTGCATTTTTCTCAACCGGAAGGGCTTCTCCCGTAAGAATGGATTCGCTGATGAAAAGATCTTTGCTTTTAAGAATCCTGCAGTCGGCCGGAACCATATCACCTGCGGAGAGAATAATAATATCTCCAGGAACAATTTCCGTGATTTCTATTTCTTCACTCTCATTGAATTTTCTTTTGGTAAGACAGCTTGTTTTTACCATCTTTTTTAAAGCTTCTGCCGCTTTATTGCTTCGGAATTCCTGAATGAATCTTAAAACTGTACTGAACAGAAGCATCATTGATATGATAATACTGGTACTGAAATCTTTTTCCCCCACAGGGACAAGAATCGCATCAATGAATAATGAGATGATGGCAATGCAGGCCAGAATATAATTAAATGGATTAAAGAATGAATGGGCAAACTGTTTCAGCCATGAGGGCGCTTTTTGCGTAGCAATTTCATTCTTTCCATAAATTTTCAGACGGTCTTTTACGGTGTTTTCGCTGAGTCCTTCTTCTGAGGTTTCCAGTAGGGCATACACCATTTTTTCATTCTCGGCTGCAGCTTCTTTCAATTTTACAAGAGCGGCAGAATTGAGATTTTTGTTTGAAGATTTTTTTAACATTGCTTCAAGGGTTGTTTTTACTGTTACAAATCGTTTTCGGTACCTATAATTTCCCAGCTTACTTTGATGACTTTATCTTCAATTGTCAGTCTGCTGGCTGTTTTTTCCATGAAACTGTCCTGTGGAGTAGAAGCATGTACTTCCGCTGTAATGATGGCATTTTCAGGCAGGCCATTGTCATCGCTGGTAAGAGATTTCAGCAATACTTTATCATTTCCGCTCAGAGACTGCATGAGTTGTACACGGACATGATTTTCCACTTCACTTTTGCATTTGATGCTGAGAAGGTATTCTGTATAATGGTTTCTGCTGTTGATATTGTTCCCCAGTTTTACGCCTAAAGGTCGGAGGATGATATGGGTGAGGATAATAAATCCGCTGGTAATAGCTGCTTCTACGGGAAATCCCATAGCACTCAGAGCACCTACAGAGGCAGAACACCAGATGGTAGCAGCGGTATTGAGTCCTCTCACGGTGAGACCATCTTTCATGATAACGCCTCCTCCTAAAAAACCAATCCCGCTTACAATGTAAGAGGCTATTCTGCCTGTAGCATCTCCTCCAATTCTTATAGAAAGAAGTACGAATGCTGCAGAGCCAAGGCATACCAGAGTGTTGGTACGGAGACCTGCACTTTTCTGGCGCCACTGTCTTTCAAAACCAATGCTGGCACCAAGGGCAAATGCGGTAAGGAGACGAAGGGTAAATTCTAATGTAGTCATAACTTTTCCTGTTGTTATAAAGCTTTTCAGCTGTACGGGAAAAGTTGGTACAACTAAAGCTTTTAAGATTGATAATTACTGTAGGGATCTGAGTCCATATGCTTTATTTTTTTTACTGTGCAAAAGTAGAACGGTCTCCTTTTTTTTACCGTTAGAAAAGCTTTAGAATGTTATTAGAAAATCATTAGAGAAAGTTACTTCCTGCTTTTCTTGATGATTTTGCAGGAAATATTTATTTATTATATCCTGTTAATATGTGTAAACTGTACCCATGGTAAGAAATAAAATTTCAATACATTTGGAGGCTGATTTTTGTAGAGCGAATTTTACAATTTGTCATATAAAATAACAGCTTGTTTAATCCCGGAGACTTCTTTCCAACATCTTTTGAATTATATATTTTAGAAATGAAAAAATCAAACTTAGCAATACCAGCTACGCTTTTAGCGATTATCTGTGTGCAGGGAGGTGCTTCCATTGCAAAGCAGCTTTTTCCTGCTATCGGAGCTATTGGTACGGTTACTTTAAGAATTGTACTTTCTGCGGTTTTGCTTACGTTGATTAACCGTCCGAAATTTTTACAATTTGACCGTCAGAAATGGAAATACTGTGCGATCTATGGAGTTGGATTGGCTGCAATGAATCTTATTTTCTATATGGCTATTCAAAGAATTCCTCTGGGACTGGCGGTGACTGTAGAATTTGCAGGTCCTTTATTTCTTGCTTTGGCATTGTCCCGAAAGTTGTTAGATGTAATATGGGCATTGCTGGCTTGTGTTGGAATTCTGTTGATTGTTCCATGGAAAAGTGATCATGTAGATTTATTAGGACTTGGACTTGCCTTTCTGGCGGGAATTTTCTGGGCACTTTATATTATCATGGGTGGAAAAGTTTCCAAAATAATGGATGGAAAAGATGCGGTTACCACTGGGATGATTTTTGCAAGTCTGGTGATTATTCCTTTTACGATATGGGATGGTGCTGTTTTCAATATTACCCCAACTATTTTTATGAAAGGACTCGGTGTGGCTATTCTTTCGAGTGCTTTACCTTTTTCATTGGAAATGATGGCCTTGAAAAAACTTCCTGCAAAGACTTTCAGTATTCTGATGAGTCTGGAACCTGCATTTGCAGCACTTTCCGGATTGGTTTTTCTTGCTGAAGAATTATCTTTTTTACAGTGGATTTCTATTGCCTGTGTGATTGCTGCAAGTATAGGGACGACTGTTTTCAATAAGAAATCTCTTTCTCATGATTGATGAAATTTTTTTAAACCATTAAGCTAATTAAGATTGTAAGGAAAGTTAAGATTCAAATAAATTTGAATGAAGCTTTTGATCCATTATTGGGTAATAAACTCTACCTTAAAAACCGTTTTATTCTGTTCTGATATCACAGAGATTTTTGCATTGTGAAGTAGAATAATTTTCTGAGTAAGAAATAATCCTATTCCATGGCCCTTTTCCTGTTTTGAAGTTTCGCTTCTGTAAAAAGGTTCGAAAATATGCTGTAAATCTTCTTTGGTAATGCTATTTCCGGTATTGGTAAAACGTATTGTAAGAATTTTTGAATTGGTATTTACATCAATCAGACAAGTATGTTCCGGTGAATATTTGCAGGCATTATCAATAAGATTGTTGAAGGCCACCTGAAGAAGATACTCATTTCCCTGAATGATAAGCTGATGCTCTTCCACGGAATCTTCTATATTCAGAGAAACTTTATATCCTGAATTTTCTTTGGTGATTTTGGTATAAGATTCCAGAAGAACTTCATCAAGACGTACTTCCGAAAAACTGATTTCATTGGGATCATAGCTTGCTTTGGCAAGATCCATTAAACTATTCGACAGTTTTACCATATTTCGGGCATCACCCAGTGCATATTGAATGGTTTCCTGGTATTCTTCTTTGGTTTTATCTTTTTCAGAAGCCAGTTCCAGTTCAGTAATAATGGCGGATAAAGGGGTTCTCAGTTCATGTGAAATATTAGAGACAAAATGTTTTTGTGAATCAAAAGAATTTTCAAGCCGTTCCAGCATTCCGTTGAAATTTTGAGCAAGTTCATTCAGCTCATCTTTTTCCTTCGTTGTTTTCAGACGCAATTGAAGTTTTCCGGCTGTAATTTTTTTAATTTGACTAACCATTTCACTGAGCGGGCTCAATGCTTTTTTGGAAAGAAATATTCCTGCCAGATAAATCAAAATCAAAATAATGAAGAATGAAATAATACTGATGGTAAGAAGATGTGTGAGATAATCATATCCGTATTTATCGTAAGCTGCTGCAGTTACCGCATATGTTTTTCCTTCATAATGGTAGGTCATCCCGATCACCTGCAAATCATTTAAAAAGAAATTGATTTTCTTCTTTTGAAATATCTGAGCAAGCATTTCCGGAGTCTCTTTTACGTAATCTACTTTGGCATCATCATGATAAATCAATTGCTTATGGGAATTATAAATGGCAACCTGAACTTCATTCAATGTTCTGGTGTTGTTTTTATAAAGTTTATGCATTTCCTGTTCGGGAAGGGAGCTTCGGAAAAATAAATCAGCCTTGGCAATCGCTTCGTTCTGAAGTTCACTGTAAAAAGATTTTTCTCTGGCTTCTTTGGATGAATAATAGATCGAAATACTGTAAATACTTAAAAGCATTGCAGTGATTAAGGTAAAAAGCAGGGTAAGTCTGGTTCTTATTTTCATCCCGATATTTTTAGTTTATCTCATTGATTTACTATACAGTACCTGATTCGTAGTCTTTTTTCAGAATAAATCCCATACCGGATTTGGTGTGGATCAGTTTGGTTTCAAAATCTTTATCTATTTTTTTTCGGAGATAATTGATATAGACATCAATGAAATTAGTCCCCGTATCAAAATGGGTTTCCCATACTTTCTCTGCAATTTCAGTTCTGGAAAGAACCCTTTCGGAATTTTCCAGCATGAATTTTAAAAGGTTAAATTCTTTTGGAGTTAATTTGATAGGCATTTGATCACGGCTCACTGTTTTTTGTTCCAGGTTCATTTCAATACCTTCATATTTAAGAACAAAAACTTTTTGATGTAACTGTTGTGAAAAACGTTTCAGAAGTACCTTTATCCTTGCTACCAGTTCCCGCATTTCAAAAGGCTTGGTGAGATAATCATCTGCTCCGGCATCAAATCCTTCCAACTTGTCATCAGTAGTTCCCAGTGCAGTAAGCATAATGACAGGAAGATTGGGTTTTAAAGCTTTGATCTCATGGCAAAATTCAAGACCATCTTTTTTGGGAAGAATAATGTCGGTCACTACTAGATCAAAATTTGTCTGTAAAGCCAGTTTCACACCTGTGACTCCGTCATATGCCACAGTGACCTCAAATTCAGCTTCCTGAAATCCCTTTGCTATCAATTTTGAAAGCCTGTCGTCGTCTTCAACTAATAAAATATGGGGCATAAGATTCTTGGAATGTTTGGGTTGGTGTGAGGAATAGATCAATATTCCCACAAATGTAATGAATTCTATTTTGTAATTTTGATACCGAAAAGTATAATAGAATGTCTGAATTTAAAACATTTTTTAATAGAAGAATCAAAGGAATTATGATAACTGGACTCTTGTCCTGTTTAATGGTTTTGTTGATCCAGTGTAATCACTCATATCCAAGTAATGTACAGCTCAAAAATGGAGATCTTCTTTTTGTAACAGCAAAAGAATCGGGACTTTCCGGGGCGATCAATAATGTTACTCAAAAACAAAAGGCAGCTTCATTTGATCACATAGGAATTCTGGAAAAAGAAGGCAACCGGATGTTTGTTCTGCACGCTGCTCCTAAAGGTGGTTCTCAGAGACAGGATTTGAAGGATTTTATTAAAGATCAGAAAGAAGAAGGGCAGGAGGTTATTGTTTACCGATTAAAACCGGAATATCAGAAAGCAATTCCCGAAGCTATTAAAAAAGCATATTCCATGTTAGGCAAACCATACAATTTCAATTATATTCTGGATGAACAATCCTATTACTGTTCAGATTTTGTGGAAAGAGCTTTTCGGGCAGAAAATATTTTCAAACTGGAACCGATGACGTTTATTGATCCGAAAACAGGAAAAACAAATGCATTCTGGGAAGAATTTTACACTAAGAAAAAGCTGAAAGTCCCTGAAGGAGAGCCGGGTTGCAACCCTAACGGACTGGCCGGTTCTGACAAATTGGAAAGAGTAGGAAATTTTTAAAATATAAGAAGAAGCTGAACAGGCTTCTTTTTTTTATGTTAAATTTTAAAAAATATTAGTCTACTAATTTGGTGGACTAATATTTTTTTATATTTTTGTCACAGATTTAAATGCAGAACGCAATATGATCTGACAATGTTTAACCCAAAAATGTTTAGCAATGATTACACCTAATCCCGGCCTGCAGGTTTTGCAAAATAAAATAAGCTTGCCTAAAAAAGAATTATTACTGGAAATAGAGTTGAATGGCAAAATGAAATTTGAACATTTAATGAATACCATCTATAATCAGTTTGGAATTTGCCATAGAGTGTTATCTGCTAATGTAGAGTACGTGAACGGATATAGTTTCGGTTCGGTACAGTTATATATTAATGTCAATTCAGAAGATTTTCAGCAGCTTGAAGTCTATCTGAATAAAAATAAACTTATCAATACGACGGTAGAATATACCTGTAGAACCTATTTTTAAGTGAGATTCATATAGTTTTAATTACCAAAGTGTCCGGTGTTTTACCGGGCACTTTTTATTTTTACAAAAGAAGATGATAAATACATTAAAAAGATCAATCGTTAACCGGGACAAAATTCCCCTCCTCTGGAGGGGTGTCAAAAATTCAAAGAATTTTTGACGGGGTGGTAAAACAAAAAAACGCTCAGATATCCTGAACGTTTTTAAATAAAATTCTTGACTTATCCCTTTATTTATACTTAAGATTAATAAAGGTTTTCTTATTGATAACCCTTCGACAGGCTCAGGGTGACATAATACCAACCGAAATTTTAAGTGTTGTCAGGCTGAGCCTGTCGAAGCTATTATTAAAAGGATTAGCTCAATAAAATAATTTTAGATTCTTTCGATGTCAGCACCAATAGCTCTTAGCCTTCCATCAATATTTTCATATCCTCTGTCGATTTGCTCGATATTGTGGATAATAGATTTTCCTTCTGCAGAAAGAGCAGCAATAAGGAGGGCGTTTCCAGCTCTGATATCCGGGGAAACCATCGTAGTTCCTCTTAACGGAGCTTCCTGATTCAATCCGATTACTGTAGCTCTGTGCGGATCACATAAAATGATCTGAGCGCCCATATCGATTAATTTATCCACAAAGAATAATCTGGACTCAAACATTTTCTGATGAACCAGAATACTTCCTTTTGCCTGAGTAGCTACCACTAGAATAATAGATAATAAATCCGGTGTAAATCCTGGCCAAGGCGCATCCGAAATCGTAAGGATAGAACCGTCAATAAATTTCTGAATTTTGTAATGTTCCTGAGCAGGAATGTAGATATCATCACCGCTTTGCTCAAGCTCAATTCCTAATTTTCTGAAGGTATTCGGGATCACACCAAGTTGGTTCCAGTTGACATTTTTGATGGTGATTTCAGATTTTGTCATGGCTGCAAGACCAATCCATGATCCGATTTCCACCATATCCGGAAGCATCGTGTGCTCCGTTCCTCTAAGGTAGTCAACCCCTTCAATTGTAAGAAGGTTGGATCCGATTCCTGAGATATTAGCACCCATTCTGTTCAGCATTTTACATAATTGCTGAAGATAAGGTTCGCAGGCAGCATTGTAGATTCTTGTTTTTCCTTTTGCCAGAGCTGCTGCCATTACAATATTAGCCGTTCCGGTAACAGAAGCTTCTTCCAACAGGATGAATTTTCCTCTTAATTCTTTAGCTTTTAAAGAATAGAAATATTCCTCTTCATCATAATTGAATTCAGCACCTAATTCAACAAGTCCCTGAAAGTGAGTGTCCAATCTTCTTCTTCCGATTTTATCACCTCCCGGAGTCGGCATATAAGCTTCTCCATAACGGGCAAGCATTGGTCCCATCAGCATAATGGATCCACGTAATTTTGCTCCGTCCTTTTTGAACTCGTTAGATTTTATATAATCAAAATTAACCTGATCAGCCTTGAAAGTATAATCTCCCTGTCCGTTTTTAGTAATTTTTACACCAAAATCTCCAAGAATTTCAATCAGTCTGTTCACATCATGAATATCCGGAATATTTTTGATTCTTACCTCTTCGTCCGTCAGAAGAACCGCACATAAAATTTGTAGAGCCTCATTCTTGGCTCCTTGTGGAGTTATTTCACCCTGCAGTCTTTTTCCTCCTCTTATTTGAAATGTTCCACTCATTATTTTCTGTTTTTATGATTGTTATTATGCCTTCTCTTGTTAGGCTGGTTATTATTGTTTTTATTATTATTGTTATTCCTGTTGTTATTGTTATTATTTCGGTTGTTGTTATTGCTGGTGTAATAGATTTTACTCTTTTCAAGAGAGTCTATTCCGGTAAGATCCAACCTGTTTTCAGACAGTTCTTTCAGGTGGCGGAAAATTACATCATCCGTCACATGTTCTTTATTATAGACATTATAAGACTTCTTCATATTGTTGGCAATCACCTCGATAAGGGCTTCTTTTTCATCACCCGTTTCCAGTTCAATTGCTTTTTCTATCAATTGAAGAATACTTTTTCCGTAGAACTTAAAGTCACCTTGAAGTTTTGGATATTCCATTCTTTTTGGTTTTTCTGCCAGCTCTTCCATCGTAGGGAAGGGATAAGGAGAATCTACATCCAGATCATGATTGGCAAGAATATAAAGATGGTCCCAAAGTTTATGTTTATAATTTTCCTCGTCGCGAAGTTGTGGGTTTCTCTGACCCATAAAATCGATGATTGCCATAGCCATTTCGTTCCTTTCCTCTTTGGTAGGAAGTTCTTTGCAGCGCTCAACCAACTGTTGTATAATTCTGCCATATTCTGGCATATGAAGCTGAGTTTTTTGGGTATTGTATTCCATAGTATGCAAATATATGGATTAAAAGAAAAATTGTCTCGGGATTCTGAAAAATTTATGATTTTTTAATGAAAAATTTGAATGCCTTTCTTATTGATTTATTGTGGAAAATGAAAATATTTCCCATTCATTTGAATTTGTTTTTAATAAAATTGTATCTTGTTTAATAGATTGATAATTAATTAAAGCGATGAAAAAAACAAACTTTTTCCTTTCACTGCTGGCTTTAGCATTAGTAAGCTCATGTAGAACCAGTGATGAATTGACAACTGAACCTTCCAGACAGGAAGAGGTTCACAACAAAACAGTGAATGTTACCCATCATGATGGCCGACCTTTCAGTACAGGAAGCGGTTCAGGTTCTGCACAAAGTAAATTCACAGCCGGACCGGGTGGTGGAGTTCTGATGCAAGGTTTTTACTGGGATGTTCCGGAAGGGGGTAACTGGTGGAATACCGTTAAAGACAAATTGATTGCATGGTCTACTGCCGGAATTGGTGCTGTATGGTTACCGCCAGCATCAAAAGCTCAGAATGGGGCTTATTCTATGGGATATGACCCTACCGATTATTATGATTTTGGAGATTTTAATCAAAATGGAAGTACAGAAACCCGTTTCGGATCAAGAGCTGAGCTGGAAGCATTGATTACAAAGGCACATGCTGAAAATATGCAGGTGTATGCAGATATTGTCATCAATCATAACAGTGGAGGACAATCCGAAGCCAATCCTTTTACAGGAACCAATACCTGGACGAATTTTTCAGGAGTGGCATCCGGAAAATTCCAGAGAAACTATAATGACTTTTATAAAAATTCTTACGGGAATAATGATGAAGGAGCCTTTGGTGGCTTCCCGGATTTATGTCACGCTAATCCTCATGTGCAGGACTGGCTTTGGGGAAGAGACGATTCCGTGGCAAAATATTATAAAAATGTGATGAAATTTGATGGCTGGAGGTTTGATTACGTTAAAGGTTTCGGGCCATGGGTGGTCAATACCTGGAATTCTAAAGTAGGAGGATTTTCAGTTGGAGAATTATGGGATTCCAACGTCAATACATTAGAGTGGTGGGCAAATAATGCGAACAGTTCCGTATTCGATTTTGCTGCTTATTATAAAATGGATGAAGCCTTTGATAACGGTAACCTAAACGTTCTGAATGATGATATGATGTGGAAAAGAAATCCCTACAAAGCAGTCACTTTTGTTGCTAATCATGATACCGATATTATTTACAATAAAATGCCGGCCTATGCTTATATCCTCACCCATGAAGGTTATCCGACCATTTTTTACAGAGATTATGAAGAATGGTTAAACAAAGAAAGACTGAACAACCTCATCTGGATTCACAATAATAAAGCCACCGGAACAACTTCCATTCTGTATACTGATAACGATGAATATATTGCAAGACGTAATGGTTACAACGGTAATCCAGGGCTTGTTGTTTATATCAATACCTCTTCAAGCTGGCAGGAAAGATGGATAGAAACGAACTGGAGCAGTCAGCAGATCAAAGATTTCACAGGAAATTCAAGTTGGTATCCAACAACTCAGGGAGATAAATGGGTGAAAATCCAATGTCCGCCAAATTCTTATTCTGTGTGGTCGCCGAATTTATGAGTAATGAGCAATCGGTAATGAGTAATGATAAATGATGAATTATGAATTATGAAGTTGGTAGCAGGTTGTTATTCAGTTTAATTTCCATTAAACATTAAACATTAAACATTAAACATTAAACATTAAACATTAAACATTAAACATTAAACATTAAACAAGAACATCTATACGTCTTATTTGTCATTCCGTAGGAATCCATACAATCCATTATTTTCAATGTCAAATTGTATGAGTTTTTTACGGAATGATATTTTTATAGGTTCAATGAAATTGTGTAAGAAAATTACACCTGAATAAATTTTTTCTTCTGATGCTGATCCGGTAAATAACATTTCTGATTGGCCAGTTTCATTCTGTTTCTGGAAATGACATCATACACTTTGTCACTTAAAGATGCTGGCAGGATTTTCCCAACAAAGGAAAGTTTATAAACTCCTCCCAGTAAATTAGCAATTTCCAGAACGGCTCTTGATTTGATCTGATAATACCGTCCGGGTTTCCAAAGATACATCGTATTGAATACATTGGTTTCAAGCCCTCTTTCTGATAAAAACTGCTGTCCGAAATCAGATTGAAGAGAAGCAAACATGAATTGGTCTTTTTTGTCTCTCTCCAAAATCCACTGCACCCAGAAATTACAAACTCCGCAATCTCCGTCAAAAAAAACAATATGTTTATTTTCCCAACTTTCCATGACTTTATTTATTAAACATGATTCCTCTTTCAGTGTCTTCTTTTACTTTTTTGAAATATTGAACAAGATCTGCACGCTGTTCATCTGACAATTTAGCATTCTGATGACCTAAATAATAAGACTCTAGCGGCATTTCTTTTTTCTCAACCATTTCTATACATTCTTCCAACTTATGAATCTGTCTCTGAGGTTCATATACTGCAAAGGTAGAAAAATTAAGATGTTTTCTGCCTTCATCAATATGATTTTTTACCCACCATGAAGTTGGGGAAATACTGCTATACCATGGATATTTGGTTTCATTAGAGTGGCAGTCATAGCAGGATGTTCTGAGGGTACGGGCAATTTTTTCCGGAGTATTTTTAATTTTTAGAAAGTCCATTCCTGGAGTAAGTGGTGGATTTGTTTTATCAATTGGGAAAAACTGGATGATGATAAAGGCAACGAGAATCACAACAATTATTTTTTTCATAGTGTTCATGTTTGGTCAATATAAAGGTAGTTAATTTATTTTTAGTGGGATAAAGCTGGAAGTTGGGAGGAGGAAGAGGGAAGTGCTTTTAGAAATCGTTGAAATAGTGTGTTTTTTCAGAAATTATCAAGTTACTTTTCATACTGCTGCTCAACTTTCTTCTTCCAGCCTCTAACTTCCTTTCTCCTTTAAAATTCTTACGTTGAGTAATTCTAAATTGGGCTGTATGCTGCTGTTTTTATTTAAGTTAATCTGAAAAATGACTAACTTAATACCTCAATTATGTCTTAGCTTTAAAGCTGTTGAAAATATTTATTTATAGTTTTTAACTATCGTTGAAATAAAAATTAATAGATTGTATTTATCAGTGAAACGTTGTAGGTTTGTCATGTTCTTACAATAGAAAATTGAAACTGTATTAATCAACATAAAAAATAAAATAAACGACAATGGAAAAAGATTTGAATGACATCAGTAAATGCCCGTTTCACAACGGAACAATGAAGAAGAGCGTAGCAGGCGGAGGAACCCAGAATTCTGATTGGTGGCCGGATCAGCTTAGAGTAGATCTTCTGCGTCAGCATTCTTCCCTTTCAGATCCTATGGATAAGGATTTTGACTATGCCAAAGCATTCGAAAGCCTTGATCTGGAGGCAGTAAAAAAAGACCTTCATGCATTGATGACAGACTCTCAGGATTGGTGGCCGGCAGACTTTGGTCATTATGGTCCTCTGTTTATCCGTATGGCCTGGCATAGTGCCGGAACATACCGTGTAGGGGACGGAAGAGGTGGAGCAGGAGCCGGGCAACAGCGTTTCGCCCCATTAAACAGCTGGCCTGATAACGTAAGTCTTGATAAAGCAAGAAGATTATTGTGGCCTATCAAACAAAAATATGGTAGAAACATTTCATGGGCAGACCTTTTAATCCTTACAGGAAATATCGCCCTTGAATCAATGGGCTTCAAAACATTTGGATTTGCAGGAGGACGTGCAGACGTTTGGGAACCGGATTCCGATGTATATTGGGGATCAGAAAAAACTTGGCTTGGAGGTGATTTACGTTATGCCCACGGTTCAGAAGGAGTTGTAGAAGGACAATCAGCCGTGCTTCCTACCGATGATAATGCGGATGGTGATATTCATTCAAGAAATCTTGAAAATCCATTGGCTGCCGTACAGATGGGACTTATTTATGTAAACCCTGAAGGTCCGGACGGAAATCCCGATCCTATTGCAGCTGCTAAAGATATCCGCGATACTTTCGGACGTATGGCGATGAATGACGAAGAAACCGTTGCTTTGATTGCCGGAGGACATACTTTCGGTAAAACCCATGGAGCAGGTCCTGCAGATCATGTAGGAAAAGAGCCTGAAGCTGCAGGAATTGAACAGCAGGGACTTGGATGGGCAAGCACTTATAAATCAGGAAGCGGAAAAGATGCTATTTCCAGTGGTCTGGAAGTAACCTGGACAGAAACTCCGACTCAGTGGAGTAATTATTTCTTTAAAAACCTTTTCGAAAATGAATGGGAATTGACAAAAAGCCCTGCCGGAGCTCACCAATGGGTAGCTAAGGATGGAGCTGATATTATTCCTGATGCATTCGATTCTTCTAAAAAGCATAAACCAACAATGCTTACCACAGACCTTTCTTTGAGACTGGATCCTGTTTACGAAAAAATTTCAAGACACTTTTACGAAAACCCTGATGCCTTTGCCGATGCTTTTTCTAGAGCATGGTTTAAACTGACACACAGAGATATGGGACCACGTGCCCGTTATTTAGGACCGGATGTTCCACAGGAAGAATTGATCTGGCAGGATCCTATTCCGGAAGTGAATCATGAATTGGTGGATGGAAATGATGTAGAAGCATTAAAATCAAAAGTATTAAACTCAGGATTAAGCAATGCTGAACTGATCTCTACAGCATGGGCTTCCGCTTCTACTTTCAGAGGAAGTGATAAACGTGGTGGGGCCAACGGAGCAAGAATCAGACTAGAGCCTCAAAGAAACTGGGAAGTAAACAATCCTTCACAACTGAATAAAGTATTAAACGTACTGGAAGGCATCCAAAAAGAATTCAATGATTCTCAAAACGGAGGTAAAAAAATATCATTGGCAGATTTAATTGTACTAGCAGGAAATGCTGCTGTAGAATCTGCCGCAAGAAATGCTGGTCAGGAGGTGAAAGTTCCTTTTGCTCCGGGAAGAATGGATGCTTCTCAGGAACAGACGGATGTAGAATCTATGGGTTACCTTGAGCCTGCTGCTGATGGATTCCGTAATTATCTGAAAAGAAAATACACGGTATCTACCGAATCTTTATTGATTGATAAAGCGCAGCTTTTAACTCTTACTGCTCCTGAATTGACGGTATTGATAGGAGGAATGCGTGCTTTGGATACGAACTTTGACGGTTCAAAACATGGCGTATTCACCAACCGTCCGGGAGTTCTTACCAATGACTTCTTCGTGAATCTTCTGGATATGGGAACGCAGTGGAAAGCAATGTCAGATGACAGAGAACTGTATATGGGAACTGACCGTTCAACAGGTCAGCCAAAATGGACGGCAACACGTGCGGACCTTGTTTTCGGATCTAATTCTGAATTGAGAGCCGTGGCTGAAGTATACGGAAGTGCTGATGCTCAAGGTAAGTTTGTGAAAGACTTTGTGGCAGCATGGACGAAGGTGATGAATCTGGATAGGTTTGATCTGGTCTAATAAGTAAAAATGAAAATAAGGAGAGGCAGCTTTTAAGGCTGCCTTTTTTTATATATCACGTTCATATTTCATTTTAGAATAAAAAAAACCACCCTTAAAAAAGGATGGTTTGTAGTCAAAATCGAACAAATGTCGAACCAAATAGTTGAAGACCTGATAGCTCTATCAAAGCTTCTAACTGATTTGCCATTATATTCGGTAGTATTTTGAGATTTTTAAACATGTAAATTTTATAATTATTTATTTTTATCCTAAGATCTGTATCGTATTTTCAGGACAAGTCATTAATTTCCGTTCGGGAAATAGGTAATAAAATTTATCATTTTTTAATTAATTTCTTCTGTTCGAACCTCAATATCAATTTCTTCAAAATCATCAGGAGTTTCCTGAATTGGTTCTTGAAGTCTTATTCCATCAAGATAATAAGTTGTTCCCAAATAGATTTCATCGCCAAAAACAACTCCATCTATTTTTCTTTTAAAGCATTTCCCAGGATCCGCTTTAATTATATTGTCTGTCTGTGTCATATTTTATTATTATGTTATCGGATAAATTTTTGCGGCAAAATAGCTCCAGTTGGTTGCCGTTTTATAAGCAGAAACGCTTGCGGCGGGTACATGAATTTCTACTTTATCAATAATAATCCCATCAGAAACGAGATTTGTACCTACCAAAATAGGAGGTGTTGTTGCCAATACTTTTACTACTACTTTTTTAACACTGGTTTGACCACCAGCTGCACTCAGATGCATGCAACCATTTGCCAAATAATTAATAGAAGCGGGAAATATAATAGTCATTTCACTTTCACCAGTCCTTAATCTTAGTTTTAAACCCAATGAATCTATTCTTTCCAGACTTGTACATCCTGTAAGATCAACAAAATTAGTAACATAATCTTCAACATTTGCATTGTTTATATTTGTAGTAAGCATTTCCGGAAATATTCGCGTGATATAAGGGAGATTGTATTTACCAGCTTTGGGATACATGTAGGTAAACGAATATACATCGTAAATCTTAACATTTTTAAACAAATTAATGTCTATGTATTTTCCCATAATTGGGGAAATACCCAATTCTTCAACGTTATCAAAGCTGCCATTTATAACACTTGTATCGTATAATTGAAAGGCATTTCTACCTATTTTCTTGATATTGGGTGGAAAAGTTATACTTAACAATGTGTTATTATCAAATGCGTGATCTCCAATAGTTTCTACATTTGTAAAAAATCTAAATTCATCAAAACTTCCACCTAAAAATGTTCCTGAATTAGTATAAGGATTAAAAGTATTGGCAGGTATATCAGTAACAGATCTTGCCTCTGAAAAGCTTAATTCACCATCACCATTAGTATCATAGATTTTTAATAATGTAGTTTTTCTTTGTATATCCGAAATCTGAATAAAATTGGTAATACTTGTATAAGTAAAATGAAAGTCGGGCCAATTCGCTTCCATGAAATCTTTATCTTCTTGATAAATATTAGCAAAAGTCCATTTTCCTTCAACGATAGAATGTGGGGTTGTATTACCTAAATCATCAACTCCTTTAGCATTGATAAGTGGAAAGAAATTTTCGCTAGAAGTACTATTTCCATTTAGATTATTAATTCTCACTCTGCTCAAATTTTTTAGATTTGAAACAATGTCATTAACATTAATTAAAGGGCAATCTTTGATAACAAGTGTTTTAATTGAACTTGCTGTAAAAGTTAAGTTAGAATTTTTAATAAATTTTTGATTATCTAATATTAAAGTACTTGCTGTACTTGGCAAAATTAAGGAAGCAAGCAAACCACCTTTTGGCAATAATACCGACGATATTCCTGTTCCTGCAGCGGAAATATTTTTAATACTTGTACAAGGAGTAAGATCTATTGACTGTTTTAGATTTGGACAATTCGTTACATCCAACTCTTCCAGAAGTGTATTATTACCAATAAACAAGTTTCTCAAATTTTGATTTGAATAACCGGAAATTTGACTTCCAATTCGAAGCCTCGACAAATTCATCGCTTTTGAAACATCTAAAGTACCAAGATACTTTCCTGACAAATCTCCAAGATCTTTAATTGCAGATGCACCATAGATAATAGTTTCTGTATCGTTAAAAGTAATAGCCGGAGCTTGAACTAAAGATGCAACATTTTTTCTAAGCCTCGCACGGCTGATATAGGAACCAAACTTAATTTTAGTGTATCCGTCTTTTTGAGCAGTTAGTAAAAAATTAGCATTGGGAGCAACTACAGGCGTGCCCGAAGGGGTATAAAGTCTCATCGTGATATAATCAGAAGAGAAAGTAGAGGTGTCATACTTTCCGTCCATATATCTGAATCTATTTAATAACCAATAATTCCTGTGTGATTTTCTTGAGCCTTGTGCGGTGTATAAGTAACTTCCGTTCCCAGCAACAACCAAAGGATCTATATATTTATATTTCGCATCTTCATTAAAAATACTTTCCGCCCATTTGTCAGATTCTAATGTGTTAAAATAAGTGTTGCACTTATCATAAGTCAGAATTCCTGAAGCTCTCATTTGCTGATACAAAGCCGTAATTTCAGTATCAAAAGCTACTTCAACCAATTTCCAAAGCTCGGATAAGGCCCCATTCCAGACAAAACCACTTCCTACTTCGTCGTGAGCTTCCACCCAGTAATCATACACATTGTGGCCTTCGTTATTAAGACCTAAAACCGTATCATTATCATAAAAAATAAGATACCAACGGTTGTTTCCTTGCGCATCCGGATACATCGCAAACATTTGATTTTTAGCGCGCTGATCGACCATTGCAAAAAATTCAGTGAATACATAATAAAACAGTAAAAACTGAATATTAAAATGATCTGGAGCCTCGGTTTTGAATTTTGCAGGATTATTTTTGCAACTCACAATCCATCTATGCAAAGCTTCAAGATTCGAAGTATCTTCATTATCTTCCGGATATCTTCCCTCAAAATCATTTTTCCATAAATGCTTACCATTTTCGTCTACACTTTGAAAATCTGTAGCAATAAATAATGTATTATCTGATGTATTGTTTAAAAATTCCCAGCATTCCTGACCCCCTGTAAAACCCGTTGTCGCTTCATTTGACTTATCATTGTTAAAATTATATTTCCCTAAGAAAATACGCTCCGAATCTGGTGTCGCTCTGTGAAATATAAGCATTGGAAACCCGTCCATCGTAGTACGGATATTGGGATCAATTAATTGTGGTGGAACTAAATAACCCAATTGATTTAAAGAATCTTGAGCAAGCCTCGCCAGACCAATGTTGTGAGAACCTGAAGATTCCATGAAGTCAGCTTTAAAAGTAAATGTCTTTTCCGCCAAGGAATTATCACGAAGCTTGTATTTTGAAGAATTTATTTCACCATTTTTAAAACCTCCATTAAATTTGATTTTAAAGTTTTTTCGGGGATAATATTGTGAGGATGTACCCTGAACATCAATACTCGCATTTACATAAGAAAACGATTTTGTAGGATCTTGAGCATTTTCATACTCTCCAACAATTGTTTTTTTATCGCCTTTATAAGTTGGCAAATCTCCAACAATGGTTAAGCATGGAATTGATTGTAAACATTTATCGTAGGACAAATTTCCGAATGCATCATACAATTTATTTCTCTCGTAAATGTTGACTTTTTCAACCAGGTTATCCATGTCAGCAATAAAATTCGACAACATCTGATCGGCGTTTAGATTATTATTATAAACCCGAATATTATATAGATTAATATTACAATCACTGCTTCCAATAGTAATGTTTTGGGGAGCTTGTTGTAAAAAGCTGTCTAATGAATTATACTGATATAATGAAGATATAATTCCATTGATATACACAAATACCAATCTTTGATCTGCAACCTTTGTAACGACTACACTTACACGAATCCTTTCCTCTTCTTTAAAAAATATGGACGTGCTGTCCTGCTCAGAACTGAACGAAAACGAATTTGAGGTAGCAACAAATCCAACATTTCCATTTTTACAAGAAAAAATAGTACTGTCACTGTTTTTTATATCTGAAGTTGAAAATTCAAATTCTAATGTTTTACCACCTGTTTTAAAATCGTTATCAAATATTTTAAAAGGAATCTCAACCCTTGCATTTCCGCTCACTTTAAGTGCCACAGAACCCTTTGAATCTTGAACCCACCCATTGGTGCTGAAATCAAAATCAGTAAGAGTACATGACAGGTTTTTGTATTTCCACTCGTTTTTGTTAATCTCTGAATTGCTTCTGTTTCGACTGCTTAAAAATAATTCCAAGCCTAACGTTTCGGCTTCAACTTGAATATCGAAAGCAGTTACAACTACTGAAGTATTTTTTGTGACATTGCCACATTTAAAAGTTACAGTGTGCGCACCTGAGTCCGTAAATGTATAGGTGAACTTCTGCAAACTTCTATTTACAAGTAATTCAGAAACCTTCGCTCCATCGACCAAAATCTCAACATCGCTATAATTTGACGATGGTGAATACACCAGATATTCAATCGAAGTTGGAGCATATTGATTAGCAACAACATTATTTGCTGAAGAAACCAGAGGCGTTAAATTACCGGCAACAACGCTGATGATATCTGTAAATAAGTGATTGCTTTCAATGATCTCTCCTGACAAATCAGCGGTCATATACACCTCTAAGATATGAACTCCGTGCGACTGTGCAGGAATTTCATAAAGGAGCTCTTTGTTATTTATTGAAGTAACTACAGGCGGAAGATCTGATCCGTTTAATTTGAAATGAATCGTCTTCTCGACATTCCCGGTTGGAATATATCGAAAAATGATGGGCCCCGAATTAATAGTGGTCTTGTCGTATGTAGTACTTAAAGCAAGTGCTATTGTTTGAATATCATATTTTAATTTCCTATTATTTCCATAACTATCGGTTATACTAAGCGTTATTGTATTATCTCCCGCCAAAATATATGACGTGATATCTATCTCATTGGCTCCCTGATTAATGTTTTTATTAAATAGGATCGTGTTTCCTTTTAAAATACTCGCAGTTCCTCCGCCAGTCTCGCTACCATCAACGCTGTCGATGGATGACCACGAAAAAACTATTCTAACTTCACTTCCAAATGATTTTACGAACGATGCAGGTATTTCAGATTTTGCGCGGAAAACAATTCCATTGCCTCCTCCGGTTCCACCACCAGTTCCATATTCACTTTCTGACTTTTCTCCTAAAGCTGAATATGCAATCTGTTTAATGATTTTTCCATCTTCATTTTTAATAAAAAACATGACGGGATAAATGAAATTATCTGCAACTTCTTTATCTGATCTTTCATAATTTGTAAAATAAATTCTTCCTGTATATCTCATTTTAATCTTCTTGTGTTAAATCAATAAAACCATCTGTTCCACCTCCAGGCATATTAACCTCCAGAACAGACCAAACAAAACCGTCAAAGGAAATTATTCCGAAATTTTCAATCGTAACTCCTGAAGCATTTTCGTAAACTCCACTCCCTGCCCAAAACCATTTTGCTGATCCCGGCTTAACAATAATATTATCAGTAGGCCTTACAATTCCTCCAAAGGAAGAATTTGCTCCTGAACCTTTAAGCAATTCTATCTGCTCCCTGTTTTCTTTGATATAGTCTACGATTTTCTGAAGCTTATCAAGGTTGTCATCATTCGAGGTTAGTATTTCGTTGATTTTTGCAGTCAGCTCAAGCATTTCATTATCTTTTGCCTGAAGTATATTTACAATTTCCTCGATTTGCTCCTTTGTATAGACATTTCCGGTTTCTTCACCATCGTCTATAGTGGCTGCTAGTTTGATCTTTAATTTTTCTTTCCATTCTTCCACATTTCTAGCAGTAAGATTGGATGCATTAAGTTTTGCGAGCACTAAATTGTGTGCGCTTTCATCTTGCAGATGATTTGTAAAAGTTGTGCTGGATACCGTTTTTTGAAAAGTTTCATTTAAACCCATTACCTCATCCATCCTGATGTTTTCATCTAAATGACGGAATGAAGAAAAGGTCTGCTGAAACTGCTGTTCTGTGGGTATATCACCCTTTTCAAACCAGCTAAATATTGTTTTTAATGGTACTTTCATTATTATTGGAAATTAGTTTTTATAAAATTGATGATTTGAGGGAAAGTCTATTCTTGATAGACTTATTGTAGTTAAATAGAATTCTATTTCTTTTGAGCAATTATTGATTTTCGCCCTCTTTTACCGTACTGTCAATTAGTGAATTATTAATAGGGTTACAACTTAGAAAACATATATTTTTGCAATGTTTTTTTGTAATTTATTTTAAATCAACTACATTCTTTTACATTTTTTCTATGCTGTTTTCTTGGTGTATTTTTTTGACTCCAATGATCATTCACATTCTTTAGAGTGCAAATTTCATTGTTTTTTGGTCCCTATAAAAGTTTTTTGGCCTCACTATCCTGTAGTTGCAGTAACAAGTATTTTTAACCGAAATAAGACGGTGTGAATTAATAATCAATTCATCAATACTTTATATGAGTACCATAAATGGGATCAGTCTCAAAAGTTGTGGATGTAGTGTTAAGTTTTTAAATTTGGAATATGTATATTCCTGACGAGCTAGTAAAGCTCTTACTTCCGGATTTTTAGTAGAGCACTTTGATATCATAAAAGCAGAAGAAGTTGATGGAGTGCTTCCTATCTATTTTAAGGAGAAGAGTATCATTCCCCAAGAATTCACCCATCGTCCATATTATTCTAATGGTTTTCACTCTTCGGTTCTTGTTGAAGATTTTCCTTTGAGGGGAAAACGGGTTCTGCTTCATATCAAAAGAAGGAGATGGATTGATAAAACTACTGGAGAATCTATCTTAAGAAAAACAATAATGAATCATTATAGAGAAAGCTTAGCCTTTTTTGACAAAAGAAGTACTCATGCTTCTGCTGAATCTTTTAATGCTAAAATCAAAAACTTCAGAATGCAGCATAGAGGGGTAAAGGATAGAGCATTTTTCCTCTTTAGATTAACCAAACTTTTGTGCTTGATCCTCTTTTATGACTAATTCAGTATCTCCCTTTTTTATTTTTCAAAAAGGGAACAAAAACCAAAAACCATCCTTAAAAAGGATGGTTTGTAGACCCACAGGGATTCGAACCCCAGATGACTGAACCAAAATCAGTAGTGTTACCGCTACACCATGGGTCTGTTTCTATGCCGCGAAATTATAGAAATTATTTTAAATATGAAAATCTAAATTAAAGATTAATTAACATAATAAGGATGTAAAATGCTTTACTTATTGATATCCAAATAATTATTTTTCAATAAAATTTTAAAAAAAATGTGTTTCTACCCAGAAACAGTAGATTTGTGGATATTATCTGTTCAATTTGAAGAGTAAGGTTTACATTAATTTATCCGATGGATAATAACTTTCCGCCTCCTTCTCCCAGCTTCCATCTGTTAAATAATAAAACCCTATCTTTGCAAAAAATTGGGCTCCAAAAGTTGGAGTAACCCATTAATAACATATCCTTGAGCAAAGTAAGAGGATTATTAAACATTTTTTATGTCAAATATTGTCGCAATCGTTGGACGTCCCAACGTAGGAAAATCCACGCTTTTTAATCGTTTATTAGAAAGAAGAGAAGCTATTGTAGATTCTACAGCTGGTGTTACCAGAGACCGTCACTACGGGAAATCAGACTGGAATGGAGTAGACTTTACGGTAATTGATACCGGAGGGTATGATGTAGGTACAGATGATATCTTTGAAGAAGAAATCCGTAAACAGGTACAATTAGCAGTGGATGAAGCCACTTCTATTATCTTTATGATGAACGTAGAAGAAGGACTTACTGACACAGACTACGAAATCTACAGACTTCTTAGAAGATCCAACAAACCAATTTATATTGTTATCAACAAAGTAGATTCTGCAAAGGAAGAACTTCCTGCAACAGAATTCTATCAGTTAGGAATTGATAAATATTACACGCTTTCTTCTGCTACAGGTTCAGGAACAGGAGACTTGCTAGATGATATCGTTAAAGATTTCCCTACTACAGAATATAAAGATCCTTTCGAAGGGCTTCCTAAAATCACGATTGCAGGTCGTCCAAACGTAGGAAAATCTACGATGACCAATGCATTATTGGATGTTGAAAGAAATATCGTAACCGATATTGCAGGAACTACCAGAGACAGTATCCAGACTTTGTACAACAAATTCGGACATGAGTTTGTATTGGTAGATACAGCAGGGATGAGAAGAAAGTCTAAGGTAAACGAAGATCTTGAATTCTACTCTGTAATGAGATCGATCCGTTCTATTGAGTATTCTGACGTCGTGATCATCATGGTGGATGCAACACAAGGATGGGAATCTCAGGATATGAATATCTTCGGTTTAGCTCAGAAAAACAGAAAAGGAATTGTAATCCTTGTGAATAAATGGGATTTGATTGAGGATAAGGAGACCAATACGATGCGTGATTTCGAAAAATCAATCAAAGATAAAATCGGTCAGTTCCAGGATATTCCAATCTTATTCGTTTCAGCTTTAACGAAGCAGAGAATCTTAAAGGCTGTAGAAGTAGCCATGGAGGTGTATGAAGACCGTAAGAAGAAAATTAAGACTTCAAAACTGAATGAAGTAATGCTTCCGATCTTCGAACAGACACCACCACCGGCGTTGAAAGGGAAATACATTAAAATCAAATATTGTGTACAGCTTCCTACGCCTTCACCACAGTTTGTATTCTTCTGTAACCTTCCACAATATGTGAAAGAACCATATAAGAGATTTACTGAAAACCAGTTGAGAAAACAATTCGGGTTTACCGGGGTTCCAATTGAAGTTTATTTCAGACAAAAATAATAAGAACTACTGTTCACAAAAACTCCGGCAAGCAAAGCTTGCCGGAGTTTTTTATACCATCAGAACGGACTTCTCCTTCAACGCAATCTTTCAATTCGTTTTTTAGTTGTAATTTTGCAGCAATTAATATCAATTAACTGAAATTAAAAATAAAATTTTCATGCTTACTATTTTATCGCAACACTTTTCTCTGGTCAACGAATGGATTAACGAACTTAGAAACGTTACTATCCAGCATGACCGAATGAGATTCAGAAGAAATATGGAAAGAATCGGGGAGATTGCCGCTTTTGAAATCAGTAAAGGACTGGAGTATAGAGAAGTTGAAATTCAAACTCCTTTAGATACAATAAAAAGCAGGGAAATTGCTGTGCAACCGGTTATTACAACCATTTTAAGAGCTGGAGTTCCGTTATTCGAAGGAATCCTGAATTACCTCGACAGAGCAGACTGCGGTTTTGTGGCAGCTTACAGAAAACATGATGCCAACGATTATTTCTCAATCAAACAGGATTATCTTACCTGCCCAAGCATCGAAGGCAGACCTTTGATCGTAGCAGATCCCATGTTGGCAACCGGAGCTTCTTTAATTGAAGCGATCAAAGACTTATTAACCAATGGAAATCCAACCCAGCTTCATATCGTAGCAGCCATTGCTTCAAAACAAGGCGTTGAAACAATTCAGAATGCTTATCCTGAAGCGCACATCTGGGTAGGAGCTATCGATGAACATTTAACTTCAAAAGGATATATCACTCCTGGATTGGGTGATGCCGGAGATTTAAGCTACGGAGAAAAACTTCAGAGATAACTTAAGAAAGATTCCAGAAATCTTTTATTAAGTTCAATAATAAATCAGGTCGTACTTTATCCATAGGATGCTTTGTATCCGGGAGTACGGCCAATTTTGCGTTTGGAAGGCTTCTGTACACTCTCATACTTTCTTCAATAGTGACCATATTATCTTTATCTCCCACCATAATTTGAGTTGGAGTAGTAATTGTGGCAAAATTATTTTCCAGAGGAGGATTTTTACCTAAATCAATCATTAAATCAGCAATAGCCGGAAGAAGTTGTTTCCATTTTGTTCCGTGCTGTGATTCTAAAAGCTGAGCATACTGCGGAATTTTTTCAAGAATAATATCAGGATTAAGCATCTTACTTTCTTTTAAAGCCTGCTCCTCAGTCCAGTCGAACTTTGTTCCCAATGTTATAATAGAATTTACATTTTCAGGGTTTTCCATGGCATAACAAAGCGCAACATAGCCACCCATACTATGTCCGAAAATTGATACTTCAGTCAAATTGTTCACCTTACAATATTCAGATAATTCCTGAGTATATTTTTCAATATTGATGCCATCTGCAGGGAGTTCCTGATCTCCGTGTCCTGAAAATAAAGGGGTGTGTACCGTGAAAGATTGGGACAGCGTATTCAGATAAGGTTTGAAAATGTCGCTGTGACCTAAAGCTCCGTGCAGTAAAAGCAGATTTGGCATAGTTGTATAGTTTCCGGAAAATTAGGAAAAAGAATTGAATCATGAAAATAGATTAAGTGGGTGTTTGAGAGAGTTTAGAAGCATTTAGGTTTGGAAATATTTTTGAATATGATCCGTGCCCAAAATCCCGCACCTCATATCTCGGAACTCGTATCTCGTATCTCACCATCCCGAAACTCGTACCTCGCTCCCCGCCTCAAATGTCCACAGCCATCACCAATACACTTACTTTATTGTCTCCGGCATTCAAAATCTCCCACGCAACCGATGACACTGTGTTTCCCGTGGTGAAAACATCGTCAATCAGGAGAATGTGCTTCCCGGAAACGGGTCGGGTGACTGAAAATGTATTAATGGTTTCCAATCTATGCTTCTTGTCTTTTAAAGCCTGAGCTTTTGAGTAGTAATTTCGTTTAATTAATTGATGATCGAAAGGGATTTTGTAAAATGAAGACAACGTTTCTGTGAATAAATGAAGTTGATTATATCCGCGCTCTTTGAGTTTCCTGGGGTGAAGAGGAACATTTATTAGTAAATCAGGTTTTTTATTATTGAAATTAAGGCGTTCTGTAGTCCAGTTGGCAAGAATCTTTCCTGTTTTTTCCCTACCTCTGTATTTGAGGTCATGAATAATCTTACGGCTTAAACTTTCTTCTTCAAATTGTATTAAAGAATAAGCGTTTTCAACGGGAAATAATAAACTGCATTTTTCCTTAACAGGGTTATTTTCAAAATAATTGTAATGGGTAAAATGAATCTGGTTAAAACAAAGGCCACAAACCAAAAGCTCAGAATCAATGATTGTGTTGCAGTGGATGCAGCGGTTAGGAAACAATACATCTAATATCATAGTGTGTTTTTACTAAGATATAAAATAATCGTCAATTTTTGCGTTGCAAAGTCAATCGTGAATTATTATTAATGATGATGTTCGCAAAGGTTTGTCAGTTTATCTCATATATCATTCACCAGCAAATTTCATTGAGCAGAGGAAGGATTTTTTCGTTGCTGAGTGAAACTTTATAACGATCGGAAAAGTTATAAATAGTATAGAAAACTTTGCAAACTCCGCGTTTAGAAAAATAAGTTACCCGTAAATTTCAGCAGCAAACCGATTATTCACAAACCCAAATCTCGCATCCCGAACCTCACATAAAAATTCACAAGCGAAGCGCATTGACAATTCATCATTCACTTTTAAACATCTTCAAACGTTTTCCTGATTTTTTCTACAGAATTTTTCATACTCAGATTAAAATGCTCCTTTTCCAGTCTCACAGGAGGTGCCTGTCTTACTTCACAATCTGCAATACTGCAGGATTCGCAGGTGACTCCAACATTGATGGTTTTTAAAGAAGGAGATTTGATAAACCCTATTTTTTTTATTGTTTGAGAATTCAGTAAAATCCCCAGACAATAACTTCTGTTGCTTCCATCTGAGAAAGGATTTTTTTGTGAAGTAGAAATCACAAGATAGCTTATTCCCTGATCTTTATAATGAGAAATCTGAGCATCCGTCAGAGTTTCATTTTCTTTTAAATCACCAAGATTTTTCACCGCAATCCATCTTCTGCAATAATGTTCATTGGTGGCATTGGCGTGAGGAGCCTGTTGATGGTTAAGATGGAGCTCTTTTAAAATCTGAATTTTATCCGAATTTTTCTTTTTTACCAGACATAGATAGAACAGATCTTTGATTCCCATTTCAGCCGAAAGAATATTGGTCAGTCGATAATAGAAGGTTTCCGGTGAGCGGGTAAAACTATTAATCAGACTTTCGAAATTTTTAGGCTCCCATTTATTTTGCTGGAAAAACTCGGAGGACTTTTCAATAACGGGTTCTTTTGAAATGAGCAACGCTCCTGCAAAATAAGATGCATAAAAGTTATTCAGTATCTCTTCAAAACTTCCGAAATCCAGCCATGAATACGTGTTAGGACGATTTTTTAATTCCAGTACATTGAAGCCGATTTCCTTTGCCAGGATGAACGTTTTCTGATCCTTTTCCAGTTTTTGATTCAGAAGTAAAAGCTTTTTTTCAGGAATAAAAAGAGAACGCAGATTATCCAGCGTTCCATATTTCTCAAAATTTTCAGACTGAATGGTATAGCTGAATTTTTCTTCAAGAATTTTCTCCAGAACATCAGACTTTAAGTTTTTTCCTATCTGTAATTGATTTTCTTCAGTAAACAGTTCTACTTTTTCCTCAATTTCCGGGAAATAATTATCATATAATTCCTGGAATGACCTTAGTACGGCAAAATAAAATCTTTCCTTTCCAAGATTATAATTCTGAGAAATTTCAATTAGAGCATTGATAAAAGCCGTTACTTTTTTAGGAGCATCGCTAATGATGCTGATAAGGTTGTTCTTATTGATGCCAAACAATTCCAGTGGGACTTCTTTGAAGAAATCAGACTGAAGAATTTCGTTGAAAGGAGCCAGACTTTTATCCAGCTTGGTAGAAACCAGATCATCGAAAGTACAACTCAGTGCTTCAGAAAGCTGAATAATTTTATCATGCTTGGGATATTTTTTTCCGTTCTCAATTTCGTTGAGGTAAGATTTTGATAATCCTGTTTTTACAGCAAGGTCCTGCAGAGACCAGTTTTTCTTTTGTCTCTGCTGTTTCAGTTTTAGCCCAAAAACTGTTTTGATAAAGTCGCTTTCTGAATTCATTACTCAAATATAAATAATTAGATGCGATTATTCGCATAATAAATTTTAAATAAATTTAGCGAACGTTCGCTGTTTGTGAAAATTTTTATTTATGTTTGTAACATCAAATCACAAAATCAATAAGTTATGGAAACCAAGACTCAATTAGAAATAAAGTCACAGAAGCAGTTTGAGGAAATATTTACTCCTGATTTGGCAGATTTTCTGATTTCGCTTCATCGGAACTTTAATCATAAAAGACTTGAACTTTTAGAAGTAAGAAAAAATACCCAGCATAATTTTGACAAAGGAAATCTTCCCGAGTTCTTAAAAGAAACAGCAGAGATCCGAAACGGGAATTGGGCATGTGCTCCGCTTCCTGAAGATATGTTGGATAGAAGAGTAGAAATTACCGGTCCTGTTGACCGCAAGATGATTATCAATGCTTTGAATTCCGGAGCCTCTACGTTTATGGCTGATTTTGAAGACAGCAGCTCGCCGGTTTGGGATAACTGTATCCAGGGACAGATTAATCTTTCTGATGCTATTAACCGAAAGATAGATTTTGTTAACGAAAAAGGAAAAGCGTACACCCTTAATGAAAAAACGGCTGTTTTACAGGTTCGTCCACGGGGGCTTCATCTTCCGGAAAAACATATTGAAATCAATGGTGAGAAAGCTTCCGGATCGCTGACTGATTTTGGAATCTATTTTTTCAGAAATGCAAAACAGCTTTTGAAAAATGGAAGCGGCCCTTATTTTTATCTTCCAAAATTAGAACACTATAAAGAAGCCCGATGGTGGAATGAGGTTTTTGTTTTTGCCCAAAACTACCTTGGAATTCCGGAAGGAACGATTAAAGCTACTGTTTTAATAGAAACCATTACTGCTTCATTTCAGATTGATGAAATTTTATTTGAATTAAAAGAACATAGCGCAGGATTGAATTGTGGAAGATGGGATTATATTTTCTCTTACATTAAAAAATTCAGAAACCTTCCCGAATTTATCGTTCCGGACAGAGATCAGGTGACAATGACTTCTCCTTTTATGAGTGCATATTCAAAAAGAGTGATCGAAATCTGTCATAAACGAAATGTACATGCAATCGGTGGTATGGCAGCCCAGATTCCTGTAAAAGACAATGATGAAGCTAATCGTATTGCTTTTGAAAAAGTAAAAAACGATAAAGAAAGAGAAGTGAAAAATGGTCATGACGGAACCTGGGTTGCACATCCGGCATTGGTAGCGGTGGCAAAAGAAATTTTTGATGAGTATATGCCTTCCAAAAATCAGATCGATAAAAAATTTGAATATCATATAACAGAAAGCCAGCTGCTGGAAATCCCCAAAGGAGATATTACCGAAAAAGGAGTCCGAAAAAATATCAATGTAGGAATTCTTTACCTTGAAAGCTGGTTGATGGGAATTGGCGCTGCCGCTATTTATAATCTGATGGAAGATGCCGCTACTGCTGAGATTTCAAGAACACAAATCTGGCAATGGCTGAAAAACGAAGCGGTCCTGAGTGATGACAGAACATTAACCCGAAGCATGGTACTACAGTGGGAAAAAGAAGAAATGGACAATATTGAAAAGTATGTAGGAGAAACCCGTTTCCAAAACGGAAAATTTAACCTTGCCAAAGAACTTTTCAATGAGCTGATCTTCTCTGAAAATTTTGAAGAATTTCTAACCCTTAAAGCATACCCTTTTATCTAATTTGAGAGTGAGAGAGTAGGAGTGTCCGAAAATTTGACAATCATATCTCGTATCCCGAACCCCGAACCCCAAAATCTAATCAAACAAAATCCAAATATTATGAAAACAAGACAAGAACAAATCCAGGCTATAGAGCAAGATTGGCTGACAAATCCACGTTGGAACGGTGTAAAAAGACCTTATACAGCAGAAGAAGTTTTAAAACTTCGAGGTTCTTATACCATAGATTACACAATTGCTACAGAAATGTCCAAAAAATTCTGGGATAAACTGAATACTCAGGATTATGTGGCAGGACTTGGGGCATTGACAGGTAATCAGGCAGTGCAGGAAGTAGATGCCGGCCTGGAAGCAATATATCTTTCAGGATGGCAGGTGGCTGCAGATGCCAATCTTTCAGGGGAAATGTATCCTGATCAGTCATTGTATCCGGCCAATTCGGTGCCTTCAGTTGTAAAGAAAATTAATAATGCTTTATTGAGAGCAGATCAGGTGCAGTCTGTAAGCGGAACAGGAAATAAAGAATATCTTGTGCCTATCATTGCAGACGCTGAAGCAGGCTTTGGAGGTAATCTGAATGCTTTTGAACTGATGAAACAGATGATTGAAGCAGGAGCAGCTGGGGTACATTTCGAAGATCAGCTTTCTTCGGCCAAAAAATGTGGACACTTAGGAGGAAAAGTATTGGTGCCTACACAGGAAGCAGTCAATAAACTGATTGCGGCACGTCTGGCTGCTGATGTACTTGGAGTTCCGAGTCTTATTATTGCAAGAACGGATGCGGATGCTGCAGATCTGCTGACTTCTGATATTGATGACAGAGATAAGAAATTCGTTACGGGAGAAAGAACTTCTGAAGGATTTTATGTAGTGAAAAATGGAGTAGAGCAAGGTATCGACAGAGGTCTGTCTTATGCTCCCTATGCAGATCTGATCTGGATGGAAACTTCAAACCCTGATCTGGAGCAGGCCAAAAGATTTGCAGAAGGAATTCATGCGAAATTTCCAGGGAAAATGCTGGCTTATAACTGTTCACCTTCATTCAACTGGGCAGCGAGACTGAGCGTGGAAGAAATGTCTACTTTCCGTGAAGAGCTGGCTAAAATGGGATACAAATTCCAGTTTATTACCCTTGCAGGATTCCACGCTTTGAACACAGCTATGTTTGAACTGGCATTAGCTTATAAAGAAAGAGGAATGGCAGGATATTCAGAACTTCAGGAGCGTGAGTTTGCATTACAGCAGAAAGGATTCAGAGCGGTAAAACACCAGTCTTTTGTGGGAACAGGATATTTTGATGAAGTACAGAATATTGTGACCAATGGCTCTTCCGCTACTGTAGCGATGAAAGATTCTACAGAAACGGCACAATTCCATTAGTCGTTTTTCCATATTTTTTTGATGTTAAACCTTCTCGTCTGTGGGAAGGTTTTTCTTTGATTTAAAAGTGCTTAAGCCTGTTTTTACAATGTGAATATTTCAAAATAATAAAGAAATAAATACGACATGATAAGTAATTGAAATTTGAATTATATTTGGGGCTGAAAAAATATTATTAAAAATGAATTTAATTAAAGTACTTTTTATTACATTAGGATTAACCCTTACTGCAAATGCTGCAAAAGCCCAACAGAAGATTGGAAGCGTGAATACTGATGATATTTTTGCAAGTTTACCTGAAGTAAAAACAATAACTGCAACTGTGGATAACCTGACAAAGACCAAGCAGACTGAAATTGAAAAATTAATTGGTGATTATCAGGCTAAGCTGAAAGCAGCGCAGGATAAAGAAAAGACTCTTAGTGAAGCTAACAAAGAAGCCGTGACTAAAGAACTGATAGCGGCACAAACAGAATTACAGACTATAGGTAAAAAAATTGAAGAATCAAGAGCACAGGCTGCTAAAGATATTTCTGCAAAACAAAATGAATTGTTTACTCCGTTACAGCAAAAAGTAAAAGCTGCTATTTCTGCGGCTGCTAAAGAAAGAAGTATCAATTATGTTTTTGATATTGCATCTCAGGAAGCTAATAATCTTGTGTATAACGATGGAAGTGAAGATATCACAGCACTTGTAAAAACTAAATTAGGAGCTACAGCAACGCCTGCAAAACCTGCCGGAAAATCTAAATAAGAAATTCAATATACTGAATATTGTAACGGAATCAGAACTTATGATTCCGTTTTTTTATGCATAAAAGTGTGGGGTTGAATGAAGAAAGTTTTGTTTTAAAATGATACATTTGAGTAAACTTTCAGCAGAATGAATTTAATGTACGAAAAACAGATCAAAGTAACAGAAGAACATATTGATCAGAATAATCATGTGAATAATGTACAATATGTGCACTGGGTGGAAGAAGTAGCAGCGGAACACTGGGATCTTCTGAAACAGCAAACAGAATATGTCAACGATGCCTGGATGCTTCTGGATCATCATATCCGATATAAAAAACAGGTTTATCTGGGTGATATCATTACGGTAAGAACTTATCCTCTGACTCCCGAAGGAGCCAAACAGCCAAGAAAAGTTGAATTCTATTGCAATGACGAACTTGTGGTAGACTCAAGTACGCTTTGGATTCTGTTTGACCCTGAAACCAAAAAAATAAAACGTCTGGAAAACGAGTGGCTGGAGAAGTTTTTTAATTAGAACAAGGTGTGGAGTAAAACAATTTTAATGTGTTAAAATGGAATTTGAGTATAAAAAGAATAAAATTGTAGGCAATTTGATATTGGGGTATTTTTATCTGTGTTTTACCGTTTTTATTTCTGGTGCCATTGTACGTAAAATGATTCTGGACTGGAATGAACTTTCATTATCAAAGATATTTTACTCTGCTGTTCCGGTTTTACTGTTTTCTTTTCTTACTTATCTCTTTTTGGGAACAGCATTAATCAGAAAAAAATATTATTTGCGAAATATAAGGGAAGAAGCTAAAATTGATCCTTTAGAAAAGCAAATCATAGTATTGGATAAACAGAGCCAAAAAGAGAGAAAAATAGATTTTGATAAAATTAAAGCCGTTGAATTGTATTATTCATGGAACTCAAATGCCTTTTCATCAGATCTGGGATATTCTAAAATTGTGATTGAGGATAATACTGAACCTATTTTGATTACTCAGAATAATATTAATCAATACCACATCTATAAAGCTTTTAAGAATAAAGTAACTGTAAATAAATCAAAATTTGCCAATAACTTATAAAGAAATGATTTGAGCCAGACTTCTTAGGTTGTTGGCTCTAAATTTGTAGCTTACCGGATGGTAATTATCAATCAAAAACTAAATACACATGAAATTCTCTTATTCGCTGGCTTTACTCTTGTTAAGCATAATAGGCTATGGCCAGGAAAATTCTTACTGGTTTACGGATGATATCAAAAAGAAGGTATCAGACTCTACTCAAGGTCAATCCTGGAGAAGCCAGATGGCAGCAACATACTACTCAATAAGCGGACAATATCAACCTGCCCTGGAAAGTTGGGATGAGACTTTTGGACGTGTAAAAAAGTTGAGTACTGCAGATAGCCTGAGATTCACAAAATTAACCCCTGTCAATGCAAAAGATTATATCTTAGACAGAGCTGCCAGTGAACAGATTATCATCATTAATGAAGCTCATCATAATGCCAGTCACAGAGCATTTACATCTTCCTTACTTCAGGGATTATATGACAAAGGCTACAGATATCTGGGGCTCGAAACATTAGCGAGTGATTCTTTAAATACCACAAAATTTGCTACTCTCAGTAGCGGATATTATTCCAAAGAACCGGAATTTGGAAATTTTATCTACCATGCTTTGAAAATTGGATTTACACTTTTCTCTTACGAAGCAGAAGGAAATAACAAAGAAAGAGAAATTGGAGAAGCAAAAAATATCTTCGATTTTATGCAGAAAAATAAAGAAGGTAAATATTTGATTTATTGCGGTTACCAGCATGCTTATGAAGGGGTTCATAAATCCTGGGAGAAAACAATGGCGGGAAGGCTTTCAGACTTAACAGGTGTGAATCCTTTTACCATTGATCAAACTCAGTTTTCAGAAAAAAGTAACCTGAAGTATAATGAACCACTTTTAAGATTGACAAATAATACGGTTCCTGTTGTTTTAAAAGATGAAAACCAGGGAATATACAATGGTGAAGACAAAGAATTGTATACCGATATTAAAATCATTCATCCCGTTACAAAATACATTAAAGGCAGACCAAATTGGATGTTGAACAAAAACAGAAAGCTCTATAATATTTCAGCTTCTAAAGTTTCAATATATCCGGCCTTGGTTTTAGCATACAGAAAAGGAGAGTTTGAAAAACAGGGAATTCCTGCTGATATCATTGAGCTCAAAACTTCCCAAGACAGCCGTTTTTTAATTCTTGATAAAGGAGATTATGAAATTGTTATCAAAGACAAAGAGTACAAAGTCGTTAACAGATTTGAAAAAACGATAAAATAATATCTGAAGTAACAGAATTTTTTCTTTAATGTAATACAATAAGGCACACAGCTGTTTTACTAAGGAAACTTCAAACAGACATCTCCATGAAATCATCTATTTTAACAATATTATTTTCAGGCTTTTTCTTTACAACTTATGGTCAGACTGCAGAACAATCGAAAGCGATAGACAGTTATATAAAGAAAGTTATTCAAATCAATGAGATACCGGGAATGGCCGTGGGAATTGTTACCAACAATAAAGTGACTTTTCAGAAATACTACGGAACAGAAACTTTGGAAAGTGATAAAAAAGTAGATCAAAATTCCATGTTCAGGGTGTATTCTACTACAAAACTGATGTCAAATGTTGGGCTTTTTCAGCTTGTTGAGCAAGGAAAACTTTCTGTGGAAGATAAAATTTCAAAATATGTTGACAATATACCGGCAGAATGGCAAAATGTGAAGGTGAAAAATTTATTATCCCATTCTTCAGGATTGCCGGACTGGATTAATTTCAGTGATATTGCAACAGATGCTACCAACGCTGAGGTTATTAATCGACTGTCAAAAGAAAAAATGGAATTTGAAACTGGAAGTGATTACAGGTATAATCAGACCAACTACATGTTGATTACGATGATCATTGAAAAAATAACAGGAGAGAAATTTGAAGATTATATCCTGAAGAATCAGTTTTCAGATTCCAAAAATCAGGTGGTATTTTCATCCAATTCCATTGAAAAAATTCCTAATAGGATTGTAAAATATATCTACAACAAGGATAAACACCAATACGAAAAATCCACATTTGTAGAAGGGAGAAGAGCGCACTCAGCGAATGGCCTAGCGATTGCATTGCCTGCGTTTTTACAATGGAGCATTCATTTGAGTAAAAATGATTTTCTGAAACCTGCCACACAAGCGTTGATGTGGAAACCATTTGAATACAAAAATAAAGAGATCACCTTTACTCATGGTTGGGATATGGATACCTTTAATACGATAAACTCTTATAATTTTTCAGGGGGAAATGTAAGTGCTTACAGAATTTTTCCGGATCAGAATATGGCTATTATAGTGATGTACAACGGATATAAAGAATTTCCGGTTTTTTACCCTATGATCAATCAGATTGCAGGCATGATGGATAAACGAATGCTTGATCCATACATGGTGGCAGAAGAATACACAAAGTCTGAACCTTTTGTTCATCCCAATCTTAAAAAAGAAAACTATGGCTATCGAACTGAAAAGGATAATATCATTTTTTCTTATAAATTTCCTCAAGGACAAAGCATAGAGTACATCAAAAGTATTTCAGTTACTGGCTCTTTTAATAACTGGAATTCTGATGATAAGCCGTATTATATGAATCTGAAAAAGAACAACACTTTTGAATTGGTACTTCCAAAATCTCATTTCGAAAGTGGAAAAACTTACCAGTTTAAATTGGTTATGAATAAAAAAGGCTGGCTTTCTGTACCTTACCATGCAATCAATGTAGATGGAACCCAGGATCATAATCTGACTTTCAAAATTGATTAAAAAAATATTTTAAAATCGCTGTAATAGAAACAGTCTTTTCTGTATTAAGCTGTTTTATCCTATCTTTGTACTATGATACGTATTACAAAAATTTTTACATTCGAAACGGCTCACGTGCTTTACAACTACGATGGGAAGTGTAAAAATATGCATGGACATTCCTATAAACTGTTTGTAACAGTGAAAGGAAAACCGATTAATGATATTGAAAATCCTAAAAATGGAATGGTGGTAGATTTCGGAGATATCAAAAGTATCGTAAAATCTGAGATCGTAGATGTATGGGACCATGCGGTTCTTGTCAATGCGCTGTCTCCACACAAAGAACTGGGAGATGACCTTGAGCAGAAAGGACATAAAGTAATCTATTGCAGTTTCCAGCCGACTTGTGAAAACATGTTGTATGCTATTGCTGCTAAAGTAAAATCAAGACTTCCCGAAGGAATTTCTTTAGCTTATCTTAAACTTCATGAGACAGAAAACTCTTATGGAGAATGGTTTGCAGAAGATAATCAATAATTTTTCACAAAACTCAGAAGGTGTTAAAAACAACAATTAATTTAGAACCTGGAAAAAAAGTATACTTTGCTTCAGATCAGCATTTTGGTGCTCCTACACCCAAGGAAAGCAAGGTGCGTGAAGAGAGGTTTATACGCTGGATGGATGAGATCAAAGAAGATGCTCAGGTTTTGTTTTTAATGGGTGATCTTTTTGATTTCTGGCATGAATGGAAGCATGTTATTCCTAAAGGATACGTTCGTGTGCTGGGGAAAATTGCAGAACTTAAAGACAGAGGAATCCATATTTATTTCTTTGTCGGAAATCATGATCTTTGGATGAAAGATTATCTGGAAGAAGAAATCGGATGTACCGTATTCTATCAGAAACAATATTTTGAAATGGGAGGGAAGCAGTTTCTGCTGGCTCATGGAGATGGTTTGGGACCTGGAGACAAAGGATACAAAAGAATGAAGAAACTGTTCACCAATCCGGTAGCTCAATGGTTTTTCAAATGGCTTCATCCGGATATTGCGATGAAAATTGCATTATACCTTTCCCAAAAAAATAAAATGATCTCCGGAGAAGAAGACAAAGCTTTTTTGGGAGAAGATAAAGAGTTTCTAATTATTTATTCCAAAGAAAAGCTGAAAACTCAGAAGATTGATTATTTCATCTATGGGCACAGACACCTGCCAATGGTGCTGGATCTGGAACAAAACGCAAAATATATCAACCTTGGAGACTGGATATCCTATTTCACTTACGGAGTTTTTGAAAAGGATTTTGAACTCAAGACTTTTGAAAAATAAAGCAAAAAAAAATTACCCCTAAAAAGAGGTAACTTTCGAACGGGTGGAAAAACCCACTCTTGTTTTTAATCCATATTCCAAGTAACACATTGCAATAAGTCTACCAAAATAGGTTTTATCCATTAAAAAATTATTAAATAACAATATTTTATCTCTGTAATTGCCTTGTAGTAAGGGATTAAGGAACTCAAAAATTATGGAATTGAAAAATATATTCAACATACAGACTGAACAGGATTTTCTGAATGCATCATTGAAAACATTTCGTTATCAATATGAAAATGTTGAAATATACCGGAAATTTGTTGATTTTCTGAAGGTGAATCCCGATGAGGTGGATAGCCTGACAAAAATTCCATTTCTTCCTATTGAAATGTTTAAAAATCATCAGATCCTGGATAAAAATGTGGCTGCTGATCTTTTCTTTCAAAGTTCAGGAACAACCCAGATGAATCTTTCCAAACATTTCATCGCAGATCCGGAGCTTTATGAAGAAAGCATTTATAAAAGTTTTGAACAATTTATCGGAAAACCGGAAGACTTTATTTTTCTTGGATTACTTCCAAGCTATCTTGAGAGACAAAACTCATCACTGATTTATATGGTGGACTATCTGATGAAGAAGTCTGCCAAACCGGAAAACGGATATTTTCTTTATAATCATGCTGAGCTTTTTGAGTTATTAAATACACTGCAGGGCAAAAAAGTTATTCTTTTTGGAGTTTCCTTTGCCTTATTAGACTTTCTTGATTACTGCCATGCTGAGCAAAGCGAAGAATCTCTGAACTTCCCTGAAAACTTAATCGTAATTGAAACCGGTGGAATGAAAGGACGAAAGGAAGAAATGACTAAGGATGAATTGTTGAAAATCTTGCAGGAAGGCCTTAAAACAGATAAAATATACTCAGAATATTCCATGACGGAGTTGCTTTCACAGGCTTATTCTCTTGGAAATAATGAATACGAATGTCCAAACTGGATGAGAATCATGGTTCGGAATGCAGAAGATCCTTTGGCTTATGAAAAAGAAGGGCGAACAGGAGCTATTAATATTATTGACCTTGCCAATACGCATTCCTGCTCATTTATTGCAACTCAGGACTTAGGGAAAATAGTTGGTGATAAATTTCAGGTATTGGGAAGAATAGATCATTCTGATATCAGAGGATGCAGCCTGCTGGTGAGTTGATGATTTTGGACATAAGAGAACAATTATGAATGGTCAATTCGCTTCGCTTGTCAATTTTAATGATACCTGAAAGTTTGCTTTTAAATCTGACATTATCATTAATACTTTTTACATTGTACATTTTACAATATTACCCATGATCAAAATAGAAGAACTTATACATGCCTATATTCATTCACACTGCGATTTTGAAAAAGAAATCGTGCTGACGAATTATTTTCAGGCAGATTGGGAAGCGGATATTCTGATCATAGATTCAGAAGGTGGAAGTCATGAAATAGAGATTAAGTTTTCAAAAAGTGATTTTAAAAATGATTTCAAAAAATCTTACCTGAACAAAGATACCGGAGAAAAATTTCTGAAACATGATAAAATTTCCTGTGGAGATTATGTATGCAATTCCTTTAGTTTTTTGCTCCCGATGGGAATGGTAGACGCAGCTCTTATCCCTGAACATTGTGGAATCATCGAATTCTATCATAATGTAGATACCTGGGAAACCGAATTCTATCTGATCCGCCAACCTAAAAAACTTCATGAAGATTCTTACTGGAAACTGAATGACAAAGATCTTTTTATCAGAAAAATGGCGCTTAATCTTCTTCAGCGTAAAATGGAAATCAAAGGAAAACATGAAGAGCTCATCTTTAAAAATCCTTTTGAAATCAAAAAACTGAAATAAAAAAATCCTGCCGCCTGACAGGATTTTATCATTAAATATTGTTTAAAACTAATCTGCAATTTCAGCAGTATCTCTCTGAAGTAAAAACTTGTAGATCAATCCGCCTACAACTCCTCCCAAAATAGGAGCAACCCAGAACAACCAAAGCTGTGACATGGCAATTCCTCCCATAAAGACTGCCTGAGAAAGTGATCTCGCAGGGTTTACAGAGGTATTGGTAATCGGGATAGAGATCAGGTGGATCAAAGTAAGCGCAAGACCGATGGCAAGACCGGCAAACTTACCGTTAGCCCACTTATCTGTAGCTCCCATGATTACAATAAGGAAAAATGCAGTTAATAAAAACTCAGCCAAGAAAGCTGCGCCCATACTGAAAGCTTTTCCATTGTAAACGGCTTCACCGTAAAAGTTAGTGGCAAAATCTCCGGGTTTTGAGAATTCTACCGCTCCGGCACCGTTAAGGATTGTGTACAGACATCCTGCTGCTACAATCGCTCCCAAACACTGGGCTACAATGTAAGGAATAAGATCTTTTGCAGGAAATCTTCCGCCTGCTAAAAGCCCGAAAGAAACTGCCGGATTAAAGTGCCCTCCTGAGATATGCCCTACAGCGTAAGCCATAGTAAGAACAGTAAGACCGAAGGCTAAAGCAACGCCTAAAAGTCCGATGCCGATGTCTGGAACACCCGCTGCGAAAACAGCGCTTCCACACCCTCCGAAAACAAGCCAAAATGTGCCGAAAAATTCAGCGAAAAGTTTTTTTATCATGTTGTTTATTGTTTATGTATCTCAAATGTAAAATTTAAATCTTAAAGTAAAAAGTTAAAACTGAAAAAATATTTCAAAAAATAGGGAACAAAAATTGCAAAATCTGTAATTTGGTGTAATGTTTGTTTGGGATTTATTGAGAGAGTATTATCGTCAGTCTTGAAAGATCTAACATAAATGTTTTATCTTTCATTTGTAATTTAAAAGGAAGGTGAATGAGAAAGTTTTTTTGTGTGGTCTTTGTACCTTTTATTTATAGTTTACATTATTCGCAGGCAGCCAAAAAAGCTTTTCCCTGCTATGATCTTACCTCCGTATTGAAGGTAGAACCTACACCGCTTTATAAATCTCATCTTGATGCTTCCAAAGGTTTTGGAGTACAGTTATTGAAAGATTCCAAAACCATACAGAAATATATCAACAACGGAAAATTCCATAAAATAAAAAAATCCGGCAAAGGATATCAGGTTCAAAGGCTTGATTACAGCAGAGCTTATATGGTATCCAAGGCAAAAACCACTCTGGAAAAAATAGGATCAAAGTTCAGTAAGGATACAAAAGGCGGTACATTTACGGTTTCATCCATTACCAGAACCCTTGAAGACCAGTGCAGGCTGAGAAGAGTGAATTCTAACGCCTCGCTAGGGATTAGTTCTCACAACTATGGCAACTCTTTTGACATTTCTTACGTAAGATTCAACAACGTTTTAAAATACAATCCGAAAATGGAAGTAGCCCTGGAGAAAGTTTTAAAGCATTATGAGAAGGCTGGTAGAATATATTACATCAAAGAGAAGCAGCAGAGCTGTTATCATATTACTGTGAAAAATTATTAATTAAAATCCTCTTGCATAGCATATTTAGTTTGTATATTTTTATACGACTAAAAACTATGCTTATGTCAACATTAAACATTGTAGACTATATGCTGCCTGTAGAAGAATGTAGAGCAGCGTCAAACCAGTGGAAAGCATGTCTTTCTGACTTTTCCAAAATTCAAAAGCTTATCCCTACCAACTATGTTTTTAATATTTCCAGAGAACACCTTGAATGGATGAAGGGGTTTAAGGATTATAAAGACTTCTGTGCTGCAGTAGGAATTTACAGAGACCGATTGATTCTTATCTTTTATCCTATGAATAATGATGGGGTAAAAATAGATGTAAAAGAATATCCATACAGCTTTCTTACCGAGCTTGAAAAAGATCTGAGATTGCAGGAGATTCAGGAATATACCCTGATTAGAAATGCGGTTCTTTCTAAAGATCTTGAAAGCATGGAAAAAAATGCCAATATGGGATTGCCGGTTTCCAATACACCCATTCTTGAACAGGACAAAGCTGTAGATGCTATTGAACGTTGGAGAAATCAAGGTATGGATTGGTTTTATAAAGAAACCAGAGAAAATCAGGGAAGTGGAATTTTCAGAAAATTCTATGTTCCTACAGCAGACCTTTGCCTTTCTGATGATGGTTTGGCTGGTATTACCTGTTCTTTTGGGATCAGATACAATGATATTTACGGGAAAATGCTGGTAACGCTTATCTTTATCTCTTTCCGTGAAAACCTTAGAAATGCAGAACTGGGAGCAGAATCAATTTCCAACACTTACGACTGGGCAAAACCATGTCCTCCTATCTGCCGTATCCCGGATGTAGATGTAGGAAGTGAATTTTAAAAACGATATACTGAGGAATGGCTGAACTTTATAAGGCAATTTTATTCCTGAACTATGCACTGCTCCTGTCTGTTATACTACTGGGAGCAGCAAAATACCGCATATTAAATCATAAAGAAAAGCAATATTTTCATTGTATTGCTTTTCTTTTTTTTATTGAATTGCTGAATCTGGCGCTGCCTTATATCTTCAGACTGAATGATACATCATTTCTCTATCCTCTCTATATAGCAGGAGAGTTTTTTCTACTGACAGGTTTATTTATCAGAAAGCTGGACTGGCCAAGATATGTTTTGTGGATTGTAGGTGCATTGGCAACAGGTTTTATGATCTCGAAATACGGATTTGATTATCCTGCCAATGCTGATATAGCGAAAGTGGTTTCCAATATTATCATTATTTGCCTTTCAGGATTTACCCTGATTCGGGAGATTAAGAATACCTCTGCTCAGAACCGCTTTCTCCTTGTAGATGCCAGTATTTTTTTCTATTACTCCGTCTCAGTATTTATTTTTATCATTCAGCACCAGATCGCCAATCTGTCCGAAAACGATTATTATACTATTCTCAGTGCCAATAATATTCTTTCGAGTATTTTGTACTGTTCATTTTTATATACTTTTTTCAGATTAAAGAAGTAACACTAAATATCAATCTGCTGATCCTGATAATTGTTACCATAACAGTTATCGTATCCTTTATTCTGCTAGCTTACAGAGCTTTTATTACCAGAATTATTAAAGAAAAAAATGTACAGCATGAAGCAGAAGTTCTTCATCAGAAAAAATTAGTGCTGGAAAACATCAAGGCCCAGGAAGAAGAAAGAAAAAGAATTGCAGTGATGATTCATGATGATATCGGAAACCGCCTCAATATTCTTTCTTTGTGGTTGAATAACCTCGATACTCAGGGTGATGAGCTGATCAAAAAAAATATCTACGGTCAGATGTCTTCCCTGATTGATGCTGCCAGAAGTATTTCCCATTCATTATACCCTGTAAATCTGGAATCTGTGGGTCTGGTTTTATATGTTGAAGAATTAATAGCCAACCTTTCCCATAAAATCAATATTTCCCTGCAGGTAATGCCTGGATATGAAAAGAAAGATCTTTTCGTGGAAGTACAACTGTACAGGATTATTCAGGAGTTTACTACCAATGTGATCAAGCATTCAGATGCTACGGATATTTGGATTTACATTAAAGATTATCCTGAAAATATGACCGTTGTGATTTCTGATAACGGACAGGGATTTGAATATGAAGAAGTGAAAAAAGGGATGGGAATCAAAAATATTGAATCCCGTATCAAATCAATGAATGCCACACACAAATGGAAAAAAACATTTTCAAAAAAAGGAAGTCGTTTAATCATAAAAATTCCAAAATATCATGAGTTCCCAAATCAAACTAGCACTGATTGATGATGAACAGCTGATCCTCGAAGGGGTAAAAATGTTGCTGTCCAATGAAAAAAATATATCGGTTTGCCTTACCGCAGATAATGGCCCCGATTTTATAGAAGACCTTGGAAAACTTTCAAAAGATGAATTTCCTGATATTGCTCTCGTAGATGTTCAGATGAAACCAATGAACGGTTTTGAACTGGTAGAAATTCTGAAAGAAAAATATCCGGATCTTAAAATTATTATCCTCTCATCACACTATAAAACCTCTATTCTCGGATATATGGTGAAGCTGGGAGTATCAGCATTTCTTCCCAAAAATTCAAATAAGAAAACCTTCATTGATGCCATTACAATGGTAGATAAAAACGGGGTCTTTTTTACGGCTGAAGATCATCAGATGCTGTTTACTTATATGAACAGTTCTGCCAAGAAAAATTCCCTTTTTGAAACAGAAGATGAGTTATCTGAAAGAGAAAAAGACGTGGTAAAACTGATCTGTCAGGAATTGACCAACAATGAAATCGGAGAAAAACTCTTTATCAGCCCGAGAACTGTAGAAAGTCACAGACAACGTATCCTGGAGAAAATAGGAGCTAAGAATACTGTAGGAATAGTGATCTATGCCATTGTTAACAATATTTACTCCCTTGAAAAAATGTAAATTGATTCCGTAGAAATACGGATTTTTTTATTTGGTACTTTTCACTCTAGTGAACCTTATTTTTCTTCTGTTATTTTGGAATGTCTCTTTTAGGGATGTTAGTTGAAAAAAACACAAACAAGATCTGTAATAAAAAATTAAAGTAAAAACATGAATGGTAGCAGAGTGATTTCCGTCGGGATTTTCTTTGACGGTACAGGAAATAATGGGGTAAATATTCTTTCACCGGATAAACCGCTGAACAATAATGAAAGCTATTATGGTACTTTCAGCAATATCTATAAATTATACAGTTTATTCGTTGGAGATGAAAAAATATATATTGAAGGAATTGGCACTGCAACAGGTAATGAAGATAATAATTTTGCCATGGCAACCTGTGCAAATCCACCCTATGGAAGCGGATATTCATCCGATGATAAACTTCAGAAAGCCGGAGATTTTGTACAGAAAATAGTCCATGATGAGACCAAGGAATACCATTTCTATATCTACGGATTCGGGAGAGGAGGTATGTTAGCAAGAACTTTCTGTAATCAGCTTCTGACTTTTTATGCGGTAGGAAATTGCAGAATAAAATTTTTGGGGCTTTTTGATACGGTAGAGTCCAAACCTTTTAATACTTATAATATGAAGATATCTGCACAGGTAGAGAATGCTCTGCACTTCTGTGCGGTTAATGAGGGCAGGTTTTTCTTTCCATTGACAGGTTTGTTTGAGAATTCGAAAACAATGCAGGATCAGAAATCAGAAAATCAGTCATCAGTTTGGAAAGAAGTATTTGTTCCTGGAGATCATGCTGATATTGGAGGAGGATATCTGGAAGGTCCGCAATCTGTTTATATTTCTACAGATTTCATGAATGTTGATGATCTGCATGACTATGTTTCAGATATCAGAAATGCAAAAACCAATGCGGATGGAAATAAAATATGGGATGCTTTACTCTCAGAATATAAAGTGGAAACGGTGGATGGCCTTTCACAGGCTTATGTTTGCAGGGATAAAGTATACAATGACCTGTCAAAAGTATATGGAAAACTGATGATGGATGAGACCAATACCATATTATCAGTATTTAGTACCGAGAATGAAGCGTATTTTGGAACAGATTATAATAAACATGCTTTTCTTCATCGGTTTTATATCAAAATGAAAGAATATGTAAAGGATCTTTCTGCAAATAAAAAACCCATATATGATTTCGGAAGATTTGCAGATTATACTCATATTTCATCAAACTTCGGATTGTACAATGATAGTTTTCAGTACAGAACCCAGCGTGAAATTAATATTGAGCTGATCAATAACGGATTAAACGTCTCAAGCCGTACCTCTGTGGATGAAACAAGCCACACAAAAAGGCTTTCTGTAGAGCTTCATTTGCCGGAAGACAGCTTTGTTGCAGATTTCCTGTATGGAACAAACGTCCCCAATAATGACATATGGGTTCGTTCTATTGTAAAAATACCAGCAACTACCATATTAAATGAATGGAAGAATTAATGAAAATACTTCTCAGTTTTAAATTTAGGTTAGGGGACATCTGAGGGTGTCTCCTTTTTTTTATAAATTATTAACGATCAGTTGGGTATAATTACGGAGTTGTACATTTAGTAGATTATACTGTAGATTTTGAACGGTAATTCTCGTTACTTTGAATTGTTCATTCCATGAAGCTTCAAAATAAAAATATGAACAAAGGCGTATTCTGAAAAGCCTAATACCAAAAAGAGTAAGAACACCAAAGATTAAAACAATGGAAAAGACACTCATGCAAAAATCAGGAACTGCATTATACACAATTAACTTTGATTTTACATCACAAGAACAAAAAGTCATTTTACAGTATCTTCAGGAAAATGGTTACCAGCTTATGGGATACAAAGGAGCCTCAGGTACTATTCAGCTTATGACAGGAGTGCCTGCTTGGTTTGCCATCAACTTTATGGATGTTTTTGGTACAATAGAAATTGATTGTGAACCCCAATATAAAGTATATGTTAATAATACAACAATTAATGAACCGAATTCAAGCATTCAGATGCAGTTTTTATCAGAGGAAATTCCCTTGGGTACAGCTGTAACTTTCCATCCGGATGGTTCATTTTCAATTACCGGACCCGCTCCTGCAGGGGTGATTGTGGTAAAAAATGACAAACACTTGGGGACACCTATTATAACCATTGGGCTTGCAGCAAAAGTGAATGGAGAATTTCAGCCATTCTGTGCATTTAGTGGCATTCCACAGGAACATGTGACTATGGTGCCTAATGAAAAAATAGTTTTATTTGCCACTCAGACCAATATGAATTCAGGATGTGTTACCACTTTTACAACAGCACCGGGATGTAAACTCCTGTTCAGTGATAAGAATGTAAAATATGATTTGGAGATGATTCCCGGAACTTATGGTATTACAAATGCCCCTGGAACAACTGCTGTAGATCCCATATCTTCAGGTTCACCAATATCACAGCTTATCAATATCTATTAAATAAATCTTGTTTTCGAAGCAGACTTTCGCAAAAGAAAAAGCTGTCCGTTTGGGCAGTTTTTTTATTTCTGGGCTATTCATTTCTTTTTCCGTATTTTTGCACCCGAAAATTCATTATTCATTACTAATTATTAATTAAGATGCTTTCGGTTCAAAGTTTAGGGTTACACCATTCAGGAAATTATTTATTTCAAAATGTCAATTTCACCATTAAAAAGGATGATAAAGTAGGTCTCGTTGGTAAAAATGGAGCGGGAAAATCCACTTTATTGAAAATGCTTTCCGGAGAAATTAATTTCTACGAAGGTGAGGTGGTGACTGAAGGAAGTGTTACCATTGGTTTCCTTAAACAGGATCTTGATTTCGTAAAAGGAAGAACGGTATGGGCAGAAACCATGCAGGCTTTCGAACAGATCAATGCCTGGAAAAATGAGCTTGAAGAGGTGAATCACCAAATGACTGTGAGAACAGACTACGAAAGTGATTCTTATACGGATCTGATTAATAAAATGACCGAACTGAATGACCTTTTGATGAACCATGATGCCTACAATCTTGAAGGTGACATGGAAAAAGTGTTGTTTGGTTTAGGATTTAAAGCAGATGATTTCCAAAAAATCACTGATGAATTTTCCGGAGGATGGAGAATGAGAATCGAATTGGCAAAATTACTTCTTCAGAAGAACGACATTATGCTTCTCGATGAGCCTACCAATCACCTGGATATGGAATCCATCATCTGGCTGGAGAACTTCCTGAAAGACTATCCCGGAGCTATTGTTCTGGTAAGTCACGATAAACAGTTTATGACAGCGGTGTGTAACCGTACTTTCGATATCAACAATAGAAAAGTTGACGACTATAAAGCCAACTATTCAAAATATCTGGTAATGAGAGAAGATCGCCGTGAAAAACTGATTCAGGCTAAAAAGAATCAGGATGCGGAGATCAAGCAGATGGAGGATAATATTAATAAGTTCCGTGCAAGTGCTACCAAAGCATCTTTCGCACAGTCTCTTATTAAAAAATTAGATAAAATCGAACGTATCGAAGTTGATAACGAAGACGTTTCAAAATTCAATATCCGTTTCGTACAGTCTATGGTTCCGGGGAAAGTGATCTTCGAAGCCATCAATCTTGGGAAAGCTTACGGGCAGAAGCAGATTTTTGATGATGTAGACTTTATTGTTCAGAGAGGAGACAGAATTGCCCTTCTAGGACAGAACGGACAGGGAAAAACAACGTTGGCTAAAATTTTAGCCGGAGATATTAAAGATTATTCCGGTGCCTGGAATCTTGGACATAATGTTAACATCGGATATTTTGCTCAGAATCAGGAAGAGGTTTTAACACCTAATAAAACCGTTCTGGAAGAAGCTGAAGATGCTGCAACAGAAGAAACAAGACCAAGAGTAAGAGATTTATTAGGATCTTTCCTTTTCCAGGGAGATGCTGTTACTAAAAAGACAAAAGTACTTTCCGGAGGAGAAAGAAACCGTCTGGCACTTTGTAAACTGCTACTTCGTCCTTTCAACACGCTGATCATGGACGAACCTACCAACCACTTGGATATCCAGTCCAAGGAAATTATCAAGTTGGCACTGCAGAATTTTGAAGGAACTTTAATTGTAATCTCGCACGACAGGGAATTCCTTCAGGGACTTTGTGATAAGATCTACGAATTCCGTGATGGAAAAATGAAAGAATTCCTTGGAGATATCAACGAATACCTTGAGTACAGACAAAAGGAAACCATCAGAGAAATTTCTGCAGAAAAAGCGAAACTTCACAGCGAAGTAAAGGTAGAACCTAAGAAAGTAGAAGAAAAACCTGTAGTAACGAGCAGTCAATCTTCCAATATTGTAAGTAAAGAGCAAAAAAATATTCAGAATAAAATTAAAAAAGTAGAAGAGAAAATTTCCGAGCTTGAAACAAAAGTAGAGCAAATGGAAGCTTCTTTTGCCAAAGAAAATCCTTCAGAAGAAACCTTAGAACAATACAATAAAGCTAAGGAAGAACTGGATACAGCTTTACAGGAGTGGGAATTCCTTGGAACACAACTGGATTAAACTTAAAATATAAATGCTTCATCACCTCAATAAGATGAAGCATTTTTTTTGTAACAAAATGGTACTCATTTCTACCTATTGTCAACAATCATTAAGTAATTTAATAAAAGTTTAAGGAAACAATTAAATTATTTTCATAATTTTGAACCATGATTTTTAAAGAAAGCAGAAACCTAAAGAGTTTTATCTCCAAGCTATTGTTTGGAGTGTATTTCCTCGCGCTGCTTTCTCAAAGCTTTCACCATCACGATTCTGTAGACAATTTTAAGGCTTTTCATCTTAAAAAAGTTGAGAATACGATGACGAAAGCCGTTACTAAAGAGAAAGCTGGCGACTGTCTGGCCTGCCACTTTTTGGTTACCGGACATACATTAGCTCCTGAAGAATTCAATTTTACTTTTGAGCATTACAGCCATGAAGTGAAACAAATCATCGCCATCCAGGAGAAAATCTGGTCACAGACCAAATTCACTTTTCAGCTTCGGGGACCGCCCGCACTTGCATAATTCATAGATTCTATAGGGTTTAAAGTTTTGTACTTTAAAGTTCAATGTTTACTGCTTCAAATTCAATGTTTGAAGTTTAAGGTTTAAAGTTGTCGGGAAAAACACCTGATAATCTGTAATTGATGTTTAATAATGTTCAATTACTATTTTCCGGCTCCTAACTTCTTACCAGGAATACATTGTACCATCAAAACTAACCCTTCCCACAAATTTTAACGAAAAATGTACCCTGATGAAAAGGGTACGCAATCAATCTATTTACAATGAAATTGATATATTGCCTGCTGCTGATCTTTTGTGGATCAGTATTTACAAGTGCACAAAAAACTTATACTGTAGAGGGAACCGTTCAGGATTTCCATGATAAGACATTGCTGGAAAATGCAGTGATTAAAATCGGAAACTTTACAGCCAAAACAAATAAGAAAGGTAAATTTTCTTTAGATAAAATTCCTGCAGGGAAGTATACACTCATTGCACAACATCCTGATTGTGATGATTATACTGAAAATATAGGAGTTGATCAGGATGTTCAGCTGGTTATTACGCTGGAACACCATGTTAAAGATATTGAAACTGTGACTATTCATGGTAGTCATAAGAACAATGGAAGTATGGTGGTGAAAACACTTGATAAATCAACGCTTTCAAGAAATGTCACCGAAAACTTAGGGAATTTATTAACTAATATTTCCGGTGTTAACGTTCTTAAAACAGGAAATAATATTGCTAAACCTATTATCCATGGGCTTTATGGAAGTAGGGTCTCCATTCTTAATGATGGGGTTAAACTAGCCGAGCAGGAATGGGGAGTAGAGCATGCACCCAATGTAGATGTCAATAACTTTGAGCATATTGATGTGATCAAAGGAGCATCTGCTTTGAAATATGGAGCCGGAGCCGTAGGTGGAGTTGTTGTTTTGCAGCCTCAGGTTTTACCTAAGAAAGATACCATTATGGGAAATGTTTCTCTTTCCGGAATTTCAAACGGAAGAGGAGCTGATCTTAATGTAAAATTGGCAAAAACCTGGGAGAATGGCTGGGCTATAAAAACCAATGGAAGCTATAAAAAACTGGGTGATCTTGAAGCTCCGGAGTATGGCTTGATGAATACTGGTCTTGAGAGCTCAGGATTTAATTTTGGGGTGCAGAAAATGACATTTGAAAAAGGATTTTCATTTGATTATTATCTGACGAAAAGCACAGTCGGGATTCTTAGAAGTTCTCACGTAGGGAACTCTGAAGATCTACGTAATGCTCTTACATCACCAGAACCAATTTATCAGAGAGATTTTAGCTATGATATTGATAATCCTAAACAGGAAATCGAACATCATATCGCTAAAGTTTCGGCTTACAAAAGGTTTGAAAATTTTGGAAAAATAACTGCTACTTACAGCTTTCAGTACAATCATAGAAAAGAATATGATATCAGGCGTACAGAAGCATTAAGTAAAAAACCTGCTTTGGATCTTGAGTTGATAACGAATGATCTGAATGTGAACCACCTGATAGAAAGAGGAAACTGGAATCTTGAAACAGGAATTAATGCAGGGTATCAGAACAACTATTCCAATACACAGACCGAAGCAAGACGTCTTGTTCCGAACTATGACAGATATTATGCAGGAATTTATTCTGTATTGAAATATAAAATTGCGCCCGAACTGGATCTTGAATTGGGAGGCAGATATGATTATGATCATTATGATGTAACAAAATGGTATGATCTGAGCGACTGGAACAAACTTTATGCAGCAGATTATTCAGATTTTGTAGTGAGAATCAACCAAAACAGAATTCTTACCAACCCATCATTAACGTATAATAATATTTCAGTAAACGGAGGTATTGTTTATCATCCTTCTGAATATTTTAATCTGAAATTTAATTATGCCAGAGTTTCAAGGTCTCCGAATATTGCAGAGCTTTTTGCTGACGGACTTCACCATTCTGCCGCTATTATTGAAAGAGGAGATATGAGAATGAAAAGCGAGACAGGAAACCAGTTTAACTTAGTGGCAGATGTAAAAGCAAATGTCTTAAAAGGACTGAATATTTCTGTTAACCCATATTTCTTTTATACTCAGAATTTTATCAACCAGATTCCTACAGGATACCAGAATACTCAGTGGGGCGGAGCTTTTGTGGTATACAACTATCAACAGATCAATGCAAAAATGTATGGATTGGATATTGATGCTCAGCTTAAGATCACAGATAATCTGACCTACAAAGGAAGCGGATCTTACGTTTATGGGCAGGATACAACCCATGATGTACCGCTTATTCTTATGATGCCTCCGAATTTTAACAATTCATTGGAATTCAATAAAAAAGAATGGAAAAACTTCTATTTCACCGTCAGTAACAATACGTATCTGAAACAGACAAGATTTCCTGTTTATAACGTCCCAATCAGATTATTCGATTCGGATGGAAATCCTTACAATGAAGAAGTCGATATCTCTACACCTCCAAACGGATATTCCCTTTGGAACCTTCAGACAGGGGTGAATCTGTCTAAAAATTTCGGAATTGATTTCTCAGTTCGAAATGTATTCAATACGTCTTACAGAGATTATCTGAACAGACTCCGTTTCTTTTCCAACGAAATGGGAAGAAACTTTATTTTAACTCTTAAATATCAATTTTAATTACTTAAAATCAAAAACATGAAAAATATTTTTAAAAATACAACTCTTATCTTAGGACTTTTATTCTTAGCTATTTCTTTAAGCTTAACATCGTGTAACAGAAGCGATGATGAAGCAGATGACCTTCCTCAGGAAGAATTGTCAGATGTTCTTTTAAGAGTAACAGATGCTGCTGGAGGAGCGCCGGTTGTATATGATTATCAGGTAAACAGCACAACGAATCCTAATGTTAAATTGATCAATGGACATACATATAATGTAGAAGTTATTTTCAAGAATGGAGACGAAGATGCTACTCAGGAAATTATAGAGGCTAAAAATGAACATTTCTTAGTCTATAACTTTCCCAACTCTGATATCACTTTAACCCGTACCGATGATGCCGGCTCTACAAGAGGAGATGGAAACCGTGTTGGGTTGAAAACAAAATGGGTAGTAAATACTGCTGTGAAAAATGCTTCCGCACCTAGTCAGCTGGTTCTTACATTATTCCATGAGCCGGTAACAGTTTCTGAAGCTTCTGCTGCCAGTGGAAACGGAGTGATTTACGGAACTCATACAGGAGGAGAAACTGATGCACAGGCTAACTATAATATTATTAATTAATATACCTTTAATCTTGTTTGGACCACCGGAATTCTCCGGTGGTTTTTTATTTAACAATATTTGGCTTTATAAGTTGATTTTAAATGGGTATTTTTCATAAAAAATTCCTATTTTTGCAACCTAAAATTTTAATCAATAATGAAGGTTACCGCACAAAACCATGATGATGTAAGTGCATTGCTTACAGTAACATTGGAAAAATCTGACTACAAAGAAAAAGTAGAGAAGCAGTTGATTAATTATGCTAAAAATGCGCAAGTTCCTGGATTCAGAAAAGGGAAAGTGCCTTTGAGTATGGTTAAAAAACAATATGAAGCAGGTATTGCATTTGAAGAAATCAACAGACAAGTTTCTGATGCTTTAAACAACTATGTTAATGACAACAAATTAAGATTAGTTGGTCAGCCTGTTCCTCAGCCAGTAAACGAATTCGATTACAATGCTGATCAATTAGAAGTTGCTTTCGAAGTAGGATTTGAGCCTGAATTCACTATAGATTTAGCTAAATATGAAGCTCCTCATTACAAAGTAGAAGCTTCTGATAAAGAAATCGGTAAGAGCATTGAAAACATGCAGAAGCGTTTCGCTGAGCAGGTTCCTCAAGATAAAATCACTAAAGATTCTTACATTGCTTTAGAAGTTTCTCAGGTTGTGGAAGAAGATGCTGAAGGAGAGCACCACCACCACCCAAAAAACCTTACGATTACTGCTGAAAACAAAGAAGCTTTCAAATTGGTAAAAGGTTTGAAAATGGAAGGTTCTGTAAAAGTAACGAAAGAAACTCTTGCAGGTGACGAAGAATTAGCTAAAGAATTAGGATTCAGCAAAGAAGAAGTTGAACACCTACACCACAATGAATTAGAAGTTAAAGTAAAAGATTTCTATTCATTAGATCTAGCTGAACTTAACCAGGAGCTATTCGACAAAGTATACGGAGAAGGAAACATTAAGTCTGAAGATGAGCTTAAAGATAAAGTGAAAACTGAATTAGACGAGTATTTCCAACAGAATGCTGATGTTCACTTCGTGAATAAAGTATTAGAGCAAGTAACAGAGAAAGAAGAAGTAAAACTTCCTGAATCTTTCCTTGTGAAGTGGTTATTATTCTCTAACCAGAATATCCAGTCTGAAGATCAGGCTAAAGAAATTCTTGAAGCTGAGAAAAACCAATTGAAGTATCAGATCATCGAAGGTAAATTGATGACTGAGAACGAAATCAACCTAGACTATGCTGATGTATTAGCTCAGGCTGAGCAGTTGGTGAAAAACCAATTGGCGATCTACGGAATCCACCACTTAGGGGATGAAGAAATCCAAAAATATGCTGTTGAAATGTTGAAAGACCAGGAGCAGGTAAGACAAATTTCTTCTGAAGTAGCAATGGCTAAATTGAAAGATGTAATTCTTGAAAAAGCTAGCAAAAAAGAAACTAAAATTTCTCACGACGAATTTTTAGAAGAACTTAAGAAATAATTATACTCAGATATAAATATTTGAAAACCGTCAATTTTTTGGCGGTTTTTTTTATTACCCATCTACACCTAAAAAATTAATCAATCATCATATTTGTCATTCATCATCAATCAATGATCATTCATTACTAATTGCTCATTACTCATTATTTATTTGTATGTCCGCCAATATTCCTATATTTACTTTTTAAACTTTATTATAAATATGAAAAAGATCATCATTCCGTTTTTCTGCGCTGTACTTTTCTCAGTGCCTGCAGCAGCTCAGAAAAAAGGGGCTGCATCTGCTAAAACAGAAGCCGTAAAATCAAAACTTACACCTAAAGAGGTTGTTGATAATTATTTCAAAGCGCTAGGTGGAAAAGATAAACTGGACGCTATAAAATCTACCATTACTGATAATACAGTGGCTGTACAGGGAATGGAAATCCAAATGACCACTAAGAAATTAGGGAATAAATTCAAATCTGTACAATCTTTTATGGGGAAAGAAATGGTACAGCTTTTTGACGGTGAGAAAGGATATTTTGATCAGATGGGAACTAAAACAGATATTCCTGCTGACAAAATTGCTGAGCTTAAAAAAGGAAAGCCAATGGATGCTTTAGCATTTGATGCTTCTAATTTCCAGGCTGTATCTACAGAAAAACTTGACGGAAAAGATTATAATGTTTTGTCTTCAGACAAAGGAAAATTCTATTTCGATGCAGGAACAGGACTTTTATATAAGACGGATGCAGGAGAAGGTAAAGCAACCATTAAAAGCTATATGGCAGTAGACGGAATACAGTTCCCGGCTGAAGTAGATGCTGAAGGTGGAGGTCAGAAAATGACAATTAAAACGACAAAAGTGGTAATCAACTCTGGAGTTACAGATGCTGATTTTAAATAATAAGATACTTTTTAAGAGATAAAAACCGGGAATTTCCCGGTTTTTTTAGTATATAAATAATTTTAACTCAAATTTAACTATAAAAAAGATTTTATGATTTCTTCACCTTGTGAATAAATGTTAGTTTTAAACCGTAAATAAAATCAAATAACCATGAAAAAAGTATTATCTTCATTTGCCGTCATTTTCCTGATGTCTGCAAATGCCTTTGGACAGAATATTCCAGTGGATCCATCTGTACGAATTGGTACTCTTTCCAACGGAATGAAGTACTATATCAAAAAAAACACGTTACCGGAGAAAAAAGTAGACTTCCGTCTGGCAATCAATGCAGGATCTATTCTTGAAGATGAAAATCAAAGAGGACTGGCTCACTTTATGGAGCACATGAACTTCAACGGAACCAAAAATTTTCCGGATAATAAATTAGTAGACTTTCTACAGTCTATCGGAGTGAAATTCGGGCAGCATCTTAATGCGTATACAAGCTTTGACGAAACGGTTTACATGCTTCCTGTTCCATTAGATAAACCGGGAAATCTGGATGCCGGACTGAAAGTAATGGAAGACTGGGCATTTAATGCAACCCTTTCAGACAATCAGATCAATAAAGAAAGAGGAGTGGTACTGGAAGAACTGAGATTAGGTCTTGGACCGGATAAGAGAATGATGGATAAATATCTTCCAAAGCTTTTATACAAATCTCAATATGCAGACAGACTGCCAATCGGTAAAAAAGAAGTATTGGAAAACTTCAAACCAGATGTTATCCGAAAATTCCACCAGGACTGGTACAGACCGGATCTGATGGCAATCATCGTAGTAGGAGACATCAATGTAGACGAAATTGAGAAGAAGATCAAGGATAACTTCAGCAAATATAAAAACCCTTCAAAACCTAGAGAAAGAAAATCTTTTGATCTTCCGAATCATAAAGAAACTTTGGTAGCTATTGAAACAGATCCAGATGCTACCAATTCTATGGTACAGTTTATCATGAAAGATGCTGATGCCTATAAACCTGATGTAACCGTAGAACAATACAATCAAAGTCTGGTAGAAAATCTTTCAACTACTATGTTAAATAACAGGTTGAGAGAACTGATCAATTCTACAAACCCACCTTTCACTTTTGGATCAGTATACCACGGAGGAACTTATGCAAGAAGTAAAGAGGCTTTCCAGGGATTTGCTATGGTGAAAGAGGGAAATCAGCTGAATGCATTGAAAGTTTTATTGGAAGAGGTTGAAAGAGCAAAAAGATTTGGATTTACACAATCTGAACTAGACAGAGCAAAATCTCAGGTGCTTTCCAATCTTGAAAGATCTTATAACAACAAAGACAAAACAGAAAGTGAGATTCTGATAGACGAGTATGTAAGAAACTTCCTTGAACAGGAACCAATTCCTGGAATTGCTTGGGAATATGAAGATACCAAAGCTTTCTTACCATCTGTTACGCTTGCACAAACCAATGAAATCATCAAGAAAATGGTGAAAGATGATAGCAGGGTAATTGTCGTTACAGGGCCTAAAAAAGATAATGTAACCATGCCTACAGAAGCAATGGTACTGAATACATTTGATGCTGTGAAAATGGCGGATCTTAAGCCTTATGAAGAAAAAGCAACCATCAAAAATCTGGTGAAACCTTTCAAATCTGAAGGAAAAATTGCTAAAACTGAAACAGATGCCAAGTTGGGAACAACGACGTGGACTTTAAGTAACGGAGCGAAAGTTACTTTCAAAAAAACAGATTTTAAAGACGACGAAATCGTATTTACCGCAAGAAGCTTAGGAGGAAGTTCTCTTATCCCTGATGCTGATTATAATAAAACTCAGTTTGCTTTCTCAGCATTAACAGAAGCTGGAGTTGGAGGATTCTCTAAAGCAGATCTTACCAATTATCTTGCTGGCAAACAAGTGAACGTAAATCCTATGGTAACCTCTCTTTTTGAGGGCGTTTCCGGAAGAACTACACAAAAGGATTTAGGAACTGCTATGGAGCTTATGTATGCTTATTTTACAAGCTTAAATTATAATCCTGCTTCCTTTAATGCTTATAAAGAAAAGCAATCTGCAATGTTGAACAACCTGTTGTCTAATCCTCAGGCTTACTTCTCTAATGAGCATGCAAAATTCATGAACCAGAAGAATCCTAGATTTATCGGGGTATTCCCAATGGAGAAAGACTGGGCAAATACAGATTATAAAAAAGCTTACGATATTTATAAAGATAAATTTGCCAATGCAGGAAACTTCCAGTTCTATTTTGTAGGAAACATAGACGAAGCCAAATTTAAAGACGAAGTGCTGCAATATATTGCAAGTCTGCCATCATCAGGAAAAACAGCAATGTATAAAGATACAGGGTACAGAACGATGACCGGAGATTACAGCAAAGTGTATAAAAAAGGAAAAGATCCTAAGAGTATGGTATCTATCTCTTACAGCGGAGAGGCTCCTTACAATGAAAAAGAAGCTTTAGCATTATCAGCGCTTGGAGAAGTGGCTACCATTAAAGTTATCGAAAAGCTGAGAGAAGATGAAAGTGGTATCTATGGAGGTGGTGCCAGAGGAGGAATGAATAAAATACCTTACGGAACGTATAGTTTCGGTATTAATTTCCCTTGTGGTCCGGAAAATGCAGAGAAGCTGACTAAAAGTGCTATTGCAGAGCTTCAGAAGCTTATCGATAATGGTCCTGAACAAAAAGACCTGGATAAATATAAAGAAGGAGAATACAATGACAACAAGACAGAACTTAAAGACAATATGTTCTGGATGAATGCCATTGCTAAGAACCAGTTAGATGGAAGTGACAAGTATGATATCTTAAATTATCAGGATAAAGTAAAAGCACTTACGGTAAAGGATCTTCAGAATGTTGCGAAAAAATATCTTACAAAAGGAAGGATTGTAGCAACCCTAATGCCTGAAGATGGCTGGGAAAAAGCTAAAAAAGAAGAACCTAAAAAAGCAGAAACTGTAACTGTAAAAGCAGGCGCTGCTAATTAATTTTTTTTAATTAAAATATGAGAACCGTTGTACAATACAACGGTTTTTTTTGTTTGAGCAGGATAATATAATAGCAGATTAACCATGATTTATAAGTAAATGAATAAAATGGTCTTATTTTTAATTAGTCTATTTTAATTAATTCATGGATGTTTTTAATTAAAAATCATTTTAAGTGATATAAAAGAAACAATTTGTTTTCATTTTGTAATATTTAATTTTTTTAACTTCAATTTAACCCTGTGGTAAAGGGCTAATTGCATAGAGAATCGATATTTTTGAGGGGTCAAAAAATAATGTAGATGAAAAAAATATTATCTTCGTTTTCAGCCATCTTCCTGATGTCTCTAAATGTCTATGGACAAAACATCCCTGTGGATCCGTCCCTAAGAATCGGTACTCTTTCTAACGGAATGAAGTATTACATCAAAAAAAATGTTTTACCTGAGAAAAAAGTAGAATTCCGTCTGGCGATCAATGCCGGATCTATTCTTGAAGACGAAAATCAAAGAGGGCTGGCTCACTTTATGGAGCACATGAACTTCAACGGAACCAAAAACTTTCCGGATAATAAATTAGTAGACTTTTTGCAATCTATCGGAGTAAAATTCGGACAGCACCTGAATGCTTATACCGGTTTTGACGAAACGGTTTATATGCTTCCTGTCCCATTAGATAAACCCGGAAATCTGGATGCCGGACTGAAAGTAATGGAAGACTGGGCATTTAATGCAACACTTTCTGACGGACAAATCAATAAAGAAAGAGGTGTGGTTCTGGAAGAACTAAGGTTAGGTCTTGGACCTGATAAGAGAATGATGGATAAATACCTTCCGAAACTTTTATACCAATCTCAATATGCAGAAAGGCTACCAATCGGTAAAAAAGAAGTACTGGAAAACTTCAAACCAGATCTTATCCGAAAATTCCACCAGGACTGGTACAGACCGGATCTGATGGCAATTGTGGTAGTAGGAGATATCAATGTAGATGAAATAGAGAAAAAGATCAAGAATAATTTCAGTAAATATAAAAATCCTTCAAAACCCAGAGAAAGAAAATCTTTTGATCTTCCGAACCATAAAGAAGCACTGGTAGCCATTGAGACAGATCCTGACGCAACAGGTTCTGGAGTACAATTCATCATCAAAGATTCTGAAGCGTACCAACCGGATGTAACGGTTCAGCAATATGATCAAAGTGTTGCAGAAGGTCTTGTGAATATGATGCTGAACAGCAGATTGGCAGAACTGGTTAACTCTACCAATCCACCTTTTACTTATGGTTCAGTTTATCACGGAGGAACTTTTGCAAGAAGTAAAGAAGCATTTCAGGGATCAGCAGCTACAAAAGACGGTGATCAGCTGAATGGGCTAAAAGTTCTTTTGGAAGAAGTGGAAAGAGCCAAAAGATTCGGATTTACCCAATCTGAATTGGACAGAGCAAAAGATCAGATGCTTTCTTCTTATGAATGGGCTTACAACAACAAAGATAAAAACCAAAGCGGTGAGCTCATCGATGGTTATGTGAATAATTTCCTGAGACAGGAACCAATACCTGGAATTACCTGGGGATATGAACATATTAAAGAAATCCTTCCAGCTATAGCCCTGGAACAAACTAATGGAATTATCAAAAAGCTGGTAAAGGATGACAGCAGGGTCATTGTTATTACTGGTCCAAAAAAGGATCATATTACGATGCCAACAGAAGCGATGGTTTTGAAGACATTCGATGTCGTAAAAATGGCTGATCTTAAACCTTATGAAGAAAAAAAGAAAACCGAAAGTTTAATAAAGCCTTTTAAATCTGAAGGGAAAATTACTAAAACAGAAGCAGATGCTAAGTTAGGAACTACTACATGGACTTTGAACAACGGTGCTAAGGTTACTTTCAAAAAAACAGATTTTAAAGATGATGAAATTGTTTTTGCAGGAATAAGCCTGGGAGGAGTGTCTGTCATTCCCGATACCGATTACAATAAAACAAAATACGCATTCGATGCTTTGCTGGAAGCTGGGCTAGCCGGGCTTTCCCAGACAGATCTTGCACATTATCTTGCGGGAAAACAGGTGAGTGCAAGTGCTTATGTGGGTGGCCTTACAGAAGGTGTTTCCGGAACAAGCTCGAAAAAAGATCTGAAGACCGCGATGGAGTTGATCTATGCTTGTTTTACAGATTTAAACTATAACCCCGAAGCATTCAACGCCTATAAAACAAAGAAGTCTGCAATGCTGGCGAATGTAGATTCGGATCCGGGATATTATTTTTCTAATGAATATTCCAAATTTATCAATCAGAAAAACCCAAGATTCACCGGCCTTGAACCTACTGAACAAGATTGGGCAAATACAGATTATAAGACCGCTTATGATATCTACAAACAAAAATTTGCTAATGCAGGTAATTTTCATTTCTATTTTGTAGGGAATATAGATGAAGGACAACTTAAAAATGAAGTCCTGCAGTATATCGCTTCACTTCCTGCAACAGGAAAATCATCTACATTTAAAGATACAGGCTACAGACCCGTGAAAGGAGGATACACTAAGGTTTATAAAAAAGGAAAAGAACCGAAGAGCCTTGTAACAATTTCTTACAGTGGAGAAGCTCCTTATAATGAGAAGGAAGCTATGGCATTATCTGCTCTTGGAGAAGTCGCTACCATTAAAGTTCTTGAAAAGCTAAGAGAAGATGAAAGCGGCATTTATGGAGGTGGTGCAAGCGGAAGCTTCAGTAAAATCCCATACAGTGCGTATGATTTTACTGTTAATTTCCCTTGTGGTCCTGAAAATGCAGATAAGCTTACCAAAAGTGCTATTGTAGAATTACAAAAACTGATAGATAAAGGACCAGAGCAAAAGGATCTTGATAAATACAAAGAAGGAGAATACAACGAATATAAAACAAGTCTTAAAGACAATGGATTCTGGTTGCAGGGTATTGCCCAAAATCAGTTAGATGGAAGTGACAAATATGATATCTTAAATTATCAGGATAAAGTAAAAGCGCTTACCGTAAAAGACCTTCAGGATGTTGCTAAAAAATACCTTACAAAAGAGAAAAATATAGCAACGTTAATGCCGGAAGACGGATGGGAAAAGGTAAAAAAAGAGGAAGCTAAAAAAGCAGGAACATCCAATTAACCTACTTTTTATAAGCTTTAGTAAATAAGAAAACCGCAGATCTCTCTGCGGTTTTTATTATTTTATTCAAATACGTATCGGTTAAGAACCATATTCTTTTTTCCATTCTTCAGCAGCTTCGCTCAGAACAGTGTAAAATTCTTCACCATACTTTCTCGTCAGTGGAGTTTTTAAAAACTTATAAACAGGCACCTGAAGCTCTTTTCCAAGGGTACAGGCATCACTGCATACATTCCACTCGTGATAATTCAATGCGGTAAATGCCGAATATTCCGTAACACGGATAGGGTAAAGGTGGCAAGAGATAGGTTTCTGCCAGTCCACGGCACCATCTTCATATGCTTTTTCAATTCCACATTTTGTAATTCCTTTTTCATCGAACGTTACATAAGCACATTCGCGGTTCTCCACCATAGGAGTAACATACATTCCGTCGTGCGGATCAGTAGTCCATGTTCCCTGTTCTTCAAGGGCTTTAATTCCTTCCTGAGTAAGGTAAGGCTTTATTTTATCAAAAATACTGTCCAATATCTCAAGCTCGTTTTTATCCAACGGAGCTCCCACATCTCCTTCCACACAACATGCACCTTTACATTTTGTAAGGTTGCAAACAAATTCTTCGGAAAAAATTTCCTCTGAAATCAATTTATCGTCTATCTGAATCATAATTTTCTAAAATAAATCAAAAACTGTACCTGCTTTAAAGGTCAGTAAACTAATAATAATAACCCATACACTGGCTTCACGCATCCAGTATTTAGGTAAAAATCTCATCATTCTGCTCAGAATAATACTAGAAGGAAATGCCAGAAGAAGCAGATATTCATAGCTTTTATTCATGTATAAAATGATGGAAACAAGCTGTGCCACAGAAAAAACCAGTAGGAAAGTGTATTTATACCTACTTATCGGACTTTTCTTATTATAATTTTTAAAATGGTCATATACAGCATAAATAAGCATCAGAACTACAGGGATCAACGGCAGAAGTTCCGTGTAATCTGTTACCGGTTTCATCCTTCCAAACGGAAAATAATCAATATTCCATGACGTGAACTGAACGAAATACATGACAGAAAAATAACTGAATGTAATCAAAACAATTCCCAATAGAAACCTGAAGAGGTTCAGGGTAATTTTAGCAGAAGTTGCAATCACGTGGATGATGACAAAAACAGCCATCGGCCATGTTGTAGGAAGAAAAATAAAGTTCAGCGCTACAATAGATCCCACCAATACATACGACTTCTTTCTGATATCTTCATCCGCACTCGTCAGAAGAAGGATAAGAAAGGAGTTGGTAAGCAGCGAAACAGCAATTCCTATATCCAGATTTCCGGGATACAGCCCGAAAATGAAAAAGGTGTATAAGAATAACGGCAGATGGGTCTGATAATTAAGAGCAATACTGTGAAAACAAAAATATCCCAAAGCAATTCCCAGAAAAGTTATTCCGGCAACTATAGCTTCGTAAGTGTTGAAATTCAGTATGTTAAATATTACGACTACTAAAAGAAGAAAACCAATATAAACAGGAATTGAAAAAATATTGCTTTCTTTTGAAAGTAATTTAAACATTTTTTATAAATTTGTACAAAGTTAATTTAAAAAAGGAAAATAATGACGTCTTTCTTTCTATTCTTAAGCAAAGTTTTCAAATGGACTTTCGGTTTCTTTGATGCGTTTGGAAATGTTTTAAACTGGATTCTATTTATAGTTTGCTGTGTACTATTTACTTATTGGTGCTACGTACTGGTGGTTACACTAGGTGGTGATAAAGACAAAGACTATTATTCTCCAACGGAAGGTAAGAATCCTTACTACGATCCGAATATTTACAAAAAAGAAGGTTAATTAATTGGTTATATAGTAAAAAACCGATCAAACATTATGCTTTGATCGGTTTTTTTATTACTAACGATTAAAATTTCTTTTGCTTAGTCGTGAATCGGAAGTACCAGCACAGGAATACTTGAACTTTTCGTAATTCCTTTTGTTAAGCTTCCCACGAATACATCATAGATTCCGCTTCTGCCATGTGATCCCATCACAATATAATCTGCATTTTTTGCCTTTGCATGTTCCAGAATAATATCTTTGGCAAGGCCCTGTTTTAAAAGGTGCTCACAATCGATATCATGGCCGATGATTCTTTGCTCAATTTTATTAAGCTGCACCAGCTCTTCTCTGATTTCATTGGCTTCCACTTCAGGAAAATATTGAAATCCCATATCACCAATAGCAAAGCCGATATCTGATGGCGCTACGTGGATCAGGTAAATTCTGCCGTTAAGCTGTTTTGCAAATTTTATGGCACCGTCTACCAATTGGTCTGTCTTGTCCCCAAAATCTACGGGTAATACAATATTTATCATAACCTCTAATTTTGTTACCTAAAGATAGGAAAAATTTGTCAGACTTTGATGTTAAATACTTATAATATTCGGATATCAAGAATTTTTTCCTCTTCAAGGTAAGCTTCCAGAATATCATTTTCTTCTACCTTTCCAACCCCTTTTGGTGTTCCTGTGAAAATAAGGTCACCTACTCTTAACGTAAAATACTGAGAAGCAAAAGCTATAATATCATCAAAGTTGAACATCATATCTTTCGTATTGCCATCCTGTACCTTATCTTTATTTTTTAATAATGAAAACTGAAGGTTCTCAAGGCTGAAGTTCTCTTTTTTGAAGAAACTGCTTACCACAGCCGAACCATCGAAACCTTTGGCAAGCTCCCATGGAAGCCCTTTTGATTTCAGTTCGCTCTGAAGATCTCTGGCTGTAAAATCGATTCCCAGACCAATTTCTTCATAATGCTTGTGGGCTGTTTCTTTCTGAATATATTTTCCTCCTTTTGAAATTTTTATTACCACTTCAAGTTCGTAGTGAATATCATTGGAAAATTCAGGAATATAAAAATCATTTCCTTTTAAAACAGCGGTATCCGGTTTCATAAAGATAACGGGATTCTCAGGAATTTCATTTCCCAATTCTTTCGCGTGTTCACTGTAGTTTCTTCCTATGCAGATTATTTTCATAACTCTTTTTTTATATTTTTTAACTTCGTCATTGCGAGGGACGAAGCAATCTTAGATCTTTTAAAGACTAGTGAGTAAACTCATTCCCGCAATAGTAACATTTGAATTTGTGACTCGTCAGAAATGAAATCCCAAAGAAGCTGGTAGCACTGTCATCCCTGTAAATATGATTGGAGCCACATTTCGGGCAGACAAAATCAAATTCAGGTTCTTCAATGGTATGTTCTACCTCCAGCGAATACTGCTCATTGTCTTTATAGTCCTGCAGGATTTGCTTAGCTTTTTCCACATCTTCTTCGAACACCTGAAGCTGTATGCCTCCTACAGCCTGTGACAGAAGCCAATCCGATTGGATAAGCTGTTCATTCGCAATAAAACTGTTGATACCGTTTTCGCTCAGTATCTGCTTGTCCCTGTTAGCTTCAAGGGCAGTTTCATAAAATTTAAAACGAACCAGGTCAGACATATTTAAAATCTACTTGATAGTTGAATCTTTGTAAAAACCTTCTTGGTATATAATGGAAAGTCAGCATTCTGAAGCCATCCGAAATATCCTAAATCTTTTTGGAATACCGCTTTCACACCCTGGCCTTTATATTTTCCAAAGTTGAAAACCTCTTCCATCTTTTCATTGTATCCGATAAATCCGGCAAGGTCTGCATTCTTATTATGGAATGTGAATTCACTTAACGGCGCTATTTCATTCGGAATATCATCATATTTTCCAACCTGAGCATCCAGAACTTCAAACGTTGCCATTACATCAGCTTCTGCAGAGTGTGCATTTTCCAATGTTTTTCCACAGTAGAACTGGTAAGCAGCACCTAAGTTTCTAGGTTCTTTTTTATGGAAAATAGTCTGTGCATCTACCAGTCTGAATTTACTCAGATCAAAATCCATTCCTACTCTTAAAAGTTCTTCAGCCAAAAGCGGAACATCAAATCGGTTGGAGTTAAATCCTCCCAAATCACTTCCGGTAATCATTTCCATTACTTTAGAAGCAATGTCTCTGAAGGTAGGAGCATCTTTTACATCTTCATCATAAATCCCGTGGATCTCACTGCTTTCTTTAGGAATAAGCATTTCCGGGTTTACACGCCATGTTTTGCTTTCTCTGGAAGCATCCGGATTTACTTTTAAGATACAGATTTCAACAATTCTGTCTTTTCCAATATTAGTCCCTGTGGTTTCCAGGTCAAAAATACAAAGTGGTTTATGGAGTTTTAAATTCATGTTGATGATTAATAATTTGAAATGGGTTTTATTTAAATGAGTTATTTTAACTGTCCCTGAAAAATAAGAGACACCAATATATAATAAATAACCAGCATTGGAATTCCAACAACCTGGAATATCGCAAGAATAGCAATTCCTCCCACCAGTAATACAACTTTAGGGTAGTTATCTTTTAATTGTTTTGATTTGAATTTCATCGCCATCATCTTAATCGGGCTGATCAGAAGCCATGACGTAAGAAGAGTGAGCAGAATCAGTAACAATTCGTTATTAAACAGAAAGCCAAAAGTTCCGGTTTCTTTAAAGGCATAATAAAGACCGAACAGTAAAACGGTGTTGGTAGGCGTATTCAATCCTTTAAAGTAATAACGCTGTTCTTCATCAAGGTTAAAGATCGCAAGTCTCAGACAGGAAAATACGGTAACAATTAATCCCAGATACTTGATCTCAAATGGAAAATGCATTCCAAGCAATTCTGCACCGAAAGGTTCAAGGGCTTTATACATTGTAAGTCCCGGAATTACTCCAAAGCTTACCATATCCGCAAGCGAGTCCAGCTGAAGCCCAAGATTAGAGTTTGATTTTACAGCTCTGGCTACAAAGCCATCAAAAAAATCGAAGATAGAAGAGAGGATAAGACAGATGGCTGTTGTCTGATAATCTCCTAAAATTAAATGTATTGCACCTACACAACCTGCAAATAAGTTAGCCAGGGTTAAGGCATTGGCCAGATTATTCTTTATAAAATCCATAAGCACAAAATTACAGTTTTTAAAAATTCTAACTCAAAATAATATGAACTAAAAAATGCATTAAAGTGATTTTGATGTAAATTTGCTCCATGAAATTTTTAAAAGGATTTAGAAAACAGGAAGTTCTGGCATTGGTGTACAGGATTTTTTTAGCCTATGTTTTTTATCAGATTGCCAGACTTTTATTCTGGTATTTTAATAAAGATCTGATTAAAGTTGACTCGGTTTCTGATTACATAAAGCTGGCTTTCCATGGTACAGCTTTCGATACTACCGCTATTTTATATGTCAACGCATTATTTATACTCCTGAGTTTATTGCCTCTGGTTATTAATACCAAGAAAATCTTTCAGAAAATTCTATTCTGGCTATATTTCATCACCAACGGGATTGCTTATGCCATGAATTTCGGAGATTTTATTTACTATAAATTTTCGCAGGCAAGACTTACTTCAGCCGTATTTCAGGTGGCAGAACATGAATCCAATGTTTCTAAAACACTGATGATCTCTGTGGGGGAACATCCTTTTGTCCTGATCTGGTATGTGGTTTTAATGATTCTATGGGTTTTCCTTTACAAAAGGGTAAAAGTAGAAGATGTGAAACCTGTGAAACTGCTTCCTTACTTTGTCACTTCCGTTCTTACACTGTGTTTGACAGCTGTGCTGGTTGTGGGAGGAATCAGAGGCGATTTTAAGCATAGCACGAGACCTATTAATATGGTGGATGCTACCCGTTTTGTAACAAATCCGCTTCAGGGAAACATCGTACTCAATAGTACATTCTCCTTTTTCAGGACTTTAAATACCAATAATTTTAAGGAAGTTCATTTTGTAGATAAAAAATATATTGAAGATTATGTACAGCCTTATAAAGTATACGACAGAAAAGTGGAGAACCGTCCCAATATTGTTATTTTCATTGTAGAGTCTTTCGGGAGAGAATATTCGGGAGCATTCAATAAAGATAAAAATATCAAGGATTACGTTTCTTACACTCCGTTTATGGATAGTCTGGCTGGGCAAAGTCTTATTTTTCCGAATACTTTTGCAAACGGAAGACAGTCTATTCACGGGATGAGCAGTGTTTTGGCCGGAATTCCGAGCCTTACCGATGCATTCACAGGATCTCCTTATTCCAATCAGAAAATTCAGTCTATTGTTTCCGTGTGTAATGATCTTGGCTATGATACTTCTTTTTATCATGGTGCTCCAAATGGTTCTATGGGATTCCTTGGTTTCGGAAATATTTTAGGATTTAAACATTATTTCGGAAAAACAGAATACAATCATGATGAAGATTTTGACGGAATGTGGGCGATCTGGGACGAACCTTTCCTTCAGTACTTCGCTAAGAATGTAGGAAAGAAACAACCTTTTATGACGACTGTATTTACGGCATCATCCCATCACCCTTTTAAAATCCCTGAAAAATATAACGGGAAATTTAAAAAAGGAAAAATAGAAATCCATGAGCCGATGCAGTATACGGATTATGCGATCAAAAAATATTTTGAAACGGCTAAAAAGCAACCTTGGTACAACAATACCATCTTTGTTTTCACGGGAGATCATACCAATCAGGTCTATTATCCGGAATATGAAAGAGCGATGAACCGTTATGCCGTTCCATTGGTTTTCTATTCTCCAAATCCTGAATATCAACTAAAAGGTGTTAGCCAGGAAATTGCACAGCAGGCGGATATCTATCCTACACTGGCAGATCTTATCGGGTATAACAAACCTATCCGAAGCTGGGGAAGAAGTTTGGTGAGTGACAAAAAATATCCTTTCATCGTCGTAAACTCAGATGGAAGTACAGATCAGTTTATGATCGGAAATTATATTTACCGCTTTGACGGAAAAGAAATCATCGGAGTCTATGATAAATCTGATCTGAGCCTTGAAAAAAATATCATGAATGAAGTTAAAAACCCAGAAATAGAACAAGGAAAGAAAACCGCAAAGGCCTGGTATCAGGATTATATGGATAGGGTGATTAACAGAAAGCTTTATTAAGAAGAAAGAAGTGACTTTGGATTGATTTTTTTGCTTTTCTTTGTCTCTTTATGCTTTGTATAATAAAAGTTTTTGTTCGTTGAAAATTAATTTATATTTTTATCAATACGTAGATAAGAATATTATATAAAATTAAAACTATAAGAAATATGAAAAAAATATTGTTAACGTTCGCACTTTCTTTATGTGGTGTACTTACATTTGCACAGATAGAAGGTAAGTGGAAAACGATAGATGATGAGACAAAACAAGCAAAATCTATTGTTGAAGTATTCAAAAAGTCAGATGGGAAATACTATGGAAAAGTTTCTCAGTTGTTGATAAAACCAGCTGATCCAAACTGTACAGCTTGTAAAGACGACAGAAAAGGAAAACCAATTTTAGGATTGGAAATCATCAGAGGACTGAAAAAAGACGGTGATGAGTTCACCGGAGGAACTATTACAGACCCTAAAACAGGAAAAACATACAAATGTACCATCACAAGAAGTGGTGATAAACTGAACGTAAGAGGGTACTTAGGATTATCTTTATTAGGAAGAACCCAGGTTTGGGAGAAAGCTAATTAATATAAGTTTAAATAGAATTTTAGATGACATCTCAGAAATGAGATGTCATTTTTTGTGGATAAAAATACTGTGAAAATTCTTCGGAACATAAAAAAGCTACAAGAAGGAAGCATTTAAGAAGGAAAATTAATTTTAAATACAGTTAATATTATGACTTCTCATGGAAATGAAGACCGTTTTTATGATGTGTATAATAAAAAAACACTATTTTTGTAGTCTAAATTTTTCGAATAAATATGGCAGAATATACTTTTCGTGAGGTAATTGCACAGGCAATGAGCGAGGAAATGCGTAAAGACGAATCCATCTTTTTAATGGGGGAGGAAGTTGCAGAATACAATGGTGCATATAAAGCTTCAAAAGGAATGTTGGATGAGTTTGGTCCTAAAAGAGTAATCGATACCCCAATTGCTGAACTTGGTTTTACAGGGATTGCTGTGGGTGCTGCGATGAATGGTAACAGACCCATCGTAGAGTATATGACATTCAATTTCTCATTGGTAGGAATTGATCAGATTATCAATAATGCTGCAAAAATCCGTCAGATGAGTGGTGGACAATGGAATTGTCCAATCGTTTTCCGTGGTCCTACAGCTTCTGCAGGTCAATTAGGTGCTACCCACTCTCAGGCTTTTGAAAACTGGTTTGCAAACATTCCTGGTCTTAAAGTAGTAGTTCCTTCAAATCCTTACGATGCGAAAGGGTTGTTGAAAACTGCAATTCAGGATAATGATCCGGTTATTTTCATGGAATCTGAGCAGATGTATGGAGATAAAATGGAAATTCCTGAAGAAGAATACTACTTACCATTAGGAAAAGCAGATATCAAGAGAGAAGGTACAGATGTTACTTTAGTTTCTTTCGGTAAAATCATGAAGTTAGCTTTACAGGCTGCAGAAGATATGGCGAAAGAAGGAATCTCTGTAGAAGTTATCGATCTTAGAACAGTTCGTCCTCTGGATTTTGATACTGTTTTAGCTTCCGTTAAGAAAACAAACAGATTGGTTATTTTAGAAGAAGCTTGGCCATTTGCTTCTATTTCTTCTGAAATTACTTATATGGTACAGCAAAAAGCATTTGATTACTTAGATGCTCCTATCAAGAGAATTACTACTCCTGATGCACCTGCACCTTACTCTGCTGCATTATTTGCAGAATGGTTCCCTAAACTTGAAAAAGTAAAAGAGGAAATCAAAAAAGCGATGTACGTAAAATAATTATAGAATAGTTATAGAAAAAAACTTCCGAAAGGAAGTTTTTTCATTTATTATATTCATGAAGAAAAATTCTTGACGTCATAAAATTAGTATAAATTTGCGCCTTTAAAATAAATTAAGCTGATATGGCAGAAGTTACAGAAGATGGCTACCACTTCGACATAAAGAAACTTTCCTTCATAGGAGTTTTAGTGTCTCTAGGAATTGTTTTTGGAGATATTGGTACCTCTCCGCTTTACGTAATGAAAGCAATTGTGAATGCAAGATCCCAAGGGAGCAATATGCCTTTCAATGAATACATAGAAGGAGCACTTTCCTGTATCATTTGGACCCTTACCCTGCAGACCACGATAAAATATGTGATCATTGCTTTGAGAGCAGATAACAAAGGGGAAGGCGGTATCCTTGCTTTGTTTTCATTGGTAAGAAACCTTAAGAAAGGATGGTTGTATCTCATCGCGATTGTAGGAGCAGCAGCTCTTATTGCGGACGGAGTTATTACCCCATCACTGACGGTTATGTCAGCTATTGAAGGTCTTGAAATTTATAACCCGCACACTCCTGTGGTACCTATCACCATTGGAATTCTGATTGCCATTTTTGTGGTGCAGCAGTTCGGAACCAGCTTTATCGGGAAATTTTTTGGTCCTGTAATGGTAGTTTGGTTTCTGGTATTAGGAGGACTGGGAGTAATGCATTTAAGTGAAAACTTTGAGATTTTAAGATCTTTCAACCCTTACTATGCTTACAAGCTTATTGTGAACTCTCCGAGTGCTATTGTGATCTTAGGAGCTGTTTTCCTTTGTACAACCGGAGCAGAAGCATTATATTCTGATTTAGGACACTGTGGTGCTAAAAATATCAGAGTAAGCTGGGCATTCGTTAAGATTATGCTTATTCTGAACTATCTTGGACAAGGAGCATGGCTTTTAACCAATTATAACAAACCTGGGTTTTCTGTAGTGAATCCTTTCTTTGGAATCATGGAAGAATGGATGATCATCCCGGGAGTAATTTTAGCAACAGCAGCAGCAATTATTGCCAGCCAGGCGTTAATTACCGGTTCCTTCACCATATTTTCAGAAGCAATGTCTCTTAACCTGTGGCCGAATCAGAAAATTGATTATCCTTCCGGAGTTAAAGGACAGATGTATATCCCAAGAATCAACTGGGGACTTCTTATCCTTTGTATCATTGTTGTTCTTCACTTCAGAGAATCAGGAAAAATGGAAGCCGCTTACGGACTTTCCATTACTGTAACGATGTTGATGACCACAGTTCTATTGGTATTCTGGCTACTGAAACACAGAGTAAGCAAGGTCTTGATTCTGTTGTTCGCAATGGTTTATATGGCTATCGAATTAGGTTTCTTTAGTGCCAACATCATCAAATTCATGGAAGGTGGATGGATCACTGTTGTATTAGCAGGTTCTATCGGAGTTTCTATGTATGCATGGTATAACGGAAGACTGATCAAAACAAGATTTATCCAGTTTGTGAAAATAGAAAAATATGTGTCTATCCTTAAAGACATGAAACTGGACGAAACCATTCCGAAATATGCTACCAATTTGGCTTATCTGAGCAGAGCCAAAAGAAATGATGAAGTGGAATCCAAAATTATTTATTCTATCATCAAAAAACAGCCGAAAAGAGCAGATCATTATTTCATCCTGAGCATCGTAAACCAGGAAGATCCATATACTTTCAGATATACCGTAGACGAGATTCTTCCGGGGACCGTATATAAAATCAACTTCCTGTTAGGATTTAAAGTAGACCGAAGAATCAATGATTATTTCAATATGGTCCTTAAAGATTTAATGGCAGACGGAACCATTCCTTCAAGAAGCAGTCACCCATCTTTAAGAGCTCATGATATACCACCGGATCTTAAATATGTGATCATAGATAACACCTATATCAACGATATTCTTTTAACTGTTAAACAGAAGATTACTCTTAACATTTACAATTTTGTGAAGTATATCGGAAGTGACGACTTTAAGGCTTGGGGAGTATCTTCACATAACGTAGAGGTAGAATCTGCACCGATCACAGAATTAACAGTTTATGATAATAAGATCGAGCAGTCCGGGTATTTCCGTCACAACTCGTAGCCACTCGTATTTAACCATACTATCTATTTAAATAAAATTCAATAAATTTGTAGATAATTTTTTTAATGGATACAATACAAAAAGAAAAAAATATAGCTTTGATCAAGGATGTTTTGAGAAACTACTTATTAGAAAAAGGGTTCAGAAACACACCTGAAAGATATACGATATTGGAAGAGATTTATAATATGGATCATCACTTTAATGTTGATGATCTGTATCTTCTGATGATGCAGAAAAAATATCATGTTTCCAAAGCAACCATTTACAATACTATCGAAATTTTCCTTGATGCAGGCTTGATCCGTAAGCATCAGTTCGGAGAAAAGACATTGACCTCTTCATCTTATGAAAAGTCTTATTTTGACAAACAGCATGACCACCTGGTGATCTACAAAAAAGACTCTGATAAAGAGATTGAAGAAATTATTGAATTCTGTGACCCAAGAATCCAAGGAATCAAAGAAGCCATTGAAGAAGCATTTGGCGTAAAAATTGATTCTCATTCGCTATATTTCTATGGCACTAAGAATGACTAATTAATGAGAATAGCCCTTTTTCTGTTACTCTTTATTTCTACGCTCAACTTTGCGCAGGATAAAACTCCTGTGAAGAGAGATCCTTATTTGCAGGCTCCTTCACCGGCTCAGCCCAAACAGGTGAGACCTGAAGATAAAGTAAAGATCATCCATGCGGACGAGATCAAGAAAAGCCCTGAAAAATACGACGGGAATCAATACTTTACCGGAAATGTTCAGATAGAACATCAAGGCTCCATTCTTACAGCAGATGAAGTTGTTTTGTATAATGAAGAGAACTTTGTAAAAGCGATCGGAAATACAAGACTTCAAAATACCGATGGTTCTGTAATCACCGCAGGAGAAATGGAATATGACGCCAATACCCAGAAAGGTGTTGCCAGAAAAAATGTGGTTTTAACCGATCCAAAGCAAACCATAAAAACAGATATTCTGTATTATGACAGGCTGGCTAATCAGGCTTATTTTAATACAGGTGGGACAATCTCTGACGGTCAGAATGTAACCTACGCCAAAGTAGGAACCTATTTTCTCAATACAAGAGTGGTGGATCTTACAGGAAATGTAAAAATCGAAACCCCTCAGTATATTATAGAAGGACCCAATATCAAGCAGAATCAGAATACAAAAATTGCTGATTTTTTAGGTCCTACAACCATTACCAGTAAAACCAATCCAAGAAACAGAATCTATACGGAAAAAGGAACTTATAGAATGGATTCCAAAGAGGCTTTTCTAACCAAAAACTCCAGAATCTTTTACAATGAGAAAATCCTTACCGGTGATGATATGTACTACAATCAGATCACAGGATTTGGTAAAGCAACAGGAAACGTTACCCTTGATGATCCTATAGAAAAAAGATATATAAAAGGAGGTTATGGAGAAATTTTTGAGAAAAAAGACTCCGCAATGATGACTAAAAATCCTTATGCGGTAAAAGTAATGGAAAAAGACTCCATTTATTTTGCTGCAGAAAAAATTATCTCTTATCAAAGACCGGATACATTAGATATCAAAGTTAAGAAAAGCTATCTGAGAGCCTTCAAAAAAGCCCGTATTTTTAAATCCAATGCACAGGGTAGAGCAGATTCCATTGCCTTCAATGAAACAGACGGAATTATGCATATGTATACCAACCCGATTCTTTGGAGTGGTGAAAAGCAGGTGACCGGAGATAAAGTAGAAGCTTACTTTAATACCAAGACAGAAGATATTGACTCTTTAAAAGTAATCGGAAATGCCTTTGCCATTAGTAAAGTAGACTCACTTACGCTGAAAGATGAGTTCAACCAGGTGAAAGGAAAATTCATGACGGTTTACTATGAGAAAAATGCTATTAAAGAAGCAAGAGTGGTTGGAAACGCTCAGTCTATCGTTTATGTTGATGATACCGATCAGGAAACCAAAAAACCGGAAAGAATAGGAATTACGCTTTCTACCTGTGGAATTATCGGAGCATTGTTTGAAGAAAGAGCTTTACAGATTATTTCATGCAGTATCGGTGCAGCTTCAGATACTTATCCGATGAGCATGATAGAACCTTCGAAAAGGAAATTCCCGGATTTCAACTGGAATACCAAAGACAGGATCCGAAAATGGCAGGATATCCTTGTAGATACCCCAAACAACGAAGAAATACAATATACGGCTGATAGCGAACTCTTCGATAAAGCGCAGAAAGCGATTGATGACGAAAAGGCCAAAGAGGAAGCTAAAAAACCTAAACGTACCAGAAAATAAGATAAAAAGACCAGTTCTTACTGGTCTTTTTTTGTGGATTAATTTTAACGTTTAATGAATCTTTTATAGCTTTGCTGAAATTTTTGGAGACAATGGAAATGCATAAAGATTTTTTTATATATCAGGCTCAAACCACCAAATTTGCTGCTGGCTTTGAAGTTGAAAAAGCAGTAGGGAGCTACATTTATGGAACAGACGGGAAAAGATATCTTGACTTTGTAGCAGGAGTTTCTGCCAACACTTTGGGGCACTCACATCCTAAAATAGTGGATGCCATTAAAGAGCAGACCGATAAATATCTTCACGTAATGGTTTACGGAGAATATGCACAGGAAAAACCTATCGCATTATGCAGACTGCTTGCAGAAGCAACTCCGGATCCACTGGAAGTAACTTACCTTGTGAATAGCGGTGCCGAAGCTATTGATGGAAGCTTAAAGCTGGCTAAAAGATATACAGGAAGAGAAGAAATAGTTTCCTTTAAAAATTCTTACCATGGAAATACTCATGGGGCTTTGAGTGTTTCCGGAAATGAAACTCACAAGAGAGAATTCCGTCCTTTATTACCGATGGTTTCTTTTATTGAATTTAACAATGAAGAAGACTTCGGTAAAATCACAGAGAAGACGGCTTGTGTTATCCTTGAAACCATTCAGGGAGCAGCAGGCTTTCTGGTTCCAAATAACGATTATCTGATCAAATTAAAAAGAAGATGTGAAGAAGTAGGAGCGCTTTTGATTTTGGACGAAATACAGCCGGGATTTGGAAGAACAGGAAAATTGTTCTCTTTTGAACACTTTGGAATTGTTCCTGATATTCTTGTGATGGGTAAAGGAATGGGTGGTGGAGTACCTGTAGGAGCTTTTATGAGTTCCAGAGAAATTATGGAAACTCTTTCTCACTCACCAAAACTTGGACATATTACTACTTTTGGAGGAAATCCATTAATTGCAGCAGCAAGTTATGCCACATTAAAAGAAGTGCTGGAAAGCGGCTTGATGAATGAAGTTGAGGAAAAAGAGAAGTTATTCAGAGAACTTTTGGTTCATCCTAAAATCAAAAATATCAATGGTAAAGGTTTGATGCTTGCCGTGAACTTAGGAACTCCTGAATACACGCTGGAAGTAGCTAAAAAATGTATGGAAAGAGGGCTGATTGTTTTCTGGCAATTGTACAGAAATGAATACCTGAGAATCTCTCCGCCGCTTACATTATCTCTGGACGAAATCAGGGAAGGATGTCAGATTATTCTTGATATATTAAATGAAAATTAAAGATAAAATCTCTCTGTAAATGAGAGATTTTTTTATGTTTTGCATGGTAATTTTTAGCTTTAAAACCTGACACCACAGAGATTTAAATCCAGTGATAAATATCATACAGATTCTATAAAAAAGTAATTGTTTTTTTGCGTAATAAAAAAATTAATTTATATATTGCGGGACGATAAAACAAAGATTATATGGCGAAACATAAAGTCCATTACGAATTTCCAATGCACTGTTTATCAGAGATTTTATATGAATATCTGGCGACTGCAGAGGGATTGTCTGAATGGTTTGCGGATGAGGTAACAGAGAAAGGCGATGATTTCTTTTTTAGCTGGGGTGGAGGACCTGCTGAGAAGGCCACTTTGATCAGATATAAGCCTGAAGGTTTCGTGCGTTTCAGATGGGAAGAAGATGAAGGAACAAAAAATTTCTTTGAAATGACGATCACAATTGATGATATTACAGAAGATCTTGCTTTAAATATTACAGATTTCTGTGAAGAAGGTGATGAAGAGGAAAATGCAATGTATTGGGAAAATCTTATCGAAAACCTGAGAATAAAACTAGGTGCGGCATAATACCGGGCTATATGAAATGATAAAACTGATGAACGATTTATCGTTCATTATTTTTTTGTAAATAAATCACATCAAAAATTGGAAAATCAATATTTTACATCAGACGAGTTAAATGTAAAGAACAGAGCTTTTCTTTGGGGAGACTCAGTAAAAGTATCTTTCTTTGTAAGAAATGGTGGATTGATCATGGACGAAGAATGCTATTTTTTCCTGATGGCTTCCATGAGAAAGATGAGACTGAATATTCCTTTGACTTACACCCTGGAGTTTTTCCAGACCCTTTTTCAAAAAGAAATCATTGAAGGTAAAGGAGTAAAGAACGGAATTATCAATTTCCAGGTGTTCAGAAATAATGATGGCGTGACATTGGCAAAATCTTCCGTTTCCTATTTTTATGAAGTAACGGAAATGGCGGATGTGCTTGCAGTTCATCAAAGACCTTTGGAATTGGATTTGATTAAAGAAATTAACGTTAATAACAACCTTTTGAGCAATATCAGGGTTCACTGTCCGGAAAATATTTATGGAGTGATCTATGCCCAGGAAAATGACCTTGATGACGTGATTCTTCTGAATCCAAACAAAAGAATAGCGCGTACCACTGCCGGAAATCTTCTCTTTTTAGAAGGCGACGTGATCAAAGTACCCAAACAGACAGAAGGAGCTTACATTTCTCCTTTGATGGAAAACTTTGTTACTTTTTTACATAAAAATAATCTTGCTGATATCCAGGAACACGAGATTATCGCATTTGAATCCCAGAAAGCTGAAGAAATTTTAATGATTTCTGACGAGAAAGGTATGTTTTCTGTAGGTAAGATAAGAAACAAGACTTTTGAAACTTCCCGTTTCTCCGAATTGGTAGAAAGCTGGAAGAAAAGTTTTAATGCATAAAAGTTGACAAACCCGGTAAACAACAAAGTTCCAGAAGTCCTTTACCGGGTTTTATTCTGAGTAAATCAGAAATTGTTTTTTTTTATTTAGTATTCGTTGATAATCTCAACAAATTTTTGTGCGATTTCTTTTTGCCCTTTTTCACTGGTAATATAATTCCTGTTGCCAGAATTATTAATGAAGCCAAGTTCTACCAATACAGCAGGTGCTTTGGTTTCTCTTAGCATATGAAGATTGCTCTCCGATATTTTACGGGCATTGAATTTCTTATAGATTTTTCCGGCTAATTCCTTTGAAACATCAGAATTCTGAACGTAAACTTCAAATCCGTTGTCGGATCTTTCTTTTTCAGGAGAACTGTTCACGTGAAGGGAAATAACCATTTCAGGGTTCAGTTTGTTGATCAGATCTGTTCTTTCGGCAAGAGTAGGATAGCTGTCTGAATCCCTTGTTAAAATAACTTCATATTGATCCTGGCTTTCATTGATTTTCCGGATTTCCTTAGCAACGCTTAATGCAATATTTTTTTCCAGAATTTCACCATAAGTTGCCCCAAAATCATTTCCGCCATGTCCGGCATCGATGACAATGTATTTTTTATTGATAGGAGTAAATGATAAAAAAGCTGTAGAAAATATTGATAAAGCAAGTAATGTAATACCTTTCATATCAGTGATTTTAGTTTTCCAAAGAACGGAAAAACTTTCTTTAAAATTGGTTAAAAGAATCTTAAAGTTTGTTAATTATCAGAGTGATACGAAAAATATACTTTTAGTTTAGTGAAATATCTTCAGGAGAGTTAGCCCAGAGAAGAAATTCTCCTCCAAGATTCTGCATGATAGACTTCCAGAGTGTCTGATCGTTTGGAAGCGTATAATCAAGATTATAAACATCCACTACCGTCCACATTTTCCTTTGAACTTCGGTATCCAGCTGGTTAGGAGACCATCCGGAATATCCTGAAAAGATTTTGATATGGTTAATATCCAGTTCACTGCTTAAAACCCCATTAATGATGCGCTCAATGTCTTCTGTAAGGTAGTATTCATCAGTGATGTCTGTATAGATCTCTGTAACTCTTTTGCCTTTTACAATGAAGAATACCTTATCGTTTTCTACAGGCCCTCCATCATATACCTCAATTTTAAAGTCAAAAAAATCTTTGAACTTGCTACTCATCTGGCTGTTCTTTTTATTCAATATCAAACCAAATGCACCACTTTCATTATGTTCAATAACCAATACTACCGATCTTGAAAAAATATCGCCGGAAATGTCAGGTGTCGAGATTAATATTTTACCTTTGTATGAGTGATTCATACTCAAATTTAATAAAAAATATTTATGGAAAACCTGCACGACAAAAGAAAAGTGTACGAGAAATCCCAACTTATTGAAAGTGAGATAAAACAAAATCCAATTGAGCAGTTTAGAGACTGGTTTTTGGAAGCAAATGAGAGTCCGATGATCTCAGAAGCTAATGCTATGGCGGTTTCTACCGTAGAAGAAGATGGGTGTCCAAGGACAAGAATGGTGCTTCTTAAAGCATATACCCATGAAGGATTTATTTTTTATACCAATTATAACAGCAGAAAAGGAAAAGCAATAGAAAGCAATCATAAAGCTTGTCTGCATTTTTTCTGGCCTAATCTTGAAAGGCAGATCATTATCAAAGCAGATCTTGAAAAGGTAGCAGAGAACCTTAGTGATGGCTATTTTCATTCAAGACCCAAAGGAAGTCAGCTGGGAGCTGTAGTTTCTCCGCAAAGCCAGGTGATCCCCAACAAAGAGTTTTTGGAAGAAAAATTAAAAGAGCTGGAAAAAGAGTATGAAAATACGGAAGTACCAAGACCTGCCAATTGGGGCGGATATCTGGCGAGACCTTATGAAATTGAGTTCTGGCAGGGAAGACCCAACCGTCTTCATGACAGGATTATTTATCAGCTTGAAGACCTTGACTGGAAAATTTCAAGACTGGCTCCTTAATGGGAAAGTTAGAAGTTAGAAGTGGTGGTTTTAATATGAGACAAACCATTTGAAAATATAAACTCTTTAATTCAATAGAAGCGGGCTTTAGCCCGCTTATTTTATGATGCATAATGATATATAGGCTTTAGCCAAAACTTAATAATTCTTCACCCTTAAAATCTCTTAATGGTTTAATTTTCTATCACCATTGGAAATAAAAAAAGGCTGTTTCTTAGAAACAGCCCTGAATTTTTGTAATCTGAATGATTATTTTTTCTTAGCACCTGAAACTGCATTTGATAAATCAGCTCCAGCTTTGAATTTAGCAACTTTTTTAGCAGCAATTTTGATTGGTTTTTTAGTTGCAGGGTTAATACCTTGTCTAGCCGCTCTCTCAGCTACTGAGAAAGTACCGAAACCTACTAAAGAAACTTTTCCGTCTTTTTTCTTTAAAGTAGTTGTAACGTTACCAATGAAAGATTCTAAAGCAGCTTTTGCTGCAACTTTAGTGATACCTGCATCTTTTGCGATTGCGTCGATTAATTCAGACTTGTTCATAATTTTTAATATTAAAGTTAGTTCGTAATTATAGCAAATATAGTACTATTTTCTAATTGTGCAATTTTTTTATTAAAACTTGTAAAATTTTTTTGCTTTTCACTGAAATCAGTTAAAATATGATAATTCCACTTTTCACAGAAAATCTACGTTACAGGTTACTAAAATCATGCCAAATGCTTATGTGTATTGACTTTAGCAAAAAGTTAATATTATTTTTCGTATTTATTAAATCCTAAATTGTATATAAACAATTAATTTTTTTGACCATATGATTGTTAAATCTCTAAGTAATTTTTAAATTTCTTATGTTTTGTGAAATTAAACCCCTGTGTTTGTGGGAGTTTTAAAATGATAATAAAGACCTGTTTTATTAATTTTTATTAATAAATTTGCAGCATGTTAATAGAAGTTTTCAAGTCTAAGATTCATAGGGTGAGAGTAACTGCCTCTGACCTTAATTATATAGGGAGTATAACGATCGATGAAGATCTTATAGAAGCTGCCGGTCTGGTAGTGGGAGAAAGGGTCTATATCGTCAATGTGAACAACGGAGAACGTTTTGATACCTACGTGATCAAAGGGAAAAGAAAATCAGGGGAAGTATGTCTGAATGGTCCTGCAGCAAGAAAAGTACAGAAAGATGATATCATCATTATCATTGCGTATGCTCAGATGACTCCGGAGGAAGCAAAAGACTTCCAGCCGAAGATCGTTTTCCCGGATGAAAAAACAAACCTTCTTACGTAGTACATGGAGAAAACATCAAAAAGTCCGGTAAAATCCATACTAACAATAGTAATATCGCTTGCTTTTGCAGGCTTTTTTTTATGGCTCGCCTTAAGGGGACTGGATTTTAAAGTCATTCAGAAGTCACTGGCAAAAGCTAATTATATCTGGGTATTGTTTGCTTCCGTATTTGGTCTTCTGGCTTACTGGTTCAGGGCGATCCGCTGGAATCTTATGCTGGAACCGATGGGACACAGAATTTCAAATTCCAATGCCCTTTGGTCGATATCATTCGGATATCTGATGAATCTTACCATTCCGAGAAGTGGTGAAGTGGCAAGAGCTACTGCTTTATATGGAGTTGAGAAAGTACCTGTAGATAAATCTTTTGGGACTATTATTTTGGAAAGAGTGGTGGATCTTATTTGTATGATGGGATTTTTAGGACTGACATTATTGTTCAAATATGATGCAATTCTGTCATTCTATAAAAATTCTGGAGTCAATATCAACCCTGCTAAAATAATATTAATCCTTTCCATTCTGGTTGTAGGGACAGTCTTATTTTTTGTATTTAGAAAGAAACTGGCAGAGGTTCCGTTTTTAGGAAAAGTAGTCAACTTTATTGATGGTATTTTTCAAGGGATCACTTCCATTTTTAAATTAAAAGAAAAAGGAAAATTCATCCTGTATACATTAGGAATCTGGATTTGCTATTATTTAGCCGCTTACCTGGTATGTTTTGCACTTCCTGAAACCTCAGCATTTACCTTTGCAGACGGATTTTTCATTATTGTAGTAGGAACACTGGGAATGATCATCCCTGCCAGTGGAGGAATCGGAGCGTATAACCTTGCGATGAAGTATGGTTTTATGGCGCTATTCATTTCAGTAGGAAAAAGTGCCGATTTCGGAGGTGAAATGGGGCTTACCTATTCCTTTATTTCTTTACCGCTGCAGATTGTGATTATGCTGGTGATGGGGTTAATTTCTATTCCTATGCTCGCAAAAGCAAGAAACAATGCTGTTTCAGATAAAGAATTTGAGAATTAATTCAATATACATTTATACTATACAAGGTTCAATTTTTTAATTGGACCTTTTTTTATGGCTATTTTGTGACTTAAAGAGTTTAAAATTAAGCAGTATGGAACATTTTTTCATCAATAAATTTGGTCAATTCGCAAATCACTTCTATCTTAATGCAAAAAATAATCATAATATAAAACACTATGGCAATTAATCTACAGAAAGGGCAAAAGATCGAGATAGGATTGACTAAAATGACGATTGGATTAGGCTGGGATCCGAATGAAGGAACCGGCTACGACTTTGACCTGGATGCTTCTGCAATCATGATTGATTCTGACAGAAAATTAGTAAGCGAAGAATACTTCGTTTTTTACAATAACCTGAATTCTCCGGATGGAGCGCTTACCCATACAGGAGATGATCCGAGTGGTAAAAACAGTGATGGTGACGATGATGAAGCTATTATTATAGATCTTGATAAAGTAGATTCAAGAGTGGAAGAGATTCTTTTTGTGGTAACCATTGAAGACTTTGAAAGAAGAAGACAGAATTTCGGACAGGTAAGAAACTCTTATATCCGGGTAGTAGATAATCATTCCAACCAGGAAATTGCAAAATATGAACTGGATGAAGATTTCTCCATCGAAACAGGAGTAGAATTCGGAAGACTGTACAAAAGAAACGGAAGCTGGAAATTTGAAGCTTCAGGAATAGGATACAGAGCGGATTTAGGCTTCTTCCTTGAAAAATACTACAAAGGACAAATCATCAAATAAATCCTCAAATACACAAAAACTATAACTATGGCAATTAATTTACAGAAAGGACAAACAATAGATTTAAGAAAGAATGACCGCGGAGAAAGCGTTTATGATCTTTCAAAAGTAACCATCGGTTTAGGATGGGATGTAAGAAAACAAAGCAGTGGGTTCTTCGGTAAACTGTTCAGCAAGGAAGCAGAATATGACCTTGATGCTGTCGCATTTCTTTTAGATGGCAACGGAAAAGTAGCTAATCTTGGAAGAACGGTACAGACCAATGACGGAAGACAGATGGGGCTTTACCAGGGAGATGTGGTTTTCTTCAATTCTATGCAGCATCCAAGTGGAAATGTATGGCTTACGGGAGACAACAGAACGGGAGCAGGTGATGGTGATGATGAGCAGATCATTGTAAGATTGGATCAGCTGGATCAGAGCTATCAGAAGATTGTGTTCATTGTTACGATTTATCAGGGAAGAACCAATAATCAGCACTTCGGAATGATCGAAAATGCATTTATCCGTGCGGTAGATGCTTCAGGAAAAGAAATTACAAAATACAGCCTTTCCGGTGATTCAAGTATGAATGGTAAGTGTGCAATGGTTTTTGCAGAAGCATACCGCCACAATGGCGACTGGAAATTCCGCGCTGTAGGAGAGCCGCACAATACAGATAACTTTATCGATATTCTGAGACAGCAATACGCTTATTCCAACTAGATTTTCAATTTTTTTCAACTCACATAAAAGCCGGCTAGGAAGTCTCCGACTCCCTCCGCCGGCTTCAGAATTAATACTTGTCTATAATGAGCAGGAGATTATTAGCTTATTTTTTATTAGATACTTCGGGGTCTATGAACGGAGAACCTATTCAGGCTCTGAACAATGGTTTCAATGGCCTTATCAGTATGCTTCGGGCAGATCCGCAGGCGATGGACAGCCTGCATTTAAGTGTCATTACCTTTGATAGAGAGGTTAAGAATATTATACCCTTAACAGATCTGGCAAGCTTTTATCCAATGGAGATTACTTGTCCGGATAGTGGGCCTACGCATACAGGAGCTGCTTTGGAAATGGTTTCTGAACTGGTTCAGAGGGAGATTGTAAAAGAATCGGCCGATGCAAAAGGAGACTGGCAGCCGTTACTGTTTATATTTACAGATGGAAAACCGTCGGATATTCAGAAATACAGGCAGATGATTCCTGTGATCAGAGGACTTGAATTTGGGGCTATCGTAGGATGTGCAGCAGGACCGAAAGCAGATGAGCAGTTTTTGAAAGAACTGACCGATCATGTGGTAAAGCTGGATACTACAGATGCAATTACGCTTTCTTCCTTTTTCAAATGGGTGAGTTCTTCCATTACTCAGGGAGGACAATCACAGAATACGGGAGAAAATATCACATTACCTCCGCCACCATCGGAGCTTAATATTATTATTTAAAAAATTGTCTTTACACCATGAGAAGACTGCCTATTTATTTTTTAGTAGATATCTCCGAATCTATGGTAGGAGAGCCTATTGAGCAGGTACAGGAAGGTATCGCCAATATCATCAGGGATTTAAAAAAAGACCCGTATTCACTGGAAACGGTTTACATTTCTGTGATAGGTTTTGCAGGAGAAGCAGAAGTGATTACTCCGATGCAGGATATTATCAGTTTTTATCCGCCAAAAATCCCAATCGGAAGCGGAACATCACTTTCCCAGGGATTAATCAAAGTAATGGACTGTATCGACAAGGATATTGTGAAAACAACGTATGAAAGAAAAGGCGACTGGAAACCTATTGTCTTCCTTTTTACAGACGGAGTTCCCACTGATGATGCCACCAAAGCCATTGAAAGATGGAATACCAAATACAACGGAAAATCCAATACGATTGCTGTTTCTATTGGAGAAAATACCAATTATAAACTTCTCGGATCTCTGGCAGACCATGTTTTACTGTTCAATAATTCTGACGAGAATTCTTATAAAGAGTTTTTCAAATGGGTAACGGATTCTATTAAAACAACCAGCCAGAGCGTCACAGAAGCAAAAAAAGAAGGCATTAATCTATCCAAAATTGATTCCCTTATTCTGGAGAAAGTAGATCCAGAAATGGAACAGAGATTTCCGGATAATAACTTTGTTGTGTTAAACGGGAAATGTCAGGAAACGGAAAAGCTTTATCTGATGAAATTTAAAAAAGCATTTGCCGAATCAAGCATACCGGGAATGGCTACAAGATATTACAGATTGGACGGAGCTTATAAAATTGACGAAAAGGCCTATTACAGACTTTCCTCCAATCAGAAAACGCACCTTAAAATTAATATAGAAGAACTGGATGGAGGAACTTCATGTCCTCACTGTGCTAACCCGATTGCATTAGCTACCTGTTCGTGCGGAGGAATTCACTGCCTGAGAGGAGAAGGATACAGCAAATGTCCTTGGTGTGGAACTTCCGATTATTATGGATTTTCCGGGGGAGGATTTGATATTAACAGAACGCTGGGCTAATGATGGGGAAATTTTTCAGAAAGTCAGCGGATGAATCCAAACCAAAAAGTATGGAACAGGCTCTTGTTTTTAAAGAAAAGGAAGAATTCAAAGACGTTCATTGGGTGTTGAAAAATGCCAGTGCCAAACAGTTCTATGAGTTCAGTCTCGAGATGGAAGAGTTTCCCAACATCAGGATTCAGAAAATCGGAAACCTGGAAGAAACAGGACTTAGTTTTGAAAATGATACAATTTCAGGAATTCCGGTAATGAATAATATGTATCATCTGGATGTTCAGTTTTATCACATTCACGATCAGAATCAGATGGAGACAAAGAAAATACAGCTCTTTGTCAATGCAGATCCCAAAGACTTATGGAAGAATATTCCAAGCGATACAAACGCTGCTTTTTATAAATCGGAAGAAGATTCATTCAAAGGTTCTTTTTCAGACAAAAAAATTGTTGTCGCTTCCAAAAGAGGACGTTCTCACGCCCATGAAGGTAAATTTCGTGAAGACGATTTCGCAGTAAATACGCTTCCCGATGGCTGGAATATTATTTCTGTTTCGGATGGAGCGGGTTCGGCCTCAGCTGCCAGAGAAGGCTCAAGACTGGCAACCACAGAGGTTAATCAGTTTTTCAACTCACAGGAAATTTTAAAACACATTGAAAATAAGATCAACACTCTGTACACCATTCAGCCTTCTGATCAGGAGCAGCTTGAAGCGAAACAGAGTATCATCAATATCTTATCGGAAAGTGTTTCACATGTTTATCACACATTAGAAAAAACAGCGGCAGAAAATGCCCTTTCTATCAATGATCTGCACGCCACACTTATTTTTACTTTGCTTAAAAAGTTCAGTTTCGGATATATTATTCTGAGCTTTGGAGTGGGAGACTGCCCGATCAATTTGATTAACACTGATTTTTCTGAAGTAAAATTGTTAAACCGGATGGATGTGGGAGAGTTTGGCGGTGGTACACGATTTATCACGATGAAAGAAATTTTTAACGATACAATGGCTTCCCGTTTTCAGATCACCTGTGTAGAAGATTTTTCCTATCTCGTGCTAATGACAGATGGTATTTATGATCCTAAGTTTACCACAGAAAATAAACTGGAAGATACAGAAAGCTGGAAAGCACTTTTTGAAGACCTTGCCGGAAATAATGATGACCGGACGAAAGCCGATTTTATCAATGATGAAAAAATTGATGAAGAACTTTTAATCTGGAGCGATTTCTGGAGCAGAGGAAATCATGATGATCGTACATTGGCCATAATCTATTAATACCATGAAAAAGACCATTAAAGTTGTTTCTGTTCTGGATGCAGCCAAATCCTATGAATATGTAGATGAAAACCCTATCAGGGGTGGAGTGAAAGATGTTTATTTTTCACCCGATAAAGACTATGTAGTCGCTTTCTACCGAAATCCACTGGATGAAGGACAGAAAGAAAGAATCATGAGAATTGTTTCTACCTATCTGCAAAGTATACAGAATGGCAATACTTCTGAATATTTTCTGAACGAAATATTCAGATGGCCTTATGATATTGTTGAAAGAAATAAACTCACAGGAATTGTAGTTCCTGTTTATCACCATAAATTTTATTTTGCCAAAGGCTATATTGGTTCAGATAACATCCAGGGACAGGATAAAGTGGGAAAATGGTTTACCGCTCCCATGTTCAGGAATCAGCAGTATCCTTTAAGACTGGATCAGTCAGAATTGGGAGATTGGCTGAGCTATTTCCAGATTGCTGTCAATATCAGCAGAGGCGTTAAAAAGCTGCATCAGATGGGCTTGGCACATTCCGATTTGTCTTATAACAATATTCTGGTAGACCCTGTTACAAAATCTGCCTGTATCATCGATATTGACGGTCTTGTGGTTCCCAAACTCTTTCCACCGGAAGTGATAGGAACTGCTGACTTCATTGCGCCCGAAGTGTTGAAAACACAACATTTGAAACTTCAGGATCCGAATAGGCATTTACCCAATCAAAAAACAGATCTGCATGCTCTTGCCGTTCTGATTTATATGTATCTGTTGAGAAGGCATCCGCTGCGTGGAGGAAAAATCTGGGATCTGGATTCCGAACAGGACGAAATTTTATCCATGGGAGAAAAAGCCATGTTTGTAGAACATCCGGAAAATAATTCCAATCATGTGAAGTCCGATCATCTCAGAAAATGGGATGCATTCTGGGGAGACCCTCAAAAGATTCCGTATACCGTTACAGGGCCGTATATTTCAGAATTGTTCAGAAAGACATTCATTGACGGATTACATGATCCTATCAGACGTCCCACCGCTAACGAATGGGAAACTGCCTTGTTGAAAACCGTAGATCTGATACAACCTTGCCAGAATTCCAATTGTACTGAAAAATGGTATGTTTTTGATAATACCAGCAATCCAAAATGCCCGTTTTGCGGAACACCTCATCAGGGAACACTTCCGGTATTAGATCTGTATTTCAGATTTGATGATGAGGTATGGAAGCCGGAAAACCATAGATTAATGGTGTATCATAATCAGTATCTGTTCAAATGGCACGTTTCACGAAAAGTGATAAGAAATGAAAATCTGACGATGCAGGATAAAATGCCAGTGGGATATTTTACATTCCATCAGGGAAAATGGGTATTGGTGAACCAAGGATTATCCGGTATGAAGGATGTCACAGAACAAAAAGAAATTCCACCAGGTTCTATGGTAGAGCTCACCGATGGTAAAAAAATACTGCTTTCCTCAGAAGAAGGCGGAAGATTAATCTACGTTACCATGGCGAATCAGTAACGCGTCATTGCGAACGTAGTGAAGCAATCTCATATTCTCAGATCTCGCAAATAATTGTGATCATTTGTGCTCATTTATTTGTGAGATTTGTGTTTAAATCAAAGGAAACATTCAACGGCTTTAGCCAAAACTTAAAAAAAGCATCTATTGCCTTTCCGTTTCCATAAAATAAGAATACTGATCCTCATCTACAATTCTGAATCCAAGACTTTGATAAAGATGTTGTGCTTTATTCGTTTTTAAAACAGTTAATGAAACCGTTTTTCCAGCTAATGAAGCTTCTTCTAAAATATCAGACAAAATCTTTTTTCCAAGCCCTTTGCCCTGTTGACTTGGATCAATCTGAAGTTGTAGCACCTCAATATTCGTAAACGTTCTGTTTACTTTTAACAGCCCGATGGGTTGATTGTTTAAAAAAATAATATGGGCTTTTTCAAACTGATACAGAACTCTTTGCAGGGTTGTTTCTCTGTCAGTAGAAAGTCCCGAAGTTTCATAATGGGGATTCATGGTTTTCATTCTGAGATTGAGAAGAAAATCGATATCATTTTCATCAGCTTGTTTATAATGCAGGTCAGGATTCATATTCAAAAATTAGAGTTTTTACTTTAATGCAATTTTCAGTCCCATTTCTTCTTTCATGTACAGCAAAACTTCTGCATTTCCTCTGGCATCATCTACCGGATTGTGCGTGTGTTCCGTCTTGCGGAGATGCTTCCATTGGGCAAAAGTATCTTTTTCCAGTCCGCAGTACAGATCAGAAAGTCTTCGGGAAGAAAAGCCAAAAGGATTCCTTCCGATAAAATGATGAAAATACCAGCAGATAAACATCCAGTCGAAACCATTATTATCACTGATGAATATAGGTCTGCCTTTGGAATGGGTTGTAATCCATTCTTCAAAAGCAAGCATTACAGCTTCAGGATCATCAAAATTCATTGTTTCTTCCCTGCTGAAACCGGAAACTGCTAAAGCATCAGGATTGAACTTCTCAGAAACAGGCTTTAATTTCCATAAAAAGTAGTATCCAGTTCCTCATTCACGAGTACTGCTCCGAAGCAGATCATTGAAAAATCACCGGGAATCGGGCCGTCCGACTCTATGTCAACCATAATGTAGCTCATTGGAAATAGTTTTTAGCGGAACGAAGATATTGAAATAAGCTGAGAGATGGAAGATGGAGGAGGGAAGCTGGAAGTTATTTTTGTTTGTAAAGAGCTCTTTTGTCTTTTAATTTAAAAGCTCTTTTCAAAAATATCTCAATCAAAAAACTTAATAAGTTCATCGTCTGACAAAACTTCCATCCTCCAGCTCCCATCCTCCATCTTTATACTAACTCAAAAAAGCCCCTTCTCCCAATTTTTATTTTCGTTTGAGGGATTAGTTCCATTTCTTCATTTGAGTCCGTTATTTTGAGGGTATTGATCTGAACGCCTCCATTCTCAATTAATCTCCGGATGGCCGATTTGCTGAGATCATTTTTAAGCTGATGACACAGTTCAACGAGGGAAATTCTGTTCTCCATACTTTTCAATGAACCGATAGCCACAGGCTCATACGCTTTCTCTTCAAAATTTTTATTCTGAAACTGGTTGATAAAAAACTGTTCCGCATTTTCCGCTGAAGCAGGATCGTGGTATTGACTGATAATATTCTTGGCAATCAGCTTCTTAATATCCATTGGATTTTCCCCTTGTTGTATTCTGGAAAAAAGAGCTGTTTTTTCTTCCATAGAAAAATCTGTAGTCAGGTTAATAAATTCTTCAATCAAAGCATCTGGAATAGACATGGTTTTCCCAAACATTTCATTGGGTTCGTCCGTCAATCCGATAATATTGTTTAGAGATTTGCTCATTTTTTCCTTTCCGTCAAGCCCTCTCAGCAATGGCATGCACATCACAATCTGAGCCGGCATTTGATGTACTTCCTGAAGCTGTCTTCCCATGGTACAGTTGAAGAGTTGGTCTGTACCACCCATTTCAATATCACATGCTATTTTTACAGAATCAAAACCCTGAAGAATCGGATATACCAATTCATGCATGGCAATAGGCGTATTTTCTGTGAATCTTTTATTGAAATCATTTCGGTGCATCAATTGAGCCACGGTCACCTTTGAAAGCAGCTGGATGACCTCAGAAAAATCAAGGGAATCCAGCCAGTCAGAATTGAAAACAATCTTCGTCTTCTCTACATCAATTACTTTGGAAAGCTGGTTGATATAAGTTTGGGCATTATGCTGAACATCCTCAGCACTCAATGGTTTTCTGGCTTTATTTTTTCCGGTGGGATCGCCAATCCTTGCTGTAAAGCTTCCTACAACAATAATGATCTGATGGCCCAGATTCTGAAACTGTTTTAGTTTTTTTAAGACCACTGCATGTCCCAGATGAAGATCCGGAGCGGTGGGATCAAACCCAAGTTTGATGGAAAGTTTTCTGTTTTCCTTTTCGGCTTGGGCCAGTTTTTCTTCCAAACCGTTTTCAGGCAGGATGATAGCCACATTTTCTTGTAATGGATGAATCATGTTGAATAGTTTTAAAATGAAAAAAGCCCGGACAGGTACTGTCCGGGCTCTATATATACGTTAGATTATTTTATTGGATTACAGATATAGAAAGTCTTCCCGAACGATAGCCCGGTGTATAATATTCACTGAAGAATGGAAGACGTAATATACTGTTCAGATGTTTCATTGTAGGGTAAATATACAGGAATTTCCTGAAGATCCAATATTTAAACCATTAAGACGCATTGTAGGGTTATAACAAGATTTGTTTTAAAAGAAAAACTTAACCATCCATCAATCTTAATGGCTTAAAATAATGGTTCAAAACAATTTTACTTGCGGTGTTTGAAGCTAATTTCATGCCATAAATCCCTTAAAAATAAAATACAGGATAAAGATGTAAAAACTGTATTTTATTATTTTCTTTGTCACTCGATAAGAAGTCTGTAAAATAGGGATGATTCTCTGTTTTTCAGTATATGTTTTCATGGAATAAAATTAATAATTGAATACATGTTCAGTGTATAAATTTTTAATCTGATCTTTCCAGATTTCCAGATCTTCAGGAGAAGCTTTATCTGCTTTATCAAAAAATAAATGCCTGATAATTTCAAGCCCGGAGTAGATGAAAATACCATTGTCAGAAGTCAGTGTAAGTGCTTTATCCATTCCCATTTTTTCATATTCTTCATGAGATTTTCCATGGGTATTGATAATAATGGTCTTTTTACCTTTCAGAAGCCCTTTCTGTATGCCCTGGTCATATCGGTAAGCAAAGCCATAACTGAAAACACGGTCTATATATCCCTTCATCATAGCAGGAAGTCCTGTCCACCAGATAGGGTAGATAAAAGTAATCTGCTCTGCCCACGAAATATGATCCTGTTCGGTTTTTACATCATCTGATATTGTTCCCATACGCTGTCCCTGCATATCATTCAAAGAAAGAATAGGATCGAAACCGATTTTATAAAGATCTCTCACAATAATTTCTTCGTTACGGGATTGAAGGGTTTCAACAACAGTATTTAAAAGATGATGATTTAAGCTGTTTTCATTAGGATGCGCGTAAATGATTAAATGTCTCATTGTTTTGATTGTTAAGATTAATGAGACAAATGTAGTGTGACCTGCTTTTCAAAAATTGTAAGAAAACGAAACGGACTATTTCGATTTTGGATTGCAGATTTCCTGCTGGAATTTTAAATACTGAGCCGGTGAGATGTTGATAAAATGCTTGAAATCATGGATGAGCTGGCTCTGATCATAGTAACCACATTCATCGATCACCGTAAACCATTTGACCTGATTTTGTTTTTCAGTTTCTTTTTCGATGAGTTGTATTGCTTTTAAAAAACGGTTGTAGCGGTTGAGTTCTTTTAAAGAATAGCCAAACTGTTCTTTCTGCTTTCGCTGGATGTTTCTTTCCGTCTGGTGGATTTGCTCTGCAATGACTTTCACCGGATTTAAAAGATCGTTCTCAAAATTGCTCAAAAGCTGGCTGGTGATATCCCGATCCTGCAGATAAGGTTTACAGAATTCAAGAATATGATTTACCTGTTTTGTGACTGAATCTAATCGGGTAAGCTGATGCCAAAGGTCTGTAAAACAATTATCTTCCAGCAATTCATCCGGATGCCTTACCAATTGTTCAATGGATATTTTTCCAAAAAATCTGAAAAATGCATCATCTTTAAAATTAGCAACGAGAATAGAACATCCTGCAGGAAGTGTATATTCAAAGGCTTGTCTTACAGGTCCGAACACCATACATTTATCAACACTTATGATGGTCTTTTCCCGGGTAGACATGGTAGCATTTTCTCCAAAACAAAATAACAGAATCGTCTGATAAGTGGGTAAAAGCGTTTTGGTAATCAAGGATTCAGAAGTATTTTCAGCAAAGTAAAAATGAGTAAATACGTTTTCAAATTCCTTAGGAACTGAAATTCTGTATTCATAATATTCCGGGAGTGATTCCATAGGTCTGAAAATTAAATGATGAAGTTTTTTACCATTTTATAATTGGTCATAACAATTCCTTTTACAAGAACAGTCTGTTCCTGAACCACATGAAATCCCATTTTTTCAAAAAAAGGTCTGGCTGTTTTGCTGACGTCAGCCATAAGTTTTTTCTCATGATTCAGCAAAGCTTCTTTTTCAATCTGATGGTAAAGCAGGGTTGCAATTCCTCTATGCTGAAAATCTTTGTGTACAAAAAGCAGATCAATATAATTTCCCTGATCGAGCGTACAGAAACCTGCTATTTTATTCTCTATGACAGCTACAACAACGTATTGATCTCTGATCACTTGCCTCCACCTTTCTTCGTTCTCGGCACCGGATTTCCAGGCTTCGAGCTGTTGAAGATCATAATCTTTTTTGCACACTTCATCTATTGTTGCCGTAAACAGCTGCAGCATTTCCGGGAGATCATCGTAAATTCCTTTTCGGATGATGGCATGATTATCTGATGTATTGCTGTTCATAAAGTTTTTGCTGTTCTTTATTGAGAAGCGGATAGAAAAGATTCATTTGTAACAGCGTATAATGCTGAATGGCTTCTTTTGGATTGAGTTTCAAAATAAGCCTGTTATGGGTAAGCCAGTTGTCGGCAATGATAAAAATTTGCTCAACAAGACCATCTATAATAAAATGAGGTACATCTTTCAGAAATATATCGTTCTTCTGAAGATCTGAAAAGATCATTTGAAATTCCTCTTTTCTGCTGAAATTAATCCCTTCATAATTGGCTTTGATGTCAGGATTCCGGTTCAGAATATCTATAAAATTGATGAATATAAAACGGTAAGAATAAAAAATTTCACAGGTAGAATAGGTAAATTGATAAAGATCTTCCAGGCTTTTATTTTCCTTTTTTTTCATCTGGTTCAGCAGCTCATCCATTTCCAGGGTAAGCTCTGAGAAAAGGATTGTAATGATATCTTCAGAGTGCTTGAAATGATAATGCAGGTTTCCCGCACTGATATGAAGTTCAGCCGCAATATGCCTTGTGGTAATATTGTTGTACCCTTTATCATTAAATAATTCCAGTGCTTTAGACAGAATTTTATCCTTGGTCTTCATAACCCAAAGATAAGAATATCAGAGTGGATATAAATCATATTTTTAAAATTAGAACAATTGTTCTAATTTAATATCTTTGCAGTATCAAATCTTATGACAATGGAAGGTAAACAGAAATTCAATTATGAATCAGCTGAAAATACTGATCAAGAAAATAAAACAGATCCTCAGGAGGTTATATCAAAAATACTGCAGATCATTCTCGGAGTAATAATGGCTGTTTTGCATATGTGATGAAAAAAAGAATTTCCTTTTGGTTCATGCTGGGACTGGCAATATGGGGAATTATTATTCTGCTGAGAAGAAACGGAATTATTATTCCCATTATCAATGACCATTTTACAGATTGTATTACAATTCCCATGTATTGTTATCTGATAGAATATATCATGAATGGGATTCTGGGATATCAATGGAAACCTGATTTGAAGTTTGTATTGACCTCAGTGCTGTATCTCTCTTTTTTGTTTGACGTGATCTGTCCGAAACTTTCTAACCATTTTACTGCAGATTTTTTTGATGTGCTGGCTTATTTTGCAGGAGGAATGGTGTATTATTTTCTTGCTGTCAGGTGTTCGCTGGTAAAATAATAAAAAGCCAGCAGTTCCACATCGTAAAAGGTGACTGCTGGCTGTGTTATAGTTTTTATCCTGGTTCAATAATTATTCCTGCTGCATTTTGTGCAGCAGTTTTCTTTCGGTTATGTATAAAAGACAATTATTGAATGCAAGATGTTACATGGAACGTAAATTTTTTTATTCCTGCTCAAGCTTGATGATAGAACCTTTGTAAAACCTGGTCAGATCATAGAGATCGGTAAAATAATGCTGAAGATCGGGAATGATGCTGGGATCAAAATCTTTCAAACCACATTGGTCTTCTGCCAGGAGGTACAAAGACTGGTTATCCGGTTTCAGATATTCACAAAGGATATTATCCGGATGCTGTTGTCTGTTGATCATCTCTGTAAGAAATATTCCGTAGATCAGAAACTGATTGAAATTTTTGGAATCCACAATATAATTCATATCCTGTTTCAGAAGCTTTTCATAATCTGAAAGAATCTGAAGGAAATTTTCGGCATGAACGTTTGTTGGGATTTCATAAAAAAGATCAATACCGTTGATGAAAAGCTGTGTTTTGGTCTCCTCATGATCTGAAGAATAGACTTTATGAAACCATTGAAAAATAAGCAAAAGTTCTTCCTGTGTAAGTTCTTCAACGGAATCCTTGATTTTTTCTTTAATCGTTTCAAGGGTATTTTTTGCTTCAGGCTGAAGAAATTTCAGAATATTTTCTTCTTCACGGCTCAACTTATTGTACAAATTAATTTTGGCAACAGTTGGATTGGTCTTGATGAAATAAAGTTCTTCCGCCATAGTTCTTTACCCAATTAGATTTCAAATGGTTGTTTAAATATACAAAATATGCACTAAATCTATAAAAAAAAATAATATGCAATGAATGGCATGGCTATTTTACTGTTTCATGAATGGCAATTCTGTTTCCTTCCGAGTCTTCCAACTCTGCTACGGCAAATCCGTATTTTTCATCAATTCTTTTGGAATAAAGAACCGAACCTCCATTTTGAACAGCTTTTTCCAATGTTCTGTCAATATTTTCTGTTTTAAAATAGATAATGACTCCATTTTTAGAAGGTTTGTAGACATCACCCTTAGCCAAAGCTCCCGTAATACCAATGTTTTTTTCTTCAAAAGGAAATAAAGCCATTTCGTAGCTGTCTATAATTTCTTTTTCAAAACTAAAGTTGAAGACTGCAGAATAAAACTTTTCAGCACGTTCAAGATCATTCACAGGAATTTCAAAGTAGACAACAGGATTGGTAGATTTCATATTTTTTACAGGATTGATTTTCCGGGACTGACTGCAAGATACACCTATTAGCAATAAAAAGGTCAAAAAACAGGATAACAGTTTCATGATTTGAGAGTTTAAACGAGGGAATGATTTCCTGAATCTAAAATATAGTTTTTTATCTTAATTTAAAAATAGATAGACTTCTCTATTTTTTATTTACATTTGTAAAAATTTTCACGATGAAAAAGGAAAAAGTACGCGAAAGAATTATCAGGGTTGCTTCAGATTTGTTTTATAAGCAAGGATATAATTCTACGGGAATCAATCAGATTATTGCTGAGGCTGATATTGCGATTGGTTCTTTGTACAATCACTTTTCATCTAAAAATGATCTTCTTCAGTCTTATCTTATCAAAGAAGAATTGGATTGGTTCGAAGGATTTGAAAACAGTACATCCAAAATTTCAAACCCGAAAGAAAAGATTCTGGCGCTTATTGATTACAGAAAAAAGCTGCAGCAGACTTCAAAGTTTGCAGGATGTCACTTCATTAAAATTGTTTCCGAAATAGGAGAGGGCAATCCTTCTGTTTCCGGTTTTGCCAAACAGCATAAAGAAAAGCAAAAAGATTTAATCAAGACTCTTGTCAATGAATGTGCTGCAAAAGGTCAAATAGCTGATCCCGATTTAATACCAGAAAATATTTTCCTTTTAATAGAAGGAGCAGTTGTTACCTCTACTATCAACAGACAAAATGATTCTTTTGATCAGGTAAAAAAAATGGTACAGGGTTTATTACCCTAATTTTTTTAGTATTTAGAAAATAGATATATCTATATAAAAATGAAGTGTAAGTATTTGAAATTATTAGTGATATTGTTGGGTCAGTTGTTGACGATTATGGATATTTTTATCATTAATGTGTCCATACCTTCCATACAGCGTGATCTTCATGCATCTAACGGGGAAATGCAGTTTATGATTGCTGCTTATCTTATTGGTTTTGCTTCTTTGCTCATTACAGGAGGGCGATTGGGTGATTTGTACGGAAGAAAAAAGATGTACGTAATTGGGTTATTAGCTTTTATGATAAGTTCTGTTGCATGTGGATTTTCTGCAGGAGCATATCAGTTGGTTATGGCAAGATTTGTGCAGGGAATAAGTGCTGCTATAATGGCTCCTCAGGTACTTTCTATGATACAGATTCTGTTTCCTGATCATCAGGAACGTACCCAAGCGATGGGCTGGTACGGAATTACCATCGGAATAGGAACTGTTTTGGGGCAGTTTCTCGGAGGTTATTTTTCATCTCTGATGATTATAGAAGAATCCTGGAGGCTCATTTTTCTGATGAATATTCCCATATGTTTACCAGCCATTTTCCTTAGTTTAAGATTAGTAAACGAATCCAAAATGGATGTGAAACAGTCTTTTGATTGGAGTGGAGTTTTAATTCTTTCTGCAGGATTGTTCTGTGCTACTTATGCTTTAACCCTCTCTGAACATGAAGGATTTGATTTCAAAAATGTTTCATTAATGATTATTTCTGGTGGAATTTTATTCACTTTTATTAAAAATCAAAAGAAAAGAATCCAAAAGGAGAATGCGTATCTGATTGATTTTGAGTTATTCCGTTATAAAAATTTCAATCTCGGAATCATTGCCGTTTCCTTCTTTTTTATTATGCTGGATTCCTATTTTTATATTCTGTCACTTTTTTTTCAGGATGGTTTAAAGATCAGTCCATTAAAAGCAGGTGAGATTATTGTTTTTCAGGGATTGGGTTTTATTCTGGCTTCCGTTCTTTCAGTAAAACTGATTTTAAGATATGGAAAAAAAGCCCTGATGGCAGGACTTGGCTTTATTATTCTTATCCTTATACTCCAATTCTTTTTGTTTAGGACACAGATAGGTTTTCCTGCTTTTTGTCTGCTGTTGTTTTTACATGGCTTGGGAATTGGCTCTATCATTCCTTCCTTGGCTAATATAGCGATGTCGGGCATGTCTGAAAAGCTGATAGGAAATGCATCCGGTGTTTATAATACCTTTCAGCAGATTGCTGCTATTGTAGGAATTGTTGCTGTGGGAAGTGTTTTCTACTATTTTCTTGGAGAAAAGCCTGATGTACAACATTATCACCAGGCCTTCTCTGTTGCTTTGCTGATTAATATTTTCTGTCTGATTTTTGTAATGATCTGTATTTTTAAAGTTCCGGATCATGTTCTTCCTGAGGTGAAGACTAAGAAATAGAACAGATCTTGTTTTTAAGGTTATTTTGATGAGGTTTTCATTTCATGTAAAGTTGCTTTTGCTATATTTTTGATCACTTCAGTAGGCGAGTGGCAGTCACAGTTGCTGAGCCCAATGACATAAACATCTTCTGCAGGAATGTAAACTCCCATACTTTTAAATCCGAAGACACTTCCTCCATGCTCACGGTCAGGAATTCCATTGATGTCTTTCAAATGCCAACCGTAGCCATAAGTAAATTCTTCACCATTATTCAGTTTATATTTATGAAGAGCCTTTTGAGTTTCTCTTAAATCCAATATTAAATTTTGATTCAAAGCCTGCTGCCATTTCAGCATATCATCTACTGTGGACATCAGTGATCCGGAAGAGAATGGAACACTGAAACTGATGACTGTTTTATTCACAAATCCCTGTTCTTTTTTGTGATATCCGTAAGCTCTTTGAGGAATAACTTTTCTGTCAGAAGCATAATAAGAGTGGTTCATTCCTGCTTTCTCAAAGATATTTTTCTTAATAAAATCTTCATAAGAAGTTCCGGAAACAAGCTCAATGATATATCCCAATACCACATAGCCGGAATTGTTATAATCAAACTTTTCTCCGGGAGCGAAATCAACAGGTTCATTTTTGAAAAAATTCACCATTTCTTCCGGTTTCATTTCTTTTTGAGCAATGGAAGAGATAGACTTCATTTTGGTAAAATCTTTAATGCCTGAAGTATGCGTCAGAAGATGATGAATGGTGATCTTATCTCCGTTGGGATAATCTTTGATATATTGGGAAACGGGATCATTGACATTCAGTTTTCCCTGTTGCTCAAGCAGCAGAATAGCCACGGCGGTAAACTGTTTGGTCATTGAACCAATTTGAAAGACATTATCCGGTGTCATATTAACGTTAAGTTCAAGATTGGCTTTCCCAAATGCCTTCCGATAAAGATTTTTTCCGTTCTGACTAATGAGAAAAACACCGCCAGGCTCATTTTTATTCCCGAATTCAGTCTGGATAATACTGTCAATCTTCTTTTCATATCCTTTTGATAGTGTCTGAGCATGGGTTGTATTGCTTAAAAATGAAAGCAGAACAAGTGGGGTTATCAGTTTTTTAATAATCATATCTATGTATTTTGTTATACAAAGATATGATTTATTTTAATTACTATGTTATACAATATAGTAAGATGCATTTTATTTTTTAACACAATAAAATTGATTTTCTAAAAATTATTTCAATACAGAGATGAGTAACATCATTGGTCTGCGGAGTTCTTCTTTCATCTCCGGGATTTCTTTCAGCATTTCCTGGCTTGGCTCAGGTTCAATAACTTCTTTGAGGGTGAAGCCGTGTTTTAATAATGTATTTAAATAAGAAGTTAAAGTGCGATGGTATTTAATGACATTTTCCCCCAGAAAAGTCGTATTCCTTTTTCCTTCTATAAAATAACGGTCTACCGGCCAGCAGATTTTTTCACCATTTTTATCATATACCCAGTCCTGACCACCTTCTGCAGTGAATACAGGATGTTCTACTGAAAATACAAAAGATCCGTCCGGCGTAAGCCATTTATAAATATTTTGAGCAATGCTATCGAATGATTCTACATAATGTAATGTGAGAGAACTGAGTATGACATCAAATTTTTCAGCAGGATAATCCACTTCTTCCAGAGCTTTTCTTTCATATTGAATTCCAGGCAGATTATTGATTTCCATAGCTTTTGCCAGCATTCTTTCGGAAAGATCAATTCCTATCACTGATTCTGCTCCGTTTTCTATAGCAAAGCGACAATGCCAACCAAAGCCACAGCCAAGATCCAGAATGTTTTTCCCATGAAAATCCGGCAGCATATTTTTCAAAGTATGCCATTCTCCGGCTCCTTCCAAACCAATCTGAGAACGAAGCATTTTTTCATATTGGTCAAAAAATGAAGGATGGTCGTATTTATTTTCTTTCATAGCTTCAAAAAATTAAGGTTCTTAATGATCTATCCTTGTCAAGGTTTTAAACTCAGATCAGATTTTTCAGTTCATGAAATGTAAATTTACAATAATATCAGAGTTCAGAGATTTTTGATCCCTGAAAAATAAAAGCTGAATGTAAAACATCCAGCCTTATATCAATTCTTTATTGAAATATTTTTAATTAGCTTCCGCATACTTTTTGAAATTATCAAGGATAGCCTGCCAGCCACCTCTCTGCATGTCTTCAGGGTTCTCACTTTCCGGATCGAAAGCAACATCTACATTGGTGTAGCCATTATTTTCTTTAAAGTCAACGCGTACCTGTCTTCCGTCCGGCATGGTATACGTAAAGTTTTCCCCATCTTTTATTTCATTGTAAACAGCTTCAAAGTCGAAACCGAAACTTCCGTCTTTAGCTTCCATTCTTGCAGCATATTTTCCACCTACTTTCATATCATTGGAAGCAGATGGGCATTGCCATGAAGGATCAGCAAAGTTCCATTGAGTTATGTGTTCAGGATGGGTGTAATAATTCCATACTTTTTTTGCCTCTGCATTGATGGTAGCAGAAACTGTGATTTTGTGGCTCATTTTTTATGGTTTTAATGTTAATAGTAATTCGTCAAGTTTTTCAAGAGTTGCCATCATTCCCTGTTCCATTCCCATTTCGATAATGGTTTCCAGATCCGCTAAGGATTCATAGGTTACAATAGTTTCTACAAGGGTATTCTCATTTTTATCCGTGAAAGATACTACCCATTCTGCCTGGGGAAGATCTGTGTTGATTTCTCCCTTTTCATTGCAGAATGCATCGCTGGAAATATAAGAATCAATAGGATTGATCTTGTGATACCCAACCCAGCTCCAGTATTCTTTACCGCTAGGTTCTACCATTGCATAATGCCAGTGTCCGCCTTCACTGAATTCCATGGATTGTGTTTTGGTAGTGAATGGTTTTGGAGCGAACCAACGATCAAGAAGTTCACTTTTCGTGTAGCAATCCCAGACCAATTGTCGGTTGGCCATAAATTCACGTCTGATCGTTAAAGTGTTCTTTTCCTTATCCGCAAGGAAATCGAACTGAAGAAGATGTTTCATATTAATATTTTTATAGTTTGGTTGTTGTATTAAACTTTATTTCTGCTGGCTTTTCAGGGTTGCCAGTAACGTATCAAGCTGTTCGAAACGGCTTTCCCATATCTTTCTGAACTGTTCCAGCCAATGATCTATTTCTTTCATTTTATCAATTTCTAAAAAGTAATAAATTTCTCTTCCCTGATGATTTTGAGTCACCAGTTCACACTCAGTCAGAATTTTCAGATGTTTTGAAACGGCCTGTCTGGTGGTATCAAAATGCTCTGCTATGGCATTGGGTGTCATCGCCTGTACTGCGATAAGTGCAATAATTGCTCTTCGTGTAGGATCTGCTATAGCCTGAAAAATATCTCTTCTCATAGATGATGATTTTAAATGAAACCATATGGTTGCAAATATATACGCAACTTTTCGGTTTCGCAATTTTTTTTGATGAAATTTATAAATCAGAAACTGAAAAATAATAGATGATGTTTATTAATTGATTTTAAATCAGTTGTTTGTGGTAGGTTTGGGTAAGTTTTATCTTTTGTTTTCCCGCATGGCTTTGATCAAACGGTCATTTCTTTTGTCTGCTCTTTCATTATTTAAAGAGAGTACAGCCCAGATTGCCGCAGGAAGCCATCCAATCAGAGTGATCTGTAAAATAAGGCAGATAATTCCCGTGAAGACTTTTCCACGGACCATGAAAGATAAGAAAGGAAGTAAGATGGCTAATAACATGATTTTTCGTTTTTAGTTGAATTAATTTTAACGCGACTGAGGATCGAAATACGCTTTAAAAGTGAGAGGATCTTCCATTTTATCCTCCGCTTCTTCAAGATATTCCAAATACTCTTCCTGATGTTTCTCCATATAAACAAGCACAATGGCGAGGTTTACAAAAAGATTTTTGTCTTTAGAACCCAAATTTAATGCCGTTTTTAAATACTCCAATGCCTTCTCATTTTCTCCCATATCAGAGTAAATAGCACCAATATTGATTAAAGCTGAAGTATTTTCAGGCTCAATCAATAAAACTTCATCTAATTCTTTAACCAACAGATCATTTAAAGTATCCCAATGGTCTTCATTTTCCCATCTTTTAGCCTGAAGTTTTTTTACGTTTTCTAATCTTGTTGTTATCGTACTCATTATTTAGAATTACAGAATGGATGTTTACTTATAAGGTGCAAATTTAGCTTTTTACTCTTTAAGTCCATCCAGTATGGCAGCTTTCAGGATTTCAATGTTGATATCTTTCAATGTTTTGAATTTAATACAATATCCAGTGACGCTAGCTTTCCCTATTTTTTCTCCATAGGTTTTAGATAAATATGTTTTATCACCGATATTCATGATATAAACGGAGATGCCGGTGGTATTAGCGCTCATTCCAATCTGATAAAAATCTCTTGTTTTTCCGCCGGCATATTTCATGGCATACGATCCATATCCGATATTGGGATTGGAAATGGTTTTGTTTTCACTGTTTTTACCATCCAGAAACCACAGCTGGCAATCAGGCATGAGTTCGAGAATAATGTTGTGAAGTTCCTGCATATCATTACGCTTCAGTTCCGGCTGGCTGTTGATGTAGTCCTGAATTTGTTCTTGGGTGGTCATAGATCAGAAATTGATTTTTGAGATTATTGGGCAACTAATTTAAAACAAAAAAGAACAGCGATTACTGTTCTTTTTTATTATATTTTTCCTGATTTATTGAATCAGTTCTTTCATTGTTTTCTCTGTTTTCATCAGTTCACCTTGTGGAATCTGATGATGAAGATAAGTGAAAAGCAAATGGGTGACCCAGCTGTTTTCAATCTGATGAATGTAGTAAGAGCAGATCAGACCAAAATCATCCGAAATATAAGCCGGAAGATCTGAAGAACCGGTACTTCTGAATGTGGAAACAAAAATCTCCTTTCGGATATCACTTATTCTGTCTTCTGTTTCTTCATCAAAAGGCATTTCTTCAATCATCTGATATGCTTTCATCCATTCATCTGAAAACTCTGCAGAATCTCTGTTGTCAAGAATTTCATCAATCTTTTCTGAAGTAATATGGTCAAGAGCAGTTTTTAAAGATTGATTAAAAACTGCTTCCAGCATGTTAATTTTTTCTGTCATTATCTTAACGTATATCCTATCCAAATGCTCTTTTCAGTAAGCTTTCTACTTTTGGTTCACTGCCTCTGAAATTTTTGTAAAGCTCCATCGGATCTTTCGTTCCCCCTGAAGAAAGCAGTACTTTATATTTGGCTGCAATCTCAGGATTGAAGATTCCGTTTTCTTTGAAATATTGGAATGCATCAGCATCCAGAACTTCCGCCCATTTGTAAGAATAATATCCTGCGGAATATCCTCCCTGGAAAATGTGTGAGAAACTTGGACTCATTGCCGTTTCAGCGTTGGAAGGGTAAAGAGTGGTTGCTTTCGTATATTTATCTTCAAACTCTTTTACAGTCTCGTTTTCCAGTTCTGCCACTTTTGTATGATAGTTCATATCCAGAAGTCCAAAACCAAGTTGTCTTAAAGTCTGATATCCTTCCATGAAGTTTTTAGACTGTTCAATTTTTTCAATTTTTTCGTCAGGAAGTACTTCTCCGGTCTTATAATGTTTTGCAAACGTTTTTAAGAATTCCGGCTCATAGCAGAAGTTTTCCAGAAACTGTGACGGAAGTTCCACAAAATCCCATTTCACAGAAGTTCCGGAAAGAGTAGGATATTGAGTATCTGCCATCATGCCGTGAAGCGCATGCCCGAACTCGTGGAATAGAGTAGTCACCTCCTGGAAAGTCAGTAAGCTAGGCGTATCTTTTGTCGGTTTGCTGAAGTTGCAGACAATTGAAATATGCGGACGGGAATTTTCACCGTTTTGCTTGTACTGATTTTTGTAGCTGGTCATCCATGCACCGGCTCTTTTTCCTTTTCTTGGAAAATAATCAACGTATAAAAGAGATTTATAAATTCCATTCTCTTTTACTTCATATACTTTTACATCTTCGTGGTATTTCGGAATGTCATTTCTTTCTTCAAAAGTAAGTCCGAAAAGTTTCCCGGCCAGCCCGAATACAGCATCCTGTACCTGGTTTAATGGAAAATAAGGTTTCAATTCTTCATCATTAAGATCGAATTTCGCCTTACGAAGTTTTTCAGCATAGAATGCGTGGTCGTAGCCTTGCATGTCTTCAATTCCGTCAGCTTTTGCTAAAGCTTTTAATTCTTCAATTTCCTGATCTGCGTAAGGTTTTGCCTTGGTCAGAAGTTCATTTAAAAAATCTAAAACTTTTACCGGAGACTTAGCCATTCTTTCTTCCAATACAAAATCTGCATAGTTTTTATATCCGATAAGTTCTGCTTTCTGCTGTTTTAAATTCAGAAGCTCCTTAATCAGATTTTGGTTGTCAAATTCTCCACCATCGAAAGATTTTTTACCGTTTGCCAAAGCCAGTTCTTTTCTCAGTTCACGGTTTTCAGCATAGGTCATGAACGGAATATAACTTGGATACTGTAAAGTGACTACCCAGCCTTCAAGATTTCTTTCCTTTGCTTCTTCAGCATATTGATCAATGATTGCTTCCGGAATTCCTGCAAGATCTTCTTTATTGGTGATATGTTTAAAATAAGCATTGGTGGAAGCCAATACATTCTGCCCGAACTGTAAAGATTTTAAAGAAAGATCCATGCTGATTTTCTTTAATTTTTCTTTGTCTTCCTCATTCAATAAAGCTCCGCTTCTTACAAACCCCTTGTAGGTTTCATTCAAAAGCATTTCCTGCTCTTCGTTGAGATTATATTTTTCCTTTTCATCATATACTTTTTTGATTTTGTTGAAAAGGGCTTCGTTTTGAGAAATTTTTGAAGAATATTCTGTTAAAATTGGAGAAACGTCCTGGGCAATCTGCTGGATTTCATCGCTGGTTTCTGCAGAATTTAAATTGAAAAAAATATTGGAAACCACATCCAGTTGCTCTCCTGAATAAGCCAAGGCCTCAATTACGTTTTCGAAAGTAGGCGCTTCAGGATTGTTGACAATCGCATCAATTTCTGCTTCAGATTTTTGAATCAATTCTTTAAATGCAGGAAGATAATCTTCATTTTTAATGCTGTTGAAGGGAGCTGAATGATATGGTGTGTTAAATTTTTCTGTTAAAATATTCATTTTTTGATCTTTTTATATAAGGTAAATTTAATGATTCATAGGGAATCACAGCTGAAATGCTCAAAAATAATGCCTTACTGGCAAGTTATGACAAAAATACCTTATCTTTAATTAATCTTGTCATATGGAAAGAAGGAGTGATGTGGGAATATTTAATTTTGAGAACAGATTTAAAAGTCATCATTAAAATAAATAACCTTAAATATATAGACTATGAAAACACTCTTAAAAATTATCGGTATTATCATTGTACTGATCCTTATCTATGCTGTTATTGCCATACTGGCCTTCAGTAAAGATTATCACTATGAAAAATCTATTGTTATCAACGCACCACAGGAAAAAGTATGGGCTTATACAGGTAATCTAAAAGGATATAACCAGTGGGATCCTTTTTCCAAAGCTGATAAAAACATTGTCATTACCTATTCCGGAAACGGCGATAAAGTAGGAGATTCCTATCACTGGAAAGGAGATAAAAATGTAGGAGAGGGTGAACAGGCTATTACAGAACTGGTTCCCAACCAAAAAATGGGAACGAAACTTCATTTTATAGAACCTTTTGAAGGAGATATGAAAGCGAATTTCATTATGGCTCCTGAAGGAAGCGGAACGAAAGTGACCTGGATGATTGATAATGAGCTTACTCCTATGATGAAGATTATGAAGCCGATGATGAATGGCAATATGGATAAGATGTTCAGTCAGGGGCTGGGCGATCTGAAAAAACTTGCTGAAAAATAATAGGAAAGCCTTGTAAATCTTACAGGGCTTTTTTTATGAGAACCCTATTATTCGAATAAATCATATTTCCCTTTATTTTGTTAACGTTTTTGCATAAAGTCAAAGAAATATTATTCTAAAATATTATCTTTATATAAAGAATAGATTGTATGGAGAAGATTGTATTTGAAAAAAGTGATATCAGAGACTTTGTGAAGACCACCATCGCAGAGAAAATTGAAAAATTGAAAAACTTTATCGAATTTACCCTTGAAGCCAGCCGTGACATTAAAAAAACTCCGAAATATGATAGCATGAGAGAAGAAATGCAGGAGGAAATTTATCAGATGCAGCGACAACTAGGAGCTTTGAATGATCTTAAAAGAAATATGGCAAAAGTTTTAAATACGGCTACTGAAAGAGTACAGCTTGGTTCACTGGTCATTACCAATAAAGCCAGGTTTTATATTTCTGTGTCACTGGGAGAGTTCTTTTTTGAGGGAGACAGGTTCTACGCCATCTCTCCGGAAAGTCCCATGGCCAAAAAGATGATGGGCATGAAATCCGGTGATGAATTTACCTTAAACAAAATTCATCAGAAGGTGATAGAGGTTTTGTAAAAGTAAAAAGTAAAAAGTAAAAAGTAAAAAGTAAAAAGTACTTTTGATAAATCTCTATTAAACAGTCAAAGATTAAACTTCCTTCATTCTGATTCCTGCATCCATCTTTTTCGTAATTTTGTTACATGAATAATGCATCCATTTTAAAAGAAATTATAGAGCAAAGAAGAAGTATTTTCCCAAAAGATTATACAGACGCAGAAATATCTCAGGAAGTTTTGGAGGAGATTGTAAACTCTGCCACGTTTGCTCCCAACCATAAACGTACTAAGCCTTGGCGTTTCAAAATATTCAAAGCTGAAGAAAAAGCACAGCTTGCATCAGAAATGCAGGCTATCTATAAGACCGTTACTCCAGAACAGCTTTTCCTGGAAAAAAAATACAACGATATTGGTTTTAAAATCAATAAAGCAGATGTTGTGGTTTCCCTTGTGGTGAATTTCAGTGGAATGGTTCCGGAATGGGAAGAAATTGCCGCTACGTCAATGGCGGTTCAGAATATGTATCTTACCTGTACAGCAAATAATATCGGATGTTACTGGAGTTCTCCTAAAATTGTAGACGAGCTGAAAGACTCTCTGACCATTGAAGAAAACCAGAAATGTCTGGGATTATTTTATATGGGAACGGTATAGATGAAGAATATTTATAGAAATTATAATGAAGAAGATCTGCATGCTGCCTATCTTCATATGACTGATCATACTGGTAAAGTCAATGATGAATTGCGGGAAGCCATCAGTCAGAAATTCAATTATGATGAATTTGTAAAAGCAGCAGAATACAGGAAAGTTTTAGTCAAAGAAAAAGGGAGAATCTCATTTGAAGTACACAAAAGGGTGCAAAAGGGAGAAAAGATAGATACTATTCTGGAAACTATCTCTTCGGAAATGATCGGAAGCAGTGATTTAAAAGTTTTTATTCTGGATAAATTTGATCAGTTTTCAAAAGTCAAAGAAAATGATAAAATAGATGAAAAAATAATTTTTAAAAGTCTTTTAGGACTTGTAGCAGCTTCTGTTACCGGGCTTCTTTTTTTAAAGGCTGTGATGACATCTACAGGAGAGTTCTCATTTTTTCTGCTGGTACCAGTTTATATCATCAACTATCTGGTGATTTACGGGATTACAGGAAAAACGCGGGGTAATTTTGTAGTTTTTATGGCTGTTTTAATTTCCGTAATTATTTCAACAATATTTTCTTTTGCCCTGCTTGGTTAAAAAAATAAATTGAATTTTATAAAACTTTTTAGTTGGAGCTCTTTACTTCAAACTTTTTTACTATCTTTGCACTCTTAAATATTTAACTGGGACGAGTTCCCGTAAAATTCAAACATTATGTCAGTAAAAATCAGATTACAAAGACACGGTAAAAAAGGAAAACCTTTTTTCCACATCGTGGTTGCAGATTCTAGAGCTAGAAGAGATGGTAGATTCATCGAGAAACTAGGTACTTACAACCCAATTACTAACCCGGCAACTATCGAATTGAACGTTGATTCTGCTGTACAGTGGTTAAACAACGGTGCTCAGCCTACTGATACTGCTAGAGCTATTTTATCTTACAAAGGTGCTCTTTACAAAAAACACTTACAAGGTGGTGTAGCTAAAGGTGCTTTTGACGAAGCTGAAGCTGAAAAAAGATTCAATGCTTGGGTAGAAGCTAAAGATTCTAAAGTACAAGGTAAAGTAGATGGTTTAGCAACTGCTAAAGCTGATGCTAAGAAAGCTGCTTTAGAAGCTGAAGTAAAAGTAAACGAAGCTAGAGTTGCTGCTGCTGCACAAGCTGAAGCTGATGCTAAGGCTGCTGAAGAAGCTGCTAACGCACCTGCTGAAGAAGTTGTTGCTGAAGCTACAGAAGGAGAAGCTCCTGCTGCTGAAACTGAAGAAAACACTGAAGCTTAAGAACAAACCCTGTTATGCGTAAAGAAGATTGCTATTTTTTAGGAAAAATCACACGCAGACATGGACTTGCGGGTAACGTGATCCTTAAATTGGATACCGATCAACCCGAGCTTTACAATAAATTGGAATCAATATTCGTTGAAATCAACGGATTATTGGTTCCATTTTTTATTGAAAAATCATCATGGAGCAAACTGGATGCTCTGAATCTTGCATTCAAAAACTCTTCTGAGGCGATGGTAGATCAGGTGTTGGGTAAAAGTGTTTACCTTCCACTTGCTTCACTGCCTAAACTTTCAGGAAAACAATTCTATTACCACGAAATCATCGGATTTGAAATTTTTGATCAGAATGATAACAACTGTGGAGTGATCAGATCTGTAAACGATCAGACAGCTCAGGTGTATTTCATTACCAATCTGGATGGAAAAGAAGTGGTGATTCCTATGATCAAAGACTGGATTCTTGCAGTTGACAGGGAAGAAAGAACAATCAAAATGGAACTTCCTGAAGGTCTTATTGATGTATTTCTGGTTCCTTCGAAAAAAGACGAATAGTTTTGCAATAAGCAATAAGCAATAAGCAATAAGCAATAAGCAATAAGCAATAAGCTATTACTATTCTTTTTCACTTTTCTACATTACTCATTACTCATTACTGATTATTCATTACTCATTTTTAAGGCTGGTAAAAGATAGTCCTGTACTATTTTTTCAGATTGCTGATGGGCATAAGGCTTGTTGTAAGCTTGTGCGGTAATTACGATCACAACAGGTATTTCTGTGAAAATAATAATTTTATTTCCTCCGTTTCCACTGGATTGAAAAGCTTCATAACTTTTGTTTCCCACCGTGTAAACCTTTCTCCAGAATAAATATCCATATCCTTCAAAATCAGGATTTTCTGTGAAGTAATTGGTGAAAGATTTCTGAATCCATTCTTTACTCAATATCGTTTTTCCATTCCAGATACCGTTATTTTGATACAATTGCCCGAATTTTGCAAAATCAAGTGCTTTCATGCGCAGTCCTCCCGCCAGAGAAGGTTTTTGCTGGGGTGTAAACTGCCATTTGTAGTTTGTAATTCCAAGAGGTTGAAATAACTTTTGATCGGCATAATTTTTTAATCCCTGCGGAACACTTTTATCCAGAATATCTCCGGATAATACTACTCCTGCTGTGAAATAATTCCAGTTTTTACCAATAGGATTCGCTGTCATAGGCAGATCCAGAGTAAATTTTACCCAGTTTTCAGTCGGGTACATATTTTCTTCATTTCCGGGAGATTCATAATCCTCATCGTTCCCGTCAAATCCTGAACTCATTGTCAGTAAGCTTTTTATGGTAACATTATCTTTTTGAGCAGAATAGTTTTTAAAGAACTTCAGGTCATAAAATTCACTCAGTTTCTGGTTTTCATTTTTTAGATATCCTTCTTTGATAGCAATCCCCGTTAAAGCTGATGAAAAAGATTTTCCTACCGATCGTGTGTCCTGCAACGAGTCTCTTCCGGATTCGTTGAAATACTCTTCAAGAAGTAATTTTCCCTCCTTTATAATAACAATTCCCGTGATATTTTTAAATCTGTTTTCTGCAATTTTCTTATTCAGAGTTCTGATCCTTTCGGTATTGATTTTTTCCTGTGAAACTTTCCATCCGCTATTGGACTGAATAGGTTGAATAGCAATTTGCTGCTCTGTAGTATTTTGAGCAGGAACCGTAAGATTGATTTGTCCTTCCGCAATGACAGATCCGGATTTAATCGTAGTCGTATTAAGATAAGGTCGGATTTCAATTTTCAAAACATGATTTCCAGCTGTCAACGCATCAATTCCGTCATGAGCCATATAAAAACGCATCCATAAATACCTTCCCCAGGAATCTTCATTTTTGTTGCTGAGAAGAGGAATTCGTAAAGTGGTTTTGAATTTTTTATGGTCTGGAGTTCCTGCGCCTGTATTGAGATTTTCTTTATAGATGAGCTTTCCGTCTACGTAAAATGAGAACTGATAATTCCCTTTTTTCAGTAATTCATCCACAGACCAGCCGGGTTCAAGCTGATGCAGATAATTGACCAGAGAGTTATCAAAGAAAGCATGAATACCAAGATCTCCGTTTTCCTGAAATACTGTAGAGTTAAGAATATCCGAATCTTTCAGATTTTCCGTCGCCATGTTTTGGGCTAGAAAAACAATTTTCCCGGAATATTTTTTCTGAATAGGATTCTCTGTTTTTTCAGCATTGATTATATCTTTACTTTGTCCCTGATAGAAATAAAATGTAAAAATAAAGATCAATAATAGGATAGGTTTCATCTTAAAAGTATTTAAACAAAAATACAGAACTTCCTTATCACAAAATAGAATGAAATTAACATTTCTATTGTAGTATTGATCTTTTACGAAATCTAATTGAATAACTTTCGGAATTCTCCCGGAGATTGATTGGTCTTCTGTTTGAAGAGTTTACTGAAAGACTGCGGATGTTCAAATCCTAATTCATAAGCAATTTCACTTACGGATAAACTTGTGGTGCTTAAACGTTCTTTGGCAGATTCAATTAATTTATTCTGAATGTGCTGTTGGGTATTTTGCTGAGTGTGAAGACGCAAAAGTGTTCCCAGATAATTAGGTGAAATATTCATCTGTTCGGCAATACACTTCACTGATGGAATCCCGTTTTCAAGAAGATTTCCGTTTTCGAAATATTGGGAAAGAATGTCTTCAAATTTGTACAATAACTCGTGACTTGATTTTTTTCTGGTGAAAAACTGTCTTTCATAAAAGCGGTCAGAGTACACCAGTAATAATTCAATCTGGGCAATAATCAGTTCCTGTGTAAATCTATCGGTATTGTTCTGGTATTCCCGTTCAATATTATTAAAAATATCAACAAGGATTTTCTCTTCTTTATCAGAAAGAAAAAGGGCTTCTTTCACCTGATAGCTGAAGAAGTCATACGATTTTATTTTTTTGGTTAACGAAGTATTCCACAGAAAATCGGGATGAATCAACAGTAAAAATCCGGTAGGTTCTACTTCTACATCCGGGTTGATTTCAAGACTTAAATATTGCTGTGGCGAAACAAAACACAGTACTCCTGAATTAAAATCATATTGCTGCTGCCCATAATTGAACTTTGGTGTGACATTCTTTTTCAAACCTATTGAATAAAAATTCTGAATCCACTTCAGTTCCTCATTATCCACGATATAACGGACTTTGCTGTAATCGATCACACTGATCAGCGGATGCTCAGGATTGGGAAGACCACAGAAAGCATGAAAATCTGAAATAGAATTAAAACGAACGGGTTGTTTCATAGAGCGAAGTTAGTTGTTTTTGTAAAAAGTATAACATATTGATTCAAAAAGCCTTCGACTCCGACCAGACGGACTTTCCTAAAATCTTATACTTTATTCATATATATAAATTAAATAGTAAGTATTAGGAATATCATCCTGAGCGGAGCCGAAGGATACTAACATATTAAATCGCTGTAGAAACAGTAAGGTTTTCCCATTTCTCAGCGTCTTTCTTTAAAATATCAATTTTGTTATTGAGAAATTCCATCGTTCCTACCCCTAATAATAAATGTACCGGAGGATTTTTCTCTTTACTGATCTGAATCAGTACATCCGCTGCCTTTTCCGGATCGTTAGGTTGGTTTCCATTGATTTCGTTAAGGTGAGCCTGTTCCGAATTTCTTGCCGCTTCATAAGCCTGAATAGGATTTGAAGGTGTTTTCACAGAATCTTTGGTTAAGAAATCGGTACGGAAATAGCCGGGATAAACAACCGTAGCATGAACTCCGAAATCTTTTACTTCTTCAGCCAATGCTTCTGTAAATCCGGCAACGGCAAATTTTGTAGAACAATAGATTCCCCAGCCTGGAAAATTAGCAGAATAGCCGCCAACAGAAGAAATATTGAAGATATTTCCTGATCTTTGTTCACGAAGATAAGGCATGGCGTTTCTGATGACATTTAAGGTTCCGAAAACATTCACTGCATAATTTTCTCTTGCCTCTTCATCGGTAAGTTCTTCCAGCGTTCCGATTTGTCCATAACCTGCATTGTTCACTACCACATCAATTCGTCCGAAATGATGAACTGTTTTTTCAATGGCAGATTTGATGTCGTTATTGTCTGTGATGTTGACGCTGAGCGGAAGAAAGTTTTCTGAAATATCTCCGATGGTGGAGATCAGGGATTCAACGGTACGGCTTGTAGCAGCAACCTGAAATCCTTCGGATAGTAATTTTTTTACCAACTCGAATCCTAAGCCTTTTGAAGCTCCTGTCACGAACCATACTTTTTTTGTTTCCATTTTTAAATATTTTTTTGTTTAAATGATGGTACAAAGATGGAAACTTACGAAAGGGGAAATGTATCCAAATCGGGGAATGATGTATCCAAATCGTGAATGGTACTATTTAACGTGTGTCATTCTGAATGAAATGAAGAATCTCAAACAATTGGTTACTAACAAGATTCTTACTTTTTCAGAAATCTCAGATTGAACGTAGTCTATGACAAAAGCCAAATCCCTCTTTAATTTCAAACAAGTTTCAATAATTTTTCAGAAGATTCCTGTATTTTAAAGGAGTGATGCCCATATTTTCTTTAAAACATCTGATAAAATGACTCTGATCTGAAAAACCACATTCCATCGCAATATCCGTTAAAGAATGAGATGAAGGGAGAAGCTCAAGAGATTTATTGAGTTTTAATTTTCTGAGATATTCACCCAGATTACAGTGGAAATATTTGTGAAAATCCCTGCTGAGATGAATAGGATGGATGTTCAGGGTGTTGGAAAGTTCTGTAAGATTGAGGTTTTCCGTAAAGCTTTCATGCAGAATTTCATTGATCTGGCCTACCCATAAAGGTTTTCTTTCCATACTTTCCTTTTGATGGGTTAACTGGCTGAAAAGATGTAGCAATAGTTGATTAAAAGCCAGTTCAAATGAAATATCATCACCTTTGGTTTCTTTGAACATCTGATAAACCAATAGTTTTAAAGCCGGATCTTTTATATTAAAACTGCCTTCCACTTTACTTTTCTGAATATCAAACCGGTCAAACCAACTTTGTGAAAGCTCAATATGAAAGCCTCTTGTGAAAATATCCGGTTTAATATTATAATGCGGATCTTCCCAGTGATGATACAATAATGTTCCGGCAGAACAGCCATAGACTTCCTTTCTGTTTCCTTCCGTCATATTTCCCTGAAGAAGAAAAGTGAAATACGCATTTTCATGATAATGCCAGTCTACATAAGGATGAGTATACTCCGTATCGGTGATGGTCAACCCTTCTAAATTGACCCTTTGATTGGTATCTCCGAAATATTCGCCGTTACGAAGAGTATTCATAATAAATTCTGTTTTAATCGGTCAATCTGTTCATACATTTTATTAAAAAACATTTTCCTTTCTCTGTTACCGGATTCATTCAGTGATCTGGAATTTTTGATCTGATGCTCAAAATAGCTTAGTGAATCTTCACACGTTATTTTATCATTGGTCATCATATATCCGAACATGCTGAAAGGTACAAAAAAGGAACATTGTTCTTCGTTTTTGAATAGAATAGCGTTGTTTAAAATGACTAAATCATTTACATAGATCTGAAAATTATTTTTTTCCAGTGTTTTAATTTCCAGTCCTTCCAGTAATTTTCTCAGGTCTTCCAGAATAAGACCTGCATCATTTTTCTTTAATAAACCCATTTCATAATAGAACGAAATTTGTCTCAACGCACTCATAATGGTGGTGTCATTCCATATTTCTGTTACATTTTGTTTGTCGTAAAGATCTTTCAGCATTTCATTTTTTACAGAATGATATTCCATCGTGAACTCATGAAACGGACTTAAAAATTTATCCTGGTTCAACAAATTCATCCAGACATAAAACTTGAAACGGGACAGAACTGAATCTGAAATGGTATAAAAAAACGGGATGTCCTTTGCGGAATAAAATACTTTGGAATTGTTGATATTCTGAAAAACATTCAAAATCTTCAAGGAGTTCTCGAAATAGTTTAAAAGATCCTCGGTGGTTTTTACAGGTTGTGTTCTCTTGACTACTAATTGATTTTCTGTTCCCAGAAACTGATCCAGTGAGATCTGGTAGTATTTGGCGAGTTCCAAAGCTTCCTCAAAACTGAACTTGGCTTTCATGGAAGTTCTTCTGTGAGCCGCATCATAACTGATATTAAGAATATTAGCAATCTCATCATTTAAAGATTTCTCCCCGATTTTTCTTCGGATTTCCTTCAATAAAGCTTCCTGGTGCATAGTTTTGTGATTTTCACAAATGTAGTATTTTTTTGTGGAAAGAGTTGTTGATGTTCTGTTTAAAAGGTGGGAAGCTTGAAGCTGGGAGAAGGGAAGTATCGGAGGTCGAAAGAATCAATAACAATTTAAAAGTAATTGGAATTATAATCACTATTACTATTGATCACTGAAAGTAACTTCCAGCCTCCTTTTTCTGGCTTCCAACCCACTAGTATTAGTAGATAACTTCATTTTCTCATCTATTTATTTTTGATTTTCTGTTTAGAAGGCGGGAAGATTGAAGCTGGGAGAAGGGAAATATCGGAGGTCGAAAGAATCAATAAAAATTTAAAAGTAATTGGAATTATAATCACTATTACTATTGATCACTGAAAGTAACTTCCAGCATCCTTCTTCTAGCTTCCAACCCCTGTTTTGTGATTTTCGCAAACAGGATGTTTTTTTTAATTTTTTTTCACATTCGGAACTGAGTCTTCTGCTGATAATTTTGAACTGTAATTTTAAAATAACGAGTTATGAAAACACGAATTTTTTTAACAGCAGTTCTTTTATTCAGCAGTCTGGCATATGCATCAGACCGTTTAAAAGCAGATTCTTTGAAACCAAGACTGATTGCAGCTTCGCCCTCAAAGACTGTCAAAAATGTCAACGGAATTTTATTTAAATATTTTGACGAGGAAGAACATTTTAAGCCTAAAAAAGTAAATGGCTTAGGTATGGGATTCAATTTTGTGGGCATTTTTCTTCCACCATTGATGCTTTTCACTCTACAGCCACCGGGAAACCATGATTATGTCATTGTTCCCCGTGAAAAGATGAATACCATTAATGGGTTGCAGTTGTCAATCATCAATATGGAACCTACAGTTACCAATGGTTTAGAGATCAATATTTCAAGTAATGTCGGCACGTATGCCGTAACTAACGGAATGTCTGTCTCTCCATTTTTTAATCTGCATCATGAGATGAAAGGAGTTTCTGTAGCGCCATTGGCTAATATCGGGCAGAAATGCAGAGGAATACAGATCGGTTTGTACAATCAATGTAAAGATTTCAGAGGAATCCAGATTGGTGGATGGAATGAGAACGGAAGAAGGAAACTGCCTTTGATCAACTGGAATTTTAAGAAACAGAAAGTAAATAAAAAGTGATTATGAAACCAAAAATCAGATTTAAAAAAGCAACTTCTCCTTTCTATTCGGAATTGCGTGAAGAGGTGAATGTATTGCTGACAGATGAAGTGACTAAAAAGGCCGGAAGATTAATGATTATAAAATTCCTGGTTTATGCTCTGGCCTTTCTGCTTCTGTATGCCAATCTTTTTAATCCTTATATAGCAGATAAGAACTGGCTGGTAACTTTGAATTATATTGCTTTAGGACTTACCGGAATATTGCTGGCTTTTAATTGTGCTCATGATTGTGTGCACAATACATTCTCAAAGTATAAAAAACTTAACAGGATTATTTACTATATCACTTTTAATTTGCAGGGCGTAAATGCAAGATTGTGGAGGAAAAGGCATATTGCTTCTCATCATGTGTTTCCTAATGTGGATGGCTGTGATGCTGATATCGATGATAATATTTTTTTACGTCTGTCTGTACATCATCCCAAAAGAAGAATTCATGCCTACCAACATTTATATGCTACCGTGCTGTATTGTTTTTACACCCTGCACTGGATTATGATCAAAGATTTTATTTATGTAAGGAAAAAAGACCTGGCTAATCTCAGAAATCAGAAACATTCTATCCTATCTGTAGCAGAAGTTATCCTGCTAAAGTTAGCTTACTTCGGTTATATGTTAATACTGCCAGCGCTTTTTACTGATATTTCAGTCATGACAATTTTCATCTCTTTCATTATCATGCATGTGACCATTTCACTGTTTTTTGTTCTGACTCTGATTATTTCTCACCTGAGTCTTGAAACAGATTTTCCCCAGGCAGATGAAAATGGATATCTCCCTTATGATTATTATGAACATCAGCTAGCAGTTTCATTGGATTATCACCCAACCAGCAGTTTTGCCAACTGGATTTTCGGAGGGTTCAATTCCCATGCGGCGCATCATCTTTTTCCCGGTTTGCCACACACGGTGTACACCATTATTACTCCTGCAATCAAAAGAGCAGCTGCCAGAAACAATTTTCCATACCATGAGAAAAGTATTGCGGATGCCGTGGCTTCACACTATCAATACCTGAAACAATTAAGTAAATAATCAAACCATGAAAAATTATAAACTAATAGTATTTTTATTCCTGTTTTCAGTACGTATTTTTTCACAGAATACCACGAATGATACAGTGAATACCCAAACAGAAGAACCTTTTGATTATAAAAAATATTATGACTGTGATTTCGGAGAAGGAAATGTTTTGATTGTCATCAAGAAAGGAAAAGAATTTACGGATCTTAAAGATTTAAGAAAATCCGGGAAAGGTTTCGCTATTAAAATGGAAGCCATATACAGTATGGAATTTGTAGATGGCCAGAGATATGAATCAAGTGTGGTGAAAGCCATTACACAAGATAGTATTTCGATCACGAATTTTTTCAATGAGAATGCTGCGAAGTTTGCAGGAAAGCCTTTTAAGTTAATTACTTATCCTTTGTCATCTTTAAAATATATTCGTTTTATTAATGATCGGATGTTGTCTTTGTACAATAAAAAAAATATTCAGAAGGATTTTAATCTTATTGTGAAGAAAATGGATCAGGCTAAAATGTGTCCTGCAGTTCTTCAGTTTAAAGACAGAAACGGTGAAATGAAGGTATGTTATTTTTATCTGACCTCTCAAGGATATGATCTTCTTTATGAGAACAATGGAAGAGTGTACTATCTGGAAGGTAAAGTAGAATGGAAATGATATTGGAAAAGAGTATAATCTTCAGTATGTATTCACTTTTTGTTGAATTATTATTCTGAATTTTAATGAAAATATGGATGAATACATGGAAAAAAAGCAAAAGGAGTGGTGCATCTACTGAAGAAAAATAATATTTTTGTAATATAGCTAGGATGAATGATGAAAATAAAATCTTTACTACTGTTTTTGATTATAGGGGTTGTGTTTTATCATGCACAAACTCTTAATATTAGAAAAAATTCTCTGGAAGAACGGACTTATGAGGAATTGGAAAAAGAGTTCTACAACAGTCCTGCGGGAGAAATAAACAGTAAAAGTATTGCCGATTATTATCTTAAAAAGGCAAAATCTGAAAAAAACACCGCTCAGATTGCTGAAGGATATGTTATGCTTCATTTTGCAGAAGACTTACCTAATGCATTAAAATATTTAGACAGCTTACAGTACATCACAAAAAATTCCAAAGAAAATACCTATCCGGCGAGAATTTATTTGCTAAGAGGAAATTTATACTCTAAGAATGACAATCTTCAATCTGCATTCAATAATTATATCCTGGGACTGAAATATGCAAAAGAAAAAGGAAATAAGAGGCAGATTGCTATGGCCCATATCAGTATTGCTTACCTGAACAATTATATAGGAAAACATGCAGAGACAGCAAAAGTACTGAGACACTATGCTTATGATACAGATTATATGAATGAGGATGAGAAGAATTCTCTCAAACTGAATCTGGCGGATGCTTACATAGAGATCAATAAAATGGATTCTGCTTATGTATTGATAAAGGATGGGTTGCTGGATTCTAAAAAAAATAAAGATATTTACCGATATCATCAGAATCTTGGACTGCTTGGATATTATAATCTGCATTCAAGAAATTATCAAAAAGCGATCGATGGTTTATTGGAATGCGAAAAATATTTCTTCACAAATCATAATGGAAGTAAAAGAAACCAGAATTATACGCTTTTGTATTTAGGAAAATCCTATGCCGGACTTCAGGAAAAGGAAAAAGCAGTAGGCTTTTTCAGGAAAATAGATTCTCTGGTTCTTAAAACCAACTATATCTATCCTGAGTTGAGAGATGTATATACTTATCTTATTGATTATTATAAAGAAAACGGTGATAAGGAAAAACAACTGTATTATGTAGACCGTTTTTTAAAAGTAGATCAGGTGCTGGATATGCAGTTCAGGTATATTTCCAGAGAACTTCCGAGAAGATATGATACTCCGGAACTTCAGCAGGAAAAAGAAAGTATTACCAATGAGCTTACGAAAAGAAAAAGTCTCTTCTATATTGTTTTAAGTCTTTTGTTGATTTCACATTTATTATTTATCAACGTTTATTTTAAATATAAAAAATCTGAAAAGAACTATAAGAAGATTGCTCAGGATCTTATTCAATCTGTTAATGAAAATAAAGGAGAAAAAAACAGAGATCCGGAAATTAAAAATGAAATTTTAGCAGCACCTGTTCAAATAGTAAGTACAGAAAATGTGGAGGACAAAACATCGAGAACTATTTCTGAAGATATTGCCCAGACTATTTTAAAAGAACTTGAAATATTTGAAAGCAATGATCAGTTTTTGAATAAGGGAATTACATTGGGAAGTCTTGCCAAAAAAATAAAAACAAACTCAAAATATCTGTCAGAAATTATCAATACTTACAAAGGAAAAAACTTTGCAACCTATCTCAATGATCTTCGTATTGATTATGCCATCAGCAGATTGGCCAATGACAAAAAATTCAGGTCTTATAAAATTCCTTTTATCGCCGAAGAATTAGGATATAATAATGAACAGGCCTTCACTTTAGCCTTCAAAAAACGAACCGGAACGCCACTTTCTATCTACTTGAAAGAAATTGAAAACATGTCTTTAGATTAATGTTAAGTTGTTGATATTTAGTTTTTTATTGTTTATAAATTCATGTTTTTAGGTATATAAATTTATGAATCTATAAAGCATTCCCTTGTTTCATTCTTCTACTTCCTGCATCTTTGCTTCAGGTAAAAACACAACCATTTATTTTGTATGTGCACAATACAAGATATCAGTTCCAAACTGTTGATCATTTAAACAATCAAGTCAGGAATTGTATCATAAAAACTAATAATGAAGAAGAGGATAAAAACTAATAACCAAGAAAACTAAAATGTAAATCATGAAGTAATTGTTCAGAATTTAGAGATGTAAAGTGTAGTGATCATTTAAAAATCATTAAACAGTAAATCCGGTTAATCCGCCACACAGTTTAAAAGTATAGTATAGTCTAAAAATGGATGTATAACCCGGTAATTTACCACGAACTTATCACTTAAAAACTAATAACCATTTCAATAAAACTAATTCCATGAAAACTCAGAGTAAAATAATATTTTATTCTTTTTAAAAGTGATAGTGTAAGTGTGTTCATTCCGGGGGATATTCCGGATATTATTGAAGTTCAGGACTATATTGAGTGGAAATGTAACCCTGAAATGCAGAGGAATTTGCAGAAGAAAAAAGGTGAATTTCCTGAACTGAAAGTTTAAATACCTGTTAAATGATTTTTAAAGACAGCGCAATCATTAAGTTGCGCTGTTTTTTTGTAACTTTGCAGACATTAATTTTTATATAAAAAATTTATCATCAACAAATGAAAAAGCAAACGATCAAAGAAATCCTAAAGGATTACAAGAAAGTATTACATCATGACATTACAGTTTACGGATGGGTAAGATCCTTCCGTGCTAATCGCTTTATTGCGCTTAATGATGGTTCTACGATTAATAATTTGCAGATAGTTGTTGATTTCGAAAATTTTGATGAAGCTATTCTTAAGAATATCAGTACAGCTTCTTCCCTGAAAGTAGTAGGAGAAGTGGTGGAAAGCCAGGGAGCAGGACAATCTGTGGAAATTATCGCTAAGAAGATCATTATTTTAGGAGATAACTTAACAGAAGAACTGCAGAGTACAATTCTTCAGCCTAAAAAACATAGTCTTGAGAAACTTCGTGAGCAAGCTCACTTAAGATTCAGAACGAACCTTTTCGGAGCGGTGTTCAGAGTACGTCATGCAGTAAGTTTTGCCGTTCACTCGTTCTTCAACCAGAACCAGTTTTTCTATATCAACACGCCGGTAATTACAGGAGCAGATGCGGAAGGAGCAGGTGAAATGTTTGGCGTAACGAACTTCGACCTGAACAACATGCCGAAAACTGAAGAAGGTGAAATTGACTTCTCTCAGGATTTCTTCGGTAAGAAAACCAACCTTACTGTTTCAGGACAGTTGGAAGGAGAAACTGCAGCGATGGGATTGGGAAGAATTTATACATTCGGACCTACTTTCCGTGCTGAAAATTCTAACACGACAAGACACCTTGCCGAGTTCTGGATGATTGAGCCGGAAGTGGCATTCAACAACCTTGAAGATAACATCGACCTTGCGGAAGATTTCTTAAAATATGTGATCCAGTACGTATTGGATAACTGCAAAGATGATCTTGAGTTCTTAGACAACCGTTTTGCGGAAGAACAAAAGACAAAACCAGAAAAAGAAAGAGCAAAAGAAGGTCTTATCGAAAAACTTCAGAATGTTATTGCTAAGCGTTTTAAGCGTGTAAGCTATACAGAAGCCATCGAAATCTTATTGAACTCTAAAGAAAATAAAAAAGGAAAATTTGCTTACCCGGTTGAAAAATGGGGAACTGACCTTCAGTCTGAGCACGAGAGATACCTTGTTGAAAAACATTTTGAAAGCCCGGTAGTATTATTTGACTATCCGAAAGAAATCAAAGCTTTCTATATGAAACTGAACGATGACAACAAAACCGTAGCAGCTATGGATGTTCTTTTCCCTGGTATCGGTGAGATCATCGGTGGATCAGAGAGAGAAGCAAGATTAGATGTTTTAAAACAGAAAATGGCAGATATGCACGTGGATGAGCATGAACTTTGGTGGTATCTTGATACCAGAAAATTCGGTTCTGTACCGCATGCAGGCTTTGGTTTAGGACTTGAAAGATTAGTTCTTTTCGTAACAGGAATGACGAATATCAGAGATGTAATTCCTTTCCCTAGAACACCGAAAAGCGCTGAATTCTAGAACAATAAAAAAAGCCTTAATCACAAGTTAAGGCTTTTTTTATTATTTAATAGTTTATTATATTAGGGTAAGTAATGCAAAAATCATGCTAAATGTGTTTTTTATCAAATAAATTTATTAAATTCGTAGAATATGTTATGTTAAAACGCAAATAAGAATATGCTTAAACAACACTTACAACTCAAATTAGGACAGAAGCTGGCCCCTCAGCAGATCCAGTTGATGAAGCTTATTCAGCTTCATACTCTTGAATTTGAAGAGGAGTTGGAAAGAGAGTTAGAAGAAAACCCAGCTTTGGAAATTGCGAAAGAAGATTCTAAGGAAGATGATTATTCTTCCCTGGAAGATGCTTATCAGGATGAGGGTACAGAAAGCATTGAAACAGATTTCGACGTCAATGAATATATCTATGACGATGAACCAAGCTATAAAACCGCATCCAGCAACTACTCTCCGGATGATGAAGAATTTGATAACGAGAGTCTTTTAACGGAAGGCCAGTCCTTATATGATTATCTTACAGAACAGATTCACCTGGTAAATATTGGTGATGAAGACCTGAAGATTGCAGAATACCTGATCGGGAATTTAGATACAGACGGATATCTGAGAAGAGAGATCAAATCTATTGTTGATGATCTTGCTTTCTCACAGGGAATTTATACTACTAAAGAAAGAGTAGAAGATATCCTTGAAAATTATGTTCAGAAACTGGATCCGCCCGGAGTAGGAGCAAGAGGTCTGCAGGAATGCCTTTTACTACAGATTGAAAAGAAAGTAAGCTCAGATAAAGCTGTTTCTTTGGCTGCCAATATTTTAAGACATCAGTTTGAAGCTTTAACGAATAAGCATTATAACAAGATCATTCAGAAATACGATATTGAAGAAGAAGATCTGAAAGATGCTCTGGATGAAATCTCAAAACTTTCTCCTAAAGTAGGTGGGAACTTTGATACGCAGACAATTACCATCAACCAGGAGATTATTCCGGACTTTGTCATTCAGGTGAAAGACGGCCAGGTAATTCCTATGCTGAACAGCAAGAATGCACCAACGCTAAGAGTTTCTGAAGAATATAAAGATATTCTGACAACGTATTCTCATGATAAAAACTCATCAGAACACAAGCAGGCTGCTTTATTTATCAAACAAAAACTGGATGCAGCAAAATGGTATATTGATGCCATTAATCAGCGTCAGAATACCTTATTACAGACGATTACAGCCATTGTTAAATTCCAGAAGGATTATTTCATCACAGGAGATGAGAAATCTCTGAAACCAATGATTCTGAAGGATGTTGCAGATATTACAGGTTTTGATATTTCTACCATTTCAAGGGTGGTAAAAAGTAAGTATGCAGATACGCCTAATGGGATTGTATACCTTAAAGATCTGTTCTCAGACAGTTTAACAAATGACGATGGAGAAGAAGTTTCTACCAAAGAGATCAAAACCCATCTTCAGGAAGTTATCAGTAAAGAAAATAAGAGAAAACCACTTACAGATGATGCATTAGTAGTCATTCTGAAAGAGCAGGGTTATAATATTGCCAGAAGAACGATTGCAAAATATCGTGAACAGCTCAATATTCCTGTCGCGAGGTTAAGAAAAGAACTTTAACAATATAAAAAAGCATTTCGATTTGAAATGCTTTTTTTATTATTGAGCATGTTTAGATTTTCATTCCTTCTTGTAACATAAAAAGCTTCTGCAACTTATTTCAGTACCGTATTTCTACTGAATAAAATCCAATCGTTTATTCCGACATTTGATTGATTAATTTCTAACTGAACCAATTAATCATTTGCTTATGTCAACAAAAACCGTTCAATTTAGTGTTGAGGTGAAGAATATAACCATCACTTCAGGGAGTTTCCAAGTTTTTGGAATTGCTGAAAATTTCATTGGCGCTGTTAATAACAAAACGTCATTTGAAAACAATACTTTCAGTGTTGAAATTAAGAATGCAGAATCTGAATATTATGCTGTAACCGTTTGGGTACATGAATATATAATTGATAATACTGTATACAAAATTGACGGAGAACCTTTAAGTTTATTAGCAACATTTTATCTTCCTGATACCCTTTTTCCAGTCATGGTGAATCCCGAATCCTCTATTGCTTCAATCTATACATTTGCACGGATGACAAAAGTAGATGACGATGGAACAGTGCACATTTCAGGAACCAGGCGAAATATGAAAATCGCCTATGGAATGAAGAAGAATCTGTATAAAACAGAAGGAGCCATCGGAGATATGATCAGTACTTCACCAAACGGTTTTGAAACGAACAGTTATCCAATGTTCAACTCCTTATGTAATTTATACTATTATTCTATAACAAATCCAATCATTCATACAGGAAAGCCTTTTTACAGGCAATTTTTGGATTATGCGTGGCATGAACCTTCTGAATCAAACAAAAATTTCCTTCAGGCTATAAGAAATCTGCTGCATGATCCCTGTAATAACGCAGTTAATATTTATAAGATGCTTTTTGGACTGGAAGAAATCTACTCAGATTCATTAGTCTCGATGAAAAATATGACCGAGGATCAAAAGATTCCTAATAACTGGACCCTTACATTAAAAAGTAATTCATCAGGAGCTAAGAACTTTATTCCGAGTGGAGCAGCCTTTGTTGTTTTTGATGCAGATGATAATGCATGGATTGCTAATAACTTTCGGGCCGGTTCTCCGGATTCCGGAACTCATTGTCCTGTTTACAAATATGATGCTACGCCTGCCGATTTTTCTCCGGTTCAGGGTGGCGGGTTACTTGGAGTAGCTTTTGGAGCTGCCGTTAGCCCTGATAAAAAATATATTTCTTTCGGAAACTTCGGATGGGGTTCGGAATATAATAATCCACAAGAGGGAAGTATTTCTCGTTTTTATTATAAAGACGGAAAGCCCGTAAGTCCTTCCAATGGTTTTACATTAGGACTTTCCCGGGTTCAGGGAATGGAATATGATAATCAGGGGAATCTTTGGATGGCCTCAGTAGGTTGTCAGGAACCTTTTGCCCCTGCCAAACGGGGAGTTTATCCCTTTGAAAACGAACCAAGTGCCGTAGTTGTTTATTTAAAACCTGAGGATAACGATTTTGAGAAAGGCCCTACTGCAGCCCTAACACTTATCTGTAATGAATTTCCTGTAAAAAAATCACCAGACTCACCTCCGTTGCCAACCCGAACCCCTTATTTGAAAATATTTGATGTAACTCCTGATCACAAAGGAAGCGCTTATGTTTCCTGTATCGGAAATTATGATAAAGATTTTCCTGAAAACTGTGCCTTTTCAGCGGTTTATAAAGTTGCAATTGAGGGAGATCAATTGGTGGTTACCCATAGCTGGTTCAGCAATTATTCTGAAAGTGCCAATAAACAGGAAGGGTATGAATCACTTCGTCAGATTGCAATAAATGGAGATGGAAATGTTGTTGTGGTAGGAGTAAGCAGCAGCCGTGCTACGGTTCTTAGTCATGATCTTTCAACTGTTATGGGATATTATGATGTCAATACGTATGCTCCATGGGGAGTTAAAATAGATAAAAATCAGACTGTTTTTCTAGCCAATTTTGGTCATGAAACAGATTTTAAAACTCATCCCGCGCTGGATATGCAGGGACCTTTTGGAGTAACGATGCTTCGTGATCCGTCAAAACCGGAAACAGCAATGCTGCTTACTCTTCCTACAGGAGGTTCTGAGGTTACTTTAGCTAACGGATATCCTTTATATGGTACTCAGCATAAACCAAAATTACATGAATCAAAACACGAAGAATTACGGCTGCAATGTTATCAGCCTATTATGAGACTTACTTCAACGAATATTGACGGCGCAGGAAATCTTTGGTGTATGAACAACTGGAAACCGTCAGCTCTGGTAGATGTTTTTGATAATCCCGGTGGTGATGGAGTTGTAATTTTTCTCGGAATTGCAGAACCTGAATAAGTATGGCTGAATTAAATGTTCATGATTTTCTGGTAATTAAAGATAAGCGATTATTCAAAAGCAAATTCATATCAAAAAAAACCTGTTTAAAGCTTAAACAGGTTTTTTATAATGGATGTTAATCTATTTATAGTTTTACTTGTGTTGAATTAATCTTTAAAACTACCTAATTCAAGTTCTTTCATAGAAATTTCCCGCATTTCAACCTTTCTTATTTTTCCGGAAATAGTCATAGGGAATTCATCTACAAATTTCCAGTATTTCGGAACTTTATAGTGGGCAATTCTTCCTTTACAGTATTCCTGTAGTTCATCAGCAGTGATGGTAAATCCTTTTCTCACTTTTACCCATGCCATTACTTCTTCCCCGAATTTTTCACTGGGAACACCAATGATCTGGACATCAAGGATGTTGGTATACGTATATAAAAAATCTTCAATTTCCTTAGGGGAAATATTTTCTCCACCACGAATGATCAGATCTTTTATTCTTCCTGAAATTGTAATATAGCCGTCTTTATCCATTACGGCCATATCTCCGGTATGCATCCAGCGGGCATCATCCAGTACTTTCTTGGTGTTTTCAGGATCATTCCAGTACTTCAGCATGACGGAATAGCCTCTGGTGCAAAGTTCGCCATGCTCTCCACGTTTTAAAGTTCTGCCACTTTCATCAATGATTTTTATCTCAAGATGATCCTGAACAGTTCCTACTGTGCTGACCTGCTTTTCCAGCGGTGTTCCTATTAAAGTCTGAGTAGATACAGGTGAAGTTTCTGTCATCCCATAGCAAATACTCATTTCTTTAATATTCATAAGGCTTTCTACTTTCTTCATGATTTCGGGAGGGCATACAGAGCCCGCCATAACACCGGTTCTTAAGCTTGAAAAATCATAGGTGTCAAAATCTTTTACTGCCAGTTCAGCAATAAACATAGTAGGTACTCCATACAAAGAAGTACATTTTTCATCTGACACCGCTTTTAAAGTAATCTCCGGATCAAAACTGTCATTCGGGATTACCATACAGGCTCCGTGAGCTGTACAGCACATATTTCCGATGACCATCCCAAAGCAGTGGTAAAAAGGTACAGGAATGCAGACACGGTCTTTCTCGGTATATTTTAGTCTTATACCAATAAAATAACCATTATTGAGAATATTATGATGAGAAAGGGTGACTCCTTTCGGAAAACCGGTCGTTCCGGAAGTATATTGAATATTAACAGGATCGTCAAACTGTACATGCTCTTCAAAACTGTGAAGTACTTCATCTGAAATTTCCTGTCCGTTATTCACAAACTCTTCCCAGTTTTCATCAAAGAATATTTCATGATCAAGGGTTGGACATACTTCTTTTGCATATTCAACCATTTCTTTATAATTACTGGTTTTAAAACTTAAAGAAGAAAAAATAAAGCGAACTTCCGACTGATTGAGTACATAGGTCAGTTCATGAGTTCTATAGGCCGGATTGATATTCACTAAAATAGTTCCTATCCTTGCAGTGGCATACTGCAAAAGTACCCATTCATAGCGGTTGGAAGACCAGATTCCGATTCTGTCGCCTGCTTTTGCTCCTAAAAATAATAAAGCTTTTGCAACAGCTGTTGTTTGATTGTAAAATTCCTGATAAGTAGCTCTGTAATCCTGATGAACGCAGACTAATGCTTCCTGATGGGGATATTTTTCGACAGTACTTTTAAGATTGGCTCCGATGGTCTGGCCTAATAATGGAACCTCAGAAGTTCCATACACATAAGATAAGGGCATAGTTTAAGATTTGGTGGAATAAAATTAACAATTATATCCCGAACTATGCCTATGTATATTAATTTTCCTGAGAATCTATTTCTTTAAGCTGTTTTAGATTTTTATCAAGTTTTTTAATAATAGTACCATATACCAGTCTGTAATATAACCAGATCATAGAAATCGCAAGCAATGTACTTACGACAATCCCCACGATAATAATGGTAAGATTGGAACCACTTGGCTGTATATTCTGAGAATCTAATATATAAAAGATAAAAGCAACCAATACAAAAGTGAATATCAGCAATAATACAATACTAATGAGAATGAAAGCATTAACTGTTGTTTTGAACTTAATGATTCTGGTGATAAGACCCTTCAGATTTTCCTCAATCTTGATTCTTCGGTAATTCTGGTAGAATTTCAGTACAAAATAGGCTGTGATTAATAAACTTAAGACTTTTATTGCTAAATAAGCATGCCCGAAGTTGTTTTCTACTTCCGGAGCTTCCTGGGCACCTAATCTTTCAAGCATTTTACGGAAGCTGTCTGATTCCTCTTCCGGAAAAAAGTAAAACAGTCCTAATACTGAAAAGAAAAGTAATTCTACGACGCTGATCCAGAAAATATATTTCACATAGTTACGCGACTTTCTGTTCAACATCTGAAGAATCTCAGTGTTGTCATATTTATGCTGTACAGGTTGTTCCTGCCATGTTTTCTTAAAGCTATCTAAATCAAATTCAGGCATATTTTTCCATCTGTTCTTTAAGGGTTTTCTTTAATCTGTTCATTTTCACGCGTGCATTGACTTCAGTGATTCCGAGGTTTTCTGCGATGTCCTTGTAAGGCAGATCGTCAAGATACATCATGACAATGGCTCTTTCTACATTAGGAAGAGTCTTGATTACAGTATACAAAAGTGATACCTGCTGCTGTTTTTCATCGTCATCTTCCACAAAATCCTTGTGGTTGATGTCCAGCTCATTCGTAGGAAGGCTTTTGCTTTTTTTTCTAAAGAGGGTAATGGCTGTATTGAGCGCTACACGGTACATCCATGTGGAAATTTTAGAGTTTCCTTTGAAAGAATCATAACTTCTCCAGAGCTGTAACACGATTTCCTGGAAAAGATCCTCTTCATCTTCCAGAGAATTGGTGTACAAACGCGATACTTTAATAATCAGTCCCTGATTATCTTTGATAAGCTGCGCAAATTCTTTTTCTCTGGAATCCATAGATATATAATGGCACGAAGATAATAATAAAGTAGTAATTGGTGAAAATTATAATTAAAAATCGTAAAACGGTAAAAAAAGGAAAATTGAAGAAGAACGAGAGAACTCGATTTATATTTAAATAATACTCTATACTTTCATCAAAAAGCAAAGGAAAGATATTTTTCAATCAATATTATTTATATGGGGCTAAAAACTCTTGAGTCCTTTTGCTCTTTACCTTTTTACCACAAAATTTGTGTACCTTTGCCTCCGCGAGAAAATCGGCTTGTTGATTCTTGTTTCGGCAAGGGTAGGAAAGTCCGGACACCATAGAGCAGCAAAGCGGATAACATCCGTCACCCGTGAGGGTAGGACAAGTGCAACAGAAAGCAAGTACAGTTCGGCTGTAGTGAAACCAGGTAAACTCTTTGCGGTGCAATGGTAAGTATATCGGTTCTTTTCAGCAATGGAAATAGGGGCGGCTCGTCCTGAAAACCGAGGGGTAATCAGCTCAAGTATTGCAGCAATGTAATACGTAGATAAATAACAGGCGCTTCTTCGGAAGTACAAAATCCGGCTTATAGATTTTCTCGTGATTTTTTTTAAAGCTGGAAGTTAGAGACTGGAAGAGTGAAGTTTTTAACGTAATGATTTTAAACCTCCATCTTCAAGCCTCTAAATTTCAACCCAATTTATTCACTTTCCAACTGTTTTTTAGATTCCTGTAATTCCTGTCTGTCTTTATCAGAAAGAGTAGGATATTTAAGATTCATTTTCTCCAGAGTATCAATAATAATCTGGATAGCGGCTACTCTTGCAAACCATTTGCTGTCTGCAGGAAGCACATACCATGGAGCATGATCTTTTGAGGTTTCATTGATGGCGGTTTCATAAGCCTCCATGTATTGGTCAAATAACGCTCTTTCCGGGAGATCTCCTGCTGAGAATTTCCAGTTTTTTTCCTGTTCGTCAATTCTGTCCAAAAGTCTTTTTTTCTGTTCATCTTTGGAAACATGCAGAAAGATCTTGATAACAGTGGTTCCGTTTTGTGAAAGATGTTTTTCAAAATTACGGATACTTTCATACCTGTTTTCCCAGAATTTGCTGTCAAAATCTTTTACGGAAGACCATGTTTTTTCACTCAGATTATATTCAGGATGTACTTTACAAACCAGAACACTTTCATAATGGGATCGGTTGAAAATCCCGATCATTCCTTTCTGTGGCAGTGCCAGATAATGTCTCCATAAAAAATCATGAGAATATTCTTTGGAGCTTGGTGTTTTAAAACTGGTTACATTACATCCCTGAGGATTCACTCCCCCGAAAACATGTTCTATCATACTGTCTTTTCCTGCAGCATCCATAGCCTGTAATACAACCAGCAAAGACTGGCTTCCGTCAGCATATAATTTTTCCTGCAACTCACGAAGTTTTTCTTTCTCCTGAATCAGCATTTGCTCTCCCTCTTCTTTCGTGAGCTTTCCTTTATAAGAAGTTGACGTTTTTTTTATCGAAAATTTTCCACTTACCTTAAAGTTATCTGAGAAATCGGTGTCCATATATTTTTAAGATTAAAAGATTAAAAGATTAAAAGATTAAAAGATTAAAAGATTAAGTTATTAAAATTCAATAGGGGTGGGCTTTAGTCCAGCCATGTTAAAGATAAATAAATCCGAAGGCTTCAGCCAAAACCTAAATAATATATTGGATAAACGGCAATACATTTACTGCCACCTATTATCTGTCATCTGCCACCTAACCCAACATAAATGTAATAAAAAAACCGCCTCAATGGAGACGGTTCTTTTATTTTTTTGAGTAGAGCTTACTTCGCAGCAGCCTTTTTTGCAAGTTTTGCAGCTTTTTTCTCAGCTTTAGCAGCTTCTTTCTGCTCAGCAGGAGTCAATACTTTTGGCTCAGGAGCGTTAGCATCTACGTTACCTTTGATGTAGATTACACTTCTGCTGTTTGCAGGGTCATTAGAGAAAACCTCAATCATTTTGTTGAAAGGGCCAGGGATCGCTGTGTTGTATCCAACTTTGATCTTAGCAGACTTTCCAGGCATGATAGGATCTTGGCTGAATTCAGGAGTCGTACATCCACAAGAAGGTTTTACATTTGAAAGAATCAAAGGCTTATCACCTGAGTTCGTTACAGTAAAGAATCTTGTACCATCAGCGCTAGGCTTAATAGTTCCGTAATCGAAAGTCGTTTTATCAAATGTAATAGTTTGTGCAGATGCAAGAGCAAATGTCCCGAATAGTGCAATTCCTGCAATTAATTTTTTCATATTCTTGAATGTTAATACGTTTGTTAGATAAATTTTGTGAAACAAAGTTAAAAATTATTTTAATTCATGCTTAAAAATTTTTTTCTTTAGACTATTTTTGCAAATTGCAAGCCAAAGAAATAGAATTTATGCAGATTTCAGAAAAGTACAATCCACAGGAAACAGAACAAAAATGGTACAATTACTGGTTGGAAAATAAATTTTTCCACTCAGAACCTAATGACAAACCACCATATACCATAGTCATTCCTCCACCAAATGTGACAGGGATACTACACATGGGACATATGTTGAACAATACCATTCAAGATGTTCTGGTCCGTCGTGCAAGAATGCGCGGATTTAATGCTTGTTGGATTCCGGGAACAGATCACGCTTCAATTGCTACTGAAGCTAAAGTTGTTGCTAAACTGAAGTCTGAAGGAATTAATAAGTCAGATATTACCCGTGAAGAGTTTTTAACCCACGCATGGGACTGGACCAATAAATATGGCGGGACTATCCTTGAGCAGTTGAAAAAACTGGGATGTTCTTGCGACTGGGACAGAACCCGTTTCACGTTGGAAGATAAACTTTCTCAGCAGGTTATCAAAAGTTTCGTTGACCTTTATAATAAAGGACTTATCTACAGAGGCTATAGAATGGTCAACTGGGATCCGGAAGCGAAAACCAATATCTCTGACGAAGAAGTAATCTTTAAAGAGCAAAACGGAAAATTATATTTCCTTAAATATAAGATTGAAGGTTCAGAAGAGTTCCTTTCAGTTGCTACTACCCGTCCTGAAACTATTTTCGGGGATACGGCTGTATGTATCAATCCGAATGACGAAAGATATGCACACTTAAAAGGTAAGAATGTAATCGTACCGATCGTTGACAGAGTGATTCCGATCATTGAAGATGAGTATGTGGATATTGAATTCGGAACCGGAGCTTTGAAAATTACTCCTGCTCACGATATCAATGACTACGAAATCGGACAAAAACATCAGTTAAAGATGATTGATGCGCTAGATGATGACGGAAATCTTAATGAGCATGGTTTACATTACGCAGGGAAAAACAGATTTGATGTAAGAAAGCAGATTGCTAAAGAACTTGAAGAGAAAGATCTTTTGTTGAAAGCAGAAGATTACGTAAATAAAGTAGGAACTTCTGAGAGAACAGGTGCTGTTATTGAACCTAAAGTTTCAGTACAATGGTTCCTTAAAATGTCTGAAATTGCTAAGCCAGCTTTGGATGTAGTAATGGATGATGAGGTTAAGTTTTATCCTGAAAAATTCAAAAATACCTACAAGCATTGGATGGAGAACATCCGTGACTGGAATATTTCCCGTCAGCTTTGGTGGGGACAGCAGATTCCTGCATATTACTATGGAGAAGGAGAAAATGATTTTGTAGTAGCTGAAACTAAAGATGAAGCTTTAGAACTGGCAAAACAAAAAACAGGAAATTCAGATCTGACTGTAGAAAACCTTAGACAAGACGATGATGCATTGGATACATGGTTCTCATCATGGTTATGGCCAATGTCTGTATTTGACGGATTACTAGATCCTGAAAATAAAGATATCAACTATTATTATCCAACATCTGATTTGGTTACAGGTCCGGATATCATTTTCTTCTGGGTTGCCAGAATGATTATGGCCGGATTGGAATACAGAAAAGAAGTCCCGTTCAAGAATGTTTATTTTACAGGAATTGTAAGAGATAAGCAGAGAAGAAAGATGTCAAAATCTCTTGGAAACTCTCCAGACCCTCTTGAATTAATGGATAAATATGGAGCAGATGGAGTACGTGTAGGAATTCTATTGAGTTCTGCCGCGGGTAATGACCTTCTTTTTGATGAAGATTTAATGCTTCAGGGAAGAAACTTCATGACCAAGATCTGGAGTGCATTCCGTCTGATCAATATGTGGAAGCATGAAGATAAACCAGCTATCGCTACGGATCACCAGGCTATTGAATGGTTTGAAAATAAATTAGACAAAACAATCGTTGAGATTAATGATCAATTCGAGAAATTCAGAATTTCTGATGCATTGCATTTGATCTATAAATTAATTTGGGATGATTTTTGTGGTTGGTATCTTGAAGCCATCAAGCCTAACTATGGAGAGGGAATTTCTAAAGAAGTATATAATAAAACCATCTATTTCTTTGAAGAATTGATGAAGCTGCTTCATCCGTTTATGCCATTCCAATCTGAAGAGATCTGGCAGTTGATTTCTGAAAGAAGTATTGATGAAGCGCTTGTTATTGCTCAGCAGAAGAAGGCGGATAGCTTTAATGAAGAAGTCATTAAAAACTTTGAAATCACAGCTGAATTGATTTCCGGAGTTAGAAACTACCGTCAGACAAAAGGAATTTCTCCAAGAGAAGCTGCTGAAATATATACTAATGCATCTGAATTTGCTAATGAAGCGATAGTAAGAAAATTAGCTAATGTTTCTGAAATTCATTTTGGACAGAAAACAGATAAGCCAAGCTTTACTTTCCTGGTAGGAGCTACTGAAGTTTCTATCCCATTAAGCGAAAACTTAGATTTAGGAGAAGAAAAAGCGAAAACTGAAGAAGAAGTAAAATATTTAAAAGGATTCTTAGTTTCAGTAGAAAAGAAGCTTTCCAATGAAAAATTTGTTGCGAATGCAAAACCTGAAATCGTAGAGGTGGAGCGTAGAAAACAAAAAGATGCTTTGGATAAGATTGCGATCCTTGAAGAGAAACTGAAAAGTTTATAAAGTATAGACAATAAATTTTGTCAAAATCTCAGGCTGGATACACATGAATAATTGTATCCAGCCTGATGGTTTAAAGAATAAATACAATGACACATATAGAAAACATACAAAAACTATTCTCGAAAGACTTTGTGGAAAGTCCGTTGCTTGAAAGTTTTGAAGTAGGAAAGATTTATCTTTCAAGCGGGAAACTGGTCGCTTGTGATCCTTTGATTACGAATGATATGCTTCCTTTCACTACAGAATTTCCGAAAGGAGATTTCTCAGTAATGCTTCACAAAGAAAGAGATAGCAACTGTGTTGCTTATGCCGAAATTATATTCAATAATTCTGAAATTAAAGAATGGAAAATGGCTACCACAGCAGGACAGAAAATAAAAGATCTTGAGGAAGGAGAAGTTTTCGGATATCCTGTAGAAAGTGGGATGGGATGTCTGATGGATGTAGATACCCAAAACAGCCTTAATGAACTGGAACAGAGATTGTATCAAAATAAAGGAGGTGATTTTATGGGAATCTATGAAGAATTTTTCCATGACTATTTCTTTGATGAAAACGGAGCAATAGATCAATACGCCTTTCTTAAACCGGCAAAAGAACATCCCGGAACTATTTTTGCTTTTGAAACCGGATATGGAGAAGGATTTTATGCCAGCTATATAGCTTATAACAAAGATCAACAGCCAGTGAAAATAATTACTGAATTTATTGAAATAAGTTAATTATAAATTAGTTATTTTTGAGACACAATTTTGTCAGTTATAAATTTTAAAGCTAATACAAAACACAATGAATTTCTCATCAGAACAACCTCGTATTATTGTTGTGGGCAGCTCATCGATAGATTTGGTTCTTGAAACCGAAAAACTTCCTTTGCCTAATGAAACTGTCTTAGCTATCAAATCAGATAGTTATTTTGGAGGTAAAGGTGCTAATCAGTCAGTAGGTACGGCCAGGTTGGGAGCCAGTGTATACTTTATAGGATGCGTTGGGATGGATCCTCTTGGGCAACAGATCATGAGGAATCTGGTAAGCGAAAATGTAAATGTAGGATTTGTTCATGAAACAGATAAAGAAGCTACAGGAACTGCTTATGTAACAACTTCTCATGGAAACGCTGCTATTGTGGTAGTACCCGCAGCCAATAAGCATCTTAGCAAATCGCATATAGACGAAGCGGATAAATATTTTCATACCACAGATCTTGTGCTGGTACAGCTTGAAGTTTCTATGGATGTTGTAGAACATACCGTTAGAAAAGCTAAGAAATACGGAAAGAAAGTAGGATTATATGCGTCTCCGGCAATGAGAGTCAACGAAGAAATTTTAGAAATGGTTGACTTTATTGTGGCCAAAAGTAATGAGCTATACGTTATTTTTGGGGAAGAGAAAAGAGAAGAAGTTCTTAAAAAATATTTCAATAAAGTATTTGTAAGGGATGATACCAACTCTACCATTTATTTTGATGGTACAGAAATGAAATATTACAGAAACGATAAGGATGAAAAAGTATATAAAATGGGGATGGGTGATGCCTTTACGTCAGGATTTGCCATTGCATTATGCCATGGGAATTCTATCGAAGAATGTGTGAAATTCGGAAATGAAGTTTCATCAAGAGTTTCAGGAGGTAAAGGATCTCAGACAGGACTTCCGAGAATCTCAGATTTCTTTTCTTAAAGCTATTTGCAACATATCAAAAGTTTGAAACTTAACATAAAGATATAAGTAAAATGTCCACTTTTATAGTGGATTTTTTCTTTTTTATATTATGGAAAAACTAATATTGACCACAGAAGACCGTATTACTCTTGTTGCCCATTTATTTAAGCCGGAAAGAGATAATGGGAAACTATTACTGATCAACTCTGCAACAGGGGTAAAGCAGCAGGTCTACTTTTCTTTTGCCAGTTACTTTTGTGAACAGGGATTTACAGTTATTACCTATGATTACAGAGGCATAGGACTTTCCAAACCGAAAAATATGAGAGGATTTCAGGGCTCTATGAGGCTTTGGGGATCAAAAGATTATAAAACGGTGACTCAATATATCAAATCAGAATTTAAAGAACTCAAAAAGTACTGTTTAGGCCATTCTGTAGGCGCACTCATTCTGGGAATGAATGAAGATTCCAACATTTTTGAAGAATTTGTTTTTGTAGGAACACAAAATGCCTTTGTAGGAAACCTTAAAGGGAGAACAAAAGTTGAAGCGTATTTAGGCTTTGGAATTGCCCAGCCATTAACAACTTCATTGCTAGGATATTTCCCCGCACATTGGTTTGGATTGGGAGAAAGTCTCCCAAAAAATTGCGCATATGACTGGAGAACCTTAATTTTAAACAAGAAATCAACCAACAAGCTGTTGGAAAAAATTGATGACTTTTCTAAAAAATTGACCCAGAAAGTATTTGTAATCCGGGCTGAAGATGATATATGGCTTACAGAAAAAGGAGTATTAAGTTTATTAAATAATACCTATTCAAATCTCAAACCTACCTACAGGCTGGTAGCTGCTTCAGAATCAGATAAAAATGAAATCGGGCATATCAATTTTTTTAGAAGTTACAACAGCAAACTATGGGATATTATTTTAAATGAACTGATAGATAAATGAAAAGTACGATTGACAACACAGTAGCATTTGTAAAAGAAAAATTAGAAGGAGCAGAAGCTGGACATGACTGGTTCCATATTGAAAGAGTCTGGAAACTTGCCGCTCAGATAGCAGAAACAGAAGATTGTGACAAAGAGGTAGTAGAGTTGTCTGCACTTCTTCACGATATTGCCGATCCTAAATTTCATAACGGTGATGAAACCATTGCTCCCAAAATATCAAGAATCTTTCTTGAAGAACAGAACGTATCTGAAGAAATCATTCAGAAGGTTTTATTTGTGATCGAAAATATTTCGTTCAAAAACAGAGATCAGGCACCAGAAAATCCACCTATTGAACTTCAGATTGTTCAGGATGCCGATCGTATTGATGCCATAGGAGCTATAGGAATTGCCAGAACTTTCAATTTTGGAGGTTTTAAAAATAACCTGATGCATCATCCGGATATGAAACCCAAATTAGGAATGTCAAAAGAAGAGTATAAAAAATCTAACGGGACAACCATCAATCATTTCTATGAAAAGCTACTGCTTCTGAAAGATATGATGAACACTGAAAAGGGAAAACAAATGGCAGAAGAAAGACATAATTATATGCTGAATTTCCTGGACCAGTTTTATAAAGAATGGAATGTAGAGTAGAAAATAGAATTAGAATGAATTGAATCTGATTCTGCTTGTCAAAAATTAACTATCCGAACGAATATTGTATATGACATTATTTGTTCGGATATTTTTTACCCGGTCAGTCCAAAGGAAAATAAAGATAGAAAATCATTTTTTAGGGCTGGGTAAAATTAAAAATTGGCCTCGAACATGGATAAAATAGAGAGAAGGAGTATCTTTGTAAAATATGACACTCATTATTTTTATCATATTTCTGGCTTGTGTCCTTTCATTGGTCCTGTTTAAGGTTAAATCAGGAAGTATGGCCAAGTGGGCAAAGCTGTTTCGTATTGTAACAGTTGTTTTTTCAATTTCTGTTTTTACGTACTGGTTTATCAAGAAAAGTGCTGTGGCATTTGTGGATAATTCTGTAGGACTTCAGGTGGTTAATAAACTTCCACAGGCATTGGATTTTTACTTAATCAAAGTAGATAAAACAGATCAAAATACCACCCTTGAGCCCAAGCATATCGGGAAAATACGTCCGGAATATTACAGAATAGAATACCTGAAAATGGATAAGTCTGATGAATACTGGATTGCAGGTTATCTTGGAAAGAAAAACTTAGTCTATTTTTCTCAACATTCTGTACCTAATAAAAATATTGATCAGATTGTAGAAGTACAGAACTACATCAATCAAAGTATGAAACTGTCTGATGCGGCCAAAAAGCAGGTAGACGCTTATAATTATGAGAATACCAAACTGGGAATCTGGATTACGCTGGACTTTCTGCTTCTGTTTCTCAATCTTGTATTGCTGCTTAGAAAAAATAAATAAAAAAGGTAATGAGTATTGGAAACTCATTACCTTTTTAGTTTCTGTTAAGGATAATCCAGAATCTGCATAATCTGTTCCTTAAATTCTTCAGGACAGGCTTTGATAAGTTTATCCTTATTTTGTTTACTGATTTCTTTAGGTTCAAGCCATTCGCTCTTATTGGAATTCAAACTGTGACTATCATATACTCTTTTTACGGTATGATTTTCATAAAAAATATATTCATCACCAAGCCAGTTGGTAGCAATACTGATTGTACAAATTTCCTTTTCCATAATTTATGTTTTAAAGCATAATGTTTAGTGAAATACATTATACTCTAATATACAATTTTTTTCGTTACGGAGAGGAATGAATCGGGTGTAAGAAATTAACTGAATGTAACCTATTTAATTTTATCTCAACAATCCTTTGTACTAAAAAAGTGTTCCGGTACTTTCTGTTGCCATTTGCGGAATATGAATATCTGTTTTCCATTCTTCATTCATCTTCTTGATAAAATAAGCGGATAATAAAGGAGAGGCTTTTTCAATATTCTGGTGTACGAAGAAATAAAGATTCTGAAGACCTTCTTTTTTCCATTGGGTAAGATGTTTCAACCAGTCATCCAGTCTTTCGTAGTCACTTTCAGCATTGGCTCCTACATAGCGGATAAATGCATTAGGTGTAGTAAGACGCATGTGAAGCATATCTCTTCTTCCTGCGGTATCTACAATGATATTGGTGATGTTATGGGCTTCGAAAAGTTCACATGTGGTGTTCAGGATTTCTTCATCGGTAAACCATTCCGTATTTCGGAGTTCTATGGCTAATGGAACTTCTTTAGGCCATTCTTTTACGAATTTTTCCAGCCTGTCATAATCTTTAGGCTTAAAATTATCGTGAAGCTGAAGAAAAGCCATTCCCAGTTTCTCATCAAAATTGATAATAGCAGAGGCAAAATGTGTCACGGGATCCGTTACATCAATCAGCCTTCTGAAATGGGAAACGGTATTGGTGATCTTAGGGAAGAATTTAAAATTTTCCGGAGTTTTTTCTTTCCAGGTTTTTACCTGATCTGGAGTGGGCATTCCATAGAAAGTAGCATTCAACTCGATAGAATTAAACTGAGTAGCATAGTAAGTCAACTCATCCTTAGTTCCTTTAGGATAGAATCCTTTAAGGTCAGTTTTATTCCATTTAGCACATCCGATAGAAATATTTTCCAGCCCTTTTTTATTAAGAGCCAGCATTTCTTTGGTTTTAGGATGGTCTTTAGGTAATGTGAAATCTATTTTTGATGGGTCTTCTACTTGTCCGAATTTCATATCTGTAGTTTTGGGTGTTAAACAATAAACACAAATATAAACCAAAAATCTCAGAGCATTTCATGATTCCTACGGAAACTACTTCAACAGAAAATGATTGTAGATAGTAAAATTTTAAGAAATCAAAACGTCTTGGTATACCTGAATAGTAGGATGTTTTTTAGGTTTAGTTTAGAAAATTTTTTAAGATTTTGACCCTCTTTCTATTAAGTTTTTTTTAAGGAAATGTTAAACATTCTGTTACGTAATGTTAATTCTATGTTACCATACTTCGTTTTTACTAGATATAATTTTACACCAAGTTTATAGCGAATAAAATATGAAGAAAAAAATCATCTGTGCTTTTGCTCTGTTATCGTTTGGGTTTGCATTTTCACAGGAAACCAGCTCTAAAATTTTTGGAAGATTAAAGGGGATTTCTTCCGAAGTCACAGTAAGGGTAGTACACATTCCTACCAACAGTACCTTTGAAACAAAAAGTAACAGCAAAGGACAGTTCAGTTTAGATAATCTTCAGCCGGGAGGACCTTACAAAATTGAAATTTCTGACGGATCACAGGTTATCTATGAAAATCCGAATCTGCAGCTTTCTTTAGGAAGTAACGACCTACCTGTAGTAGAAGTAGGCAGCAAAGAAAAAACAATTGATGAGGTAAAAATTACTTCCAAAAAAACTACAGCAAAATATGGTGTAGGAATCAGTCAGGCTCAGATTTCCGGTCTTCCGAATATCAACCGTGGAATTCAGGATGTAACCAAACTGGTTCCTCAGAGTGCTAACAACTCATTCAACGGAACCAATTTTCGTTATAATAACGTAACGATTGACGGGTCTATCAATAATGATGCTATTGGCTTCAGTCCTTCACTGGGAGGGCAGACCGGAACTTCAGGAATGCCCGGAAGCAGTACACGTTCCAATTCAATAAGTCTGGATGCTATTCAGGATGTACAGGTGTATATTGCACCTTACGATGTAAAATTGGGAAATTTCCTTGGAGGAAGTATTAATGCAGTTACCCGAAGTGGGAGTAATGATGTTACGGGTTCCATTTATGCATATGGAAGAAATGCGGCCATTACGGGAAGAAACAGAGTAGGGGATAATTCTAAAATGCCAAGTGATTTTGAAGATTTTATCTATGGAGGAAGAGTAGGATTGCCGGTGGTTAGAGATAAGGTGTTTCTGTTTACCAATTTAGAATATACCAAAAGAACAGATCCTGTTTTCTATAATGCCAACGATCCGGGAGCACTGGTGAATGAGCAGACTGCACAGCAGATTTCAGATTTTGTAAGAAATAAATACGGATTCAATGTAGGAAGTTTCAACCAGTACAACAACTTCTCTGAAAGTTCTAAACTTTTCAATAAGTTAGATTGGAAAATTAATGATAAACATACTTTATCCATTAAAAACAATACGGTATTTTCACAGGCCTCCAACCTGGAAAGAGATGGAGCTAATTTCAGATTCTCCAGCATGGATTTCATTCAGAAAAATACAGCGTCTACTACTACACTTGAGCTGAAAAGCCGTTTTAATGATAAGTGGAGCAACAATTTAGTGGTGGGATATTCTTCTATTCATGATTACAGAGATCCTACTTCTGGTAATGCGATGTTTCCACAGGTGGAAATTGCTTACAACGGAGGAACAATCCTGCTGGGAAATGACAGAGAGGCTACTGTTTTCAATATGAAGCAGAAAACTTTTGAAATCACAGATAATCTTACTTACAAAAAAGGAAATCATACTTTTTTACTCGGAACTCATAATGAGCTCTACAATATTGATTATGGTTTTGTAAATGCTTTGAACGGAAGAATTTCCTATAAAAACTTAACTGATTTTTATAATGGAACACCTGCAAGGATAAGGGGGACTTACCCTTTCAACGGAGACAGCAGAGATACGCTTTTTGATAATCCTTATGCACAATATAAAGTAAATCTGCTTTCTATGTATCTTCAGGATGAAATCAACTGGGGAAGAGTGAGACTTTCACCGGGAGTAAGAGTAGATTATACAGATTTACCCAATAAACCACAGTTAAGCCCACTGGTAACCAATTCTCCTCAGGATCCTAATGCTGGAAATACCTACAATTATACTCCATTGAGCCAGCTTACCAACAACTACCTGAATAAACCCACATTCTCCCCAAGACTTGGATTTACGATTGATCTTACAGAAAACAGATCTATGGTACTCCGAGGAGGATCAGGGATTTTTGTAGGAAGAATTCCTTTCGCGTGGTTAGGATATGCTTATTATAATGATGGAGTGGGTTTTGGAAGTTATGATTATAATGCACCGACACCAGCACAGCTTGCTGCCAACGGAGATCCTTTGAACAGTGCCAATTTCCCAAAATGGCAGAACTCTTCAAAAGTACAGGTAGATCTTGTTGATAACAATTTTAAAATGCCAAGAGTGTGGAGAAGTTCATTAGCTTTCGATTATACTTTAGCAGGGTATAAATTAACCTTAGAAGGAATCTATACAAAAGTACTTTATGATCTGAAATTCCAGCAGGTGAACAAGACGGATAATGTGACCTATTACAGCTATGATACGAACCATGAAATGCCGATCTATACCACCAATATCAACAGTAACTTCTCTAACGCTTATCTTTTATCGAATACCAAAGAAGGATATCGCTATAACCTGACGGCACAGCTTTCAAAGTCGTATGATTTCGGATTCAATTTCTTTGTAGCCTATACTTATGGAGATGCTAAAGATATCACCAATGGTATCAGAAATTCTATGGAAAGTAACTGGCAGATGAACCAGTCTCTTACGCCTAATGATCCGAAATTGACCACCTCCAATTTCGCCATCAAAAACAGAGTGGTAGCCAATCTTGGATATGCCTTTAACATTTCTGATATGAACAGGTTATCCACCAACGTGTATTTCAATGCTCAGTCCGGAAATCCTTTTTCCTGGGGATTTGTAAACAGTACAATTGCCAATACAGGACAGGCTGCAGGACTTACCTATATCTTTAAAGATGCAGCAGAAGCTTCCAAATATATCGTTCCTATAAAAGATGCTGCAGGAAATGTAGTGGTAACTGCTCAGCAGCAGATTGCAGACTACGAAAATTTTGTCAACAGTAATGACTATCTGAAATCCAGACGGGGCAAATTCACAGAAAGAAACGGAGATGTTACCCCATGGAATATTCAGGCAGATATCAGAATTATGGATGAAATCAGGTTAAGCAAGAAATCCAAGAATAATATACAGGTCTCATTAAGTATCATCAATTTTACCAACCTGTTAAATAAAGATTGGGGTAAAGTATATTTTGTACCTAATACTTTCAACTCAACAGCAAGTGTAGGATTAACAAAGGTTGGGAATGTAGCGACAGGACAACCCTCTGCGGGAGATCCTACCTATAATTTTAAAACTCCGGGGCTGCCTTATACCATTGATCAGTTTGCATCAAGATTTCAGGCTCAGTTGGGAGTTCGATATAATTTTTAATCACGCTTTTACATTTTACTTCATATAATTCTTTTTCAAAGGTCCGGATTTTCTTTCCGGACCTTTTTTTGTAAATTATAAATGATGAATGATGAATGATGAATGATGAATTTTACCAATAAAAGGCGTACATTTTTATGCTTACTAAATCATTTTAAATACACGCAATCATCTGTGAAAATCTGTGTAATCTTCGGGAAACTAAACTATTAATCAAGGCCTATGAAAACGACAAAAGCACACCTCGCGGTATGCTTTTGTAAATATAGCGTGTTTATTACTTGGTCCTATGCCTCGCAGCTTGAACATGATACGAAGTTAACCATCATTTCTTTTGAAACAGATGAACTTCTTTGGTAGTAAAGGGTTTTTACTCCTTTTTTCCAAGCTTCAATATAAAGGTAGTTAACATCTTTTACAGGCATTGTAGAAGGAATCTGAAGATTCAGTGACTGTGCCTGGTCAATGTACTGCTGTCTTTGTGCTGCCTGAGAAATAATCTCCATTGGAGAAATTTCTTTGAACGTTTTGAATACTGCCTTTTCTTCAGGAGTAAGCTCGTTCAGGTGCTGTACCGATCCATGGTTGAGCATGATTGTTCTCCATGTTTCTTCGTTATCCAGCCCTTTTTCTTTCAATAGTTGTGCAAGGTATTTATTCTTACGCATGAAGTTTCCTTTCGCAAGACCTGCTTTATAATAATTAGAAGAGAAAGGCTCAATTCCAGGAGAAGTCTGTCCTAAGATTGCAGAACTTGAAGTGGTAGGAGCAATAGCCATTGTGGTGGTATTTCTCAATCCGTATCCTTTCAATACTTCCGGTTCTCCATAGATGTTGGCAAGTTCTCTTGAAGCCTGCTCAGCCTGATCTTTGATATGTCTGAATGCTCTTGCATTGAACTGAGTCGCCTCAAAGCTTTCAAACGGAATCATATTTTTCTGTAAATAAGAGTGGTATCCTAAAACTCCTAATCCAAGAGCTCTGTGACGCATCGCGAAGTTTCTTGCTCCCTGCAGGTAGTAGTTACCATCAGTTTTGTCAATAAACTCTGATAATACAGCATCAAGGAAGTATACAGCTAATTTTACTGCATCTGTATCTTTCCACTCATCATATAATTCAAGGTTCATGGAAGACAGACAGCAGATGAAAGACTCTTCCATTGTGGATGGAAGCATGATTTCAGAACAAAGGTTACTTGCGTTCACCGTCATTCCTAAGTCTTTATAAACCTGAGGTTTGTTTCTGTTGACGTTGTCTGTGAAGAAAATATACGGAAGACCTTTTTGCTGGCGGCTTTCCAATACTCTTGCCCAAACTTTACGTTTTTCCATATCACCGTCAATCATATCCTGCATCCAGTAATCTGGTACACATACTCCGGTAAACAGGTTCTGAATCGGGCTACCGATATCTTTAATGGATAAAAATTCTTCAATATCTCCGTGGTCAATATCTAAGTAAGCAGCAAAGGCACCTCTTCTTACTCCTCCCTGAGAAACAACATCCATAGCCGTATCGAAAAGCTTCATGAATGAAACTGCTCCTGAAGACTTTCCATTATCTGTTACAGCTGTTCCTCTGTTTCTCAATTCTCCAAAATATCCTGAAGTACCACCTCCGATTTTAGTCTGCATGATGACTTCACCCATTTTGTGAGTAATTCCTTCGATGCTGTCCGGAATGTGAACGTTGAAACATGAGATAGGAAGACCTCTTTCTGTTCCCATATTAGCCCATACAGGAGAAGAGAAGCTGATCCATCCTTTTGTGATCATTTCTTTGAATGCCGGTTGAAGTTCAGGTTTGTATAACCTTTTTGCAGCAGCAGTGGTAATTCTGTCGATAGCTCCGTCTACCGTTTCACCTTTCAACAGATATCCTCTGTTCAGCATTTGCTCAGACTCTTCATTGAGCCACCATATATTTGAATTTTGCTCTTCCATAGATGTTATATTTTCGAATTCCGGAATGAGAGAATCACTCCGGAATTTTGTTTTTTTATATTATTGATTGTAAAATTTCTACTTTGTGGGAACCGTTCAGCCCGCTTTCGTCTCTTAATCTCTGAAATTCTTTAAAAGACGGAACATTCAAAACCTCATGCTGAACTTCTTCATTGATGTAGTTTGAATAATGTACAAAAGTAACACCATCTTCCTTTACAAAAACTTTATATTCAAAGGTGGAAGGATCTAAATTTTTGAAATCTTCCAGAAACTTTTGGATATTCGTTTTATTGTTTGGAACAAATTCGGAGTTTACCGTATAGGTTACTATTACATTGATCATTTCTTTTGTATTTGTGCTTTATTCATGAACAGCAATTCCACTTATTAATCAGAAAAGGGTAATCCTGATACTGACTGCTTTGACGCTCGCTTCGCTCGCGCCCCAATATTAAAACAAATCGTTTGCTGTAATACTCTTATCGTGCTTCGTATAGTCTACAGGTCTTTTTGCAAAGAAATCATCTAATGAATTCGCGAAAACCTCCTCTTCGAACCATACCATTGGTTTGTATTGTTCAGGAGTGATGTTGTATCTTGTTTTCATGTTGATTTTCTTCAAGCTGTCATCTACACGGTATTTCATGAAGTTAAGAAGATCTTCTTTAGAAACGTTGTCAATTTCTCCCAGTTCAAAGATCCAGCTAAGGATATCACCTTCTCTTGCGATAGATTCGTCTACTAAAGTGTAAATGTCTTCGATATCGCTGTCTGTTAATAAGTCAGGTTGCTCCTCACGAATTTTGTTGATCAGGTAGATTCCTGCATTAGCGTGAATCTGCTCATCTACGGAAGTCCATGCGATGATATTGGAAACGTTTTTCATGAATCCTTTGAATCTTGTGAAAGAAAGGATGATGGCAAACTGCGAGAAAAGAGAAACATTTTCTACTAAAATACTGAATAATAGTAAAGCAGAAACATACTCTTTAGGTGTAGCAGAATTAGCGTGCTTTAAAGCATTTCCCAGGAACTCGATTCTTCCTTTTACAGCAGGAATTTCGATGACGTTAAGGAATTCGTCATTATATCCTAATACCTCTAATAAACGGGAATATGCTTCAGAATGACGAAACTCGCATTCTGCAAAAGTAGATCCTAATCCATTGAATTCCGGCTTTGGTAGGTGGTTGTATAAATTCCCCCAGAATGTCTTTACAGACACCTCGATCTGTGCAATGGCTAACAGCGCATTTTTCACAGCATGCTTTTCATGTGGTTCCAACTGCGAATGAAAATCCTGAACATCTGCAGTAAAGTCCACTTCCGAATGTACCCAGAACGATTTGTTGATTGCCTCTACAAATTGAAGAACCTCCGGGTATTCAAATGGCTTATAACTTACTCTTTTATCAAAAATTCCCATATTAAATTTATATAATTAAATAATTTAGATCTCTGTGGATAACGTTCCGGAAATACTTAACTTTTTGTTTGTCTGTGTGTTGTAAAATAAAGTTATTCACTTTCACAAAACCATATTTCTTGTAAAGAACTAATAGCAAAGTTCGAAAAAAAGAACTGATTTTGAAAGAGGTAAATACTAATAGGCTGACTTTTAGCCTGAAAAGTTTTCCACATTTACATGAAACTGGCTCGAATAATAGGCTAGACAGCAATCTTGAGGATAAATAGATACAAATACTGAGTTACAGTTAAACGATATTTTGTAAAGTATTATAAATAAAGGTTTATAGTGTTAAACAAAAAAATATTTGAATAAATTTTTATTCTTGTAACAATTTGAAAATATCATCTACTTATTGGGTATAAAACATACATCACTTAATGTTAGTAATTCAGGATTTAAATAAGTCATACGATACAGGGAAAAGCAAACTTCATGTTCTCAAAGGAATTAATCTGAATATTTCTGAAGGGGAGTTTGTTTCTATTATGGGAAGTTCCGGTTCCGGAAAATCTACGCTTCTTAATATTATTGGGATTCTGGATGAAAAAGATTCAGGTACCTATGAATTGGATGGAGTTCCTATCGAACATTTATCTGAAGTAAAAGCTGCGGAATACAGAAGTAGGTTTCTAGGATTTATTTTCCAGTCTTTTAATCTTATCAATTATAAAACGGCTTTAGAAAATGTAGCACTTCCTCTGTATTATCAGAATGTACCGAGAAAAGAGCGAAATCAGAAAGCAATGGAATATCTGGAGAAAGTAGGATTGGCACAATGGGCCAACCACCTTCCAAGTGAACTTTCCGGGGGGCAGAAACAAAGAGTAGCTATTGCAAGAGCTTTGATTACAGACCCAAAAGTAGTACTGGCAGATGAACCTACGGGAGCACTGGATTCCAAAACGACTCATGATATTATGAAACTGCTTCAGGACATCAATAATGAAGGGAAAACAATCATCGTTGTAACCCACGAACCGGACGTTGCTGCACAAACCAAAAGAAATGTAGTACTGAAGGACGGGATTATTGAAAGTGATGAATTTATTAAGCAGATTGTATTATAAGTGAATCGTGAATGGTCAATTTTGCTTCGCAAGTGAATTGATAATGAAGAGGAAAAATAATTAATAACACACACAAATGAATATGAAAAAAAATAAAAATGTTTTTAAATCTGAACCATTATAAACTTGATGTTTATCAGTCAGCCAGAGAATTAAGAATAGAATGTTATAAAATTTTATCCAAGATTCCTGATCATGAAAAGTTTAACATAATCGACCAGATACGAAGAGCTTCTACTTCAGTTGTATTAAATATTACCGAAGGATGTTCAAGAAAATCTGAACTGGAAAGGAAAAGATATTTTGAAATTGCCAGAGGTTCGGTTATTGAGTTGGATTCTTGTTTTGATATCGTTATAGAATGTAATTATATTAAAATAGAGGAATTAACAAAAATTGGAAATTTAATAAAAACAGCATTTATCTTGTTAAGTAAAATGTTGAAAAAAGATTAGAAATGTGAAAATTAGTCAGGTTCGTAATTAAAGTTTTGTGAAGAATAAATTGACAACAAAGTTAATTGACTTCGAAGAAAATTGAGGGCGCAGCTAATTGACTTTTTTACAAAGTAAAAAAATAAAAACTATGTTTGACCTAGATCGTTGGCAGGAAATATTCAGTTCTATTCGAAGTAATGTACTTCGGACGGTACTTTCAGGGTTTACGGTAGCCCTGGGACTGTTTATTTTCATCGTACTTTTTGGAATTGGAAAAGGACTTCAGAATGCTTTCTCTGAAGGATTTGCCGGAGATGCTAAGAACCTTATTATTATTTCAACAGGGAAAGCCACGTTAGCTTATAAGGGATTACAGTCTGATAGAAATATTTCAATGAATAACGCAGACTATGATTTTTTGATTAATGCAGATAAGAAAAAAGCGGGTCCTTCAAGTCCCAGGTATAGTGCCAATTTAATGGTGAAATATGGGAAAGAGAGTGGTCTTTATCAGATCAATGGTGCTGAACCGGGAGAGCAGGTTATTGAAAATAGAAAAATTATTGATGGTCGTTATCTGACCTCTATGGATTTGACAAGGAAATTAAATGTTGCCGTAATCGGAAGAATGGTTCAGCGGGATTTGATCAAAAATGGAAATCCTATTGGAAAAGAGCTGGATATTAATGGAACGATGTATAAGGTAATCGGTGTCTTTTCAGATGATGGAGGAGACCGGGATGAAAGACATATTACCGTTCCTATTACCACTTTACAGCAGATGAAAAAAGGTTCTGATACGGTAAATATAGCATATATCACCTATAATGATAAGTTGACTCCGGATCAGGCCATAAAATATGGTGATGAGTTACAGGATAAATTGAAAGCCAGAAAAAATGTTTCTCCTGATGATGAAAATGGAGTTCGTGTATGGAATAACGCCAAAAACATGAATGATACATTTATGTTTATGGCAGTTCTTACCGCTATTGTTGGATTTATTGGTCTGGGGACATTGCTGGCGGGAATTATCGGGATCAGTAATATCATGGTGTATATCGTGAAAGAAAGGACCAAAGAAATCGGAGTCCGAAAAGCTATTGGAGCAAAACCAAGCGGAATCGTAGGTCTGATTGTTCAGGAAAGCGTTGTGATTACAGTGGTATCCGGACTTATAGGAGTCGGAATAGGTGTTTTGACATTAAGTCTTATTGGGGATAGTCTTGAAGAATTCTTCATTAAAAGTCCAAGTGTAGGATGGGGATCTATTATTATGGCATTTATTGCCCTGATTTTTTCCGGATTGATCGCTGGATTTGTACCTGCATACAGAGCTTCAAGAATCAAACCTATTGAAGCATTGAGAACAGAATAACAGATAAATAAGCTCAAAGGCAAATAAAACAGTTTGACGGAATTCATAACTCATAATTTATAACTTATAATTCAAAAAGGTGAATATCATATTTAAAAAAGATACTTGGCAGGAAATTTATTATTCATTGAGGAATAATAAACTCCGAACATTTCTTACCATGATCGGTGTAGGATGGGGAATGTTTTTGTATGTAAGCCTTCTTGGAGCCGCAAAAGGAATGGAGAATGGTTTTGATAAATTATTTTCCGGTTTTGCTACCAATTCAATCTTCCTGTGGGCACAGAAAACGTCTATTCCATATGAAGGATTTCCTAAAGGAAGAGAAGTTCATCTGAACTTAACCGATATGGATATGCTGAAAAGAAAAGTAACTGCTATAGATTATATATCACCGCAAAATGCCAGAGGAAGCTTTACCGGAACACCGGGAGAAGCCATGTCAAGAAACGGAAAAAACGGTACGTATTCATTAACGGGAGATTACTCGGTAGGAAATAAAATTTCAGAAAAGAAACTGATCTACGGACGCTATATCAATGATGCCGATGTTTCCGGGAATAAAAATGTAGTAGTTATTGGAGAAGAAATTTATAAAAACTTCTTTGATTCCAAGAAAAAAGAAAATCCAATAGGGAAATCAATCAATATTAAAGGTCTCTTCTTTAATGTCATCGGAGTTTTCCGTGTGAAAAAAGGAGGTGGTTTTGAAAATGATCAGACAGCTTTCATTCCACTTTCCACTTATACGAAAATGTATAATGCAGGAGACCAGATAGACCTGTTTGCTATCGTAAGCAAGCCTAATGCTAACGTTAATTCTGTGGAAGAAGAGGTGAAACAGGTTTTAAAAACTAAGAATAAAGTTTCTCCTGAAGATACCAATGCTTTCGGAAGCTTCAACCTTGGAAAAGAGTTTAAAAAACTGACCGGTTTTCTTACAGGAATGCAGCTGCTGACCATCATTGTTGGTACACTGACTATTCTTGCAGGAGTAATCGCTATCTCCAATATCCTTTTGATTACAGTAAAAGAGAGAACCAAAGAAATCGGGATCAGAAGAGCATTGGGAGCAAAGCCTGCTGAAGTAAGAAATCAGATTTTGCTGGAAAGTGTTGTGATTACACTCTCCTCAGGATTAATAGGTTTTATGTCTGGAATTTTTGTACTGATGATTCTCAATGCTGCTACCCAGGGTCAGGATTCATTTCCTTTTTATAATCCGACCGTTAACTATGGAAATGTATTTGCAGCGATGGCTGTAATGGTGGTTTTAGGATTGATAATCGGGATGATTCCTGCGCAGAGAGCGGTAAAAATCAGACCTATTGAAGCATTAAGAACAGAATAATTAATTTTCACATCATTCAATTTAATAAAAAATAAACTATACATATGAAAAAGAAATTCACCTGGAAAAAAGCCATTTATATAGTCTTGGGGCTTTTATTTGCAGTGGCATTGTTCTCAGGGCTTGGCTATTTTATCAAATCAAACTCCAAAGAAAGTGAGGCTTTCCTTACCCGTAAACCTACTATCCAGAATATGGATGATAAAGTAATGGCTACAGGGAAAATTGTTCCCAAAGAAGAAATTGAAATCAAACCCAATATTGCAGGGATTATCGATAAGATTTTAGTAAAAGAAGGAGATAAAGTAGAAGTAGGACAGCTGATTGCTACCGTAAAAATTGTTCCAAGTATTTCCGAAGTAAACGCTGCTCAGCAGGAAGTTCAGAATGCGCAGATTCAGATCAGTAATGCACAGATGAATGTAGGAAATATGCAAAAGCAGTTTGAAATGCAGGATAAACTATACAAGCAGGGAGTAGCTTCTAAACAGGAGTATCTGAACTCTCAGCAGCAGTTGTACTCTCAGCAGCAGACGTTAAAAAATGCTCAGCAGCAATTGAATACGGCTCAAAAAAGATTACAGATCGCTAAAACAGGAGCAACCCCTGAACTTAAAGGACAAGGACTGGCAACTACAGAAATTCGTTCCAAAGCCTCAGGTACCGTACTTGAAGTTCCTGTAAAAGCAGGAAGCCAGGTGATTGAAGCCAATAACTTTAACGCTGGAACTACAATCTGCTCAGTAGCCGATTTAAATGTTTTGATCTTTAAAGGTGAAATCGATGAAGCACAAGCCGGAAAGCTGAGTGAAGGGATGGATATGAACATCGTGATTGGTGCTCTTCAAAATAAAACATTCCCTGGAAAACTAACGATGATTGCTCCAAAAGGTAAAGATAATGCAGGAACTATTAAATTTCCGGTAGAAGGGAACGTATCTAATCCTAATAATGAGTATATTAGAGCAGGTTTTTCTGCAAACGGTGAAATTGTATTGAGTTCTCAGAAAAATGCATTATTATTGGATGAATCTTTAGTTCAGTATGAAAAGAAAGAAGGAAAAGATGTACCTTTCGTAGAGGCAAAACAAAAAGATGGGAAATTCAAAAAAGTATATGTGAAACTGGGAGCAAGTGACGGGATCAACGTTCAGATTCTTCCGGGATCAAATATCACAAAAGATACTGAAGTGAAAGTTTGGAACCCTTCTGATAAAGACAAAGAAGAGCTTAAAGAAAAAGCAAATAAAAAATAATAAACTACACTATACACTTTTAAACTGTGAATCCTGGAGGAATTTTTTTCTCTGGGATTCTTTTTTTATATCAAAATTTTTACAAGTGTAAATTCCTATATTTGAATTGGATAATCTATGAAAAATGTGCAGATACGCTGGAAAAACCTATAAATCACATTACGTATGCTTCAAATGTAGAAAATCATTTAAACAGCAGGATGCATACGATATTATAAAAAGAGTAGAAAAAGAAAAAGTATACCATGAGCCTAATGGGAAGGTAATTCGTAAAGTAGGGTACGTTTTTACAAAAACAGAAACAGAAGAATTACAAAAAATTGTTTCAGAGATTGAAAACAGAATCATAAAATGTCCTGAATGCAGTAATGTAATGGCTGATCTGGGGAAAGATTTCAAAGCTCCTAAAAAAACAGCAGTCAAAGAATGGAAAATTATAGAAAGTCTTTTAAAAACAGGAAAATGCTTTCATACATGCGGCTGTGATGGAATTGGATATATTCCCAAAAATCCTAACGACTATGAAATATATTTAAAAACGATATTGCAGTCTTATCATGAATCATTGATTTCAAGTCAGAATAAATCTATAGAAGAATTCCCGGATAAAAATGAAGAAATTAATTATTGGTCAGACAAGATTCAAAAAGTAAAAACTGAAATTGCTGATAATAAATTCGAAAAGGTGTAACAAAAAGTAAATTCAAAATGTCTTACTTTTAAATTACAAACTATATTCCATGAAAAAAGACTATTGGATTCTGTTTCTTTTTATCATTGCAAAGTTTGCACTCCAATACTCACTGATAAGCCCTGAGTATGAATTGCACAGAGATGAATACCTGCATCTTGATCAGGCTAATCATCTGGCTTGGGGATATCTTTCAGTTCCTCCCGTTAATTCCTGGTTGGCCTGGATCATTAAAATGTTGGGAAACTCTATCTTTTGGGTTAAATTCTTTCCAGCGCTGTTCGGAGCTTTGACAATTGTACTGACATGGAAAGTTGTGGAAGAGCTCAATGGAAGCCTGTTTGCTAAAATACTGGCTTCGTTGGGAATATTATTTTCAGTACTGCTTCGGGTAAATATGTTATTCCAGCCAACATCTTTGGAGATCTTCCTATGGTTGTTTATTTACTACAGTCTGATTAAATATTTCAATTCCCAAAAAGTAAAATGGTTGTATATAGGTGCCATCATTGTCGGAATAGGAATATTAAATAAATACAATATTGCTTTTTCATTGTTAGGACTTATTCCTGCATTATTGCTGACAGAGCAAAGGAAGATTTTTATGCAGTCTCATGTGTATTGGGCAGCTCTTTTAGCTTTAATTATTATTTTTCCCAATCTTCTCTGGCAGTACCAGAACCAGTTTCCGGTTATTCATCATATGAAAGAACTTTCCGAAAAACAATTGGTGCATGTAGACCGGATGGGTTTTATGAAATCTCAGATTTTATTTTTTGTTGGCGTTATTTTTGTGTTGATCGCAGGTTGGGGTGCTCTATTACTATATAAACCCTTTGAAAAATTCAGGTTTTTCTTCTGGAGCTATATAATAACCATTACTCTGTTTTTGTTTTTTAAAGCAAAAGATTATTACGCGATAGGACTTTATCCGGTGTACATCGCTTTTGGTGCAGTTTTTCTTGAGCATTTATTTGAAAAAGGCTGGAAGAGATTTTTGAAACCCATATGTCTTCTCATTCCAATACTTTTATTCCTTCCTCTATATAATGTAGCTTTCCCGAATAAAAGTCCCGCATATATTGAATCCCATCAGAATCAATACAAAAAATTCGGGCTCCTTCGCTGGGAAGATGGAAAAGATCATCCGCTACCACAGGATTTTGCCGATATGCAGGGGTGGAAAGAGCTTGCTCAAAAAGTAGATAAAGAATATTCCAGACTATCAAAAACAGGAAATACGATGGTGCTATGTGATAACTATGGACAGACCGGAGCGATTAATTATTATTCAAAAGCTGGTGTGACAGCTATGTCATTTCATGCGGATTATATCAATTGGATAGATTTAAGCAAGAAATATAAAAATGTGATCAGAGTCAAAGATGCCTCTGAAGCAGGGAAAGAACTTGAAGAATCCGGCTCTTTTTTTGAAATTGCAAAATTGGAAGATTCTATTACCAATCCATACGCAAGAGAAAGAGGAACTGCTATTTTCAGTTTACAGGGAGCCAAAATAGGCGTCAATAAAAGAATACAGGATGAAATTATCGAAGTTAAAAATGAATGGAAATAGTTTTCAATAAAGTTGAGAATGATGATTTGTAGACAAGATAAAGTTAATAGATAAATTTTATTGCAACTTTATTGCATTAGTTGATTTTAGGCTATCTTTGCACTATCAACTATCAACTATCAACTATCAACTATCAACTATCAACTATCAACTATCAACTGAGCTATGGAAAACAAAAACTTTGATGTTATTATAATAGGAGGAAGCTATTCTGGATTATCAGCAGGAATGTCTTTAGGAAGATCTTTAAGAAATGTTCTGATGATTGACAACGGAAAGCCTTGTAACAGACAGACTCCGCATTCCCATAATTTTGTTACTCATGACGGAAAAACACCTGCGGAAATTGCAAAGCTGGCAAAAGAAGATGTAGAAAAGTATGACACTGTACAGTTTTATAATGGAACAGTCGTAAAAACAGCAAAAACAACCGAAGGTTTTGTGATTGAAACTTCATCCGGAGAAGAATTTCGTACTAAGAAGCTGATCTTTGCTTCAGGAGTGAAGGATCTGATGCCGGACATTCCGGGATTTGCAGAATGTTGGGGAATTTCTGTTTTACATTGCCCCTATTGTCATGGCTATGAAGTAAAAAACAAAATAACAGGTGTTCTTTCTAATGGTGATATGGCCTACGAATTTTCAAAACTGATTTTTAATTTGACTAAAAACCTAACCTTATTTACCAATGGGAAGGCTGTTCTTAATGACGAACAACTTGAAAAACTGAAGCAGAATAAAATCATTCTTAACGAAGATGAGATAAAAGAAATAAAACATCACAATGGCTCTATTCAAAAAATAGTTTTCAAAAACGGAAAAGAAATTCCTTTACAGGCTTTGTATGCTAAAATTCCTTTTGAACAAAATATAAATGTATCTGATGATCTGGGATGTGAACTGACAGAACAGGGATTTATTAAAGTAGATATGATGCAGAAAACAACCGTTCCCGGAGTTTTTGCCTGTGGAGATAATGTAACCATGATGCGTTCCGTAGCCAATGCAATTGCACAGGGAAATTTTGCCGGTGCTATGGTGAATAAAGAACTTTCTGATGAGGAATTTTAAAGGCTTTTTGATGCATTTAAAAGAACCATAATGTAGTATTTATGGATACATCTTTTCATTTTTTAGTGTTTAAAAATCATTTTTTCAATAGAGAAATCTCGACGAAAATTCCGTACATTTGGGGTGAAAATTTCAAAAACTAAAAGTAAAATGGATATTATTTTCGACCTGATTGAAAAGGAAAGACAAAGACAAACTCATGGATTAGAGCTTATTGCGTCAGAAAACTTTGTTTCTGAAAACGTGATGAAAGCAATGGGAAGTGTACTGACAAATAAATATGCTGAAGGATATCCCGGAAAAAGATATTACGGAGGATGTGAAGTAGTAGATGAGGTTGAAACTTTAGCAATCAACAGAGCTAAAGAACTTTTCGGAGTAGACTACGTGAATGTTCAGCCGCATTCCGGTTCTCAGGCGAATGCAGCCATTTATCTTGCAGTTTTGAAACCAGGTGACAAAATCATGGGGATGGACCTTTCAATGGGAGGACACCTTACTCACGGTTCTGCAGTGAATTTCTCAGGGATTCAATATAACGTAGTTTCTTATGGAGTTCAGCAGGAAACAGGTCTTATCGACTATGACCAAATGAGAGAAGTTGCGTTGAGAGAAAAACCAAAAATGCTTATCGCAGGTTTCTCAGCGTATTCAAGAGATTTAGACTATGCTAAATTCAGAGAAGTAGCAGACGAAGTTGGAGCAACGCTTTGGGCAGATATTGCTCACCCGGCTGGTTTAGTGGCAAAAGGATTGTTAAATTCTCCATTCGAACACTGTCATGTAGTAACGACTACTACTCACAAAACCCTTAGAGGGCCAAGAGGAGGGATGATCATGATGGGTAAAGACTTTGAAAATACTTATGGTCACAAAACTCCAAAAGGAGACATCAAAATGATGAGCCAGGTACTTGACGGAGCTGTATTCCCAGGTATTCAGGGAGGACCTCTTGAGCACGTAATTGCTGGTAAAGCGGTAGCTTTCGGTGAAGCATTGGACGTACAGTTCGAAACTTATGCAAAACAGGTTAAATCTAACGCTCAGGCGTTATCAAAAGCAATGATCGACAGAGGTTTTGATATCGTAAGCGGTGGTACAGATAATCACCTGATGTTAGTAGACCTTAGAAATAAAGGCGTAAACGGTAAAGAAACTGAAAAAGCATTAGTACTTGCTGATATTACTTGTAATAAAAACATGGTTCCTTTTGATGATAAATCACCATTTACAACATCTGGTATCAGATTAGGAACTGGTGCTATTACAACCAGAGGACTTAAGGAAAATGATATGGATACTATTGCGGGATTAATTTCTGAAGTGGTAGACAATATCAAGAATGAAGAAGTTCTTGGATCTGTAAGAAAGAAAGTTAACGAATTAATGGAAGGTAAAGCTCTGTTCAATTACTAACAGACATTCCAATATCATATAAAGAATGGGCAAACTGCTCATTCTTTTTTTATTACAATGGAAAAGAAATCTTATACCTTCGACGAAATTAAACAGAAGCTTGTTAACTATTGTGTTTACCAGGACCGTTGCCATGCGGAAGTGGAACAGAAGATGAGAGAGTTTCTGCTTATTGATGAAGCAAAAGAAGAGATTATTTTATTTCTGCTGAAAGAAAATTTTCTGAACGAAGAAAGGTTTACCCGGAGCTATATCCGAGGGAAATTTTACATCAAACACTGGGGAAAGACCAAAATTAAGATCAATCTGAAACAAAAACAGATTTCAGAGAGGTTGATCAGCTCTTGTTTTGATGAGATTGATGACTCAGATTATGAGAAAACCATCAGAAAAATTTTTGATGATTATTACACCAAACAAACTGGCTTGAAAGAATATCAAAAAAAAACCAAAACTATAAAATATTTGATGAGTAAAGGTTTTGAGTATGAGAAAATAATTGATATTTTTGGCTAAATATTAATAAATAAAAAAAACTTGACGTATGACTTTTAGGAAAAAAAACAATCAGTTCATTGAAAAAGATTGATATATAAAGATTTAATAATTCTTTTAAAGAAAAAACAGCTGAAATAAAAAATTTACATAGATAAATATCGCCTTTATAAACAGTTTCTATGGTATGATTTTTGTCTGTGGGTTTAGCTGTACCGCAATGAAATTGTTAGATTTTATAAATGTAACATCAAATTTATTTTTGATTTCAGCATATTGAAATAAATTTATTTTACTTTTGCATGATTGTATCAAAACTATCTTTGATTGGATAATTAGATATTATACCTTAATTAAATATGAACACCAATATAGACAATGTACAATTCTCTTAGAAAAACAATATTTGGAGGGGATAATGTTGTCAATCTCTCAGACGTAAGATATCTTCCTAGATGGATAATTCTTGTAATAGACATTATTATTCTGGTAATATCTTTATTTCTTTCTACTTACATTATCGCAAAAATTACAAAGCAGGAATTCATATATCATGATGATAAAAGCCTAATTTTCGCTTTTATTATTCTGGTAAATGCTGCTTTTATGTATGTCTTCAAGACCTATGCCGGTATAATCCGCCATTCCACTTTTATAGATTTATTTAAACTTCTGATCTCCTGCTTTTGCACAATGCTGGCTATCGGAACTGTAAATATCTGCTATTTCTGGATTACAGGAAGTAAATTCATTCTTACTCCTTATCTGATGCTTTATTTTGTAATTTCATTTATGGGATTATTTCTTTTCAGACTTTATGTGAAGGAATTTTTCCATATTGTAAGGGAATACAGAAGAAGCGCACTGAAAAAAAGAATTTTAGTATTGGGAATTGATGAACAATCTATTGCCATTGCACGTGCTATTCTTGACAACCCGAGTTTACCTTATCAGGTAGTAGGTTTCTTGACACAAAGAACAGATTCTAAAAGGGCATCTCTGCTAGGAAAGCCAATTTATGAAAAACAAAAAATAGAAGAAAACACCAAAGAAGATCTTATTATTGATGGCGTCCTTATTGTTAAAGAAATGATGGCCAGAGAGGAGATGAATTCATGGGTGAATTTATTTTTAGAGAAAGATCTTAATGTCTTTAAAGCACCATCAGTACAAAAACTTAGAGACAGCGATCTGGGTGGATCTATCAGAAATCTTCAAATTGAAGATTTGTTAAATAGAAAACCTATCAAAATTCAGAACGAAAAAGTTAAAAGCAGACATTTTGATAAAACAGTATTAGTAACCGGTGGAGCAGGATCCATAGGAAGTGAAATTGTAAGACAGGTTGCTCTTTTTAATCCTTCATTGATTGTCGTTTTAGATCAGGCAGAAACACCGCTTTATGAAATTGAACTTGAAATGAGAGATAAATTTCCTCATATCCCTTTCAAATTTGTTTTAGGAGATGTTTCCAATCATCACAGAATGGAATCTCTGTTCCAAACGTACAATTTCTCAATGGTATATCATGCAGCTGCTTATAAGCATGTACCTTTGGTAGAAGAAAATCCTCACGAAGCTATCTTTGTTAATATATTAGGTTCAAAGATAGTTGCAAAGCTATCCAGCAAGTATAAAGTAAACCGGTTCGTAATGGTGTCTACAGATAAAGCTGTAAATCCAACCAACGTAATGGGTGCTTCAAAGCGTGCTGCTGAGCTTTTTGTGCAGTCACTTCAGAATGTAGAAGGTAACGTTACCAAGTTTATTACGACAAGATTTGGAAATGTATTAGGATCTAACGGTTCTGTAATCCCTCATTTTAAAAAGCAGATTGAAGCTGGAGGACCGGTAACCATTACCCATCCGGAAATTGTAAGATATTTCATGACTATTCCTGAAGCTTGTGAACTGGTTCTTCAGGCAGGAACAATGGGTGAAGGAGGTGAAATTTTTGTTTTTGATATGGGAGAACCTGTTAAAATTATTGATCTTGCCAAAAGAATGATAAAATTATCAGGATTCGAACCTAATATTGATATTAAGATTATTTATACAGGATTGAGACCTGGGGAGAAGTTATATGAAGAGCTCTTGAGTGATGACGCAAAAACACTTCCTACTCATAATGATAAAATCATGATCTCCAAAGATCCTTCTATGGGATTTGCAGAAATAGATACGCTTACTAAAGAAATTACAAAAGCTTCTCTTAGAAGAGATAAAGTGGAAGTAGTAAGGATTCTTAAAACTATAGTGCCGGAATTCCGAAGCAATAATTCAATCTACGAGGCTCTTGATAAATAGACAAAATATAAATGTATATTTGCATAATTTAACAAAATAATGAAAGGAAAAATATTAGCAGTAGTTTTGGCATCTTCATTAGTGATTTCCTGTAAAGTTAATCCCAATGCTAAGAATGATTTAAATTATATGCAGAATATAGAACAGGTTGCAATCAATGCCTCTGCTAAAAATTCAGCAAATACAATCCAGGTTGGGGATCAGCTTATTATTCTGATCACTGCAAAAGATATGGATGTTGTAAGGCCATTTAATCAGAATTATTCTTCATCAGAACTTATCCAGACTAATGCTATAGCCGGAGGAAATACTCCTAATCAGGGAGCAACAATACTGTCAGGTCCAACATATATTGTGGATGCAAATGGAGATATTGACTTTCCCATATTGGGGAAACTCAATACATCAGATAAAAATTTAACTGCTTTCAAAGACGAACTAAGGGAAAAAATGATGAAATATGTCATTAATCCCACAGTTAATATGAGACTTACAAATTTTAAAGTTACAATATTAGGAGAAGTAAACAGGCAGGGAGACTATACCATAGCGAATGGGCAAGCAACTATTTTAAACGCACTAGGGATGGCCGGTGATTTGACTCAATATGGAAAAAGAGAGGATATATTGGTGGTCAGAACAGAAAATGGTGTTGTTTCTCACGGTCGTATTAACCTTCATGATGCTAATTTAATTAACTCTCCATATTATAATCTGAAACAAGGGGATGCTATTATTGTTTCTTCAAACAATACAAAAGATGTGATGGCAAAACAAAACCCCAACACTGGACTTTATCTGACCGCCATTTCTATTGCGGTTACAGCAGTTGCCGTAGTAGTAAGTTTATTTAATAAGAAATAAAAAATTGATGGATAACCAGCAATCTTCAGAATTTTCAGAAGTAGAAAACAACTCAAATAGTATTAATATTAGTGAAATTGTCAAGCCATATCTGAGAAAATGGCCTTGGTTTATTATAAGTGCATTTATTGCTTTGGTAATAGGTTATATATCGCTTAAGTTTATGGTACCGATATATAATGTTCAAACTACAGTTTTGATCAAAGATGCTCGAAATTCTTCACCCATCATGGGAAGTGATTTGGGAGTATTGCCAGATTTATCAGGTTTAGGAGGTCTGAAAACAAATAGTATTGCCAATGAAATAGAAATTCTGAAGTCTAAAAAAATGATGCGTGAGGTTGTTATCAACCAAAATTTGCAGGTAAATGTTATTGGGAAAGGTAGGGTTACTAAAGTAGAATTATATAAAGAAACGAGTCCTATAGACGTTAAGGTTATTGACGAAAAACACATTGATAAACCTGCAAGTCCGGTAAATCTTACAATAGATAAAGATAAACTTACACTTACTTCAAAAAGTCTTTCAAAAGAAATTGTTACAACATATGGGAAAACTATAAGTTTACCCTTTGCTAATATAATCATTACAAAGAATAAAGAATTTGCTCCGGGTAATCTTGCAGTTGATATGAAAAATTTAGAGCTGCAGATTTCTACAGTAGATGCCAAAGTAAATAGTTTACAAGGAGGGTTAAGTGTAGATTTAGTTAATAAAGAAGCAACTGTACTCAGATTAGGACTCAATTATCCACAAATATTAAAAGCACAAGATATTCTAAATAATTTAGTTGTAGCCTATAATAATGATGCAATGTCTGATAAGAATTCAGAGTCAAAAAAGACACTAGATTTTATCGAAGACCGAATCAAAAAATTATCTGGAGAGCTTGGACAAGTTGAAGATCAAAAAGAAAGTTTTAAATCAAAGAATAATATCATTGATATAGAAACTGAAGCTAAGATAGGTCTAGAAAGCTCTGCTGCTGCAAGAGCTAAGCAATTGGAAATAGATGCCCAATTGGAACTTACAAACTCATTGATTAATTATGTTTCAAATCAAGGTCAATATCAGGTTCTTCCAGCTAATGTTGGGTTGAGTAATGCAGATGCTACCAATGGAATTTCTTCCTATAATCAATTAGTACTGCAAAGAAACAGGTTCTTAGAGTCAGCTACATCAGAAAACCCGACGGTTGTAGATATTACGAAACAAATTAACGCTATGCGTAGCTCTATTATGCAGAGCCTCCAGAAAAACAAAACAGGACTTGAGTTGGCAAGAAATGAATATTTAGGAGAACAAAATGTAGTTTCCGGAAAGATATCAAAGCTGCCTTCCATTGAGAAAATGTTCAGAAGTATCGAAAGACAGCAACAAATTAAAGAAAATCTGTATTTGTTATTGCTTCAGAAAAGAGAAGAAACTGCTATTGCCCAATCAATTAGTGCTCCTAAAGCAAAAATTGTAGATTCAGCTTACTCCTCTGGTGGACCAGTTTCGCCTAAGAGAGAGATGATTTTAGGAGCTTCTTTTGTTTTTGGATTATTAATTCCTTTCGCTTTTATTTATTTTACCCAGTTGTTTAATAATAAGGTTGTTACAAAACATGATTTAGAAAAGTTAGTGCATGCCCCTATTATTGCAGAATTGCCAAGTCTTGAAAAAGGAGATTCTGAGATTGTTAAAATGAATGATATTACGCCTATGGCGGAAGCATTCAGAATTCTTATTACCAATATGAATTTCATGCTTTCAAAAGAGAAAAAAGGAAAGGTCGTATTTGTAACTTCTACAGTAAAAGGAGAAGGGAAAACATTTACATCCGTAAACTTAGCTTTAACATTGGCAAATCCTAAGAAAAAAGCAATTATCATAGGTTCTGATATCAGAAACCCCCAGCTTCAAAGGTATAATCCTGCAAGAAAAGGACTTGCCGGGCTTACGGAGTATCTTTACAATGACGACACTAAACTTGCAGATATTATTCATGTATCATCTTTTAATCCTTATCTGGATGTAATTTATTCAGGAATGATTCCTCCAAACCCAACAGAATTATTATCCAACGGTCGTTATGAGTTCCTTTTAAGTGAGCTTAAAGATAAATATGAATATATTATCCTGGATACCGCTCCGTTGCTTCTTGTTACAGATACTTTCCTTATTGCTGAACTTTCTGACATTACGATTTATGTATCCAGATCTAAATACACAGAAAAATCATTATTACAATTTGCGAATAGTAATATTGATCAGAAAAAAATTAGAAATGTAGGATTTGTACTTAATGATGTAAACAGGGAAAATTTAGGGTACAGTAACAAATATGGTTATGGTTATAATCAGCATACAGAACAATCTTGGTTTCAAAAAATAAAAAATAAACTTAGTTAATGATAACAACATATAAAATAGCGGTTATAGGCCAGGGTTATGTAGGTCTTCCTCTCTCTCTTGAATTTGCAGATCACTATCCTGTTTTTGGATTTGATATCAATACACAACGCGTAGATCAGCTTAATAACGGAAAGGACATAACGCTTGAAGCTGATGTTGATAAATTAAATAACGGACTGAAAAAATATAACGAATCCAATGGTTCTTTAGGTTATAAAGCAACAAGTCTGTTATCTGATATTTCTGAAGCTAATGTATTCATTGTAACAGTTCCTACCCCTATTGATAAATATAATGCTCCGGATTTGAATCCTTTAATTTCTGCTTCAAAAATGTTAGGAGAAATTATCAAAAAAGGAGATATTGTTATTTATGAATCTACAGTTTTTCCTGGATGTACAGAAGAGGAGTGCGTACCAGTTCTTGAAAAATATTCAGGGCTTACTTTTAACGAAGACTTTTTTGTGGGGTACTCTCCGGAAAGAATTAATCCGGGTGATAAAGTAAATACCCTTACAAGTGTTAAAAAAGTAACCTCAGGTTCTACTGACAAGATTGCTGAGGAAGTAGATCATCTGTATAAGAAAATTATTACTGCAGGTACTCATAAAGCGCCTAGCATTAAAGTGGCAGAAGCTTCAAAAGCGATTGAAAATGCACAAAGAGACGTTAATATCTCTTTTGTTAACGAATTGGCTTTAATTTTCGATAGAGTAGGTATCGATACCAATGACGTATTAGAAGCGGCAGGAACAAAATATAACTTCCTAAAATATAAACCTGGATTGGTAGGAGGACACTGTATTTCAGTAGATCCTTATTACCTTGCACACAAAGCAGAACAGCTGGGATATCATCCTGATGTTATCTTATCTGGTAGAAGAGTAAACGACTCTATTGCAAAGTTTGTTGCTGCTAAAGTAGTGAAACTTCTTATTGCCAAAGGGGGAGTGATTAAAAACTCAAATGCCTTGATTTTAGGAGTTACATTCAAAGAAAACTGTCCGGATGTCAGAAATACTAAAGTTGTAGATATTTACAGAGAACTTGCAGATTACGGAGTAAACGTTGATATTTATGATCCATGGGCAAGCAAAGAAGAAGTAAAGCACGAATATGGAATTGATATTCTGGACGCTCTTGAGGAAGGGAAAAAGTATGATTCTTTAGTAATTGCAGTATCCCACAATGAGTTCCTGGAAATGGACCTGGATCAACTTAAAAAAGAAAATGCTGTGGTTTTCGATACCAAAGCATGTTTAGACAGAAATCTGGTAGATGCAAGATTATAACAGATCATGAACTATGATATCATAATCATTGGTGCAGGTTTGGTAGGTTTGGCTACAGCCTACCAGACTCAACTTAAAAATCCTGATTCTAAGATTCTTATTTTAGAAAAAGAAAATGACGTGGCATTGCACCAGTCAGGACATAACAGTGGAGTAATCCATAGCGGGATTTATTATAAACCGGGAAGCCTTAAAGCTAAAAATTGTATTGAAGGCTATAACTCGGTCATTAACTTTGCTGAGAAACACGGTATACGATATGACCTTTGCGGAAAGATTATTGTAGCTACTTCGCAGGAAGAATTACCCCTTCTAGATAATATCTATAAAAGAGGAGTAGAAAACGGACTACAAGACTTAAAATACCTTTCAAGAGAAGAGTTCCGTGAAATCGAACCGCATTGTGAAGGAGTAAGAGCAATTAAAGTGCCACAAACCGGAATTATAGACTATCCGGGAATTGCAAAAAAAATAAAAGAACTTTTTGAAGCATTAGGAGGAGAAGTAAGATTTAATCATGAAGTAAAAAACATCATTGATAAAGGATCTGAAATTATTGTCAATACCAATATTTCCGAATTTAAAACCAAAAAGTTAATTTCCTGCGCAGGATTGTATTCCGATAAGATAACCAGAATGACCAACGAAAAAAACGATGTGGTCATTATTCCTTTTAGAGGAGAATATTATAAAATTAAGGATGAAAAAAAATATCTGGTAAAACATCTTATTTATCCGGTACCTGATCCTAGCTTTCCGTTTCTTGGAGTTCACTTTACCAGAATGATTGATGGTAATATAGAAGCTGGCCCTAATGCTGTTTTGGCTTTCAAAAAAGAAGGATATAACTTTTTTGATTTTAATTTTAACGAAACCATGCAAACCATGCTATGGCCAGGGTTTAGAAAAATTGTAGCAAAATATGGAAAAACCGGAATGGGAGAAATGCACCGTTCACTTTCCAAATCTGCATTTACAAAAGCCCTTCAAAAGCTTTTACCGGAAATACAGGAAAATGACCTTGTTACAGGAGGCTCAGGAGTAAGAGCTCAAGCTTGCGACAGAAATGGAGGATTGATTGATGATTTTGATATCGTGAAAAACGGAAACATTATTCACGTTAGAAATGCCCCTTCTCCAGCTGCGACGTCCTGCCTTTCTATAGGAAATAAAATAAGTGAGCTGATCATGAATTAGAAATGCACTCTGTGCACTCAAAAAACTAAGAATATGAAAATTCAAATGGTTGACCTTAAAGGTCAATACCTGAAAATAAAAGAAGACGTAGATATCAGTATTCAGGAATGTATCGATAGTACCGCATTTATTAATGGTCCTGCAGTAAAAGAATTTCAACAGGATTTTGAAAAATATCTTGGAGTAAAACATGTTATTCCATGTGCTAACGGAACAGATGCTCTTCAAATTGCCATGATGGCACTTGATCTTAAGCCTGGTGACGAAATAATCTGCCCTGCTTTCACATATGTAGCTACTGCTGAAGTTATTGGTCTTTTAGGATTAAAACCGGTAATGGTAGATGTAGATAAAGATACTTTCGATATAGAGTTAAATGGTCTTGAAAAATATCTGACACCCAAAACCAAAGCCATTGTTCCCGTTCATTTATACGGACAAAGTGCTGAAATGGAAAAAATTCTTGAATTTGCAGAAAAATACAACCTCTTTGTTATAGAAGATAATGCTCAGGCAATAGGTTCAGATTACACCTTCTCTGATGGAACTCTGAAAAAGACAGGAACGATCGGACATATCGGATGTACTTCATTTTTCCCTTCAAAAAATCTTGGATGCTATGGTGATGGTGGTGCATTGATGACAAATGACGATGAATTAGCTTTTAAAATCAGAATGATTGCCAACCACGGTCAGGAAAAGAAATATTATCATAAAGTTTTAGGTTGTAATTCAAGATTGGATACCATTCAGGCAGCCGTGTTAAAAGTTAAGCTTAAGCATTTGGATGAGTATTCAGCTTCCCGAAATAGAATGGCAGATTATTATGATACAAACCTTGCAGGGATAGCTGAAATTCAAACTCCTAAGAGAGCTGTAAATTCTACCCATGTATTCCATCAGTATACCCTTAGAGTAAAAAATGGAAAAAGAGACGAATTACAAAAATATTTGGCAGAAAAGAATATTCCAAGTATGGTATATTATCCTTTGCCTCTTTACAAACAAGAAGCTTTTCTTCAATATGTAGAAGAAGGTTTTAGTCTTCCGGTCACAGAGCAGCTTTGCAAAGAAGTTATTTCCCTTCCTATACATACAGAATTTGATCAGGAAGTACTGGATGTTATTATTACAGAAATTAAGAACTATTTTAATTAATATAAAGCATATATGTCGGATTTTTTTGCGCACGAAACAGCCGTTATTGACGAAGGATGTCAAATAGGTGAAGGAACCAAAATTTGGCATTTTTCACACCTTATGACAGGTTGCATTTTAGGTGAAAAATGTAATATAGGTCAGAATGTTGTCATCTCACCTAAAGTAGTTTTAGGACAGAATGTGAAAGTTCAGAATAATGTATCCATCTATGAAGGAGTAACATGTGATGATGATGTTTTTTTAGGCCCTTCTATGGTTTTTACCAATGTGATAAATCCGAGAAGTGCAGTAAACAGAAAAAATGAATATCTAAAGACCCATGTAGGAAAAGGTGCATCTATAGGCGCTAATGCAACCATTGTTTGTGGACATAATATCGGTCAGTATGCCTTTATTGGAGCAGGAGCCGTGGTTACAAAAGAAGTTCCGGATTATGCATTGGTAGTAGGAAACCCTGCAAGACAAATGGGATGGATGAGTGAATTCGGGCAAAGACTTGAATTTGATGCAGAAAATATAGCTGTTTGTGAAGAAAGTGGAGAAAAATACAAATTAGAAAATAATAAAGTTTCAAAGATTTAAAAACATACAAATGAGTGAAAAAATAAAATTTGCAGTCGTTGGCTGCGGACATATCGGAAAAAGACACGCCGAAATGATCACAAGAAATGAAGAATGTGAATTAGTAGGACTGATTGATGTTAAAGATAAATCTGTGCTGGGAATTGAAAGTTATGACGTTCCTTTTTTTGCATCACTGGATGAGTTTTTAGCTTCCGGGATTGAAGTAGATGTTATTAACATTGCTTCTCCCAACGGATTCCATTTTGAGCAATCTTATAAAGTGATAGATGCAGGTAAGCACGTTGTAGTAGAAAAGCCAATGGCTCTGAAAAAACAGCACGCTGAAAAACTTATTTTTCAGGCTTTGCATAAGCATAAACAAGTTTTTGCTGTTATGCAAAACAGATATTCTCCTCCTTCTGCATGGGTGAAAGAAATGGTAGAAAGCGGAAAACTAGGGAATATATATATGGTTCAGCTTAATTGCTACTGGAACCGTGATGACAGATATTACAAGACAGAATCATGGCACGGGAAAAAAGATCTTGACGGAGGAACCTTATTTACACAGTTTTCTCACTTTATCGATATCATGTACTGGCTGTTTGGTGATATTACCAATATTCAGGCAAAATTTGCAGATTTTAATCATGCAACTCTTACGGATTTTGAAGATTCAGGATTCGTTAGCTTTGATTTTGTAGATGGAGGAATGGGTTCATTGAATTATTCTACCTCAGTTTGGAATCAGAATCTTGAAAGTTCTATGACCATTATTGCAGAAAATGGATCTGTGAAGATTGGAGGACAATATATGGACAAAGTAGAAGTTTGTAATATAAAAGACTATGTAATGCCGGAATTGGCTCCAACTAACCCTGGAAATGATTATGGTGCTTATAAAGGATCTGCAGCCAATCACCATTTTATCATTGAAAACGTTGTAGATGTATTAAAAGGAAGAAATACCATTACTACGAATGCTTTGGAAGGATTGAAAGTGGTGGATATTATTGAGAGGATATATGCAACTAAATAATATTAATAATTTAGATGTTGTTATCTGATATTGTTGATATTTGTTTTTAGAAGCCTTCACTCCCTATTTAAATGTTATTATGTCTTTTGCCAGCAAAAAAATACCATGTTTGGAAAATGTTAAGATAATTAATTTTTAATATTATAGGATATTAAGTAGAACCAATTATACATGATAAAATTTTTTAATAATTTAAAAACCTTTTTACTCTCTAATATTCCTAAGCAGATTGGACAAGGTATTTTTTGGGCGACTTTAGCTTCTGTGGTTAGTCAGGGAATAATGCTGTGTTCAATGTTTATAACGGCAAGATATTTAGGACTTAAGCAATATGGAGAATTTGCTATGCTTAAATCAACCATCAGTACATTTACATTATTTGCAGGATTAGGTATTGGGCTTACAACAACTAAATTTATATCACAATATAAAAATAACGATAAAGTAAAAGCAGGAAAAATTATAGCACTTGCTATAGTTTTCACTTACTTATCAGCAATGCTGGTTGTTGCACTTATATGTCTTTTTGCCCCATACATCTCTGCAGAATATTTAAATGCCCCACATTTGGATGGAGAAATAAGGCTTAGCAGTTTAATAATTTTTCTCTGTGCTTTGAATGGTTTATATAATGGGAGTTTAATTGGATTTGAAGCTTATAAATCAGTAGCTAAAGTCAGTATTATTTCTGCGATTCTCTTCTTCCCTTTACAGCTGATATTGTTTAAAGTTTATTCAAATTTATATGCTGCATTAATTGGACTGGCTGTATTTTATTTATTCAATTTCCTGGTTGGGCTTTTTGAAGTTAAAAAGAAAATAAAAGAATTTGGAATTAAGGTTGATTATTTTAACTGCCTTGATCAGCTTCCTATTCTATATAAATTTACTCTACCTGCATTTTTATCAGGAATAATGATTACCCCTGTCTTATGGGTTTGTAATATGTTAATAGTCCATCAGGTAAATGGATATAAAGAACTTGCAATTTTTGATGCTGCCAATCAGTATAGAACAGCAATTTTATTTTTGCCAGGAGTCTTTTCTCAAATAGCAATACCGATGTTTTCAAAAAATAATAAAAGCTCTGCATTTCATAAAATTCTGAAAATGAATGTTTCAATAGTTGCAGTAGTAACAATTACCGTAGCTTTATTAGTATTTTTTCTCTCTGAATTTCTTATGAATTTTTATGGAAAAGGTTTTATAGGAGGGAGTAATGTATTGATTATTTTGTCAATCTCAGCTATTCTAAGTTCTATAAACAGTGTTTTTGGTCAGGCAATAGTAGGTAAAGGATTAATGTGGTCAGGATTTTTGATGAATTTTATTTGGGCATTTGCACTATTAGGATTTGCTTATTATTATAACTTATCCAGTGAAGGAGCAATGGGATTTGCAAAAGCTTATTTATTTTCTTATGCTATTCATTCTGTTATTCAGCTTCTGTTTTTTAGGTATCACCTTCGTCAAAAATCTTAATTTATTATGAAAAAGAAAAAAAGAATACATTTGGTTTTTTTGAAGACTAATCTAAATTTTGATGGGAGGGTTTTTTCATTAATAAATACATTATCATCTGCATATAATGATGATGAGATTATTGTATATAATTATGATGTAAATGTAGATGAAACAATCAAATTACCACCTAATACAAGAATTATATTTTTTAAATCATTTTTTGAAAAATTTAATAAATTTAAAATATTTAGGGCTTTACGATTGGTAGAATATAGTATAAGTTCTTTTTTTAAGCTGTTATATTACAGACCCCAATCAATTCAATTGCATCATGAAGTTACCTTAATTGCTCCATTGCTGTACAAACTTTTTGTTAGAAAGGTTAAAGTTGTTTATGACGATAAAGAATTTTATCATTATAAAAATAAAAATATTTCTCCGTTTTTTTATTTTATTGAAAAATCTATAATCCGATGGAGTGAATTACTGATCATTACAAATGAGTATAGAAGAAAAGCTGTTTTCAAACTGAATAAGAATGGAATAAAAAAGCATATTATAGTTGATAATTATGAATTCAAAAATCAGTTTTCCAGAAAAATTAACAATAATTTGCTAAACGAATTAAATCTAGTAAAAAACGAGAATAAAAAGATTTTATTACATCAAGGTGTAATTAGTAAGGAAAGAGGAGCCAAAAAATTATTTGATGTTATAGAAACGCTTCCTTCTGATTGGAAATTATGTTTTATTGGTGTTTCACAAAATGATTATGAAAAGTTTATATCAGATTTAAAAGAGGAGCAAAAGGATAAAATCAAAAATTTTGGATTTGTTGACTATAATGAATTAAGTGATTTTTATAATTATGTAGATGGAGCAGTTTTATTTTATGATTCCTTTAATTTTAATAATAAGTATTGTGCCCCTAACCGTCTTTATTCAGCAGCGAATAATGGTGTACCGATTATTGTTAATGAAGATAACTTTACGTTAAGTACATTTGTAAGAAAATTTAAAAATGGCGTATGTTTTTCAGGTATTAATGATTTGAAGATGTTTTTCAGTAATTACTCTAATTTCAAAAAAAATGCTGAAATTATGAAGAATAATTATGAGCATAAAGAAATGATTCCTGAATTGTATAAATTTTATAAAAATGATGTATTACCTATTTCCTATTTTGTTTGGCTTTTTTTACAGCTTCAATAGGAAACGTTTTAAAATAGATGATAAAGTAAAAAACATTATAGAGAAATTTTGTATCTATTTCTCTGTTTTTATTTTTTGTGGTGGCTATATGACAGGTAGTGACTGGGTAAGTTATGAATTAATCTATAACGATTTCAATATTGATGCTTTTAGCAAAATAGATAAAGAACCTGCTTTCTATCTTTTAGTTCTTTTATTTAAGTTCTTAGGATTTTCTTTTTTCTTTTTCCTGATCATTATGAAAATTTTAGTTTTTTTTATAATAGTCAGGTTTTTAAAGAAATATAGTAAGGATCGTTTTTTACTTTCTTTTTCTGTCTTTCTATGCACTAATGCTCTTTTTATATTTGTAGACAACCCATTGAGGTATATGATAGCCTTAGGTATTGTTGTTCTGGCATTAGATTTTTTAATTAGGAGAAAGTTGGCTTATTTTATAACGCTAGTGCTCCTAGCTTCTATGTTCCACATTAGTAGTATAATTGTTATTATAGCTTATTTTTTCAGAATACAAAAACTATCAAATCTTAAAATATTTTTTATATATCTCATTCTTACAATAGCTTGGACTCCAAAAAATATAATCAATATAATTGATACATTTCCTGCATGGCTTAATTTTCTTATAGGTTCTTATTATAGAAGATTTATAGAGGAACAAAATAATAGTTATTTTAGCATTGGTTGGTTTTTTACCCATTTCCTTTTTTTATTTATCCTTTTTAATAGAAAAAAGATTATCTCATCATCTTCATTTGGAGTAACCGTTTTCAATATGAGTATACTCTATTTCTTTTTAGTAGCTACAGTGGGATTAATTCCAACTTTCTTTAGAGTTCCTATATATTTTGCAGTCTTTTTATATATCGCATTAGCCGTAAGTTTAGATGATTTGTTTGCAAAAAATATTCTTATTAAGCTGTTTTTCGTATTATATATGATATTAGCAAATGTTAAAAATATATACTCAACTTATGTTTATATTCCTTATTCAAGCTATTTTATTCATCTCTTTAAAATAGATTTACCTTATGAGTATAGAATACAATATAATAAGAACGAATATTTTAAAAGAACAGGTGAAGCTCCTCCAGAATATATTCCAAGTGAATAAATAATAAATCAAATAAAAATCTGAAGTGAAAAAAATATTAATAATTTTCGGAACGCGACCTGAAGCGATTAAAATGGCTCCATTATATCAGGCATTTAAGAACTCAGAATTTGAGACTAGAGTTTGTATTACAGCTCAACATAGGGAAATGTTGGATCAGGTTCTACAATTTTTTTCAATTCAGCCTGAATATGATCTGAATTTAATGGTTCCGAATCAAAACTTATACTCCTTAACGGCAAATATTATTGAAAGTTTAAAGCCTGTAATGGAGGATTTTCAGCCAGATTATGTATTTGTTCATGGTGATACCACTACAACCCTTGCTGCCAGTATTGCAGGTTTTTATTCAAATGCAAAAGTATGTCATGTAGAAGCAGGATTAAGAACTCACAATATATATACACCTTTTCCCGAAGAGATGAACAGACAGGTTACTTCCCGATTAGCAGAGTATCACTTTGCACCTACGTCGGAATCAGAAAAGAACCTACTCAGTGAAAATATTGCTAAAGACAAAATTTTAGTAACAGGAAATACCGTAATTGATGCTTTACTTTACAGTGCTGATAAGGTAGAGGCAATTGAAAATGATGAAATAAATGATTTAAAAAAGGTTATTGATAATACCAAAAAGCTAATATTAATAACAGGGCACCGTAGAGAAAATCATGGGGATGGGTTTGTCAGAATATGTAATGCAATAAAAGAAATAGCCCTTCAAAATGATGATGTGCAGATAGTTTATCCGGTTCACCTTAACCCAAATGTACAAGATCCTGTTAATAAAATATTGTCTGGGATTTCAAATATTGTACTTATAAATCCTCTCTCTTACCCAAGTTTTGTATGGCTAATGAAAAAATCTTATATTATCATTACGGATAGTGGTGGAGTACAGGAAGAAGCACCCAGTTTGGGTAAACCAGTTTTAGTAATGAGGGAGACTACGGAAAGACCTGAAGCTGTAAAACAAGGTACCGTAATTCTTGTGGGAACAAATAAAGATAAGATTATTAAAGAATGTAATAAATTACTCAAAGATCAGGACCTTTATAAAAAAATGAGTGAAATACATAACCCTTATGGCGATGGCAATGCTAGTAAAAGAATAGTTGACTTTATTGCTGCCAAGCCAAAATAATCTTTAAAACGAAGGTGTTGATATTCTTTATCAGAAATGTTATTTAAATATATTTTTTTTGAAATGATATATTTTGTAATTAGACTTACAGATATCAAAAATATTATTTAAATATGCAAAAAATATATTAGTTAGAATTTGTAGAAAAAGCTGATTAATAAAAAAATAAAATGATTTAAAAAATAAAACAAATGTGTGGAATTTTTGGTGTCGTATCGAACACCAGCATTAATAAACAAAAGTTTCAAACTCTGGTAAAGCATTCCGAACAAAGAGGAGTAGATTCTAGTGGTTTGATTTATTATCAAAATAACCAATATAAAGTAAACAGAGCTGATTACAGCATTGAAAAATTACTGAATAAGGTAAAACCATATAATAACAATATTGTTTTAGGACATAGTAGATTGATTACTAATGGACTGGGGGATAATCAGCCAGTAATCAGAGGAAATATATGTGCAATACATAATGGGATTATAGTAAACGAAGAAGAAGTCTGGAGTAAGCTATCGGTAAGAAGACAATTAAAAATTGATTCCGAAGCTATTGTGGCTATTGCAGAAGAGTTTCTTAATAACGACGAAAACAAATTAGAAAACCTTCCCAAAGAGATATTTTCTTTATGCCAGGGAGTTATTGCCTGTGCTCTTGCTCTGCCAGAAAAAGGAAAACTTCTTCTTTTTTCTAATAATGGTAGCTTATATGTAGGTTATAACGAGGACAAAACTTATTTTGCATCAGAAAGCTACGGACTTAGAATCATAGGTTGCGAAAATATCACCCAGATAAAAGAAGAGTCTTTGATTTTAGATATTCCAGTCTCAAAAGAAAATCTTACCGTTACGGATGAAAAAAGCAGAGTAGAAAACTTAATCCCTGAGTTTAAATTTAATACTATTGAAGAAGGGCTGCTTGAATATAAAAAGCTTACCATCAAAAGGTGTACTAAATGTATTCTCCCAGAGACAATGCCTTTCATAAAATTTGATGAAGAAGGCGTATGTAACTACTGTAAAAACTACAAACCAAGAAATAATCCAAAACCGAAAGAAGAATTATTTAAGCTGGTTGAGCCGTACAGAAGAAAAGGTAAGGAGCTGGATTGTATTGTTCCTTTTTCAGGAGGTCGGGATAGCTGCTATGGATTACATCTTATTGTAAAGGAACTGGAGATGAAACCTGTTACCTATACCTATGACTGGGGAATGGTAACGGACCTCGGTAGACGAAATATCAGCCGTATGTGTGCCGATCTTGGAGTAGAAAATATTATTGTTGCCGCAGATATTTCATTGAAAAGAAAAAACATCAGAATGAACCTTGAAGCATGGCTGAAGTCACCTCATTTAGGAATGATGGCAATGCTTACTGCCGGAGATAAACATTTCTTCAGACATGTGGAAGATATCAAAAAACAAACTGGGATCAATCTTAATCTTTGGGGAGTAAATCCATTGGAAGTAACTCACTTTAAAACAGGATTTTTAGATATTGAACCTGATTTTGAAGAAAAAAGAGTATACAGTCATGGTGCTATGAAACAGTTGAGATATCACTCCAAAAGATTCAGAGCAATGATGGAGAGCCCTGGATATTTCAATAGTTCACTTTGGGATACTTTGTCCGGTGAATACTATCGCAGCTTTACAGAAAAACAGGACTATTATCATATTTTTGATTATTGGAGATGGGATGAGGAGCAGGTAGATAATACTCTTTTAAATGATTATAATTGGGAAAAAGCAATTGATACTACCACTACCTGGAGAATTGGTGATGGTACCGCAGCTTTTTATAATTATGTATATTATACTGTAGCTGGTTTTACAGAGCATGATACGTTCAGAAGTAATCAGATTAGAGAAGGACAAATAACAAGAGAAAGAGCTTTAGAACTTGTTGAAATAGAAAATACTCCACGTTATCAGAATATCAGATGGTATCTGGATACTTTAGGACTCGATTTTGAAAGAGTAATTAAAATCGTAAATAAAATTCCAAAATTGTATACTGAACAATAATTTTAAGTCCAAAGACCAATTAATGAGTAAAAAATATAGATTCCACATATGCCATCTGACAAGTGTTCATCCAAGGAATGATTCCAGAATATTTCATAAGATGTGCAAAAGTCTGGCATCCAATGATATCAGGGTGTCATTGGTAGTTGCTGACGGTAAAGGTAATGAGGTGATAGACAATGTGGAAATTATAGATATAGGTGCACCTGATGGCAGATTAAAAAGAATTACAAAAACTACATCCAAAGTTTTTAATAAAGCTAAGGAGCTTAATGCAGATGTATTTCATCTTCATGATCCTGAACTTCTTTTAGTAGCAAACAAACTTAAAAAACTAAATAAGAAGGTTATCTTTGATTCTCACGAAGATACAGTAAATACAATTTTAGTTTCACCTTATTTAAAATCCCCTTTTTCAAATATAATTTCTCTATTATATGAGAATTTCGAACGCTATATCTGTAAAAAAATAGATGGAGTGGTTGGAGCAACACCTCATATTGAAAGTTATTTTAAAAAATTTGCCAAACAAACTGAAAATATCAATAACTATCCCATCTTATCTGATAAGAAACAGGAGAGCATTTCCTGGGATGAAAAAAAGAATGAAGTTTGTTATGTGGGATCCATTGATGGTACAAGAGGAATTAAAGATTTGATGAATTCATTGGAGCTTACAAAATCAAAGGTCAAACTGAATCTGGCAGGAATGTACTCTTCTCCTGCTCTGGAAAAAGAGATAAAGGAACATAAAGACTATCACCTTGTTAATGATTTTGGATATATAAATTCTGAAGAAGTAGATAATATTTATAACCGTTCGTTAGTAGGTGTGGTTACTTTGCATCCCATTCCAACATTTTTAGTGAGTCTGCCAATAAAAATGTTTGAATACATGGTCGCGGGAATTCCGTTTATTGCCTCAGACTTTCCTTACTGGAGAAGTTTATTGAAAGGGAGTGATTGTTGTATTTTCGTAAACCCTCAAAAACCTCAGGAAATAGCCGATGCTATCGATTATTTCATTCTTAACAAAGAAAGAGCTAAACAAATGGGCGAACTGGGACAAAAGCTAGTTTATGAAAATTTTTCATGGGAAAGCCAGTCTGAAAAATTATTAACGTTTTATCAAAAAGTTTTATCAAACTAATATGTGCGGAATAACAGGAGCAATAGAGTTTAAAAGATCACAAAACCTCAATTTTGAAGAAGGAAGTGATTTGCATAATTACATACGAAGAAGAGGACCGGATTACTATGGAGTTGAAAAAACAGAATATGAAAAATGGTCAGTAACTTTAGCTCACTCCAGGTTAGCAATTATTGATCTTTCAGGAGCTTCTAACCAACCTATGATTTCTCATGATGATAGATATACTATTACTTTTAATGGTGAAATATATAACTATCAGGAAATCCGTGAAGAATTGATATCAAATGGTTTTACATTCAGAACAACAGGAGATACTGAAGTTCTTTTAAGAGCATGGGAATGCTGGGGTGAAGGCTGTTTGGATAAACTAAATGGGATGTTCGTTTTTGGTTTATTTGATAAAATTAAAGGAGAGTTCTATCTGGTAAGAGACAGATTTGGTGTTAAACCATTAATATATACTTTTTTTGATGGCCAGCTATTGTTCTCCTCTTCCATAGCCTCTGTAGCAAAACAAGTAAATCAGGAGATAGATCTGGAATATTGTTCCAGTGGAATAAGATTTGGTTTTTTTGAAGGATATGAAGACAGAACTCCTTTTAAAAATGTAAAATACCTTTTACCAGGATCATTGATGAAATGTACTTTGGATGGAGAACTGAAAATAGAAACAAAGTCATGGTATTCCCTGGAAGAGCAGGTGGCCAAAAAAAGAAAAGAACTTGAGTCTTTAAGCTCAGATGAACTAATTTCCCAAGGGAAAGCTCTGTTGGAAAGTTCAACCAAAATACGTCTCAGAAGTGATGTTCCTCTGGCAATTTCTTTAAGTGGTGGAGTAGACTCATCGTCTATAGCAGCAATTACAGCGAAAGAAGTAGATCATTTAATGGCTTTCAGCTATGGAGCTCCGGATCACCCAAAATCGGAGGGTCCTATCATCAATAAATTTGCAAAAGATAAAAATATCAACGTTGAGTATATTCATCATTCTTACACCGCACAAGAAATGGGGAATATCTATGATCAAACCATGGAGGCACAGGAATCTCCGTTTCTTGGATTAAGTATTATTGCACAACATGAAGTCTATAAACAGGTAAAAGAAAGAAATATTAAAGTTTTACTGGGAGGTCAGGGTGGCGATGAAATTTTCGCAGGATACAGAAAATTTTTTGTAGTAGCACTGAAAAAGGCAATAGAAAAAAAAGAAATCCTTCCGGGGTTGCAATATTTTCATTCCCTGGCACTTATGCTGATATTCGAAACCAAGCAAATAAAAACATATTGGAATGAGAAAAACAGGTATCTGAAAACAACAGGAAAAGATACTTCATTCCTGGATTGCCTACCAAATATTTCCTTAAATCTCTTTGAAAACACATCTTTATCAAACAGACAGATTTCAGATATTCAGAAATACAGTATTCCCTCACTGTTAAGATATGAAGATAGAAATTCAATGTATTTTTCTATTGAAAGCAGACTCCCTTTTATGGACTATAGATTGGTAGAGTTTGCTCTGGCATTGCCGGATCTGCTTAAGATTAAACATGGATATGGAAAATGGATACTACGTGAAATGATGAAAAAAGATGTACCAGGCTATATTCTTAAAAACCGTTTAAAAAGAGGCTTTGACGTTACCCAGAATTGGGTAAATGATGGTGTGGGAGAAAGAATACAATCAAATATTTTAGAAAATAAAAATAAAGTAAAAGATTTTGTCTCTGACATCAGTAGACTTGAAGATTCCCTTACAATCAAGAATCTTAATAACAGTAATATTTTGAATGAAGCAATCATGCTTGATTTCCTGATAGATCCTATTAAAAAACCAACACTTCAGTGATGAAAATGAATAAAAACACCTGGCTGATTTCCAAATATGCCTCACCTCCTCAATATGCAAAAGTTCCTTCACGTTTGTTTTATTTGGCAAGAGAATTTAAAAGGCAGGGAAATAATACCCTCATGATAACCTCAGATTCAAATCATTTTACCAATTGTCCTGAAACTGACAAAATTTATAATGATGAAGAACAGGATGGCGTTGCCATAAGATGGATTAAAACGAAAAAATATATCAGAACGGCATCAATAGACAGAATATTGTCCTGGTTTGATTTTGAAAGAAAGCTTTTCTCCATGAAACTTTCCAACATGACAAAACCTGATGTGGTTATTGTTTCGTCTCTTTCGATTTTTACCATTATCTATGGTTATTATCTGAAAAAGAAATTTGGTAGTTTTTTAGTCTTTGAAATCCGGGATATATGGCCTTTAACTATGACAGAAGAAGCCGGTTTTTCCAAATGGCATCCACTTGTCTTACTGATAGGGTTTATAGAAAAATTTGGGTATAAAAAAGCGGATCTGGTTGCAGGAACAATGCCAAGATTAGATCTACATGTAGAACAATTACTGGGATATAAAAGACCTTTTCATTGCTCACCATTAGGATTTGATCCAGAAAACTATTCTGAAGACTTTTTAAAAGATACAAATCCGTTTTCAGAGGTAGTACCATCAGGCAAAGTCATTATTGGTTATGCCGGCAGTATGGGAGTTACCAATGCATTGGAGCCTTTTATTGAAACAATACAAAGGATGAAGGATAATAGTAATATCCATTTTTTACTTGTTGGAAGCGGTGATCTCAGAGAGTCTTACGAAGAACAACTAAAAAATTGTTCCAATGTGACATTTTTACAAAGAATTCAGCAAAGTGAAGTTAAATATTTTCTTGATGCTTGTGATATTCTGTACCTGTCTACTAAAGATTCAAAAGTGTGGGACTACGGACAATCTATGAATAAAGTGGTAGAATATATGCTGGCTGCGAAACCTATTATTGCTTCGTATACCGGATATCCTTCTATGATTAATGAAGCTGATTGTGGTAAGTTTATCAACAGTACCTCTGCAGAAGATATTAAAGATGCTATCTTATATTATGCCAATATGAGCAAGGAAGAAAGGATTGAGATAGGTGATAAAGGAAGAAAATGGATTTTTGAAAACAGAACGTATCCGGTGTTAGGAAAAAAATATATGGATGCAATTGTATTTCATTCTGTAAAGCAAAAGAAATAATTTTGCATAAGTTGAAATATAAATATTAGGATTTATCTTGAAAATTACAATTAATAATAATTTCATTTATAAACTATTTCTGTTATCTGTTATGGTAGGAAATACCATTGCTATTTCTTTTGCAAAGCCTTTGGAAATGGATCCAAGGAACTTTTCTATACCTTATCGGATTTTTATTATTGTATTTTCTGTATTCATAATTTATAGAGAAAGGAGAAATATTAGTTTTAAAAATATTTCATTGATAAGCCTTGTTGGATTTTGGATTTTCTATATTATCAAACTTACCTATTCATTTAATAATTATTCGTTTAACAAGGATGTAATAGCATTAGAGAATGAGGATATTTTCAGAATCTTATTTATGAATCTGCTTCCTAGTGCAGCATTATTATGTATTAATTACAATAAAGTAGATTTCAAAAGTATTACAAAATACTGTCTCTTTATTTTATGTAGTCTTCTTGTTGTCAATTATATATATGGATATATTAACTTAGATCATATTTTTAGTACATACTACATTATGTATGGTCATATAGGAGCATCATTGTTTATTATCTCTTTATTTCTGATTTTATTTTGTAAAAAAGATTATAAATCATATTTTTTATTCTTCTGTCTTTTTTTAGGGCTTTTTAATGTAATACAATCTATGGCGAGGAGTCCTTTAATTGCTATTGCTCTAAGCTCTTTGTATATGGTTCTTTTAAAGGGAAATAAAAAATATCTGTTATATGCCATTACATTACTTTTGTTATTGATAGGACTTATTTTTCTTCATGAACACTATGGAGATGGGCTAATAACAAGTTTCAACAGAATGTATAAATGGCTTGGACAGGGAGATACCTCAAGCCGAGAACCATTATATAGAGGAGCCCTTGAAATTTTTAATTCAAATCCTGTCTTAGGAGGAAGAATTTTATTTGAAGATGGAGTTCACCCCCATAACATCTTTTTAGAACTTTTAATGGCAACCGGTATTCTAGGGTTAATTATTTATTTTCTAAAGTTTTTGCCAGTATTCCAAAATGCCTCTATTTTCTGGAATATAAACAAAAGTAATATATACTATAAAGTTATTTTTGCTTTATTTTTGCAATATTTTACGCTCGTACAGACATCTTGTAATCTTTTTAATATACCGGAATTTTTGTACTTTAGTTCAATAATTATTGGTATTAGTTATAGCGCAAAAAACAAAAGAATTGAGTAAAAGCTCACCAAGTATTATGACGAACAGATCTAACTTTTAAGAATGTATAAAAATTATTTAAAGAGGATTTTTGACTTTGTATTTTCTCTGATGGGAATTACCTTATTGCTTCCGATTTTCCTTGTTGTGATGATAGGATTATTCCTGGCTAATGATGGGAAACCCTTTTTCTTCCAGTTAAGACCTGGAAAAAATGGGAAAGTATTTAAAATTATAAAGTTTAAAACAATGAATGATAAAAAGGATTCCAATGGAAACCTTTTATCAGATGCAGAAAGACTAACAGCTATAGGCTCATTCGTTCGTAAAACATCTTTGGATGAAATTCCACAGTTGATCAATGTCTTGAAAGGAGATATGTCTCTTATTGGTCCCAGACCTCTTCTTGTACAATATCTGCCGCTTTATAACGAGCATCAGGCACGAAGACATGAAGTGAGACCCGGAATTACAGGATGGGCACAGGTCAATGGAAGAAATGCAATATCATGGAATCAGAAATTTGACTATGACGTATGGTATGTAGAAAACATCTCTTTTATTTTAGATTTCAAAATATTTTTTCTTACCGCGAAGAAAGTATTTATCAGAGAAGGAGTGTCTGCTGATGGACACGTTACCATAGAACCATTTCAAGGAAATTAATTGATAGCTATGTATTTATTTGGAGCAAGTGGACATGGAAAGGTAATTGCAGATATTGCTGCTGCTAATGACATAAAAATTAAGGCATTCATAGATCAGGATGTTACTAAAAAGGAATGCTACGGATTTCCAGTCTTGAATAATTTACCGGACGATAAAGAAAAACTTATTATTTCAATTGGAAATAATCTTATCCGTAAAAAGATTGCAGAACAGATGAAGAGTGAGATGGGTACTTTAATACATCCAAAATCAATAATTTCTGGTTCTGTGAAAATAGAAGAGGGAACAGTAATCATGGGAGGAGTCGTAATTAATGCTGATACTGCCATTGGAAAACACTGTATCATCAATACCAATGCATCGGTAGATCATGATTGTGTGGTGGAAGACTTTGTTCATATTTCACCCAATTCAGCACTTGCCGGAGGAGTAGAAGTAGGAGAAGGCTCTCAGATTGGAATAGGAGCTTCAGTAATCCAGGGAATCAAAATAGGAAAATGGTGCATAATAGGTGCCGGTGCGGTAATTATTAAGGATGTTCCTGATTATTCAGTGGTTGTAGGAAATCCAGGTAAAATTATCAAGAAAAATATTATATAAACAAGTTACTAATCAAAAATATGAATACTAAAATCTGGTTGTCCTCACCACATATGGGAGGGAATGAACAAAAATATATCAACGAAGCATTTGAAGAAAACTGGGTAGCTCCATTGGGACCTAATGTTAACGGATTTGAAAGTGATCTGGAACAGTTTTTAGGAGGAAATGCAAAAGTGGCTGCGCTTTCTGCAGGTACGGCGGCATTACACCTTGCTCTTATTGAATGTGGAATTGTACATGGTGATGAGGTGATCTGCCAGTCAATGACTTTCTCTGCTTCAGCGAATCCAATTGCATATTGTGGAGCAATTCCTGTTTTTGTGGATAGTGAGCCGGTTACATGGAATATGTGCCCGAAAGCATTAAGAGAAGCTATCGAAGACAGAATCCAGAAAGGAACAAAACCTAAAGCTATCATTGTTGTTCACCTTTACGGTATGCCTGCAAAAATGGACGAAATTATGGCTATTGCTGAGGAATTCCAGATTCCTGTGATTGAAGACGCAGCAGAAGCACTTGGTTCAACTTATAAAGGACAGGCATGCGGAACATTCGGACGTTTTGGAATCTTAAGTTTTAACGGAAATAAAATTATTACCACTTCAGGAGGTGGAGCAATGGTTTGTCATACTCAGGAAGATAAAGATAAAACTGTTTTCCTTTCTACACAGGCCAGAGATAATGCTCCTCATTATCAGCATTCACAGATTGGCTTCAACTATAGAATGAGTAATATTGTAGCAGGAATAGGACGAGGACAGATGGAAGTTCTTAACGATAGAATTGCTGCCCGTAGAGGAATGCACAGCTTCTATGTTGATCTTTTTAAAAATATTGAAGGAGTAACCGTGTTTTCAGAGTCTGGAGATGATTTCTATTCAAATCACTGGTTATCTGCGATAATCATTGATCCTGAAATTACAGGTAAAGACAGAGAAAGTTTAAGACTTGCGTTCTTAGAAGATAATATAGAATCAAGACCGCTTTGGAAACCGATGCATTTACAGCCGGTTTTTGAAACTTCTCCTTATTACGGAGGAAATGTTTCTGAAAAACTTTTTGATAACGGATTATGTCTTCCTTCGGGTTCTAATCTGTCAGATGATGACAGAGAGAGAATAGCGAAAGTAGTGCATACTTTCTTTGGAATTTAATACCATTGAATTGAATGAATCAGTATAAATATTGGAAATCGATTTTTGATTTTGTCTTAGCGGCAATATTGATCATCTTTCTTATGCCGGTACTGATCATTTTATTTGTGATTGCAAGTTTGGATACATCTTCCAATGGGATTTTTTTTCAGACCCGAATAGGGCAATATGGAAAACCATTTACCATTTTTAAGATTAAAACAATTCATGAACAGAAGAGAACATGTTCAAAAATAGGGCAGACGCTCAGAAAATTTAAACTGGATGAATTTCCACAATTGTTTAATATTTTAAAAGGTGAGATGAGTTTTGTAGGTCCCAGACCTGATATCGAAGGCTATTATGATAAGCTTACCGGAGCAGACAGAAAAGTTTTGGAGCTCAAGCCCGGGCTTACCTGTGAAGCAAGTATTCAATACAGAAATGAAGAATATCTTCTGAAAAATCAGGAAGACCCTTTAGCTTATAATGATGAAATATTATTTCCAAACAAAGTAAAAATGAATCTGGAATATTTTGAAAATATGTCTTTCAGAAACGATATAAAGATCTTGTTTAAAACATTAATAACCACATTGAAATAGAGTTTTTAACTATTATGAAAATTAAAGAAACCCCGCTTAAAGACTGCTACATCATAGAGCCTACTATTTTTGAAGACGAAAGAGGCTACTTCTTTGAAAAGTTCAACGAAAAAAAATTCGAGGAACTTACCGGAATGAACGGGCACTTTGTGCAGGATAATATTTCTAAATCTTCCTATGGAGTATTGAGAGGACTGCATCTTCAGAAAGGTGAACATGCCCAGGCAAAATTGGTTTCCTGCCTTGAAGGAAGCGTTTGGGATGTGGCTGTAGACCTTCGAGAGGATTCTCCTACATTCGGACAATGGTTCGGAATAGAACTTACTGCTGAAAATAAATTACAGCTTTATGTACCGAGAGGTTTCGGACACGGTTTTTCTGTATTGAGTACCCATGCTGTCTTTTCTTACAAATGTGATAATTTTTATAACAAAGAATCAGAAGGCAGTGTGAAATTCAATGATCCCGATCTTGATATTGATTGGAAGGTAGATGAAAAAGATGCCATACTTTCAGATAAAGACCAGAATGCTCCCGGATTTAAAGAAAAAAACTTTTAAAGTATATCCCTGAAAACCACTTTTGTAAAGTGGTTTTTATTTTTTAATCCTAACTCTCCAATATTTTGTATCTTTGCAGACTCAAAATCAAAACGATGCGTACAAAATCTGTAGGGAAGAAGAAAATCAATGTAGTCACTCTTGGATGTTCCAAGAATGTATATGATTCTGAAGTATTAATGAGCCAGCTGAAGGCCAATGGCAAAGAAGTGGTTCACGAAGACCGTGGGGACATTGTGGTCATCAATACCTGCGGATTTATTGATAATGCTAAAGAAGAGTCTATCAATACCATCCTTGATTATGTTGATGCTAAAAACAGAGGTGAGGTCGAGAAAGTATTCGTTACAGGATGTTTATCTGAGAGATATAAACCGGATTTGATCAAAGAGATTCCGGATGTAGACCAATATTTCGGAACAAGAGACCTTCCGATACTTTTAAAGCATCTTGGAGCAGATTATAAACATGAACTGGTAGGAGAAAGATTAACAACAACTCCAAAGCATTACGCATACCTTAAAATTTCTGAAGGCTGTGACAGACCATGTTCTTTCTGTGCAATCCCATTGATGAGAGGTGGACATATTTCAACTCCAATCGAGAAACTGGTTTTAGAAGCTCAGAAACTGGCCAAAAAAGGAACAAAAGAATTAATTCTTATTGCTCAGGATCTTACTTACTATGGCCTTGATCTTTATAAAAAGAGAGCATTGGGTGATCTTTTAAAAGAGTTGGTAAAAGTAGAAGGAGTAGAATGGATTCGTCTTCACTATGCTTTCCCAAGCGGTTTCCCAGAAGATGTTCTTGATATTATCCGTGAAGAACCTAAAGTATGTAACTATATCGATATTCCTCTTCAGCATATCAATTCAGATTTACTGAAATCTATGAAGAGAGGAACTACCCATGAGAAAACAGATGCCCTTTTAGGAAAATTCAGAGAGAAAGTTCCTGATATGGCAATCAGAACAACGCTTATCGTTGGATATCCTGGAGAAACAGAAGAGATCTTTCAGGAGCTTAAAGACTGGGTAAGAGAGCAGAAGTTTGACAGACTAGGATGCTTTACCTATTCTCACGAAGAGAATACGACTGCCCATGTTTTGGAAGATAATATTCCACAGGAAGTAAAAGAGGCAAGAGTAGAAGAAATAATGGAGCTGCAGTCTCAGATTTCATGGGAAAAAAATCAGGAAAAAATAGGGAAAGTATTCAGATGTATTTTTGACCGTAAAGAAGGGAACTATTTCATCGGAAGAACAGAGTATGATTCGCCGGATGTGGATAACACTGTTTTGGTATCTGCAGAAGATACTTATATTTCTATTGGTGAATTTGCAGATGTTAAAATTACCTCTGCTGAAGAATTTGACTTATACGGAGAATTGGTTTAGCTAAACACTTATTAATCAGCTAAAAATAACATTTGTAAAGTTGACTTATTAACGAAAATTAACATAGAATTTTCTCGGTAGCTGGTTTTTATTTAATTGATAATCAATTTGTTAATATTTTGCGCAATTAAGATTTTCTAATTTTCCATTATAATGTATTTAAAATCGAAAATTATGTCTTAAATTTGCGCAAAGAGCAATATTTTTAAATCATGTGCTTTCAGCAAGTTAATCATTAAAATAAGGCTGAAAATTAATTGAAATTCTTATTTGATTATTTTAGTTTTAATTTAAAATTCACAAGTTGAGATTCACTTAGCTTTTGAAAATATTGATGAAAAAAATGTAATTAAAAATCTTTAAAAACTTATGAAAAAATTTTTATTAACAGCAATTATGCTTGTTGGCCTTTCGGCCGTTTCTAAGGCTCAACAGGGGCGAGTGGGGATTAACACAACCACACCTGCCGCAACATTAGACGTGGTAGCAAACACTACGGATAATGCAAGACCTGATGCCTTATTAGTCCCTCGTATGACAGCAGGAGAATTATCCGCTAAGGATGATACTAGTGGAACATATGCTGCACCTCAAAACGGAGCCATTGTTTACATTACTGCAGGAACCGGTACAGGAGCTAGAAAAGCTAAAATTACTGGTCCAGGTTTCTATTATTTTGATAATACTGTTCCAGAATGGAAGCCTTTTGGCGGTGGAGCTGCTCCGGCAGGAATGACTGTAAGAGCACAAACAGCTGCTACGATCTCAGATGCAGACTTGAATAATGCAATCCTTGTTACGTCTAATGTTACTTTTAACCTGGCTACATTAACGAAAACCAATGGTAAAACCATTACATTTATTGATGCTACTGCAGGTAATTTCTTTAGTGTAACGGGAGTTCATACTACTGCTTCAACGACACCTCTTCAATCAGGTGGATCTTTGTCTTATATTTGTGATGGGACAAATTGGTATAGCTATAGTTCATTCTAATAACAAAAACACATTATGAAAGTATATTTAACATCAGCATTGTTTGCCATTGTTGCGGCATCAAGCACTTTTTTCGCTCAATTGAGATCAAATGGTACTGTCAGTGCTACAGTAGCTACACAGTCCGTATTCTTAGATGCTTCTGCCAACGGCTTTACAACATCAACTAGTAATGGTAAAGGATTAGCATTTCCTAGAACAAATTTGACAACGTTCACTTTTGTAACACCAGTGACTAGTGCGCTTAATTTCCCAACTGCTTATGATGGGATGATTGTATATAACTCTACTGCTGGTACTACTCCTGCTACAGGATCAGGTATCGGAGGTCAAACTGTAGCTGTAGGTTTTTACTATTTTAGCAACCCTACTCCAACACCAGCGTTCTCTTCTGCTTCTGGGCAATGGTTACCACTAGGTGGAGGAGGTAAAGAAAATATCCTTACTACTGAAACTGTTACAAACAGACAAGTAAATAACGCACAAATTTATGGTATAAAAGGAACTTTTGCTGCAAACGGTACTACTACTGCAGTAACAATTCCTGCTCCTGCTGGAATTACTGCTATGTACGGAATTACTATTTATAGAGCGGGTACTAACACAGTATATTCTAGAGAATTGTACTCATATGATATAACTAATGGATCTGCTGTTACAGGATCTCCTAGTATGTCTGTGGTATATCCGAACGGAACATATGATTATGTTTTAGAATATTTAAAATAAAGAAATTTATTTAATTACATAATAAAAACCAATGAGAAGTCATTGGTTTTTTACTTTTAAAGAGATCAGATGTTCTTTTATTTTTCGGTGGTAGTAAATAATATTCATTCAATTTTAAAATTTCTATCTTATTATTTTTGAAATAAGAATGGTAAGAAAATTTTAACACTGTATTGAGATGTTAAAATCTGGTTCTGAAATTTGATATTATAAGGCTCAGCATATTCTGGTAGTCATTTTGCTCACATCTTGGATTTAAGAATTTTAATTTTGGAATTATTTTTTTTGATTAAAATCTTAACAATATGTATTTTTTAATTTATTGATTATCAGTTTGTTTTGTTTTTGAAGTTTTTAAATTATTTATAAATTAGTTAATTATGTTAACTTTTTAAGTGTTTTTTTAACACTTTTTAACAGTGTAGCGTAAAAGCCCTATTCATAGGAGGTTGCAGCTTTGTTTAACATTTTGTTAGTGTTTTATTAACTGTTTTTAACATATTGAATAGGGTTTTATAAAGATTCCTGATACATTTGCTCCGTCAAAACCAATAAAAGTTCAAAATGATGAAAAGATTCATTCTCGTAATCATAATGATGATTTCAACCTTAGGTGTTTACTCTTTTACAAGTAATGCCTTAGATGCGAAAAAAACAAGTTATGCATCGTACTACCACGATAAATTTAACGGTAGAAAAACTGCCAGCGGAGAAATCTTTGATAATTCAAAGTTCACTGCAGCAAACAGAACGCTTCCATTTGGAACAAACGTTAAGGTAACAAACCTTAAAAATGGTAAAGAGGTAATAGTGAGAATTAATGACAGAGGGCCTTACCATTCATCAAGATCTTTAGACATGTCTAAAGCTGCGTTCGATGAGATCGGAGATATCAACCATGGTACTATTCCGGTCGAATATGAAATTGTCGATTAATTTTATGATTTAAATTAAAAAAAAGCCAGCTGATTCAGCTGGCTTTTTGTATGGATAAATATAGCGTTGATTATACATCCAATTCCAATAAAGCAGGACAATGGTCAGAATGTACAGCTTCCTTTAAAATAACAGCCCTTGTAAGCTTATCTTTTAAACTATAGGAAGTGAAGTTATAATCTAACCTCCAGCCTTTATTTCTTTCCCTTGAATTTTGTCGGTAGCTCCACCATGTATAATTATCCGGTTCATTATTAAAGAATCTGAAACTGTCAATCAGTTCACACTCATTAATGAAACTGGTCATCCATTCTCTTTCCATGGGAAGAAACCCTGAAACATTCTTTAGACCTACAGGATTGTGGATATCGATAGCCTCGTGGCAGATATTAAAATCACCGGATATAATAAGGTTAGGAATTTCTTTTTTTAAATTCTTGATATACTCAAGGAAGTCATGGCAGAACTGCATTTTAAAATCCAGTCTCTCAATATTAGAAGCAGAAGGAACATATACTGAAATAGCTGAAAATCCATCAAAATCTGCACGGATGATTCTTCCTTCATTATCATAGCTTTCAATACCACAACCATACTCTACATGATTGGGTTTTATTTTTGAGGCAATTCCAACCCCGCTATAGCCTTTTCTTACTGCAGAGTGCCAATAACTGTGATATCCTAATTTTTCAAGACTTTCGATATCTATCTGATCGTTTCCTGCTTTGCTCTCCTGAATACAGATGATATCCGGATCGGCAGTCTTCAGCCAGCCCAGAAAATCTTTTGTAAAGGCCGCTCTGATTCCGTTGACATTGTATGTAATTAATCTCATTAGTCTTCTATAAAAATTTTAAAGTTTTCGTTGTATTTGGATGGGATAAATTCCGTGATAGTATAGTCTGCAACTTCATGAATATAAAACGGATCTTCATAGATTATCTTTTCAACTTCCTTTTTAGATTCTGCTTTGGCAATAATAATTCCTCCAGTCCTTGGTTCTTTTCTTCCTGAAGCAATGAAATTCCCGGATTCGTAATGTTTGTTGAGAAAAATATTGTGCTGCGGAATAAGCTGTTCTACATTTTCAATAGAACTCTTATAGGTAAGCGAAATAATAAACATGATTTATTTTTTACGAAGATATGAACTATAAAAAAGAAGTGGAAATAAAAAAGCCGGTTTTGAATTTCAAAGCCGACTTTTTATATTTTTAGTAAGGGATCTTATTTTTTAAAAACGGTTTTACCGTCTTTTGTAAGTTCTATTTCCTCGCCTTTGCCTCTCAGCTCATAATGATCATTCTTATACCATATTCCTGATGCAGGCTTTTGCCCCTGAAGTTCAATTGTTTCATTGTTGAAAACCACCGTAGCTGTATTTTTGGTATTATTGAAAGTCATATCCAACGTTTTTCCACTGCTGTCTTTCGAAGTACTTTTTACAATTTCATCCTGAGTTCCTGAAACAACTGCTGAATCAGACGGCTTAGAAGCAACACTGTCTACAGGAGTAGGAGTGGAATCTGTTGCTTTCTTTTCTTTATTACATGAAGTTAAAAATAATGTTGCAAATGCTGCTGCAATAAAAATGTGCTTTTTCATAAGATTATATTTATTTAAGGTTGTCTTCTAGTATGCAAAATGAATGCCTTAAAAAAGAGGCGGAAAAAATCATTCGATTTTTTCCGCCTTTAACCCAAAATTAAATAAACTATGAAAAAAACTACTTGGGTTCTAATACGCTGATAGGAATAATACACTCTTCAAGTGAAATCCCTCCATGCTGGTAAGTTTCTTTATAGTAATTAACAAAATGATTGTAATTTTTAGGATAAGCCAGGAATATATTGTTTTTCGCAAAAATATATTTCGAGCTTAGGTTTCCTTTTGGAAGGAAAAGCTTTTCCGGGTTGGTAATGGCCCATACATCACTGTCATCATACGTTAAGCTTTTACCTGTTTTATATCTGATATTCGTAGAAGTTTCTCTGTCTCCTACCACTTTACTTGGTTTTTTCACGTATACCGTTCCGTGATCTGTAGTGATAACCAGCTTATACCCGTTTTCTGCAGCTGATTTAATAATCTTCAGTAAGGAAGAATTTTCAAACCAGTTGAAAGTAAGGGAACGGAAGGTTTTATCATCACGAATCAACTGATCTACAATATGGTTGTCTGTTTTCGCGTGTGACAGGATATCGATAAAGTTATAGACAATTACCAACAGATCATTATTTTTATGCTGGTTGAAGTCATCATAGATCTTTCTTTCAAAATCAGCGTTCAGTACTTTAAGGTACTTCATAGATTTTGATCCCAGACCAATTCTCTTCATCTGATCTTCCAGGAAGTCACGTTCAAATTCATTTTTATTTCCCTCTTCATTATCATTGAACCATTTATCAGGAAAACGTTTCTCAATCTCAGACGGCATTAATCCTGCAAAGAAAGAGTTTCTTGCATACTGTGTTGCCGTAGGAAGAATACTGTAGTAATAATCTTCTGAAACTTTATTGTAATATTTTGTAAATAAAGGTTCAATCACTTTCCACTGATCGTAACGAAGATTATCCACCATCAGTAAAAGAACTTTTTCTTTTTCTACTTCCGGCTTTACTTTTTCTTTGAAAAGGGTGTGGCTCATTAGAGGCTTGTCTGTATCAATAAGCCAGTCTGCATAATTTTTCTCAATAAACTTAGCAAATTGAATATTAGCTTCCTCTTTCTGAGATTGCAGAAGATCGGCAAACTCATTGTCTGCTACTTTATCAAATTTGATTTCCCAGCTAAGGATCTTTTTATAATATTCAGCCCATTCCTGATACGTTCTCAGGTAAGAAAGTTCCATGGAAAGGTTTCTGAATTCCTGCTGGTATTGGAGAATTGTTTTTTGTTCAACAAGATTATCCTGCTGAAGGTTTTTCTTTAAGGAAAGTAATATCTGATTAGGGTTTACAGGCTTTAATATATAATCGGCAATCTGGGAACCGATAGCCTCTTCCATAATGTGTTCCTCTTCGCTTTTGGTTACCATTACGATTTTTAAGGCATTATCTTTTTCCTTGATCATTGGAATGGCTTCCAATCCGGAAATGCCGGGCATATTTTCATCAATGAGGGTTAAAGCGAATTTCTCTGAATCCATAAGTTCCAAAGCCTCATTCACATTATTAACAGGAGTTACCTGGTAACCCTTCTTTTCTAAAAATACGATATGAGGTTTAAGTAAATCTATTTCATCATCAATCCATAATATCTTTTCTGACATAATTTATTTTTTACATGGTTATTGTATCAAAATGTTGACCAAATCCTTTTAAAATCTCACAAAATCGAAAGATTAAAAGTTAAATATTAGTTAAATGAAAATGTTGTGAAATAATTCACATTTCCGTTTCATTTAATCAGTGGTTTTTATATACTCCAAAGCCTTTTCCAGAACTTCGTCTTTTCCGTTTTTTATCCCTTCTACACTTGGTTTTATAAAGATGTCAGGAATAATCCCGATTCTTTGGGTTTCTCTGCCATCCGGGTAATAAGCACCCAGACCTGTAAACCTTGTATCAAGGTCGGCAATTTTAAACATAATGACATCTCCGTTGGCTCCTGAAGTTTACTTCCGATAATTTTCGCTTTCGGATGCTGTTTGAACATCATGGTTGTAGTTTCTGCCTGGCTTTGCGTATTCTCATCTACTAAAACGATTACATTTCCTTTATAGTATTCAGGGTTCTTTCTGCCGGTGACATTTTTTCTGCTGTAAAATTTTCCGGGATAGCTGGTGTCAGGAAAAGTAAACTGATAATAGATTGAGGGATTGGGAAGAAGAAGATAACTTAAAGGAATAACCGTTTGCTTCGGATAATTCCTGAGATCAAAAATAATAGATTTTGCAGATTTTAAACTGCTGTACATTTCATCAAGATCTTCCTTTTCTAAAATTCCCATATGGACATATCCGATTTTCTTTTCATCATCCATAAATTTCCATTTTTCGGGAGCTGGAATTTTTTCATGAATAATATCTTTAATAAAGTATGTCTTGGTTTTTATTTCCAGATTTTGTCCATCCCTTTCAATCTTTACGGAAATAGAATCATTCTTGCTGAAGAGAAGTTTATCTTTTATTTTGCTGACCTTTCCCCATGAGTTGGAAGCGGGTACATATTTTGCCAAACTATTGATCAGTTGAGGGATGGTTTTTCCTTCAATATCATAGATGACATCTCCCGGATGCAGCGGGCTTTTATGTCTGGATCGTGTGTCGTTAACTTTTGTAATCACTAGTTTTCCTTCAGCATAAGTGTATTCTACGGGAACTTTTCGTTGACCATACAAACTAAATTGAATTTCTTTTGACGAAATATAAGCGTGTGAGTCATCTGTTTTAGCCACCAGTTCTGCTAATGCCAGGTGAAAATTCTCGTCATTATCAATCGTTAGAAATTTGGGAATCATTTCCGTAAGGACATCATTCCAGTTCTGATCGGTTTCATATTTATAAGGAAAGAAATATTCTACATAATTCCAATATCTGAATAGCTCCAGTAAACCATTTCTTTTGGAAGTAAATTGAGAACCATAAGATTTTTCATTCCTGAAGTATATTTTTCTTCCTCCTTTTCCAAAATAGTGATTGTCTCCAAGATTCCTGTTGTTTTCAATATAACGAAGTTTTTGAGATACATCATCGGAGAAAATTTGTGAATTGTCTATCCAGCGTAGGTCAAAATTTTTAAGGAAATAAACTTTCTGATCTTGTACTACACATTCTTTGCATAATGGAACTTGTCCGAGACTTTCGATCCATTCAGAATACATGGCATTGAGAGATTCCTTATCATGAATATCTTCAAGTTCATTGATTTTTTGAAAAAGTTGCTTGTCCCAGTTAAGATTTCCTTTTGCAACGTGAGGATGGTAATATTTTAAAAATCCCCAAACCCTGCACAGAGATTCCAATTTTTGGGTCTCAGTGATCATTTGTGCGGAAAAGTTTAAACTTAAAAATAAAAAGAGGAAAAGCGAGAAGCGTCTCATTAAAGGTTGCCGTGTTTTCTCTCAAAGATAATCCTTTAATATAACAGGCGCAAAAGGTTTTCAAAAAATCTTGAATTGATAATAAATAGATGCCAAACAATTTCTGAAGTTGATACGATGACGTTTTTGATGAAAAATATTCGGTAGATCATCGCCTTACCCCAATATCTTAATAGTAATTTAATAAAAGGCTAAATTTTAAAATGCCTAACTTTGTTTACTAATACTGAAGTTTCAATGCAGAATAAGCTAAAAATCATCAACGATCCTGTTCACGGGTTTATCAAAATTCCACACGAAATTTTATTTGATATCATTGAGCATCCCTACTTTCAGAGATTAAGAAGAATCGGGCAGACCGGACTTTTGAATCTGATATTTCCCGGGGCTACCCATACAAGGTTTCACCATGCTCTTGGAGCAATGCATTTGATGTTCACTGCTTTGGAAACATTGAAGCAGAAAGGAGTGAAAATTTCTGAGGAAGAAGAAAAAGGAGCGATGCTGGCTATTCTGATGCATGATATTGGTCATGGTCCGTTTTCCCATGCGCTGGAAAGTATGCTGATGGATGACTGGCATCATGAAAACCTTTCTTTATTATTGATGAATAAGCTAAATGAAGAATTTGAAGGTCAGCTTTCAATGGCTATTGAGATGTTTCAGGGGAAATACCACCGAAAATTTTTCAATCAATTGATATCTTCACAACTGGATGTTGACCGTTTGGATTATCTTAAAAGAGACAGTTTTTTTACAGGAGTATCCGAAGGAAATATTAATACCCAGAGAATTATTTCCATGATGAATGTCTGTGAAGAAGGCGAGCTGGTGATTGATGCAAAAGGGATTTATTCCATTGAAAATTTCCTGACAGCCAGAATGTTCATGTACTGGCAGGTGTACTATCATAAAACTTCAGCGTTGGCAGAGTTTCTTTTAGTTAAAATCCTTGAAAGAGCAAAGTATCTGATTTCCCAGGGAGTAGAACTTCCTGCAACGGATAATCTGAAATATTTCTTATACCGTGAAAAAAGTGCTGCAACGGATGAAGATATAGAGCGATTTACCCGACTTGATGACAATGATGTGATTCAGGCAATGAAAGAATGGCAGAATTCTGATGACTTTGTTTTGTCGTATTGGTGTAAATGTGTAATTCAGAGAAATTTGCCTAAAACCATTATTTCATCACATCCATTTGACCAGGAAATAATTGAGGAAAAAATAAAAAAGAGTAATGAACTTTTCGGAATCAATAATGGTAATGAATTGGTTCATGAAATTAAAAGAAAATTATTGCCTTATCATGCAGAGAAACAACCGATTTATTTACTGCATAAAAATGGCAGGAGAACAAGGCTGCATGAGTCGGAAGATCAGCTTTTATCAGGATTAATCGTGAATAAGACGACCCGCTATATCCTTATGTTTCCAAGAGATATCTCCAGACTGGACTCTTAAAGAATATTAAAATTTACGATCTGAAACTAAAACATGTTTGCAAATTATAGAATTTCTTATCTTTGCAGAATATGGAATTTACAGCTTCGCAAATTGCAAGTTTTATTGACGGAAAAATAATAGGTGACGAGAATGCACTTATTACGGGAGTTTCACCAATTGAAAATGGGGAATCAGGACATCTATCTTTTATAGCACAGGATCGGTTTTCTCATTTTTTGGATAGCTCAAAATGCTCTGTTATCATCGTTTCGGAACAACTTCTGGAGAAAAATCATTATAACCCTACCTTAATCGTTGTAAAAGATGCCTATCTTTCTTTTCAGATTCTGATGAATTTATATCAGGAGATGCAGGGAAGAAAAGAAGGTGTTGAAAACGGTTCGTCTATTCATGACACCGCTGTCATAGGAGATAAAGCATATATCGGAGCATTTACATATGTTTCAGAGAAAGCTAAAATCGGGGAAGGATCACAAATCTATCCACATGTATATATAGGAAAAGGTGTGAAAATTGGTAAAAACTGTAAGATCGACAGTGGTGCCAGAATTTATGACTACTGTATTATTGGGGATAACTGCGTAATTCATTCCAATACGGTAATCGGAGGTGACGGTTTCGGTTTCCAGCCAACAGCTGATGGCTTCAAAAAAATACCACAGCTTGGAAATGTGATTATTGAAGACGATGTAGAAATTGGTTCAAACTGTAGTATCGACAGAGCTACAATAGGCTCTACAATAATAGGAAAAGGAACTAAGATTGATAACCTGATTCAGATTGCCCACAACGTAAAAATTGGTCAGAACAACGTAATTGCTGCACAGGCAGGAATTGCAGGTTCCACAACTATCGGTGACTGGAACCAGATTGGTGGCCAGGTAGGTGTCGTAGGACATATCAAAATAGGGAACCAGGTGAAAATTCAGGCTCAGAGTGGCGTGAATTCCAGCGTTAATGACAGAGAAACATTGTACGGTTCACCAGCAATCAGTTACAATGACTACTTAAGGAGTTATGTTCATTTCAGGAACTTACCTGGAATAGTAAATAGAATAAATAATCTTGAGAATAACTCAAAAGATAATACTAATGAGTGATATGCAAAAAACACTTCAGCAAGAGGTAACTCTTTCTGGAATTGGCCTTCATACTGGTAAAGAAGTAAAACTTACCATTAAACCTGCTAAAGAAAATACAGGTTTTGTATTTGTAAGAACAGACTTGGAGGGACATCCTCAGGTAGAAGCTGATGTAAATTATGTTGTAGCAACTGAAAGAGGAACTACATTAGAAAAATTAGGGGTGAAAATTACCACTTGCGAACACCTTTTAGCAGCCCTTGTTGGTTGTGATATTGATAACGCAATTTTAGAAATGGATGCCTCTGAACCTCCTATTTTGGATGGATCCTCAAAATATTTTGTGGAAGCTATCGAAAGTGTAGGAGTAGCAGAACAAACGGTTGCAAGAGAATATCTTGTGGTAAAAGAAGTTCTTACGTACAGTGATCCGGCTACAGGTTCGGAAATCACCATCATTCCTTCAGATACTTACGAAGTAACTACTATGGTAGATTTTGGGACTAAAGTATTGGGTACTCAGAATGCTACTCTTAAAAATATTTCAGAATTTAAAGACGAAATCTCATCAGCAAGAACATTCAGCTTCCTGCATGAATTGGAAATGCTTTTAGATCATGGTTTGATCAAAGGTGGAGATATTTCCAATGCTATTGTATATGTGGATAAAGATCTTACTCCTGATACTACAGAAAAATTAAAGAAAGCCTTTGGAAAAGATAATGTATCTATCAGACCAAATGGTATTCTTGACAATCTTAATTTAAACTATCCTAACGAAGCAGCGAGACACAAATTACTGGATGTAATCGGTGACCTTGCTTTGGCAGGTGTAAAAATAAAAGGTAAAGTTATTGCTAACAAACCGGGACACTTTGTGAATACTCAGTTTGCGAAAAAACTAAACCGCCAGTGGAAATTGCAGAAAAAGAAAAACGTTCCGGATTTTGATCTTACAAAAGAACCGGTATTCGATATCAACGGAATTATGAAGCTTATGCCTCACAGGCCTCCGTTCTTATTAATTGATAAAGTTCTTGAACTTTCAGACTCTCATGTTGTAGGGTTGAAAAATGTAACAATGAACGAACCTTTCTTCGTTGGACACTTCCCTAAAGAACCTGTAATGCCTGGAGTTCTTCAGGTAGAAGCATTAGCACAGACAGGAGGAATTCTTGTATTGGCCAGCGTGCCGGATCCTGAAAACTATTCTACGTATTTCATCAAAATTGATAAGGTGAAATTCAAAAGAAAAGTAATTCCAGGAGATACGCTTATATTCAAAATTGAATTGATAGAGCCTATCAGAAGAGGAATTGTTCATATGCAGGGGTATGGATATGTAGGAGACACTGTAGCAGTAGAAGCAGAGCTTATGGCTCAAGTTGCAAAAAATAAAGTTGATTAAATGATTCATCAATTAGCAGCCGTAGATAAACGTGCGAAAATCAGCAAAAATGTAATCGTAGAACCTTTCACTACTATTGCAGGGGACGTAGAAATCGGAGAAGGAACATGGATTGGTCCTAATGTAACCATTATGGACGGAGCAAGAATAGGGAAGAACTGTAGGATTTTCCCTGGGACTGTAATCTCTGCAATTCCCCAGGATCTGAAATTTGATGGTGAAGATACCCAGGTAATTATCGGTGACGAAACGACAATCAGAGAGTGCGTTACCGTAAACAGAGGTACAAAGGCGTTAGGATATACTAAAATAGGTGCTCACTGTCTTATTATGGCTACTTCACACATTGCACATGATTGCGTTATCGGAGATCACGTTATCATTGTAAACGGTTGTGGTATTGCAGGGCACGTGGAGATTGGTGATTATACAGTAATGGGAGGTTTATCAGCGGTTCACCAATTTGGTAAAATCGGAAAACATGTAATGATTTCCGGAGGTACTTTGGTAAGAAAAGATATTCCACCTTACGTAAAAGTAGCAAGAGAACCTATGTCTTATGCTGGTATCAATTCTGTTGGTTTAAGAAGAAGAGGATTTACGAATGAAAAGATCTTTGAAATTCAGAAAATCTACAGAGCAATCTTCCAAATGAAGATGAACGTTTCTCAGGCTATTTCCCATATTGAAAAAGAAATGCTTCCAACGGCTGAAAGAGATGAAATCTTACAGTTTATTCAAAACTCACCAAGAGGTATCGTAAAAGGATACGGAACCGGTAAAGAAAGTAATTAAGAGAAATGCTAAAAAGCAAATTTGCAAATCTGCCTGTTTGCTTGCCAGCCAATAAAATTTAAGTAAAAAAAGATAATATATATTAATGGCAACAAGTAACGATATCAGAAAAGGTCTTTGCATCGAGTATAGCAACGATATTTTTAAAGTAATCGAGTTTCTTCACGTAAAACCAGGGAAAGGACCTGCTTTCGTAAGAACAAAATTAAAATCTGTGACTAACGGTAAAGTAATTGATAATACTTTCTCTGCTGGACACAAAATTGATGAAGTAAAAGTAATCACTAGAAAATTCCAGTATCTTTATGATGATGAGAATGGATTCCACTTCATGAACAATGATGACTTCTCTCAATTATATATCAATAAAGAAATGATTGAGAACGCTCAGTTTATGAAAGCTGGTGAGGAAGTAACAATCATCCTGAAAGAAGTTGATGAAACTCCACTTTCTGCTGAACTTCCACAGTCAGTATACCTTGATGTTATCGAAGCTGATCCGGGTGTAAAAGGAAACACTGCAACAAATGCCCTTAAAAACGCAATCGTTGAAACAGGAGCAAGAGTAATGGTTCCTTTGTTCATTGAACCAGGAGACAAAATTAAAGTAAGCACTGAAGACGGTAGCTACTTAGAAAGAGTGAAATAATAAATAAAATTTACATAAATTCGGTTTGCATCAGCACTCCGAATTTTGTTTTATAAGAAAATCTATTGTTATGAGATTCCATTCTCCGCAAAAGCTTAAAACGATTGCAGATTTAATAGGCTCAGCATTTGTAGGGCCGGAAGATTTTGAAGTATTGGGAACTAATGAAATTCACATGGTAAAGCCAGGTGATATCGTTTTTGTGAATCATCCTAAATATTATGACAAAGCATTAAACTCTGCAGCAACTATTATTTTAATTGATAAAGAAGTAGATTGCCCGGAAGGTAAAGCACTTTTAGTTTCTGATGATCCTTTCAGAGACTTTAATAAAATCAATACCCATTTTACCAGAATCTATAATTTCACGGAAGAACTTCACGATGTTGAAATAGGAGAGGGAACAAAAATCCATTCTTCTGCAGTGATCGGAAACAATGTGAAAATCGGAAAAAATACCTTAATCTTTCCTAATGTTGTCATTGGTGACCGTACGGAAATCGGAGATAACGTCATCATCCAGTCCAATACAGTTTTAGGAGGTGATGCATTTTATTACAGAAAATTAAACGGAAATTTTGACCGTCTGATTTCTGTTGGAAATGTTGTTATTGAAAACAATGTGGAGATCGGAAACGGCTGTACCATAGACAGAGGAGTTACAGACTCTACCATCATTGGAGAAGGTTCTGTTTTAGACAACCAGATTCAGATCGGACATGATACCGTGATCGGAAAAAAATGTCTGATTGCCTCTCAGGTAGGAATTGCAGGATGCTGTATCATCGGAGATGAGGTGACTTTATGGGGACAGGTAGGAATCGCTTCCGGTAACAAAATTGAGTCAGGATCAGTGCTTCTGGGAAAAACAGGTGTGAACAGAGATCTTGAAAAAGGAACCTATATCGGGATGTTTGCAGAAGATTTTAAAACTTATCTGAAAAAAGAAGTAAAACTGAGAAATCTCAAATAAACAATTCCAAAGGTTTTATCTAAAATCAAAGAAATTTGAGTAAATTTGTGAGCATTAATAAAATAATAAATAAATTAAAACAACAATAAAATGTCAATTTTAGTAAACAAAGATTCTAAAGTAATTGTACAAGGATTTACAGGGAACGAAGGAACTTTCCACGCTGGTCAGATGATTGAATACGGAACAAACGTAGTAGGTGGTGTTACTCCAGGAAAAGGAGGTAGCGAGCACTTAGGAAAGCCTGTATTTAATACTGTAGCTGACGCTGTTTCAAAAGCAGGAGCAAACGTAAGTATTATTTTCGTACCACCGGCATTCGCAGCAGACGCTATCATGGAAGCTGCTGAAGCAGGAATCAAAGTAATTGTATGTATTACTGAAGGTATTCCTGTAGCTGATATGGTAAAAGTAAAATCTTACATCGCTGACAGAGACTGCAGATTAATCGGACCAAACTGCCCTGGAATCATTACTTCTGAAGAAGCTAAAATTGGTATTATGCCAGGTTTCGTTTTCAAAAAAGGAAAAGTAGGTATCGTTTCAAAATCAGGTACCCTTACTTACGAAGCTGCTGACCAGGTAGTAAGAGCAGGTTACGGTATTTCTACAGCAATCGGTATCGGTGGTGACCCAATCATCGGAACAACTACAAGAGAAGCTTTAGAGCTATTCATTAACGATCCTGAAACTGAAGCTGTTGTAATGATCGGTGAAATCGGTGGAGGTCTTGAGGCTGAAGCTGCAAGATGGTACAAAGCTAGCGGATCTACTAAACCAGTTGTAGGTTTCATCGCTGGACAGACTGCTCCAAAAGGAAGAACAATGGGACACGCAGGTGCTATCGTAGGTGGTGCTGAAGATACAGCTCAGGCTAAAATGGAAATCATGAGAGAAAACGGTATCAACGTTGTTGACTCTCCTGCTGATATTGGTGCTACTGTAGCTAAGATTCTAGGATAATATAAAACCCAACATATGAAAAAACTTTTATTAGCCTCAGCTTTGACTCTTTCTGCTTTGTCCTTTGCACAGGTGCAATGGAAAAGCACAAGATTTGGAGTAACAGGAGGTTTAAACTACTCCAGAGTATCTAACGCCCACAACCCTTCAGGCCCAAGATATACTTTCCAAGCTGGAGCTTTGGCATTGATTCCCGTAGGAAAGGCAAACCAATTCTTTATTCAACCTGAAGTACTGTACTATGGTGCAGGAGAAACAGGAAAAGATAAAGATGCTAAAGGGGTAAACGGTTATGACGCATTATATGCTAATAACTACCTGAGTGTGCCTCTTTATTTCAAAGGATATTTTTCTGAAGCAGAATCAGAATTCTTTGGATTAATAGGACCTAGATTTAATTTCTTGCTGAATCAGAACGTAAAAGACGCTCCGGTAAGCAGACCTTATTATGACCCGGATGTTACCGATCCTAACCAGCCGGCAGGCGTTAATGGTAAGGCGAAGAGCTTTAACTGGGGACTTGGACTGGGAGTAGGATATAGCTACAAAAGACAACTTGAAGTAGCATTAAAATACGACTTAGGTCTAAGTGATACCTATCCTGGTCTCGCTAAAGAAACTAAGGGTACTGATAAGAAAAAATCAGAACAGGTAATCGCACTTACTTTAAGCTATATATTCAAATAGAATATTTCAGAATATAAAAAATCCCGGAAACTCAGTTTCCGGGATTTTTTTATTAATAGTTTTTTATTTCTTATCCTCTTATCCATTTCCAAAGCTCTTTTAACGTAGCTTTATTTCCGTACATCAAAATACCTACACGGTAGATTTTTCCGGCTAGGAAGATCATAAAAATGGTAGTTACCAGTAATAATGTAATCGACAATGCAATCTGCCATGCAGGAACTCCAAACGGAATTCGGGCAATCATAGCAACCGGTGAAGTAAACGGGATGATGGATAGCCAGAAGCCTAAAGGACCTTCCGGATTATTCATCAATGTGAAACTCCCATACATTCCTAATGTTAATGGTAAAATAGCAAATAAAGTAAATTGCTGGGTCTCTGTTTCGTTATCCACCGCAGAACCAATGGCTGCATAAATAGAACTATAGAAAATATATCCTAAAAGGAAAAATACGATGAATACAAAAATGATTAACGGAAAATTCAGCTCCAGTAAACTGTGTGAAATCTGAGTCGCAAGCTGTCCCATATCCAGTTTGCTTGCAATCTCTTCATTTCCACCAGGAATATTCTTCTGAAGAGGAGAGAACCCTGTATTAAGTACCAATGCACCGATAACAGACATGGTAATCCAGATCAGAAACTGGGTCAGTGCAACCATGGTTACTCCCAGAATTTTACCCATCATCAGTTCAAAAGGTTTTACGGAAGAAATAATGATCTCTACTACACGGTTATTTTTCTCTTCAAGCACACTTCTCATTACTCTTACCCCATAAATAATAATGAACATAAAAGTAACATACATCAGGACCATACTTAATCCGGATTTCACCCCAAAAGCAAGATCAGAATCTTCTTTATTATTATCCGTAACGTTAATGGTTTTTAGGGTAAAGTTTTTATCAAGATCATTCAATTGAGTTTCCTGAATACCCAGTTGCTTTATTTTTTCTTTTCGAACAACATTGCTGATATCAGATACAATTTGTTGTTTGGTATCAAACCCTATTTTACTGTTGATAATGAGTCGGGTTTCCTTTTCAAGGCCATCAAAATTCTCATTTTTCAACGGCGGAAGAATCAGAATGCCGTCCAGAGATTCATTTCCTTTTAAATTGTTAATCTTGGACTTTTCATCAGCCGCAGAAACAAAAACGTAATTTAATTTATCATTAGATTTAAGCTGATTGGTAAACAATCCGCTCTTATCAACCACTTCTATAATACTATGTGATTCATTCGCTTTAAACATGAGTCCGATGACAGCTCCGAAAGCAATAATCATGACAGGGGCAAGCAGGGTCAATATGATGAAAGACTTTTTCTTAACCTGTGTAAGAAACTCTCTTTTGGTAATTAAAAAAATATTATTCATAAAATTAAGAATGGTTACTTACAGCATTAATAAACACTTCATTCATACTAGGAATTCTTTCGTCGAATGATCTCACTTTACCTACCTGTACCAGATCAAGAAGAACATTATTCTGGCTCTCCTCATTTTTCAGGTCAAAAGAAACAAGATTATTTTCATGGGATAGGTTGAAGATCTCATATTTGTTTTTGAAATTTTCAAACTGATCATTGCTTACTTCAGAAAGCGTAATCCCAAAAATATTTTTCTTAAATTTTTCTCTTACATCAAAAACCCTTCCGTCAATAATTTTCTTTGAATTGTTGATCAAAGCAACATAATCACACATTTCCTCTACACTTTCCATTCTGTGGGTAGAAAGAATGATGGTTGTTCCGTTATTTTTAAGGTCAATGATCTGATCTTTAATTAAGTTGGCATTCACTGGATCAAAACCTGAAAACGGCTCATCAAGAATTAAAAGATGTGGTCTGTGGAGAACGGTTACTACAAACTGGATTTTTTGTGCCATTCCCTTAGAAAGCTCCGAAAGCTTTTTCTTCCACCATTGATCGATGTTCAGCTTTTCAAACCACTTTTTGGCTTCGTTAAGGGCATCACTTTTCTTCATTCCCTTCAGTTCCCCGAAATATAGAATCTGGTCACCAACAGTCATGTTTTTGTACAGTCCTCTTTCTTCAGGCATATAGCCAATATCTTTAATATGACTTGGATTAAGCTTTTGGCCATTGATATGGATTTCTCCAGAATCTGCCTGAGTAATTTGGTTAATGATACGGATAAAAGAAGTTTTTCCGGCTCCGTTAGGACCTAAAAGGCCATAAATACTGCCTTTTGGAACATGGATGCTGAAATCATCCAGGGCGACCTTTTTTCCTGCATTATAGGTCTTTTTAATATGTTCAGCTTTTAACATTAAGTTGTTCTTTTTACTATTAGTATGAAAAAGTCCCGAAAGTTACGGAAATATTAAAACAGAATTAATGTAAAAAGAAAAAATCCTGATGATTATCAGGATTTTAATTTATTGTTTCACGATTTGAGTAACTTTCTGTGTGTTGTCACTTAAAATATATCGGATCATATATTTTCCGGGCTTTAATTTTTCAATATTAATCTCTCCGGAATTCATATTTACGGTATAACTAGCAACCTGCATACCCAAAATTGAATAAAAAGTCACGCTTTTGATTCTTAAAGAAGAATCTTTTGCCTTAATGATAAGGAAATCCTTTGCAGGATTTGGATAGGCAAGCAATACACCATCATCTGCTTTTTGAGTGATGGAATCCGGCTCTCTAAGCTGAGCTTTGAAATTGTTGGAAAATCCAACAAAAGTGCCTACAAATAGAAATAAAAGTAAAAGTTTTTTCATCAAATTTATAATTTCTCGAATATATATAACAAATGTAATAAATTCTACAATTTCGTACAATAGTTTTTTGCAGAACTTATATTAAATTTGTAGAAACTTATTCAAAAAGTATTCCAAAATGATACATTCAAGAAATAGAAGACTTAGAGTTAATGAATCTATCAGAAGTTTGGTAAGAGAAAATGTGCTTACAACTGATGATTTTGTAATGCCGATCTTCGTAATGGAGGGCGAAAACAAGCAGGAGGCAATCCCGTCTATGCCGGGAATTTTTAGGCGCAGTATAGATTTAACAGTGAAGGAATGTAAGGAATTATTTTCTTTGGGAGTAAAAGCTGTCAATTTGTACATGAAAGTGTCAGAACATCTGAAAGACAATACAGGAAAAGAAGCCTGGAACAAAGACGGATTGATGCAGAACACCATCAAAGCAATCAAAGATGCCGTTCCGGGAATGATTGTGATGCCGGATGTAGCCTTAGATCCTTATTCAATCTACGGACACGACGGAATCATTGAAAACGGAAAAGTTTTAAATGATGCTACCAATGATGCGCTGGCAAGAATGTCAGTATCTCATGCAGAAGCAGGAGCAGATCTTGTAGCACCAAGTGATATGATGGATGGCAGAGTAATGGTCATTCGTGAAGCTTTGGAAGAAAGCGGATTTACAGATGTAGGAATTGTAAGCTATGCTGCCAAATATGCAAGTTCTTTCTACGGTCCTTTCAGAAGTGCTTTAGACAGTGCTCCGAAAGATGATATGGAAATTCCGAAAGATAAAAAAACATATCAGATGGATTTCCACAACTCACGCGAAGCCGTGAATGAAGTATTTAAAGATATAGATGAAGGAGCAGATGTGATTATGATTAAACCGGGACTTCCTTACCTGGATATCGTTTCCAAAGTACGTGAAGCCATCGATCTTCCAATTGCAGTATACAATGTAAGCGGAGAATATGCAATGGTAAAAGCAGCTGCCCAAAACGGATGGCTGGATAATGACAAAACGATCATTGAAAGCTTGACCTGTTTCAAAAGAGCGGGAGCAGATATGATTTTCACTTATTTTGCAAAAGAAGCAGCTATTCTTTTAAATAAATAATGATTAAATTCATCCATATAAAAAAGAGACTACTCAATCGGTAGTCTCTTTTTATTTCTAATGAGGTGATGATAATTTTTTACAACCATCCTTTTTTCCCATAGACATACGTATCATCGAATTGTTTATCACTCATAAAAAGATAGAGAATTCCCTCAATAAAAGGAATAATTGAAGCTGCACCAAAGGTAACCACATTCAGAACCAGCTGAATAACTCCCTCCTTCGTATAGCCCAGATAAAATTTATTTAAAGCCAGCCACCCCACAAGAATTCCCAATATAGCTGCAGGGATTTTCTTTTCTGAACGGTAAGGAACACTGCTTTGCTGGTTGTGTACATTTTCTGTTTTTGTATACCCGTAATTTTCCATTTCTTAATATTTATAATTGATTGATATGTTTTACGATGAGTAGATTAAAATGATGAAAAGTTACAATAGGTTGTAAATGAATAAGTTTGCATTTAACGTAAACAAGTTGATATTAACCTGTAAGTGAAGTTTATATTTTTGATATATTTGCCCTATGATTTTACGAGGAGAAAACTTAATCAAGGAATACGGTCCTAAAAAAGTTGTAAAAGGCGTTTCTGTACAGGTTCAACAGGGAGAAATTGTTGGTTTGCTGGGTCCGAATGGAGCAGGGAAAACCACATCGTTTTATATGATTGTAGGGTTGGTTAAGCCTACTTCAGGAAAAATTTTCTTAGACAAACAGGAGATTACTACCGATGCCATGTACCGAAGAGCCCAAAAAGGAATCGGGTATCTGGCGCAGGAAGCTTCGGTTTTCAGAAAATTGTCTGTGGAAGAAAATATTATGGGAGTATTGCAGCTGACTAAGCTTTCTAAGCGTGAACAGCAGATCAAATGTGATGAACTGATTGAAGAGTTTTCTTTGCAGCATGTCCGTAAAAACAGAGGAGATCTTCTTTCCGGAGGGGAAAGACGTAGAACCGAAATTGCACGCTGTCTTGCAACAAGTCCGAATTTTATTCTTCTGGATGAGCCTTTCGCAGGGGTAGACCCGATTGCCGTGGAAGATATTCAAAAGATTGTAAGAAGTCTTGTAGATAAAAATATCGGAATTCTGATTACCGACCACAACGTACAGCAGACGTTAGCAATTACCAATAAAACCTATATCATGTTTGAAGGAAAGATTCTGAAAGAAGGACTTCCGGAAGATCTTGCCAATGACCCGCAGGTAAGAGAAGCTTATCTGGGTGAAAACTTCGTGTATCAAAGTATTTTAGATAAACCTAAAAAGAAGAAATATGCTTACAATATCTGGGCAGGTAACTTTGATTCAAAACCACAGCTGCAGGGATTTGTTAATGAAAATTTCAGTCAGTTTGATGATCTGAGACTGATGTATGATTTTAAAGATATAAGTTTTGCTTCATTAGCCAACCCTGAAATTAAACATATCTTTGATGATGTTATAGATAAGAATGTCAATAACTCATTTGTTTTCCAGAAAAAAGAAATCAATTCTCAATATTCTTTAGAACAGGCAGAAGCAGAATCTAAAGAAGCCAGCAGAAAAGAACTGCATTATCTTACTACTTATATGTATGAAGGGTAGGTAATTGGGTTTTCTGGAATTTCCAAATAGATATGAAACTGTAGAAATTGCTATATTTATTGCCATAACATAAGTTGGCAGTATGAAGTATTTTCTATTCTCTTTTTGTTGTGTCTTTTCAATAAAAGCAAATGCTCAGAAAGTTAATGCTGTAAAAGACCCGGTGATTAATCCGGTTTTAGCTGTTCAGGATAATCCCAGACTGGCATCTGATGTTTATTTGGTGAACGATAATACTATTATTTTTCAAGAAAATAGAACTATAAGAAAAGTAATCAAGGCTGATACAAAATCATTTTCGGTTTCTCAAAGAAGTGATCCGGGGTTCATGGCCAAAAATAAAGAGGGAATTTTTGTCAAAGGTAATTTTGTAAAAACAGATACATTAGGGTATCAATATATTGGATTCAGTAACGATGGTCCTTTCTGGCGGACTCAAAAAGTGATTTATAAAAATACAACGGAGCTTAAACATCTTAAAGCTTCAGAATTCATACCTCTTAAAGATTCTCAAGGAAACTATTCTCACAACGGATATTATCAATTTAATAACAAGGTATATTATTATGATAAAGTAACTCCTATAGATATTCATACGGTTGTGCTTCTGGAAAATGAACAGTGCTATGATGAAAAGGGAATCTATGAAAGAGGAGAAAAACTCCTTTTTGAAGGTGAACCGTTGCAGTACCTCAGCCCTCATTTCCATAAGATGAAGAATACTCTTGTGAAAAGCGGTAGTTTCAAATAACCCATTCCGGAAAGTGATGTGGACTCTTTTATTCAGTTGGGAACAATTTATTCCAAAGATAAAAACCATGTGTATTATAAAAATAGTATTTTTTCTGAGGCAGATCCATCATCGTTTATTGGTATTTCAGAGGGGCTTTCAAAAGACAAAGATCATGTGTATGAATATAATGATGTAGTAAAAGATGCTGATGTAGCTACGTTTGTTCATTTGGACGGTCCTTATTTTAAAGATAAAAATCACATTTATTGTGGCGGAAAAGTCCTTCCTATTGATATTTCAGACGCAGATCATTTGAAAATAGGGAATGGCCGTCATCAGGAAGCCTGGATTACTGATGGTAAAAAGGTTTTTATACATCATTCTTTGCTGGATGAAGCTCAATTGGATATTCCAAGCTTTGGGGTTATAGATAAGCAAATACTATATTATGATAAAAATGGAGTATATGAAAGAAACTATAATACCAACACCCGTACATATTCTTTAAAAAAAATTCCATTCCATTATTCTACTCCTCCTGATAACAGCAATGTTTTTATCAGTGATAAGATGGATGAATATATTTTCTATAAAGATCAGGCTTACAATAAAAATACTGGTCTTTTTGAAAACCTGACCCAGGGGCAGATTGATATGACAAAAAAAAGGGAAAAGGATCTGATAAAAATTAATGAGACGGTGCAGTTTAAAAATATTTATAGTATGTTTTTGGGACAAGCAAATGATAAGATTTACTGGAACAATGAAGAAACCTCTGCAGATTCTAAAACATTTGAAAAAATTAAAGGAACATACGGCTATTATAGAGATAAAAACAATGTATACCTGTATTCTTTTGGAGATGGGCTAATTCCTATTGAGGGGATAGATAGCGGTTCAGTAAGGTTATTTAATACCTTCCTTGCAGATAAAGATTATATATATACAAATAACCACAGGGTTATTAAAAGTGAAAAAGCAGAGCTTCTTGCCATATATGAAGGTTCATGGCCTATGTGTGGGGTGGGAAATCCGGTTTCGTCTACTTTGTATTTGTTTAAGAATATCGAAGGATACTGGCTGGCATTAATCTCGAATAAAAATGTAGAAGTAAATAACATAAAAGCTACAGATCCATCGCTTAAAAAATTTCTGGGAATCAAATAAATTTCAGATAAACAGGAAATGTAAGCTGAAAATAATAATAAAAACGTACCTTTTTCTTTTGAAAGCGGTACGTTTTTCATTTAAAATGATTTCTATGGCTAAACCTTTTAACAGAACCGTTACCTTATTCGGAATCTATAAACAACTTGTTCCATTTATCAGACCTTATCGTCCCATGATTTACGGAACACTGTTTCTTACTTTTCTGGGAGCTCTTGCTGCACAGGTGAACCCGATTGTTTTGAAATATACCGTAGATGAGGTGACTAAACTTACCCATCTTCCGCATCCGATGTCAGAGGGAATTCATATTCTCGTTATCATTTCCATTATTTTACTGGGAAAAGAACTGTTAAACATCTTTATCAACTTTGGACAGAAATTTTATGGAGAAAAAATCAGAATCAATGTGAGTTCTGTGCTGGCACAATCAGCCATTGATAAAATTCTGACTTATAGAGTTGCTTATTTTAATGATGAAAACCATGAGTCCGGAAAATTACAGATCAGGATCGATCGTGGGATAGAAAGTCTTACCAGATTGGTTCAGAACTTTTTTATTGATATCCTCCCTCTTTTTTCCAATGCCATTATTGCCCTCATCATTATGTATATGCAGAATGTATATGTGGGATTGGTTTCTACGATTATTGTTCCGATTTATTTCTACATCAGCTCCCTGCAGGCCAAAAAGCTGGGCGGAGTGAGACGTCAGCTTCGGAATCAAAGAGAAAGAAAAACATCAGGACTTTTGAACCTGATTAATTCAATTATGGTCATTAAAAGTTTTGTCCGCGAAAAATTTGAAGGAAAAAAGCAATACGACCTTCAGATGGAGTTGATGGAAAGTCAGATGATCACAAGGAGAACCAATTTTATTTATGATGGATTAAAGACTTTCATTGAACAATTTGGGGTTGTTTTGATTATCCTTTTAACCGTTTATCTGGTGCTTGATCAGCAAATGACCATTGGAGCAATCATGCTTCATATTATGCTTTTTAACAATGTTTCAGCGCCTATCAGACAGCTTCATAGGATTTATGATGATATGAACGATGCTATGATTTATGCCGAAGGATACTTCGATATTCTGAATGCAGATAATGAAACCGAATCAAACGGAAGTTTTGTAGAAAAAGAAATTAATGGAACTTTTGAATTGAAAAATGTTGATTTCACCTATCCTAACGGTACAAAAGCTTTACATAATGTTTCCATGAAAATTGAAAACGGAAAAACTACGGCTTTGGTAGGATTGAGTGGAGCAGGAAAATCAACGGTTATCAATCTTTTATGTAAATTTTATCTTCCGGATTCCGGAGAAATTCTTTTGGATGGAGTAAATCTGAATGAATTTGACAATACTTTTCTGAGAAGTGATCTTGGGCTGGTACTTCAGAGAAATCATATCTTTCAGGGAAGTATAGAAGATAATATCAGATATGGAGATATGAATGCCAGCTTTGAGGAAATTGAAGAAGCGGCAAAAAAAGCTTATCTGCATGAACAGATTATGGATCTTCCGGAAAAATATCAGCATGATGCTACCCAACTTTCAGGGGGACAACAACAAAGGATTGCCATTGCAAGACTGTTTCTTAAAAATCCTCCAATCATCTTTTTGGATGAACCGACAGCCAGCCTGGATGCTATTGCTACCGAGCAGATCAAGAACTCTTTGGATGCAATTAAAGAAGGAAGAACGGTGATCATTATTTCCCATTCCCTTTCACAGATTCTGGATTCAGATACCATTTATGTCATGAAAAAAGGAAGAGTGGTGGAAAACGGAACTCATGATGAGCTTTACAATAAAGAAGGAACGTACCGTGAGATTTTTGATGCCTCAGCCCGCAGCCTGAATCTCGATAAACTGGTAAATACTTTTAAAGAAAATTAAATAAAAAAACTCAGCGGGATAGGCTGAGTTTTTACATTTTTATCATGATTATTTACTGGGCTTTTTCAGGGACCTGATAAACTCCTACATCTGCTCCGAAAGCAATATTAATTCTGTTGTAGCTATTGATAGCAATCACGGCCATGGTTAAATCTACCATTTCAGTTTCAGAGAAGTGATGACTTACCTTTGAATACATTTCATCATTCACTTCTTTCCCGTTTAAAGCAGTTAAAGTCTCTGCCCATAAAAGTCCGGCCTTTTCTTTATCCGTATAAAATGAACATTCTCTCCAGGCACTTACCAGAAATATTCTCTGCTCCGTTTCACCTTTGGCTAGTAATTCTTTAGAGTGCATATCCAGGCAAAAAGCGCATCCGTTCATCTGTGAAACACGGAAGTACATCAGTTCCAGAAATGAATTGTCCAATGATGAGTTCTGTACCTGAAAACCCATGTTGTGAAGTGCATTTACAGCCTTGTTTCCGATCGCAAATGCGTTGATTCTTTGTGACATAATATTTGTTTTTGATTAATTATGTGACAAATGTAGAAGGTAATTTTCCTGATTTTTTTTACAAATGATAAATTTTAAAAGGAAAGAATTTTGAAGCGGGAGGATGGGAGTGGGGTGTTGGAGGTTACTATTGACTAGATTATAAATATCCAACCTTCAGTAACTTCCTTCTTCCAGCCTCCATCATCCATTCCCTTAAAGTTTTTGCGCTCTGATTCTGCTTAAAGAAACCTGAGTGATGCCAATATAATCTGCCATATCTCCAAGGCTGATGCGTTGGATAAGATCCGGTCTTTGCTTCAGGAAATTATGATAGCGCTTTTTTCCATCGTCTTCCAGCATCTCACTGATTCTTCCCATCATATTCACAGGAGCTTTGGAATAGAGTTTACTGAAAAGGGTTTCTGCAGTATGGTATTTTTTACATAATCCTTCAATCACATCTTTGTGTATACGAAGAACCTCAGTCGGTTCCAGAGCAACAATCATATATTTTGACGGCTGTCCCGTAAGAAAACCGCTCATTTCTGCGAAAAAAGCGTTTTCCGTAAAAAAGGTCATGATAAAATCTTTATCTCCATTATCAAAAAAAAGCTTTACCAATCCTTTTTCAATAAAATAAAAATACCTGCAGGTTTCATCTGCTTTTAACAGAAAATCTCCTTTTCTGTAAATTTTGGTTTCCAAGTGGGAAACAAGACCGTCTATGACTGCCTGTTCCGGTTGTAAAACTTTTTCAATAGACTGAACAAAATGAGTGTGAAGCATAAAAAAGCGACGGTTTGGTGAAAAATAAAATTAATAAAAAAAGCCTTCTTATTTCTCAAAAAAGAATTTTAGCTTTGTTACATCATGAACGATCACTATCTAAAAAAACTCGATAGGGTAACAGCTATTCTTACCCAATTACAGTCGAAACCTGTTGTGAGGGCACAAGATCTGGCTGAAAAATTCGATGTAAGCATCAGAACCATTTATCGTGATGTGAAAACCCTGGAAAATGCGGGTATTCCTATTGTTGGAGAAGCGGGAAATGGGTATTCTTTAATGGATGGTTACAAACTTCCTCCCATTATGTTTACCAAAGAAGAAGTGTTAAGTTTCATTACTGCTGAAAAACTGATGCAGAAATTTTCCCACCAAAGTCTGGGAAATCATTATCAGGCTGCGATGGAGAGAATGTACATATTTACGAGAATAATACCGACGCTACAAAACAATTAATAGCAGGTGAAGATGTTAAATTTACTTTAAATGTTTAGTAAAAAAAGCACCTTTGGGTGCTTTTTTTTATTTTAATGAGCATACATTTGTTCAAATTCAAATCTCTTTTCGAGGCCTGCTCTTCCTTTTGATTCACTTTGAACTCTTGTACCAGCCGGCATTCTACTTAATAGATCCTTCATTTCATTGTTTTGAGTTCCATCCTTCAACTCAACAAATTCTTTCATTGTTATTTTAGGATAGTTATTTAATTTTGGAGTAAAATTTATTTTTGAATCAACAGCTAATTCTACTTTTTCAGCTTTCCAAATATTAAAATTTTTGTTATCCTCCCTGATATCTAATATTATTCCGGGCAAACCAAAGAATTTAAAAGGTCCGGCAGAATATGGTAATTCTTTTGTAAAATAGGCCGTAAGCTCTGAACCTCTAAAATTAGTCGTTGCTTTTATGCAATTATATCCAAGAATTTTTTTTGTTTTACTTTCATCAATTTTCCAAATAGGTTTGGAGACATTATCATGAATAAAATATTTTGTATCTCTGTCAAGGCCAGTAAAGAAAAAATCTCTTGATTTTTCATTGTCTTTAAGCTTTGAAATAAAATAATTTTTAGTCAAAGGCCTACCACCTGTTTTGACCGCAGACATAGTGCCGTTGCTATTAAAGTTAACTATTGAATCCTGAACTGATATTACATCATTATCTTTTATGTATAGGTCTTCATATAAGGTCGCAATTGGTGATCTAACATGATAATATTTTACATGGACTTGCTGAGCAAGCCCATGTAAAAAAAACATTACGAAAAATATCGTAAAATAATTTTTTTTTAAAGTCATACAAATCTAATTTGCCGATAGACTAAATCCAGCTCTTACAAGATTCCACTTAACCATCGCTTGAAAAGCTTGGCAAGATGAAAGTGAGGGTGCATCTGTAACATACCATTGTGAACCCGTTACATTCCCTTCACTGTCATAAAATGTAACATTGACTCCGCAAAGATCAAAAGCTTTTTTAATTTCTTTAGCCTTCTCAGTTTTAATTGAAGAAATTTTAAAGTCTGCTGATTTAGCACTTACAAGTCCTGCAACTCCAAAAGCTGCTAATAAAATTACTTTTTTCATAAAATTCTGTGTTTTAATTAATTAACAATACAATTATATGATATTTTTTTTAATCACACTTACGGGAATCCATATTTACTAAAACTTTTTTATTATATAGAATGCAAGTCAAGTGAAACAGTGTTTTTGCTTCATAAAATTCTTTGATTTTATTGATTTGCTTTTCAATTGAACTTAAACTGTTAGGGTTAATGCCGTCATTTTTAAACCGTTCGGATACTTCTTGCTGAGTTAATCCTGCCTGTAAGTACTCTATAATTAATTTTTCTATATGATTCATACAGTAAAATTATATTGACATTTTGGGTACAAAAAAAAGTGACATTTAAACGGTCTTTAAATTGTCTTTAATTGAGTGATTTCTTCGATAGAAAATAGGCGGACATAGCAATTATTTTTTTTTACTTTTGGTTTCGCTAATTATGAAAAAAGAATTTTAGCTTTGTTCCATCATGAACGATCACTATCTAAAAAAACTCGATCGGGTAACGGCCATTCTTACCCAGTTACAGTCTAAATCAATTGTACGGGCTCAGGATCTGGCTGAAAAATTCGATGTAAGCATCAGAACCATTTATCGTGATGTGAAAACCCTGGAAAATGCGGGTATTCCTATTGTTGGAGAAGCGGGAAATGGGTATTCTTTAATGGATGGTTACAAACTTCCTCCCATTATGTTTACCAAAGAAGAAGTGTTAAGTTTCATTACTGCTGAAAAACTGATGCAGAAATTTTCCCACCAAAGTTTAGGAAATCACTATCAGGCAGCCATGGAAAAGGTTCGTTCAGTATTGAAATATTCTGATAAAAACCTGATTAAAAATATTGAAAAGCAGATTGATGTTTTCAGCTTTCATACAGATTCTGGAGATTCACTGAAAAACGTAATTCCTATTATTCTGGAAAGTATCGCGGAGAAAACCCAGCTCAATATCAAATATAAGACGGTAGATGGAAGAGTGAATAACAGAACGATTGAAACAGTCGGGATGTTTTTCGAATTTAATATCTGGTACATCATGGCATACTGTACCCTGAGAAAAGATTTCAGACAGTTTCGTATTGACAGAATTCTGGAAATCTCAAAAACACAGAATCCTTTCCTTCAGGAATATGGACAAGTGAATGATTACCGTAAAAAATCAAATGGAAATAAGGTTAAGGCTAAACTTCTGGTCGACAAAAAGATAATGAATCACCTGGTAAATTCTAAAAAATACTATGGACTGATAGAGGAAGTAGAAACCGAGCAAGGTATGGAGCTTACTTTTGAAACAGAATGGATCAGTGACGGATTTCCCCGCTGGCTGATCACTTTTGCAGATTATGCTACCGTTTTGGAACCGGAAAGTCTTCGTGTCCGTTTGAATGAACTGCTTGTAAAAATGGTTGAAAGACATCAATAATAAACCCCAACAAGACAGCTGTTGAGGTTTAAAGACTTAATTGAGGCAAATAAATGAAATGGTTAATAAGCCAAGGGTAAAATCGCAAAAAAGCTAAATTTGTTTAGTCGCAAAAAATGATATAAGTTGTTGAAATGGAGAAAATCACTGTTAGAAAATGACATTGCAGATGTATTTTTATGATTTCCGCCTTTTTGCAATTTTACCTCTTCACTTTTATTGAAATTAAAATCTCTCCCAGAAGAAAGGAGGCTCAATACCTAAAGCTCTCAGATAAACATAACCTTGTCCACGGTGATGAACTTCATTATCTACAAAATAAAGAATGTTCTGATATACCGGAAATTCGTATTGTCCGAATAAATTGAATGTCTCCTGGAAACGCTCTTCAGAAATCTGATTGAAATAATGGTTGATTACTTCTGTTTCTTCATCCCATTTTTTCAAAATTTCTTCTTTAGTTGTTGGATTAAAAGCTTCTTCACTGTAAGCTTCTATATTTCCTTCCACAATTCCTTTTAAAGCAGGCCCGCCAATGCTGATCAGTTCTACTGCCAGTTTTGCAAATGGTCTCATTCCGCCTACAGAAAATTCAAATAATTCTTTTTCAGGAAAAGATTCAATCACTCTTCTTGTAAGATTTCTGTGTCCCTGCCAGTCTTCTAATAGCTGTTCAGAAGTCATGAATTGTTTAGTGGCTGTTGCTGTAGTTGTCATAATGTATTTGTTTTGTTTGTTGTTGATACAAAGGTAAGAGAGGGTTATGACAACAGTTTGTCAGTAGGATTTCGGATAATAAAAAAATATTTTTTCTTTCTTAAAATATTGATCCCTACTTTTGCGTTAGAAGAAAAGTATATTAATAAAAAAATCGCCATTATTAGAATTATGAAGAAGTATATTTTGCCTGTTATTACTGCTTTTTTATTAGTATCATGCAATAAGATAGAAGAAAAAATAGATCAGACGGTTCAGAAAACAACTGAAACCGTACAGCAAAAGACACAACAGGTTGTAGAAGAAACAGTAAAGAAGACAGTCAATGAGTCTATCAATTCTTTGACCAATTCTGAGGATGTTAAGTTTAATACTGTTTTCCCAGGTACTGGAGCATCTATTGTTTCTGAAGAAAAAGGAAAGAAAATCAATATTCCCGGAAGACCTGAAGGATATATTTTTAAATATAAAGCTGATATTGCCGTATTGCTTCCGTTTTTAGAAAGCCAGCCTACTTCTGATGAAAGCAAATCAGATAAAACTGCCCGCAAGATCGATGGCCAGAATATCATTGATAAAATAAGTTTTATATCGAAATTTCTTCCTGACAATACTTTTGATACCCGTATTCTGGAAGATATTAAATCCGATAAAAATATTCAGTATTATAAACTGAAAAGATTTCCTACCAGTAGTACTATTATCTACAACCCAAAAAATCAGACCATCATACAATACGTAGAGGTAAATAAATAATTTGGATATGGCCGGTTTCTCCCGGCCATTTTTTATTCCCATTCATTTCCAGTCATTGCGAGCCATAGGCGAAGCAACCTCAATCCGTTGAAAACTACTTATCGGAACGAATAAATTCATGTTTATTTCTGATAATAACTAATTTATTTTTTTATACAAATTTGGTGTTATTGATTTATTTTTTTTCATGTTATTAATAAATCAATTTATGTTTTGTAGAACAATTGTTGTTTTTGTGAAATGGTATAATTTTCGCAAATATGAAATCAAATTGTTATTATATGTTTTGTTTTTATGTTTAATGTTGATTTTTTTATTAGATTTATTGAATAATTAACAATTGACATGAAAAATAGTTTATTTAATGGAAAAATCTATGCATTAGTATTAAGCGGAGCTGGTGCAATGGGATATGCTCAGGACAGCATAAAACAAAATAAAATAGATGAAGTGGTAGTTACCACGGGTAGAACCAAGCCCAGAACCATCATTACCTCAGCGATTCCTATTGATAATATTTCCGCCGTACAATTAAAATCCACAGGGCAGGTTACTTTTGATAAAGCTTTAACCTATGCCGTTCCCTCTTTCAATTCATCACAACAAACCGTTTCTGATGCAACAGCTCACTTTGATCCTGCAGATTTAAGAGGATTAGGACCTTCCAGAACATTAGTGTTGGTGAATGGTAAAAGAAAAAATCAAAGTGCTTTAATTTACGTAAATGATACCCCGGGAAAAGGTGAAGTAGGAACAGATCTGAAAAGTATTCCTTCAGCAGCCTTGCAAAACGTAGAGGTATTGAGGGATGGAGCATCTGCACAGTACGGATCTGATGCTATTGCAGGAGTTATTAATATTATTCTTAAGAACAGTGTTGGAAAAAGCACCGTCAATCTTTTTTCAGGTATTACTTCAAAAGGAGACGGTTTTAATATCGGAGCAGATTTTAATACAGGAATCAAAGTAGCAAAAACCGGAAGTCTGAATCTTACCTTCGGATTTTCCTCTCAAAATAAAACGAACCGCGCAGGTTCTGTTACAAAAGATGAACTTTTTGGTGTGGATAATGCCTGGACTCAGGCCAATCCCGGTTTAGGAATGATTATAGGGCAGCCGGAGACCAAAGTGGGCAATATGTTTGTCAATTTTGAGTTGCCAACAGGTGAAACGGGCAAATTTTATGCTTTTGGGGGGACAACCTACAGAAGTGGGACCAGCTTTGCTTTATATAGAACACCGTATTGGGTAACTTCAGATTTTGGTTTATTAACTCCAAAAGGACAGGCTTACAACGGATTTCAACCGGAATTTAAAACAGATGTTTACGATTATAATTTAACTTCCGGATGGAAAGGTATGTTTGGAAAATGGAATTTTGATGGGAGTGCAACCTTTGGTTCTAATGCCGTAGATTATGCTGTAGCAAATACCATTAATACTTCTTTAGGTGCAAATTCCCCAACTTATTTTAAAGCAGGTGGGCACCAGTTCAGTAATATTATAGGAAACGTAGATATCAGCCGGGATTTTGGTGCGCTTGTTTTAGGAGCCGGAGCTGAAGTGCGTAATGAAAATTATCAGGCAAGGGCAGGAGAAGAAGCGTCTTATATAGGAAGTGGTGCAGAATCATTTCCGGGACTGCAGCCTCAAAATGAAGTCAATAAAAACCGTCAGAATATCGGAGCTTATTTGAATGCGGAATGGGATGTTACAAAAAACTTATTAGTCGGAGGAACGGTGAGGTATGAAAATTTCAGTGATTTCGGAAATAATGTTTCCTGGAAGGGAAATGCAAGGTATAAGTTGCTAGATGATAAATTGGTTTTCCGTGGATCTGTTTCTACAGGATTCCGTGCCCCTTCATTACACCAGATTTATTATTCCAATGTTCAAACTAAAATTACAGGGAATACGGTAGCTAATCAGGGTACTTTTAATAACGACTCTCAAATTATAAGATCTGACCTTGGGGTACCTAAATTAAATGCTGAAAAAGCCTTTAACATTACAGGAGGATTTGCCTTAAAACCTTTTAAAAACCTTACTATTACAGCAGATTATTATAGAATAAAAATTAAAGACCGCGTACTTTTCTCAGGAGATATTGGGTACAAAACCGGTGCTCCGGGAAGTCCGGATCTGACAAACCCTGTGGAAGTAATATTAAACAATAATAAAATAACCTCCCTGAAGTTTTTCACCAATGCTGTAAATACAGTGACTGAAGGGGTAGATTTTGTAGCTAATTATTATACTTCCGCTATTGGCAAAGGAAAACTGGGAATTATTGCTGCTTTCAATTATAACGAAACTAAAATAGTAGATAATATTGCCGTTCCACCTATTTTGGCTCAAAATGGTTATTCAGAAAACTTTTTTGATCGAAAAGAACAATCCAGAATCATCTCTGCAAGACCAAAAACTAAAACGATTCTGAGTCTTTCGTATGACATTTCAAAGTTTAATTTTAACCTTAATAATACGTATTTTGGTTCGGTTACATGGCAGCATGCCACTGATCCAACCAAAGATCAGACATTCTCCGGTAAGGTAGTTACAGACATTGTTTTAACCTATAAAATTACGAACGACCTTAAAGTTTCCGGAGTTGTAAATAATTTATTTAATATTTACCCGGATGTAATAGACAGCAAAGGAGATGTGGTGACGGATCTTGGAGGAAGGTTCAGATATCCCTGGGAGGTTAATCAGTTTGGATTTAACGGAACCATTTTTCAGCTAAATGTTAATTATACTTTTTAATCTATACATAAAGGAATTGGAATTTGCCTGTCATGCTTTAACAATGAGAAAGCAATTTCAAAAGATATAAAACCAAACTATATGAAAATTACCTGACGTTAATGAATGTCAGGTAATTTTTTTTCAGATAGAATAGGACGTTATTACTACATTTTACTTTTTACATTGTATAAAAAAAGGTATTTTAGTACTATGAAAATTTATACAAAGACAGGAGATAAAGGTCAGACTGCATTATACGGTGGAACAAGAGTTTCCAAAGCCAGTGCAAGAGTAGACAGTTATGGAAATATAGACGAGTTGAATTCATTCATCGGGATTGCAAAAAGTCATATCGAAGATGAAGAAGTGTTGAGACAGTTGAAGAAAATCCAGTTTGATTTATTCACCGTAGGTTCAGAAGCGGCAACCCCTGTGGATAAGTTGATGTTGGCCAACGGAAAATCACGTCTTCCGATCATTATTTCAGAAACAGAAATTGAAGAACTGGAACAATGGATGGATGCTTTTGATGAAAAGCTGGAACCGCTTCAGTATTTTATCCTTCCAGGTGGAGGAAAATCGGCGACTTTTTTACACGCGGCAAGAACCATCTGCAGAAGAGCAGAACGTTCATTGGTATTTTTGAATGAATCGGAGGAAGTACGTCCTGAATTGATTAAATATTTAAACAGGCTTTCAGATTATCTTTTTGTATTGGCCAGATATATTTCAAAACTGAACAACGAACCGGAAGAATACTGGAATCCGAATGAGAGATAAAGCATTACTTTTCATCAACGGAGATGCTCCAAAATCATTACCCCATCCGGAAAACTATGGTTTGATTGCCTGTACAGACGGTGCTTTCCATTATTTGAAAAGAATGGGATTTCCTTTGGATAAGCTGGATTTTATATCCGGTGATTTTGATTCTCACTCCGGATCAGATGAAGATATGTATGAAGGCAAATTTATCCTTACGTTAGATCAGGAAAAAACAGATTTTCATAAAGCATTGGAAATTATTCAGGAAAGAGGTTTTTCAGAAGTTGATGTTTTTGGAGGAAGTGGAGGCGAACAGGATCATTTTCTGGGAAATCTTACCGTTGCTTATAGCTTTAAGGATAGAATGAATATTACATTTTATGATGAGTTTTCAGAGTATTATTTTATTCCCAATCATTTTACACTGAAAGGAGTGAAAAACAGAATGATCTCTCTTTATCCATTTCCATCAGTAAATAATATTACAACCAAAGGACTCAACTGGCCTTTAACCAATGAAAGTTTAAGCATTACTTCAAGAATAGGAACCCGGAATTTTGCTGTTGAAGATGAGGTTTCCGTGGAATACGAATCAGGAGATGTTTTGTTTTTTGTAGGGATGAAGGAGATAGAATATCCTGCAATCTATTAAAAGGATCTAATTATATATCAATAGAAACTGGCCTTACCCATTTAAAAAAGAGACTGTCATTAAACACAAATTACACCAATGTTTTTCACAAATGGCACGAATTTTTACATCAATAGAAACGGGCTTCAGCCCGTTTAATAAATATAAATACATCCATTGGCTTTAGCCAAAACTTATTAAAATATTGAATAAACTAATCAAAATATCAGTTTTTACCATTTCATTATGCTGTATTTTCTCATGCAAAACACAGCATTTTGAAACACCGGAATATGGGAAAAATGAAACTGAAAAAGTAATTCATATCAAGAAAGTAACCAATTTCCGTACGGTAGGAAATATCAAAAATGCAGATGGAAAAACCTTAAAAGAAGGAAAATTCTACAGAAGTGCCCATCTTCATAAGCTTAAAAAGAAATCTTTTGAAGATTTTGAAAAACTAGGAATCAAAGAAATTATTGATCTTAGAAATTCAAAAGAAATTGCTGAGAAACCTGATCAGCTGCCTTCAGAAACTGTTTATAAAAAATATTCAGCGTTTGAAGATGAAGGAGATCAATTAGCTCAGGCCAAGAAACTTGTTCTTAAAGGTAAAGTAAACGCTTCCGATGCAGATAAGAGGATGATCGATTTCTATCGTGAGTATGTGACAGAAAACCCGGAAACGATAAAAAAGATTATTACAGAAATTCTGGAATCCAAAGATCCGATTCTTTATCACTGTACCGCAGGAAAAGACAGAACCGGAATTACCACCGCATTAATTCTTACCATTCTGAAATTTGAAAAAGAGACTATTTACAACGAATACCTTTTATCCAATAATTACAGAAAAGACCTCGTTCAGAAGAGACTTCGTCTTGCCAATACCTTACATTTCCTTTATCCTAAAATGGATTTACAGGTGCTGGAAAAACTGAGCTGGGTAGAAAAAAGATATCTTGATGCGGCTTTTGAGGAGATTAATAAAAAGTATGGTTCTACAGATGTCTATATTCAGCAGGTATTGGGGATTTCAGACGCCAAAAGGAATGAATACATCCAAAAGTTTACGTATTGATTATCAGAGATAAATTTCTATAAGATTTAATATTGGGGGTTTATTTAAAATTATAATAATTTTAACACCTAAAAATGAAACTTTTTTAGCAATTTTGCATTTCTTAATTCACTTGTTTAGAAATGAAAATAAAGTACTCGGAACTTATTGATCAGACATTATATTTTCCTACGGAGGAATTTAATGTTTCTGAGAACAATTTGTTGTTTCACGATATTCCATTGATGGATGTGGTTGAACAATTTGGCACTCCGCTAAAGATTAGCTACCTGCCGAGAATTTCTCAAAATATTCAGAAAGCGAAAGGCTGGTTTAAAGAAGCTTTTGAGAAAACCGAATATAAAAAGAATTATACCTATTGCTATTGCACAAAATCCAGTCATTTCAATTTCGTATTGGAAGAAGCTCTGAAGAATGATATTTCGATAGAAACATCGTCTGCTTATGATATGGATATTGTAAAATCTCTTTACGAAAAAGAGAAGGTAGATAAAAACATTGAAGTAATCTGTAATGGTTTTAAAACGGATGATTATCTGACAAAGATTTCAGATATGATCAACAGCGGTTTTGAAAATATTACTCCGATTCTTGACAACTACAGAGAATTGGATAAACTTACGGAAAGCATCGATTCTACCTTTAATATCGGAATCAGAATTGCATCAGAGGAAGAACCGAAGTTCGAATTCTATACCTCAAGACTAGGAATCGGATATAAAGATATCATTCCTTACTATAGTCAGAAGATCGCTGAACACCCGAATGCAAGATTGAAAATGCTTCACTTCTTCATCAATACCGGGATTAAAGATACTTCTTATTATTGGAATGAATTGTACAAATGTCTTCGTGTATATGCACGTTTGAAGAAAATTGCTCCTGAAGTAGATTCATTGAACATCGGAGGTGGTTTCCCAATCAAAACTTCTTTGAACTTTGATTATGACTATCAGTATATGGTGGAAGAAATCGTTTCTCAGATCAAGAAATTCTGTGAAGAGGAAGGTGTAGAAGAACCTAATATTTATACTGAGTTCGGAAGCTTTACCGTAGGAGAAAGTGGAGCAAATCTTTATAAAATTATTTCTCAGAAACGTCAGAACGACAGAGAAAAATGGAATATGATTGATTCTTCTTTCATGACTACTCTTCCTGATACCTGGGCAATCTCAAGACACTTTATTATGCTTCCGCTTAACCGTTGGGAAGATACGTATGAGAGAGTGTTCTTAGGTGGACTGACTTGTGACTCAGATGATTATTATAACTCGGAACAGCATACCAACGCAATTTATTTACCGGTCTTCAGTGATACTAAACCTCTGTACATCGGATTTTTCCACACAGGAGCATATCAGGAAACGATCGGAGGATATGGTGGAGTACACCACTGTCTGATGCCTCAGCCAAGACACGTCCTGATCCAGAAAGATGAAAACGGTGAGTTGCAATACGAAATTTTCCGTGAAAAACAGGAACCTGAAGATATCTTGAAACTTCTTGGTTATAAATAAGAGTCATTGCGAAGAACGAAAGTGACAAAGCAATCTCATCTTAATCATCTTAACCACTGAATAAAACTTAATGTTTTAAAATTTAACCATTAAGTTTTTGATTAAGAGTTAAGCCAAGTTAAGAATCTTCACTTCGTTCAGATGACAAAGTACATACAAAACAAAAGCTCTCAGAATCTGAGAGCTTTTTTATTTAAAAATATTTTGAAACTTTATCAATTTCGAGATCTTCATAATCAGAAACCACAGTGTCTGCCAACGTGTAATCCTGATTTTTGGAATGTGGACTTCTGTATGCAGCACAGAAAATTTTTGCTCTGTGGGCTGCCAGAATTCCGTTGGTGGAATCCTCAATCACCATACAGTTTTCAACAGGTTCTCCTGCCATTTCTGCTGCCAGTAAGAAAACTTCAGGATGAGGTTTTGATTCTTTTAAATCGGCGCCGCTGATCTTTCCACTGAAATATTGCTCCAGTCCGAACTTTTCAAAAACCATATTGATGGTTACCATTGTTGCAGAAGAAGCAAGAATCAGTTTAACTCCACTTTCGTGATAATGCTCAATCAGTTTTCTTACTCCGGGAATTAAGTCAAACTCATCATCATTATAAAAATAATCTTTGAAATGAGATCTTTTGATTCCAGCAATGTCTTCATAAGTTTGATTTAAATTAAATTCATTAATCAAAGTTTCAGAGACTCTTTTGGTTGATGCTCCGGTAAAAGAGGTGTATAACTCTTCGGAAACGGCAATTTCCAATTCATCAAACGTTTTGAAATAAGCTTTTCTATGCAATGGTTCCGTATCTACAATTACACCATCCATATCGAAAAGTACAGCTTTTAAAGGCATATAATGAGTTTTGTACAAAAATAGCTATTTGAGTTGAGAGTGGAAAGGGAAGAGGTAACAGATAATAGGTTTTAGGTAGCAGATAATACACTACGAGTGGTAAATTCTGATGCTCATAAACTCTCCTACACTCTTACTCTCCAACTCATAAACTCTTCGTATCTTTGTGGTCAATATTTCAATTTTAAAACATTAAAATTTTTAAATAAAGCATGAGAACATACGCAGGAATTCCCGAGGAAAACGCAACGTTAGAGAATTCGAAAGTAATGTTGGTAACTGTTCCTTATGATGGAACTTCAACATGGGGTAAAGGAGCTGATAAAGGTCCGGAATTATTCTTAAACGCTTCTGAAAACATGGAGCTTTACGATATTGAAACTCAAACAGAACCTTATCTACAGGGAGTTTACTTAGCAGGAGAAGTTTCTGAAAATTCTTCACCGGAAGCAATGACAGAAGCCGTTTATCAGAAAACAAAAGAACTTTTGAACAATGATGGTAAATTATTTACTCTTTTTGGGGGAGAGCACTCTGTTTCTATCGGTTCTATCCGTGCGGTAGGAGAGAAGTTCGAAAACCTTACTGTTCTTCAGTTTGATGCTCACACAGACTTACGTCCTGAGTTCCACGGTTCTACTTCCAACCATGCTTGTGCAGTTTTTGAGGCTAATCAGAAGCATAACTTAGTACAGGTGGGAATCCGTTCTATGGATGTTGAAGAAGTTGAATATTTACCGGAAGGAAGAGTATTTTTCGCTCACGAAATCGCAAACAACGAAAACTGGATCAATGATGTATTGGAAAAAGTATCAGGAAATGTGTATATCACGATTGATTTAGATGCTTTCGATCCTTCTATTGCACCATCTACAGGAACTCCTGAGCCAGGTGGGTTACAATGGTATCCAACGCTGGAATTATTAAGAAAAGTATTTGAAAAATGTAATGTAGTAGCATTTGATATTGTAGAGTTAATGGATTCTCCAATGGCTAAGCCAACGGCTTTCCTTTCTGCTAAGCTATATTACAAAATGCTTGCTTACTACGATATTTATAACAACAACTAATATTCCGCAAGAATCGGATTTTTTCTGCCGTATATTCTTTGGAAATTTGTGAGGTAAAAACAATAATATGATGTCCACACAAAGTCAGATAGATTATAACAGAATTGCCAAAGCGATAGAATATATCCAGAGCAATTTCAGGCTTCAGCCAAGTTTGGAGGAAGTGGCAGAGAATATTCACTTGAGTCCGGCTCATTTTCAGAAGATCTTTACAGATTGGGCAGGAACAAGTCCGAAAAAATTTTTACAGTTCATCAGTCTTGAACATGCTAAAAATTTATTGAAGGAAGAAAAAGCAAGTTTGTTTGATACCGCTTATGAGACAGGACTTTCCAGTACCAGCAGGCTTCATGATCTGTTTGTAAAGATTGAAGGAATGTCTCCGGCAGAATATAAAAACGGAGGAAAAAGCCTCAGTATTCATTACAGTTTTTCTGAAAGTCCTTTCGGAAATATTTTAGTAGCTTCTACAGAAAAAGGAATCTGCTATATGGCTTTTGAAGACGATAAAGAAAGAGCATTCGGGGAACTGAAACAAAAGTTCCCTAATGCTTCTTTTATTGAAAAACAGGATGCTCTTCAAAAGAATGCACTGTCCATATTCGATAAAGACTGGACAAAACTCAACACAATAAAATTACACTTAAAAGGAACCGATTTTCAGTTGAAAGTATGGGAAAGTCTATTGACCATTCCGATGGGAAAACTGTCTACGTATGGCAGCCTGGCAGAAAAAATTGGAAATCCTAAAGCATCCAGAGCTGTTGGAACGGCTATTGGAAGTAATCCGGTTGCATTTCTTATTCCATGTCACCGTGTGATTCAGTCTACAGGGCATCTTGGTGGCTATCGCTGGGGAAGTGATAGGAAACAGCTGATTGTAGGTTGGGAAGGATCACATATTTACTCGTAAAATATTTTACTACAAAAGGTACAAAAGGCTTCTACAATTATTAAGTTTTGGCTAAAGCCAATGGATTATATTATTTTTTTGTTAAATGGGCTAAAGCCCATCTCTATTGATATAACAATTTGTGTCATTAGTGAAAAACATTGGTGTCATTTGTGTTTAATGAAAGAATCTTTTGTGACTTTTGCGGTTGAAAAATATTAAATTTAAATTGTGGCTAAAGCCAATGGATTGTTGAATCATTCTATTAAACGGACTAAAGCCCATTCCTATTGATATAAAAATTCGTGTCATTTGTGAAAAACATTGGTGTTATTTGTGTTTAAATATAAAAGTCATCAATACATTTTACATTGTACTTTTTACAAAATAAAGCATTTAATTAAAAAACTATGATGAGCCTCTTCGAAGAAATATCAGATTATCCTCTCAATATCCTTCCACACGACGGAACCGTTCATTACTACGGCAAGGTTTTCTCAAAAGAACAATCAGATTTTTACTATGATTATCTGCTCAACCAGATTCCGTGGGAAAATGATGAAGCATTAATTTTTGGAAAACTGATTTTAACCAAAAGGAAAGTAGCCTGGTTTGGAGTGAAAGCTTTTGAATATACCTATTCGAAACGAACAAAATATGCCCAATTCTGGACTCCGGAATTATTGGAACTGAAGAAAAAATGCGAAGAAGTTTCAGGAGAGACCTACAATTCATGTTTACTCAATTTATACCATGACGGAAGTGAAGGAATGGCTTATCACAGCGATGGCGAAACGGATCTGAAGAAACATGGAGCTATTGCCTCTTTGACCTTTGGAGCGGAAAGAAAGTTTCTATTCAAGCATAAAACGACCAAAGAAAAGGTAGAAATATTTCTTGAAAACGGAAGCTTATTAATTATGAAGGGAACTACACAAGACAACTGGCTTCACAGGCTTCCTCCCACCACAAAAGTGAAGACACCAAGAGTGAACCTGACTTTCAGAACCATTGAAGAATAAGCTTATCATCTCCATCAATAGAAGTGGGCTTTAGCCCACTTGAACAAAAACAACAAATTCATCTGGCTTTAGCCAAAACCTAAAAAATAAACTGTAAATATTCAAAAATAAAAAGCTGTTCATTTGAACAGCTTTTTCAATTTATTTTAAAACTTCAGCTTCAATAGAGCTGTCATTATATACTTTAATAAATGCCTTGGTGTAATCCTCTTTATTGGCAAAATTCGGATTATCCATAAATTTCTGAGGGTTGATTGCGAAAAGCGGGAACCACGTACTGCTGATCTGAATCTGGATTTTGTGTCCTTTTTTGAACGTATGAACCACATCCTGAAGTCTGAAATTAACAGCCGTTTTCTGGTTAGGAACCAAAGCTTCACCCTTTTCTTTGGTATTTCTGAATCTTGCAGGCATAATCTCACTTCTTACCATCTGGTGGTAGTTGCCATAGATAACACCGTCTTTCTTTTCAGTAGGTTTAAAATCTTCAGGGTAAACATCAATTAATTTTACTGCAAAATCAGCATCTGTAGAAGTGGATGCAATATTCAGTTTAGCCATGATCTCTCCGGCAAATGTAATATCATCAGTTAATACATCGGTAGTAAACGTTAACACATCTGGTCTTCCGACAGCAAATCTCTGATCTTCCGACATATAGTTTTTTGGAGTGAATCCATTAAAATCTTTTAAGTGATCTGAACTCAACACAGGATTGTTAGGATCACTGTAATATTCAGAATAGCCTTGTCCTGATGATTTTTTCAAGGTTTTATCTGCCAGATAGAAATTCACTTTCTGTGCATTTTTCGGTGGGTAAGAAGCAAATTCTTTCCATTCTTTAGCTCCTGTGTCATACATCAGTGCTTCAGGAAGTCCTGCATCTTCTTTGGTATTGCCTTTCAGATAATGATTAAAGAATCTGGTTTCAATATTTTTTTGGTAGTAAGTAGCAATACTGTCTCCAAAATATGTTTCACTGTGGAAATGTTTTCCCTGCTCCTGAGACCAGCCGCCATGGGAGAAAGGTCCCATTACGATTGTATTTTTGGCCTTAGGGCTAGTTTTTTCGATAGTTTTATAAATATTCAGAGGACCAGAAAGATCTTCAGCATCAAACCATCCGCCCACTGTCATTACAGCATGGTTGATATTCTTCAGGTGAGGAAGAAGACCTCTTTTTTGCCAGAATTCATCGTAGTTGGTATGATTCATAATTTCTGTCATGAAGAAATTATTCTTGTAATATTTTTCATACCCATCTTTCAGAGTACCCATATCTCTGTAGAATTTTAATCCATCTTCAGAAGTCTGCTTGATGAAAGAATCCATATACCATGCCTGCTTTTCCGGTTGTGTTTTCTGAACCCCAAAAACAGGAAATGTTCTGAAATAGCCTAGCATAAATCTTCCGTTGTGAAGGAAGTCGTCATTCCAGAAATCAGAAATAGGAGCCTGAGGCGAAGAAGCTACCAAAGCCGGATGCTGTGACAAAGTTCCTACAGCAGTATAGAATCCTGGGTATGATGTTCCAAACTGGCCGACTTTACCATTGTTATCTTTCACATTTTTCAAAAGCCATTCGATGGTATCATAGGTGTCTGTACTTTCATCCACATCTTTTTTGGTTTTGCGCTCCACCTGCGGAGTCATATTGGTAAAAGTGCCTTCACTCATGTATCTTCCACGCACATCCTGATATACGAAAATATACTTGTCTTTCATAAGATAGGTATTGGGACCTACTTTAGTTTTATATTCATTCTCTCCGTAAGGAGCAATGCTGTAACAGGTTCTCTGCATCAGAAATGGATATTTGCTTTTGTTGGATATATCTTTCGGGATATATACGGCTGTGAAAAGCTTCACTCCATCACGCATGGGAATATAAAATTCTTTCTTGGTGAAATTGTCTTTAACGAAATTATCTTTCTGTTCCGTTTTCTGAGCTTTTCCAAGAATGAAAAAAAGAATACATAATACTGAAATATGGATTTTCATAAAAAAAAATTTACCGCTAATTTAAAAATAAAAACAGGTTTATTGATCAATCTTGTTTAAAAGGTTGTTGTTGTCAGTATTTATCTGGATGAGTATGATGATAATATTTCGTTGTAAACCACCCCGTCAAAAATTCTTTGAATTTTCGCCACCCCTCCGGAGGAGGGGAATATTACGTCTTCAGTTGTAATGGAGTTCAGGGTTGAGTCTCAGTTTATTCATAGAAATAGCCGGAAAGATCCGGCCATTATCAAAATATATATAAAAGTATGGTGTTGCTTTATTGCATTTTTTTACCTGCAAACTTATTCAGTTTCATGCTGATGGAGAACATGATGTATCGTTTCAGGATAAGGTCTTCACGGTCTTCGAAGTAAGAATCTGTGATGGTTCTTCTCACGCTTTGATTCTGATTTAAAACGTCATATACCTTTACTTTTGCTGTAAACTGTTTTTTGTAGAATGAATATCCAAGGCTGGTATTCCAGAAGTAGAAATCCTTTTTAAAGCCAGGAGCAATATTCGAATTGGTATTATATTCAAAATCGTTTCCAAACACCAATCTGCCTTTAAGCATATAATTCGTCAGTTCAAGTTTTAATGACTGATTCGCTGTATTTACATTGGTTACATTGTAATTAGTATAATTGGAGAAGCTATATCCAAGTCTGTAAGAGGGCTTAATCGTCATTTTATCCTTGATTTCATAGGTAAGATTAAGACCTGGGTTTAGATTATAAGAATTGCTGGTGAAAGATTGTCCATCAATAAAACCGTTATTGTAAGCATAATTCATGGTGAATCTTGGATTGATAATAAGTTTATTATTCTTCCATTTCAATACTTTACTGAAACCTCCGCCGGCATTGATGCTTTTATTTCCGCTTACGTTGTCATAAGTGATCACCTGTTTTCCTGCATTATCATAGGTGGAAAAATTGATGATATCATTATTTCTGTACGTAAAACCAATATTGAAATAGTAGCTGAGCTCTTTCACTTTATTATAATTATTGAAATACACATAAAGATTGTTGGTCCAGGTATTTTTTAAGTCAGGGTTTCCCTGATAGGTAATCAAAGGATTGGATTCATCTTTATAAGGAGTCAGTTGTTCTGCTGTCGGAATGGTGAAGTTGGAATAGTTGTAAAAGTTTAAGGTTTTTCCTTCTGACAGTTGATAGTAAAGGTTCACATTATATTGGGGAAGTACAAAATTTTTCTGCAGGTCATATTGCTGACCGTTATAGATTGAGTTTACTTTCATATCCGAAATATCAAGATTCATGGAAGCCCAGAAATTCAGTTTCTTTTTGCTAAGCTGGTAAGTGAACTCAGGAGAGATCTGGTTGATTCTCTGCTTCATATTATTGGATAAAAGCTGATTGAATTTAGTATAATCTCCTGTCGTATTATCAAAATCATTTACATTTCTCAAATCTCTGGAAGATCGGGTTTCATATTTTACCTCAAAACTTACACTGGACGAATCGGAAATAGGTTCTGTATATCCGGCATTGAAATTGAAACTGCTGTTCTGATTTTTATTTTTGGCTAATTGATCCCTGTTGTCTGTTGATGTTCCATTGGATTGATAGAATGTGTTTTGAGACTGGTTCAGGTTATCCCTTCTGGATTCTGATATAGAGCTGTTCATATTGGCTGAAATCGAACGACCTTTTTTCTTGAATTTTTTAGAAAAATAGAGGTATGGATTAAATGAATTGCTTTCCGAATCATTACTTGAATAAGCATTACTTTCATTCACAAGTTTGCCATTATTTAAAGTAGATGAACGTGAATTATTAAAATTAAAACTGCTGTTTTTAGTAAATCTTGGAGAAAGGTAGATACTTGTCATAGAATCCAGCTTGATTTTAGCCGAAGTATCAAAGCTGTATTGTTTGGACTCATTTTCTCCATTGCTTTCAGAATTGGTCTGAAGCGTGTAAGTAGGGAGTAGAGTAGATCTTGAAACTTTAGACCTTGTTTCCGTATTGGAGTCAGAATGCATCAGACTGAAGGAATCCAGATCGGCATCTTTTCCCAGCTTGTCACTGTAGTTTAACCCGATTGTTGTAGACCTTTGAATTCCTTTCGTGCCACCTCCCTGGTTATAGTAAGTCACATTTCCTACCGTGGAAACAGATCCTCCCTGCATCATCCAGGCATTCCTGCCATTTCCCATGCTGTCAAAAACCTCATCTCTCGAAAATCCCTGTGAATTGATGTTATTGGAAGAAGCCAATAAACTTATTTTCGTATCCCCTTTAAAATAACTCGCCAGTCCGCTTGCTTCATATCGCTTGTCTGATCCATAACCGACCGTAAGTCTGGTTAGTAACCCTTTATTTTTCTTTTCATCAATATTAAAGTTGATGGTAGTATTCTGAGATTTGGCTGTTTTTCCGCTGAGTTCTTCTTCCTTTGTTTTGGTGGTCGTAAACTGAATATTTTTGATGATATCTGCAGGTAAATTCTGAAGGGCAATTTTACCGTCTTTATCAAAGAAAGGCTTACCATTAATCATGATTTGGTCTACTTCTTTGCCATTCACGGTAATCTTTCCTTCATTGCTTATTTCTACACCGGGAATCTGCTTCAGAAGCTCTTCAATTTTACTGTCAGGTCGTACTTTGATAGCGGCTGCACTAAATTCAATAGTATCTTTTTTAATTTTTACCGGAGAAACGGTGATTTTTACTTCATCAATTTTATTCACAATACCTTGTTTCTCAAGCTGAATATCTCCCAGAGATAGCGACTGATCTATTTTCTCAAATTTTTTTGAATAGGAAGATAATTTATCAGCATCAATTTTAAGAATGGAAGGTTCTTTCATATCATCAATCTTCAGCGAGAATTTCCCTTCCCTATTGGTTGCCGTATAATTGATAATGGATGAATCTTTTTGTTTCAAAAGATAGACGGTGGCATTTTCTATCGCTTTCTTTTCAGAATCGGATATTTTTCCGTCAATGTGTAACTTTTGGGCGTGCAGAATAATGACTGTGAACATCAAAGTCAATAGCAACAGAGTTTTCTTCATTAGTTTTTTTTTCGGAGCCGTAAAAATATAAAAACATCCCAAAGTTGGGATGTCTCTATGCTTTTTTTGTGAAAATTTATTATTTTTTAATAAAAATTATGCTCTTAAATATCTTGAGTAAGCATATCCTTCCTGGCCGTCAGCATTTTTTACTTTCCACCAGTCATCAGAAGTTTGCTCAATAAGAGTTACAGAAGAACCTTTGGCAGCTTTACCTACAACGGCAGCTTCAGTAGAAGGTTCCTGTCTGATGTTAAGATTAGATTCTTCAGTAGCCACTGTTAAAGAAGCACCTGAAACCAAACCTGCAACCTGTACATCAATATTGATATCTGAAGCAGAATAAGTAGAATCAATAGCTCCCAGAGCATTCCATACAGCATCTTTAGCCGCAGTATTGGAAGCACTTCCGGAAACATAAAGAATTCCGTCCTGCTCCTGAACCTGAAGATTGGAGATCCCTGCAGACTGTGCCGCTGAAACTACGCTTGAATATTTATCTTGTAATTCGCTCATCTTAAATTATTTTACGATTAGGTTGTTGTTATACTTTCCGATTTTCAAAGCATCTACAGATTCTTTGATTTTTCTAGCCTGTAAGCCGGAAACATTTCCTGTAAGAGTAAGCTGTCCGTTTACAACTTCTACTTTTACAGAAGGGAAATCCTTCACCGCATCCTGAACTTTTTTCTGAACAGCAGGATCTACAGCAGAAGCTGTTTCCACTGGTGCTGCAGGTGCAGGAGCAGCTATAGTAGACATATCCATTACATCTTTTACTCCGCTGATTGATTTTAATTTGGCAATCATTGCGTCTTTAGACTGTTGATCTGCGAAAGTACCGCTTAAGTGAGCTACACCTTCTTTTACTTCAACAGAAGCATTGGGATTAGAAGTTACTATAGTTGTAGCCTGAGTCTGAAGGTCGGCATCAGAAACTTTCTTTTTACAAGAAATAGCACCGAAAGATACAGCTACAGCTAATGCAGCCATTGCAATAGTTTTTTTCATATTGTATATTTATTAATGTTGTTATACACTCAAATGTAATAATAAAATTTGTACCAAAAGAATAAAAATTCAATAAATGTTTCTTAATTTTTTTACAATATTTTCTAAACCAGGGTTTTAATTTTCAGGGATTAAAAACTTAATGTAAAATTCAACTCTATAGAAGAAAATCTTCTGCCAATTGAAAAACCATTATATTTGCGCAAATTGAACTATATATATGAAAGGACAGAATAAACTTTTTATAGCAATTATCATTGCACTTCTTCTGGGAGTAGGAATTGGAGGTATTGTACACATAAGCTATCCGGATAGTGCAGAACCATTTTCTAAAAATATAAAACTGTTGGGAACAGTTTTTATCAGATTGGTACAGATGATTATTGCTCCATTGGTTTTTACGACATTAGTAGTAGGGATTGCCAAAATGAGTGATATCAAAATGATCGGGAGAGTAGGAACAAAAGCAATGCTTTGGTTTATTTCCGCTTCTCTGATTTCTCTTTTTATCGGGTTAATCCTTGTTAACTGGCTGGAGCCGGGACATGTTACAAAATTACCGATTCAGGATGTTGCTTCTGCTGATGAACTTCTTAAAAGCAGCAAAAGTTTTTCCATGGAAGACTTCGTAAAACACATGATTCCTAAAAGTTTATTTGAAGCCTTTGCTACCAACGAAGTATTGCAGATTGTTGTATTTGCAGTAATGTTTGGGGTTGCTTTGGCTAATCTTGGAGAAGAATATGCTAAACCTGTTGTGAAACTATTTGATATTATTGCTCATGCTATTCTTAAAATGGTAGGGTATATCATGTGGTTTGCTCCACTTGGAGTACTAGGAGCTATTGCAGCGGTAGTAGCAACCAATGGTTTTGAAATCTTTAAAGTATATGCTATTTATTTAAGAGACTTCTTCTTTGCTATAGGAGTTCTTTGGCTGGTGCTTTTACTGGTAGGATATTTCATCTTAGGAAACCGTCTTTTTGATCTTTTAAAAAGAATTAAAGAACCATTGTTGATAGCTTTCTCTACTACAAGTTCAGAAGCGGTATTCCCTAAATTGGTGGAAGAACTAGAGAAATTCGGGTGTAACAGCAGAGTAGTATCTTTTATTTTACCATTAGGATATTCATTCAACCTGGATGGAAGTATGATGTACATGACATTTGCTTCAATCTTCATTGCACAGATCTACGGAATCGAAATGACTCTGGGGCAGCAGATCACCATGCTTTTGGTATTAATGCTTACTTCAAAAGGAATTGCCGGAGTTCCGAGAGCTTCTCTGGTAATTATTGTGGCAACATGTTCAATGTTTGGTATTCCGCCGGAAGGTATTGCTTTGATTTTACCAATTGACCATTTCTGTGATATGGGTAGAAGTATGACGAACGTACTTGGAAATACGCTGGCAACCACCGCGGTTTCAAAATGGGAAGGACAGTTAACTGAACCATTAGACAAAATTTAAATATTGATGAGTTTACATAACTTAGAAAATCATAAAAGCCATATTGAAGAATATGGCTTTGCTGTTATCAATGATGTGTTTTCACAGAAAGAACTGGAAGACATTAATGTTGTTCTGCATAATATAGACACTTCAAAAGAAAATTTTAGAAAGTCTGAAGACCTTTTTGCCATCAGACAGTTTTTAAAGGAAGTTCCGGAAATCAAAGATCTTGTGTTTAATGAAAACATCAGGAAAGTGATAAAGGAAATCTTTGGAGAAAAATATTTTGTGGTTAAAAGTATCTATTTTGATAAGCCTGAAACCTCCAATTGGTATGTGGCCTATCATCAGGATCTGACGATTTCTGTAGATAAAAAGCTTGAATTGGAAAATTTCGGACCGTGGACCACCAAACAAAATCAGTTTGCAGTACAGCCTCCACTCAACGTTTTGGAAAATATCTACACCATTAGAATTCACCTGGATGATACCGATGAAAATAACGGAGCATTGAAAGTAGTTCCCAAATCTCATGCAAAAGGTATTTACAGACCGGAAACCATCGACTGGACCGTGGAAACCGAAGAAATCTGCAACGTAGAAAAAGGTGGAATTATGCTGATAAAACCTTTAACGCTTCACGGCTCTAACCGAACAACGAACGGAAAGAAAAGAAGAGTCATTCACATCGAATTTTCTGATATCGAACTTCCGGAAGTCCTGCAATGGTCGGAAAGAATGAATTGAAAAATAAACCCTTCTTCAAAATTCTGAAGAAGGGTTTATTTTAGTATTAATCACAGGAGATGATTTCACCATACGGCTTGTCTATATTTTCTTTATGATAGGAGAGAAATAGCAGGCCTTCTTTTGGGTTGGGATCCCAGAAAGATGTCGGTGTGGAGACTTTCATCTTTGTTTTCAGTATATTTTCGATCATATTATCCTTACTTCCAAAAGTTGTGACAGGAGTAATTTCCTGAATTTTTGATGTATCATCTATTTTTACTTTATAGATGGCAAAAGGCTGTTTAGGCTTGAATCCACTGATCTTTGATAAATCAGATCTATATTCAGTTTGGAATTCATCATAGCAACGGGTAAATTGTAAGCCTATAAACCTGAATGAATTATTATTTAAATAAGTAAAGGCTTTTTCCAGATTTTTAAGCCACGATTTTTCAACTTTTGTTGGTTTATTTTCCAGTTTTGATTTTGGAGTACAGGATGAAATGGAATAGGTGTTATTGTATTGGTTTAAAAAGATCAGATATCTTTCATTGGGCAGGACATCAATTTCACAAGCTCCGGAATAGGAATTTCCAATGAGTCCTCTCACATTCATTGTTTTGAATGTTTTAGCTCCCTTATATACTTTTTCAATTTCAATATCTGCTTTATAGGTTCTTTGCTCAGTATTTTCGTCATATACTTTCAAAATTTTGATAATACCTACAAATTCAGAATTTTGATAATTGTGTGCTAAGGTTTCATATACACATTTACAAGCTGAAACTTTTATAATACTTAAAAGTAAAAAGAGTAGTAATGATAATTTTTTCATAGGTGTTGTTTTTTTATTTCACAGCAATTTCATCAATAAAGACATAAGCATCACCGCCCGCTCCCTGATGCCATTCCGGAAGTTTTCCGAAATAGTAAGCTTTTACTTTAATATATCGGGCTTCAGTAGGAAGAATTTCCGTAGAAAAGTCTTTGATCTGTACTTTCTCGTCCTTAGGATCAATATCATTGTCAACCGTTTTCAGAAGAACAAAATCTTTTCCATTCATGGAGGCATAATATTCTACTTTTTTAGGCATCAGAATCCATGCTCTGCTGTCCTGAAGGTAAGTGGAAGATAATGATTTTATGTTCCGAGGGGATTTAAAATCAATAATAGCTTCAAAATTTTGTCCCTGATATCCGTGCCATTCACCCTTTCTCCAATTCACATCTCCTCTGATTCCGTCAATAAGAGCCAGGTTTCCGGTAGCACTGTACTGTGGAGTCACTTTTGACAGAATATTAATATCCCAGTAATTAGGTCTTCTGTTGAAATGAGCTGTGGTTACAGAACTTTTTTCTCCGTTTTTTTCAGCATAAGCCATTACCTGAGTGGTTTTGGTGATGGAGAATGGTCCTTTATAAGTTGAGAACGTCTTTCTTTTATTGCTGTCACTTTCATCCATCGTCATGTAATACACTTTGTCATTGGCATTCAGTGGTGTGATTTCTACTTTGGTAGAAAAATCAAAGATTCTGTCAGCGGCAATTACCGGTGAAGCGGTTTGTTCAGCATATTTAAAATCTTTAACAGGTTTTACATTTTCGAACCCCAGTTTTTTAAGTTCAGCTTTGCTGGTATTTTTGGTAATCGTTCTTGTAGTACCGTCTTCAAGATGAATTTTAATTTCATCAAAATAGGGCGTTGTTGTTTCCCATTCCGGTAATCCCGGAGTTACAGAATAAATTCCCATTGAGCTTAAAACATACCATGCACTCATCTGGCCACAGTCTTCATTTCCGATCAATCCGTCAGGAGTATTTTTATAGAAGTTATCAAGGATGTATTTGATTTTGACATCTGTTTTTTCTGGCTTATCTACGAAATTGTATAGATAGGCAATATGATGGCTTGGTTCATTTCCCTGGGCGTATTGTCCCATCAATCCTGTGATATCCACTTGTTCTCTTCCTGTTGTTTTATCAGGAGCGGTAAAAATAGCATCAATGAATTGTTCAAATTTTTCTTTCCCTCCATGCGCTGCAATAAGCCCCGGAATATCCTGCTGTACGGAATAAGAATAATGCCATGAGTTTCCTTCTGTATAATTGTTGTTGACTTCTCTCGGATCAAAAGGTTCATACCAGTTTCCGTTTTTTCTCGGCTGCATAAAGCCTGTTTTAGAATTGTAAAGGTTTTTCCAGTTCTGAGAACGTTTCATGAAATACTGATAATCATCTTTTTTGCCTAAAATTTTTGCCATCTGAGCAATACACCAGTCGTCATAGGCATATTCTACGGTTTTGGAAACACTTTCATGCTCGTCATCTATGCTGATGTAATTATTCTGTTTATAAGCATTCAATCCGAAAATATCCTGCATGGCAGAACCTTTCGCAGCCTGAAATGCTTTTTCATAATCAAACCCCTGAATTCCTTTCGCCATTGCATCCGCAATTACAGAAACAGAGTGGTAACCAATCATACATTCCGTTTCATTGGAAGCCAGTTCCCATACCGGAAGTTTTCCTCCCTGTTCGTATTGTTTAATGAAGGTATTGATAAAATCGGAAGTTCTTTTTCTGTCAATTAAAGTCATCAGCGGATGAGCGCCTCTGAAAGTGTCCCAAAGTGAGAATACGGTATAATAATCAAAACCATTGGTAGTATAAAGCTTGTTATCCCTGCCTCGGTATTTTCCATCAACATCCATATTAATGTTGGGTTGTGTGAAAACATGATAAAGAGCGGTATAAAAAATGGCTAATTTGTTTTTATCATCAGATTTCACCTCAATTTTGGAAAGTTCTTTATCCCAATTCGTTTCTGCCTGTTTTTTTACTGCTTCAAAATCACTAGATGTTCCTTCTGCCAGCATATTCTTTCCTGCTCCTTCATAGCCAGTGGGAGAAATAGAAACCTTTACATTGATCTTTTCTCCTTTTTTAACGTTAGCTGAAAATGCCAGTGCAAGTTTTGTCCCCGTAAAAAGATTGTCTTCTTCTTTTCCATTGGTCTCTTTTTTTGAAATTTTCATAGGCTTTGAAAACTCAATCCTCGCGTAGATGTATTGGTTGGTTGCCCATGCTTCACTTCGTCTGAAAACCTCAATGGTTTTATCATCAATGATTTTCACTTCACCCTCCAGAAGTTTATCTCTGTGGTTGAGGTCTAAAATGATATTGGCATTTCCTGCATTGTTGAAAGTGTATTCATGATAACCGACTCTTTTTGTGGTTGTAAGGCGAACATCAATATTATTTTTATCTAATTTGACAGCATAGAATCCTGCGGTTGCTTTTTCATTTTTATGCGAAAATTTTGAAGAATAGTCTTTGCTGCTCAGGCTTGGGTTTCCCATTGTGGGCATCAGCATGATATCTCCATAATCCGAAACTCCTGTACCGTTTAAATGCGTATGAGAAAAACCATAGATGACAGAATCCGAATAATGGTATCCGCTGCATCCGTCCCAACTTCCGTCAATTCTGGTATCGGGAGAAAGCTGTACCATTCCAAAAGGGACGATTGCCCCCGGAAAAGTGTGGCCATGGCCTCCGGTTCCTATCATTGGATTGACATATTGAGAATAATTCTGTGCAGAAATGATCTGAGTAATATAGATGGAAAATGCAATAAGCCCTTTTTTCATGTTTTGATTTTAAAGAACGAAGATATTGAAAAACAGGAAAAGAGATGTAATAAAAGAAGACTACGGCTTGTCTTATTAAAAACGATATAATTCATGAAGAAGATAGTTCTAGCCGTAATCATGCTGTTGCCCACTGTTGTATTGGCTCAAAGTATAGCAGGAAAGATCACCCAAACCGGAAATACCGCTGCTTACGTTGAGGTGATCGCAGTAAAAGATCAGAAGAAGCACTCTGCTATTTCAGATGAAAAAGGAAATTACTCACTGAAGCTTTCAGAAAATGGGAATTATACTATTACACTTATACAGGATGGCATTGAAATATCCAATAAAAGTATTACCATCAACGGAGATGTAAAACAGGATTTTTTTGTTGAAAAAAAGAAAGAAAAACAGATTGAAGGGGTAACACTTACTGCCAGAAAAAAACTGATTGAGAGAAAAGCAGACAGACTCATATTTAATGTTTCTAATTCTGTTGCCTCACAGGGTATGGATGCTGTGGATGCTCTTGCCACAACACCATTAGTGAAAGTAGATGATAATACAGGCGTTTCCATTGTTGGAAAAAGTGGCGTAGCGGTCATGATCAACGACAGAATTCTGAATTTGTCAGATGCAGAACTGGTTACCTATCTGAAAAGTCTCAGATCTGAAAATATAGAAAAAATTGAAGTCATTACAGCTCCTCCTGCCAAATATGAAGCGCAGGGAAACAGTGGACTGATCAATATTGTTTTAAAGAAAAATCAGAATCTGGGATGGAGTGGAAGTTTTACCAGTAGTCTTCAGCAGCAGACCTATACCGGGAATTCAAACAGTGTAACGGTCAATTATCAGAATGAAAAACTACGCTCTTCGTTAAAGCTGAGACAAAATAAAAATGAAAAACATTCCTATGAAAACTATTGGATAGAAGGAGCAGACGGTCTTAAAAGTAATGACAACAGAAGGGATTTCGGAGATGGACTTGGTGCCAATTTAAGTCTGGATTATCAGTTGAGTAAGAAGTCCAGTATCGGGTTTATTTATGATTTCGGATTCGGACATTCCAATATGGATATCAGGAATACTTCAAACTATTTCCAGAATGGGATTTATACCAATACACTTCTCACCGATGCAGAGCATAGAGCTACAGGAAGACAACATACAGCCAGTGCTTATTATGATCTGAAATTCGGAAAACAGGATAATAAGCTGAGTATCACAGGAAATTATTTTTCCAATACTCCGGAAACAACGATTGATTTTACAACTACAGAGAGTTCGGGTGATAGATTTGTTGTAAAATCACCGTCTATGGTAGATTATAAAATTTATTCCGGACAGGCAGATCTTACATTGCCTTATCAGTTTGCAAAAACAGAAGCGGGTGTCAAATTCACGAATTTTGATAATAATTCCAGTATATTTTATCAGAACCTGACAAATGGAGAATATATTACAGATCCTTTGAAAAGCAATGAATTTGAATATAACGAGAAAAATTATGCAGCTTATATCAGTTTTGAAAAATCATTCAACGAAAAATGGTCCGCAAAAGCAGGTTTACGCTACGAATATTCGGTGGTCAACGGAAACTCTTTAACTTCAGGACAGCAGACTGAAAATTCGTACGGAAAATTTTTCCCAACGGCCTATATCAGCTATAAAAGCGATGAAAATCATACTTTCAACCTGAATTATTCCAAAAGAATCAACCGACCAGGATTTCGGGCGATCAATCCCTACCGCTGGTATATCAATATCAATTCTTATTTTACCGGAAATCCTTTCCTGAAGCCTTCTATCAATCATAATTTTGAACTTTCCTATGTGTATAAAGGAAAATTATCGGCATCAGCTTATTTTCAGAGAACCGAGGAAGCATTTAGTCAGTTGGCAACTCTGAAAGGAGAAAACAGGGTAAGTACTTTTGAAAATTATTACAACCAGAACAGCATGGGAGTTTCGCTTAATTACTCTGATACTTTTTTCAAAAAATGGGAAGCCAATTACTCGGCCAATTATTCTTATATGAATACGGATGTTTTTGCAACCGATGCTCTTGCCAGAAAAGGAAACAGTTATGATTTCGATTTTCAGAATAATATATCACTTAACTCAAGTAAAACAGTGCAGCTGATTCTGAATTACTGGTTCCGTCTGCCTTCCAATTCCGGAAATTCCTATATGAAGTTTGCAGGAAATCTTACTTCAGGGGTGAAACTGAATCTTATGGAAAAAAGCCTTCAGCTGAATATATTTGTTTCAGATATCTTAAAGCAAGGCAAAAGTCTGGGAGAAATTTATTATACTACAGGAACGCATTCCTATAATAATTACTACGACGCCAGAAGACTTACCGTATCTGCAACCTATACTTTTGGAAACAAAAAAGTAAAAGGAATGGATCGTAATGTAAGGTTTGATGAAAAAAACAGAGCGAATTAATACTCTGGAGTTAAATCGTTTTTATGATTCATGTCATTCTGAATGAAACGGAGTGGAATGAAGAATCTCTTCCTTCGTCAGAAACCGGAAATTCAGCAAGGGCAATGACAATACAGAAAATTTCTACACTTCCCCCTCAAAGAAATCATTGAGATATTCCTCTTTGTCTTTTTCTTCTCGTCCGGAACCAAGAAATTTTTTCCAGGACTGAGATTCATGATAGACAATGCCCATTTCCCAGACACAGTAAGTCGGAAGATGGGTTTTGTTTCGGTCCCATATTTCAAATTTTCCGGAACCATCATAATACACGCTTTCCCACAATTCATTTTCACTTCGCCATGTGCAGACTAACAGAAGATAGTTTTTTCCACAACGATGCATAATAACGAATCCGAGATCATCGATGTTTTTAAAATTTTCTTCAGCATTTTCAATACACAATTGTGCATTATCAATATCCTGTTGGGAAACTTCTGAAGGATCACTGGCGAGGTCATACCATTTGAATTTTGTCTTTCCAACGGTAAAGATTCCTTTTGGCTGTGCGTATTTGGAAGGATAGGAAGTCGTTTTCATATCAATTGCTTTCTGGGATTGGTCGTGGTATCAGAATGAAAAAATCAGAAATAAGAAATTTTTAACGATCTGATTTATCACCTGATATTATAGATTTTATTGATTCTAAATTACCGAAAAAATCCGTAAATTTGTAAACAATTTATATTTATATGTTGACGAAAGAAAAGGTTCAGGAATTCCTTAAAGAAATAGAAGTAGATGATTTGGTGAATAATCTTCAGATTATGGGTAACGATGTTTATATTGACATGACTGCTCATTCGCCTGCAATGCACGAAAAGAAAAAACTGGAGGCTGCTATGAAACAGGCTTTTGCCAGTGAGTTTGGAGAAGACATTCATTTAAAACTTAAAATCGTTTCTCCGGAGCCTAGTGAAATTCAGCAAAGTCAGATCAAAGGAAAACAAATTCCGGGAATTCAAAATATTATCGCTATTGCTTCCGGTAAAGGAGGAGTAGGAAAATCTACCGTTTCTGCAAATATGGCAGTAACATTAGCAAAAATGGGCTTTAAAGTAGGATTACTGGATGCTGATATCTATGGTCCTTCAGTTCCTACCATGTTCGATACAGAAGGGCAAAAGCCAATTTCTGTGGAAGTGAATGGTAAGAATCTTATGAAACCTATCGAGAATTATGGTGTAAAAATGCTTTCAATAGGATACTTCTCAGGAGCTAATCAGGCTGTAGTATGGAGAGGTCCTATGGCTTCAAAAGCTTTGAACCAGATGATCAGAGATGCTGCATGGGGAGAACTGGATTTCTTATTAATTGACCTTCCTCCGGGAACAGGAGATATTCACTTATCAATTATTCAGGAAGTACCGGTAACAGGTGCTGTGATTGTAAGTACACCTCAGCATGTTGCATTGGCAGATGTAAGAAAAGGTATTGCAATGTTCCAGATGGAAAGTATTAACATTCCGGTTCTTGGATTAATTGAAAATATGGCGTATTTTACACCGGAAGAACTTCCTGACAATAAATATTATATCTTTGGAAACCAGGGAGCACAATATTTAGCTGAAGATCTTGGAATTCCTGTATTGGGAGAAATTCCTTTGATCCAAAGCATCAGAGAGGCAGGAGATGTTGGAAGACCGGCTGCGCTTCAGGAAGGATCTAAAATTGCAGATATTTACACAGAAACTGCCAGAAAAATGGTGGAAAGCTTAGTGGAAAGAAATAAAAGTCTTCCTCCTACTGAAGCGGTGAAGATCTCTACAATGGCAGGATGTTCGCCAAAAGCAAAATAATAATAATTTCAATAAAATTTGAAAAAACCGAATTGAACTGAAAAAATATGGAAACAAACATAACGCACGAAGATACAGTAACAAGAGTAATGGAAGCTCTGGAAAGCATCAGACCGTTTTTGAATAAAGATGGAGGTGATATTGAGCTTATTGATGTGAAAGATAATCAGGTGTTTGTGAAACTTTTAGGTAACTGTTCCGGGTGTTCATTGAATTTTTCAACCTTAAAATTAGGGGTTGAAAATACAATCAAACAACATGCTCCGGAAATCGAAAAGGTAATCAACGTAGAGTAAAATTATATCTGAGATATTTTTAAAAGACAGGCTTTTTTAAGGTCTGTCTTTTTTGTTTATAATAAATGAAAGAATATAAAATCAAACCTCACAGGTTTTCAAAACCTGTGAGGTTTCTGATCATAAAAAGACGTATCAGAACATATTCATTATGAATTCTGAGCCAGGAACTTTTTATAATTTTCCTCATTTTCAAAATAAGCCACTTCACCTTCATCACTGATCATGACAATATAAGCATCTGCTTTATCTATCGTTTTTCCGGTAAATGGATCTATGGCTTCTCTTGCTGTCTTATCCTTTGGAATTCTTTCTACACACATTTCGCAGCAGCCGTAGTAGATTTTGCCATCATGAGGAACTTCTATTTGTTTTTTACCCATGTAGGCGTTATTGACCATGCATACCGTTTCATTGGGAACTCTGTCACCTTTTGCAAACTTTCCGGAAGCTGCAGGTTTCATTTGCTCTGCCATGGTTGGTTTTTCCGTGACGGTTTTCTTAGACTTTTCCTGAGTGCAGGCAGACAAAGCCGCTGCACTGAAGATAATAATGAATGTGTTTCTGATGAATGTTGTTATCATTGTGATGTTATTTAATTAAACTTCCTTCTAAAATTTCCTCATTTCCTTTTTTAATAATGGCATCTCCTTCCGACAGGTCACCAAAGACTTCAATTGTTTCATTGAAGATTCTTCCTTTTTTTACCGGAATAAACCGGGCTTTTCCATTTTCTTTTTTAATGATGTAAATGCCCATATTACTTTCTACCAAAGCTGACCTTGGAATAAAAAATGTGGGTTCATTATTCTGTAAAGGAATCATAGATTCTGCGATCATGAAAGGCTTTAATTCTTTGGAGTGATTGATAAAATCGGCCTCTATTTTCTCGGAACGCAGTTTTAGATCTAAAGAGCCGGACTTTCTGGATATTCTGGCCTTAAAACTTTTTTCAGGAAGTGCATTGATCCTGAATGAAATGGTATCTCCAATATTCATATAAGGAACATTGGCTTCAGGAATAGATAAGCTGAGACGGAGTTTGGAGGTGTTCTGTATAACCATCAGCGGAGTTCCGCCCATAGGCCCTACATAAGCACCCAGATCTACATTTCTTTCTGTAATCACTCCGCTGAAAGGAGCACGGATCACCAGATACCGGTTGATATCCTGAATCTCATGATAAGCAGATTTTGCTGCATTGAGCTGTGCCTGGTCAGAAAGTTTTCTGGCGGTGATCTGATCCAGGGCATCTTTAGCTATGGCGCCTTTGGTTTCGTTGGCTCTGTAGGTTCTGTCGTAGTTGGATTTTGTAGCCGCGTAAATTGCTTCCTGTGCCTGCCATTTTGCTTTTGCATTGGCGGCCTGAGACTGTATTTCAGGAGCTTCAAGAATCATAAGAACTTGTCCGGCACTTACATAAGAACCTATATCCACATTGATTTTTTTGACGTAGCTCTGTACTTTGGCAAATAATGCCGTTTCCTGATCCGGAATCAGTTCACCCGGAAGTTTCAGATCCACTTTAGGATTGCTTTTTTTAATGATTACAGTTTCCATGTTGTTCATCATCATCATAGGTTTCATTTCCTGTTTGGGAGTTTCTTTTTCCTGACTACAGGAAACCTGAATAGCAAGAAGACTTACAATAGCGGCTGTATATAAAATATTTTTCATTGAATGTAAAAATTAAAGGTTGGGATTAGAATAATGAATACTTTCCTCATCTTCAGGGTCTAACGAAGGAGAAATAATGCTGGCTTTGTTTTGCATCCATCCAAAAACAAGAGGAAGAATGACCAGAACAGAAAACGTGGAGAAAATAAGTCCTCCGATCACTGCCCTGCCGAGTGGGGAAACCTGATCTCCGCCTTCCCCAAAACCTATTGCCATAGGAAGCATTCCGGCAGCCATGGCCAAGGTAGTCATAATGATAGGACGGATACGCAGCCTTGCCGCTTCAATACCTGCTTCTGCAGCATTTCCAGTAGATTTTCTGATGGTTTCTGCATTACTGATCAATAGAACAGCATTAGCAATTGAAACTCCTACCGACATGATCAGTCCCATATACGACTGAAGATTTAAAGTAGAACCCGTAATTTTTAGCAGCGCTAAAGATCCTACAATCACAAAAGGAACTGTTGTGAGAATAACCAGTGAAACTCTGAAGGACTGGAAAGTTGCAGCCAGCATGAGAAAAATAACAGCTGCAGCAATAAGCAATCCTGATGAAAGACTGTTCATCGTTTCATCCAATACAGGTGACATTCCGGAAACTTCAATATTGATTCCTTTTGGTAGTTCACCCAATGATTCAATTGCTTTTTTTACATCTTTGGAAGCCTGTTCCAGATCGGTTTTATGGATATTGGCGGTTACGGTAGTATAGCCCATAGTTCCCAGGTTATAACTTTCTCCCAATTCTTTTGTTGGAGTAATGGTGGCAACATCTCCTAAAACAGGTCTGTCAGAATTTTTAGACAAAGGAAGACTGGCCAGTTCCTCTTTGCTGTTCAGTATATTTTGAGGAGTCTGTACCTGTACATCGTAAGCAATTCCCATCATTCCTCCTACCCAAAAGTTTTTGTTGGTGTAGCGGGTAGAAGCAGTAGCGGTTACCAAGGATTTTGCAATATCCTGAGCATCCAGTCCCAATTGAGCCGCACGCGTTCTGTCTATATTGATCTGCAGGGCAGGATAGCTCATCGATTGAGGAATCTGTTGATCACGCATATATTCAATTTCTTTCAGCTTGGTTAAAAGTTTTTCTGCATACATACGGTTCATCTTTTTCATCATCCCTGAAACTCTTATTTCTACAGGATTATTTGTTCCCTGGCTCAGAATTTTTTCTGTCAGTTCGATAGGTTCAAAAGAGATCTGAAGATCAGGCATCTTTTCTTTATAATACTTTCGCAGTTCATCTTTGAGTTCATCAGAATTACCATTGAACTCTTTTAAAGCAACCTGCATCAAAGCCTCATGAGGACCTGCATTGTAAAGATAGATAGGGCTCACCGCGAATGTAGAAGGGTGTTGTCCGATAAATACTGATGAAATAGCGATATTATCTTTCCCTACTTTTTCTTTCAGATGCTCCAGAAACTTTTTGACTTTTATTTCGGTAACTTCAATTCGGGTTCCTTCTGTCGCTTTTATACGAACCTGAAACTGTCGTGAATTAACTGAAGGCAGAACATCTTTTCCCGTGATCTGATAAAGCCCTGCTCCAATACATACAACCAATGCAAGACTCAGGCTTACAATTATTTTTCTTCTTTTCATCAATGAGGATAAAAATCCGGTGAAGCGATCACGGAAGTGGGTAAACCAATTGGGTTTATGGTTTTCACAGGTTTTAGGATCATGTTTCATCATCCAGTTGGCCATTACCGGAACAAAAGTCTGTGAGAGGATAAAAGAAACAATCATAGAAAAACCGATGGCCATAGCCAGAGGCATAAATAATGATCCCGGAATTCCGCTCATCATAAAGGCTGGTGCAAATACCGCCAGAATACAAAGCATAATCAGAAGTTTTGGAAAGGCAATCTCCTGACAGGCATCCCATATTGCCTGTGCCCGTGTTTTACCCATAGCAAAATGCTGATGGATGTTTTCAATAGTCACCGTACTTTCATCTACCAGAATTCCAATGGCCAGAGCAAGCCCTGATAAAGACATAATATTAATAGACTGCCCGAATAATTTCAGAAATAATACGCCTGAAATAATAGAAATAGGAATGGTCATAATGACAATGAGTGCTGCACGGCGGTCATTCAGGAAAAGCATCACCATAAGTCCGGTAAGTAAAGCCCCAAGAATTCCTTCAACAGCCAAGCTTTTTAAAGCATTTGAAATATAAACCGACTGGTCAAATTCATAGGAAATCTGTACATCATCCGGCATGTTTCGCTGGATTTTCGGTAATGATTTTTTCAATTTATTCACTACTTCCAGAGTGGAAGCGTTACTGGCCTTAGCAATATTAATGTAAACAGACCGCTTACCATCTATCAGTGCATATCCGGTTGCAATATCTGCTCCGTCTTTTACTGTTGCTACATCCCGGATATAGACATTATCCGCTGTTCCTTTGAAAAGGGGAATATCTCCGAGTTCTTCTACTTTTTTTACCGTATTGTTGGTAGGAGTAAGATAGTTGGTCTCTCCGATATATACGTTTCCTGAAGGTGAGGTAATATTATTACGGCTTATAGCTTCTACAACCTGTTCCGGAGACATATGATGGGCACGGAGTTTAACAGGATCTACATTGATTTCTATCGTACGCGGGCTTCCTCCGAATGGCGGAGCAGTGGTAAGCCCCGGAATAGCGATCAGGAAAGGACGCGCATTGAAATTGGCAATATCCTGAAGCTCATTATTGGTTTTTGAACTACTTCGGAAAACCAATTGTCCTACAGGCTGTGATGAAGAATCAAACCGGATAATAAACGGAGGAGGTGCTCCGGGTGGTAAAAATACCTGTGAACGGGTAGAAAGCGCATTAATCTGCGCAATAGCTTCACCCATATTGGTTCCTTCATAGAAATTCACTTTCATCAGAGTGAGTCCCTGAGTATTTTTAGATTCAATACTTTTAATACCATTGGTAAACAAAAGCATATTCACATACATTTTCGTAAAATAGCCTTCCATCTGCTGAGGAGTATATCCATTGAAAGAATGGGCAACATATACTACAGGAAGATTCATTTCGGGAAGAATATCTACTTTGACATCTTTGGCTGCTTTGATTCCGAAAAACAACAACCCCAATACCAATACCATTACAGATATCGGTCTGCGTAATGCAAACTTTATAAGATTCATGTTTAAATTTTTGGTTAGTGGGTAATGGCTTTGGTAATCATTGAAATATCTCCTTTGGAAGCAGCAATGAGTACGACTGCCTGCCAGGAGTTATTTTGTGCAATCTCATAATTGATTTCTGCACGGTTCAGCAGATAGAGTGCCTGAGTGAAATCTACAATCGTTGTCAACCCATTTTCATACAACGCTTTCTGTTGATTAAAAGCTTCGGTGGCAGCATCCATCTGGATTTTAGACTCAGTGACTTTTGTCAATGCATTTTTATATTTCAGTTCAGAAAAATTCTGTTGATTATAAAGTTCTTGCTGCAGTTGCTGGTAATCAAAATCCAATGCTTTTGTCATGAGTTTCTGTTCATTGACTTTGGACTGGCTTCTATAAAAATCAGTAAGATTCCAGCTGAGATTAAAGCCTACAATATAATTCATCCTGTCTACTCCAATTCCTTTTACATAAGATTGTGAAAAAGCGGAATTGTCCTGAACATAATTCCATCCAAAACCGGATCCACGTCCCTGAAATACTCCGAAAAGAGAAAGAGAAGGAAGTCCTGTGGTATGTAAATATGCTTCCTGCAGTTTACTCTTGTTAATTTTCTCTGTTATAAAAAGAGTATTGGGATGATTTTCAAAAGATGAGGTTTCTGTAGGTAAAGAAGGTTGGTTTTGACTGAAATAATGATCCAGCTGATATTCTGTAAAGTTTTCGACCAAAAGATCAGATAGATTTTTATTGTATTCCAGGACATGATCATTGGCATTGATGATGGCAGTCTGTGCGCTGGACATTTCTGCTTTTGCCAGGGAAGCATCTACTTCAGGGATTAAGCCACTTTCTGCTCTTGCTTTGGCAATGGTATAGATGACTTCGGAACGTTTGTGATTTTCATGTTGTACATTTTCCAGACGCTGGCTTACCAGAAGATTGAAATAAGCTGCTGCTGTTTTGATCTGATGCTGAAAAATCTCCTGATTCAGGTCTGCCTTTTGAACTTCTACATCAGCTGATTCTACATTTTCTTTGGTTTTAAGTTTTCCGAAAGTGTAGACATTCCAGTTGACGTTAGCAAGATATAAACTTCCGAACGCTGCATTCCAGTTTTGTTCTGCCAGCGGCATAGAGGTGGAGGCTACTCCAAGTCCGCCCTGACTGTACATCGGACCGTTTTGTGCATTGATGGTTCCAAAATTTTGCTGAGCCATCACGGTAACTTCCGGAAGATAATACGTCTTCTGAAGCTGAAGCCTTTCCTGTGATGCTTTGATATTGATTTCCTTTTTTTTGATGGACTGGTAATTTTTTTCGGCCCTTAATAATACCTCTTCTAAACCCGTGATCTGGGCAAAGGATAGGGCAGGGCAGCCCAGCCATAAGATGAGTGCTCTGAATGATAAATTCATAGGATTTATTTAGAATTAAAAATTGAAAAATAATTGTCCCGATCGGGATCATCGTATGATTCAATCTATTCTAAATTCTATAAACGCAGTGAAGAATGAAAAGGGAAGGGTAATTGAGATGGTATTTTGAAGGATCAAAATAAAAGGTATGGTTTTCAGGATCAAGAATGGTTGCCTGCTCAAAGACCGTTCCTAAATTGTAATACGGAATGGAAGCAGATAAAAACTTAACCGGAGAATTTTTATAAGAATGTGGGAGATTATCTTCTTTGCAGATTTTTTTTATTTCCAGTTTACAGCATCCGTTGTGGTTTTTCTGTTTGTTGGTCTTGCATTTCGGACAATCCAGATCAGAGAGTTTTTTCAGTCCTACGTGGATCTCACTGGAATTTTCTTTACATACATGTCTGCTGGTCGTAAACCCTGAGGAAACTACGATGTATAGGAGGATAAACAGTATGTGAAAGATTTTTTTCATTTCGCGGGATAAAATTAGAATGAATATCCGCTGCGGTGTTATAGAATTATGGAGGAAGTTTATATTTTAAAGGAGAATTTAAATTTTTATGAAATCAATTCAGTAAAACTTTAACATTGTAATCTTTGAAAACTTTCAGTATTTCTGTGAATTTAGTTTTCAATAATTTTTTACTCCTTTCATGATTAAGCCAATTCAGTTCTGAGATGGACTTTACCCCGAAATCTCCACGGAGACAATCATCCAAAGAGTATATATTACGTCCGAAATATCCTGAAACTCCATGTATTTCCTCACCCAATGTACAGAAAAAGCCATCTAAGCTGTAAAATTCGTTTCCATCAATCTGAATCTGAATGTTTTCTCTGATTATTTCAGGTTTACAAGAATGTAAAGCATACACAAGCCATCCCTGAAGTTCGTCTTTTCTAAAGCTTTTCCAGATATTTTTTTCAATCATTTCATTATTGAGTTGCATATCCATGGCTTTTTGATACCCTTTAGGGCTGGTCCATGCAAAACCAGTTAGAATGATATTTTTTCTTGATTTGCTTATTTTTATATTGCTGATAAAAGTACCTGATATAATATTATTTTCCTGATCAAGGTTGTAAATGAAACCATTGTTCTGATAAATTTTAGTGGCATTTTTTATAGCAGAAATAAGGCCGGGAATGTTATGAACATGTACCAGCCTTATTTTTTTATAAGTAATAGGATTAGATCCTTCAATATTTTTTACCTCATCTATGAGTGTAATGATTTCAGGATCATCCCCTGTATCTAATGCAAATCCAAACATGCAATTAGTCTTTTAAAAAAAATTATTGTTTTACAACTTTATTTCCTACTCCCGTAATAGAAACATCCGGTTTTCCGGATTTTGTTCCGGAAGTTCGGTAATACACTATATTATCACCACCTTCCATAGAGATTTTGTCCACTTTATCAACGTATACTTTATTACCTGTTCCTGAGACCTCAATCTTTTTTGCACTTCCTTTGATCGTTAATGTATTATCACCACCTTCTACCTCAACAGTTCCTCCGTTGAGAGCATAGTTGAGCGTATGGCCTACGCCTTCTACATGTACCATCTTATTTCCGTCTGTTTTTTCTACGCCTTTTGTAGATTCTGTTTTTCTTGATTGTGAAAAAGCAGTAGCTGTTCCCAGCAGCAGGAAAGCAAGAATTCCTGCGGTTTTAATATTTTTCATTGTGAATTGGGTTTTTGTTGAAGGTAAATATAGATATAAAATGATTTTTTCAAGAATTTTAAAAGTTAAATCATCTTAAATAATAAGGTTGATTTAGGAGACTGTTTTTGCTATGATTTCTTTAATCACCTTTAATACTTCAGTAGATTTTTCCCGGATGATTAAAGCATTCTTTTTATTTCTGATCAGATCTGTGAAATGATTATCTTCTGTATTGATGTCTACGATGAAGGCTCCATATTTGAGTGCTGTTTCTGCAATAGCAATCGGAAGACTTGTTGCTCCGGAAGTTCCGACAATAAAGAGAACTCCACTATTTTTAGCAATTTTAAGGGCACTGAATTTCTTATTGGTTTTTTCATCATAATATTCATCAAACCATAAAATATTCGGACGCATCCAATGCCCGCAATGAGCACAGGTTAAAAGTTCCTTGTCTCTGGCGGTAAGATCTTCATCCAGATCTTTGCTTTGTATGTCCACAGGCAGGTCCATAATTTCTTTGCATCCGTTTGAGCATTTGATCTCCCGGTTATTCCCATGGATTTCATAGATTCTTTGGCTTCCGGAACGACGGTGAAGATTGTCAATGTTTTGGGTAAGCAGATGAAACCTGTCCTCAAGTTGAGTTTCAATATCTACCAATTCAAAATGACTTTCGTTGGGAGAAGCATTTTCAAACATCTTTTTTCTGAAAAGAGAATATTGCAAAACTTCTTCCGGATGTTGTCTGAAATAGCGTAATGTTCCAAATTCTTCAGGCTTGTGAAACTGAGTTCCTTTCACCCAAATTCCATCTATTCCACGATAAGTAGGAATGCCACTGTCTGATGAGATTCCTGCACCGGTAAGAAAAGTAAAGAGGTTTCTTTTTTCTTTATGCCAGACTTGTTGAATAATATTCTCTAATTGATTTTTCATTGTGTTATTAAAGTTTAAAACTAATAAATTTTCCAGTAACAAAAAAGCCCCGGAAAATCCGAAGCCTTTTCAATCAACTAAATATTATATTTTATCTTACAATGACTCTTTTGATTTGTCCTTCCGAAGTTTTTACAAGATAAACTCCTGTAGAAAGATTAGCAGTGCTTATGGTTAAAGCATTCTTTTCTTTCCCGATCAATTTTCCGGACATATCGTACAATTCATAATCCTGTTTTCTGTTAAAATAAAGAGTATTTCCTTTGTTGACAGGATTTGGGAATATAGTAAAGGTGGCCTGTTCAGTTTTTACTTCACCTGTTCCAAGCGTTGCAGGCGTGGCTACTTCATACATGGATAAAGTTCCGCTGATTTCATTGGCGATAATCACGTAGCCTTTATTGGTTGTAGTATTTTCAGGAGCGATGTAGATGATTCCTTCAGGGCCATTATCACCTCCATATGCTGAAGTAGAACGGGAATGTTTGTAATCTGTAAACGTAGGGTTGTTAGGATCTGTGATATTGTAAGCCATGACACCGCCAGTTCTTTCTAAGGTAATGAAAGCATATGTCTGCCCGTTGATCTTTCCTAATGCTACTCCTTCCGGTTCAGGACCTTTGGCACGGCTTCTGTTTTTAGCACCGTTGGATTCATTATCCGCATTGAAAATTAATGGATGATTAGCGGCAATATATCGTTCAAACTGATCTCCGCTGTCATACACAATCTGTTTAGTATCAGCATTGAAAATAGAGAACGAACGGGCTCCTAAAGCTGCCATTTCTTCAAATTCGGTATCACCATCCGTATTTCCTGTAGCAGATGAAACCCTGAATCTTCCAAGGTTATAAGAAGCTTTTAAAATATTGGCATTCGGGAACAATACAGGATCTAAAATATAAGTATTTGCACCCACAGTAGTTCTTTCGCTAAATCCAGAAAGATCCTTTTCGTCACCTTCATTAGCCGTTACGATATAGTTGGTGTTTCCTACCTTATAATTTTGTACTGCATCCGGTACATAATACGCTTTTACTGGCCAGTTGGCAATTAAAACCTCTCCGTTATTGTCTGAAGCATCAAATCCGTTACCCGGAAGACTCATGTCTTTTTTGCCCAATCCCCAGATTCCTGTGATGGTTTTTGTTGCCAGGTTAATCTCAGCAATCGCATTGTTTTCCTGAAGGGTAACCCATGCTTTCTGACTGTCGGCACTAATGGTTACATATTCTGGTTCCAGATCCTGAGAAAGGGTATTATTTGTTCTTACTTTTCTTAAACCAGTTGCTGTTAATGCTGCTACCTGAGAATCAAAACTATTGAAATTAAGAGTCGTTACATTACTTTGGGTAAGATTTCCAACACCTCCGGAAATATCTATAATACTGATGGTTCCTTCAGGGTCTACTGTATAGGCATCGTTCGGCTCGCCTTCATTCGCAGTAACTACTTTTGTTCCATCAGGAGAGAATGTTACCATATCCGGCAAAGCTCCAACAGTTACCTGTTTCAGGAAATTTCCATTGATATCAAAAAATACGACAGATCCATTTTGCTGAGGATCAGTATTAGGAGAGGCGGCTGCAATGATTCCGTTTTTCACAGCAATACTTGTGATCCCACCATAAGAAGCCATGTTGACTGTTTTTATGACTGAAGGTATTGAAGGATTACTAAAATCAATAATATCAAAAACATCCGTAATCGAGCTGATTGTAAATAAACGTTGTGTTGACGGATCATGAACTACAATTTCTGTAGAACTGTTATTATTTCCTGAAGGATCAAAACTTAAGAGATAATTCAGCTGGATCTGATGGGAAGGAACCGGAGCCGGTTTATCATTGTCTACAATATAAACAGTTGCAGAATTGTCTCCTGAAATAGTTGCTCCAACAGGATTTTCAAGACTTACCACAAAATATTCTGCCTGCTGTTCTGCCACTGTGTCATCAATAATCGGAATATTGACGGTATAACTTGTTGTAGACGGAGTAATATTAATCGTCTGATTGGCTAAGGTAAAATCATTGCTGTCAGCAGTGCTGAAAGGTGCTGGTTTTACAACAAGATTTACCGTAGAGGTCGAAGGATTGGTAACATTGATTTTTAATGCAAGGTTTCCTGCATTTTCATTCACTTTGATGAAATTCTTCTCTAAAGAAATTGCTGTTCCGGCAGTGGTAAAAGTACTCGAAGTAACAGCTGTTATCCCATTATCACTGAAATCTTCTACCATATTGGGTTTAAGGGCTACATAATAAGTCTGCCCTGGCACAAGTCCGGAAGTTGGGATTACAGTAATTGTATTGTTGATGAAAGTTGTAGTGAACGGAACTTGTGTACCTGTAGCATTTCCAAGACGGAATTCAATAAGGTTTTGTGCATTGGAATTGTTGATCGCAGAATTATCTGTTAATCTTACATTTTCATTGAAAGATAATGTTGGATTTACAGTCGTTGAAGCGTTATTGGTATTATTGGCAGGTAGGTAAGTGACTGTTGGTGGAGTCGTATCAACATTTCCTGCGGGAGTGGCATCTACTGTAAAGTTGTCAAAACGGTTATTTCCTCCTGTTCCGCCTCCCGTTGCGGAAAATTCTACTTTTAATTTAAAATTAGGGTTGTTATTGGCTCCCTGTATAGTGGAAAAATCCAATGTAACCAATTGCGGATCGGCATCCTGAGGATTCACCGTCTGGAACTGCATAAAAGTAGTTCCATCTGTGGAATAAGACCACGTCTGTGTTCCTGCTCCCTGACCGGATCTTCTGGTAGTGAATTTAACAATGATATTATTGTATCCAGTTGTAGGCAGATTAAACTGTAAAGCTCCTCCAATCGGATTATTGAATCTTAAATGGGTGCCGGAACCATCACCGTTTCTGGCATTTAAATTTTGCAGACTAAAATTCTGTCCGGTACCTCCGGCAAAATCAATCACACTTGTTCCTCCGGCTATAGCGGCAAGAGAACCGTTCACCATCGTAGAAGTAGGTGTAGTAACTGTAGCTGCAGAAGTATTATCGTTAAAATTCCAGTAATGGATAAGTGTCTGCCCGAAAAGACCGCTCTGAAAAAAGAATGCGGCAATCACAGACCCTTTTAATAGGTAGTTGTTGATCATTTTTTGCTTCAATTAGATACATGCAAAAATGAACTTTATGTTTCGCAACTATTTTAATGGAATTTTAAGAAATGTTTAAAAAATAGGTTTGTTTTTCGATAAAAGATAAAATGATATTCGAATGAGAAACTTTAGAATGAAATTATTTTCCTGATTTTCCGGAGAAGTTTAAAATTGTTCCTGATTTATTTCCTTCCAGAGGATGTTTCTGCATATAAAAATATCCTGAAACAGCAGTCACAAGCAAGAGTACAAAAATAACCAGAACAATTCTTTTTAACATGTCTCTCATAGCGCTAAATTTTTAATGTCTCTAATTTCTAAAGTAGATGTAGGGTATCCATTTTGTGTTACATTGATCATTGCTCTACCCACTTCGTGTAAAGTTAATGATTTTGACTGAAAAAAAATAGGAAAAATCCAAATAAAAGGTTTAAAAAACCATTTTACATTGATTTGACCCTCAACAGGTTTCATGAATCCGGGACGGAAATTATAAGCTCCTCTGAAACCCATTCTTTTCAAATCATTTTCTGTTCTGCCTTTTACCCTTGCCCACATTAGTTTTCCACTCTCCGTACTGTCTGTACTTGCCCCGGAAACATAGCTGAACACCATGTCCGGATTTTGGTTCAAAGCAGCTTTGGCAAAGTGAAGGGTTGTATCGTAAGTGATTTTGGTGTATTCTTCTTCCTTCATGCCTACACTGCTGATTCCTGCACAGAAAAAACAGGCATCGTATCCTTTCAGTTTTTCATCATGAAGATCTATTGAAAGGAAGTCAGAGACAAGGTATTCTTTCAGCTTGGGATGTGTTTTTCCAGAAGGTTTTCGGCTTATACTCAGGATTTCAGAGACATTTGGATTTTCAAGACATTCCATTAAAACACCTTCGCCTACCATTCCTGTTGCTCCTGTAAGAATTATTTTGATTGGGTTCATTGCTTTGCTATTGATATGGGTAAGACGGATGAGGAGGAGGTTTTACTTTAAAATTAGGATTTTTTTTTAATTAAAAGTAAAAAGTAAAAAGTAAAAAGTAAAAAGTAAAAAGTAAAAAGTAAAAAGTAAAAAGATGTTGTCTTAAATGTCTGGATTCAATAATTCAATAGAGGTGGGCTTTAGCCCGCCTTAAAAAATGAGCCACCTTCTATTGGCTTTAGCCAAAACTTAATAATAGAGATTGCTTCATCGCGTTGCTCTTCGCAATGACACATGAGGGAAAGGTGTTTAAAATAAAAAAGCCAGCGCAAAAATGGCTGGCTTTCAATGGTATTGGTGGCTGTTATTTTTTATGTTGCAGCTGACTGTAAATGTTATGGATCAATCCGTCTGCTACGGAAATCTTTGGAACAAAAATTTTGTTGATATCAGACCACGACATCACATTGTTGAAGATGCCCAGAGCATGTACCAGTACATCGGCACGGTCTTCTCTCAGGTTGTAATTCGTCATTCTTTCTTCTACAGACAGTTCATTAAATTCTTTGTACACCTTTTTCAGATGAGACAAAGACATCGGTTTTCCGTCTTTGGTTTTACTCATAGAGAATACTTTGTTGATGTTTCCTCCGGAACCAATGGCAACAATGGGTTTTTTGCTGACAATATTTTTCTTGATCTCATCCTTCATTTCTTTCCAGTTGTCCATCGTCACAAGATTATTGAGAAGACGGATCGTTCCGATATTGAAAGATTTTTCATAGACCATTTTACCATTTTCGTAAAAGGTAAGCTCTGTAGAACCTCCACCAACGTCAATATATAGATAGGCAAATTCTTTGTCAAGACCTTCTGCAACATGATTTTCATAAATCAGGGTAGCTTCCTCATCACCGGAAATAATTTCAATATTGATTCCCGATGTATTTTTTACCAGATTGATGATATCATTACCGTTGGCAGCATCACGCATGGCACTGGTAGCACAGGCTCTGTAATGATCTACTTTATATATTTTCATCAGGTCACTGAAGATTTTCATGGAATCAATGACCATTTTTTCTCTTTCCGGACCTATTTTTCCGATGGTAAAAACATCCATTCCCAGTCTCAGAGGAATTCTGAGAAGGTTGAGCTTGATGAATTCAGGCTTTCTGTTGTTGATCTTTACTTCATTGATAAGAAGGCGGGCTGCATTACTCCCTATGTCTATCGCTGCTATCTTCATTTCTTGCTTGTTTTAGCTTTTAAATATTTATAGGTTTCTATTTGTGATCGGCATTCGTGTTTATCATTTCTTACGTATTCATTGCTCAGTTTTTTGTCTAAAATCCTTGCCTTTACGTTATCTTTAAGTTGGATATCCAGAATATCTTTTAATTCCTTCTTAAGGTTCTTATCAGTGATTTTAGCGGCTGCTTCAATTCTGTAATCCAGGTTTCTGGTCATCCAGTCTGCGGAAGAAATGTACATATCTTCAGCCCCTTTATTGTAAAAATACATGACTCTGGCATGTTCCAGGTATTCGTCTACAATGCTGATGGCTTTTATTTTTTCTTTGAACTCCTTTTGATTGACGGCACAATAGATCCCTCTTACGATCATTCTGGTCACCACTCCGGCTTTGGCAGCTTCATATATTTTTTCAATCAAAGCACGATCACTCATTGAGTTCACTTTGACAATAATCTCTGCTCTTCTTCCTGCCTTAGCTTCTTCGATTTCTTTATCGATATGGTGAACAATCTTTTCACGCATAAACTGAGGGCAAACTAATAAATTTTTACAAGTTTTCAAAATAGGAATAAAGTCATCTTTCGGTTTTTTCAACACATTGAAGACTTTATTGATATCCGCCATAATGCCACGGTCCGCAGTCAGCAGCAAGTGATCACCATATATTCTGGCTGTTTTTTCGTTGAAATTTCCGGTACTTACAAAGCCGTACTGAATGGTTTTGTTGTGCGCTCTTTTCTTGATGACACAAAGTTTGGCGTGTACTTTTTTGTTAGGAATCCCTACAAGAACAGTAATTCCTTCAGGCTCCAGCATGTCTTTCCATTCAAGATTGGATTCTTCATCAAATCTTGCCTGGAGCTCAAGCATTACAGTTACTTCTTTACCATTTCTGGCTGCGTAGATCAGAGCATTGATGATTTTTGAGCTGCTTGCCAGACGGTAAGCGGTGATTTGTATGGATTTTACATCCGGATCCATAGCGGCTTCACGAAGAAGATCAATCACCGGATTGTACTTGTGGTAAGGGAAGGTAAGGAGTACATCTTCTTTTAAAATTACATCAGTCACCCTTTCCCCATGTTCAAATGCCTGATGCGTAAAAGAAGTTCTTTCGACAGGTCTCTCATACTTTTCAAAAACATCTGGAAAATCCATGAAATGCTTGAAATTATGAATTTTTCCTCCAGGGATGATGCTGTCTTTCTTCGTTAAGTTCAGTTTTCTGATAAGGAGTTCCAGCAGAGCTTTATCCATATCTTTATCAAAAACAAAACGGGTAGGCTTCCCTTTTCTTCTGTTTTTAAGACCTTTTTCTATTTTTTCTGCAAAGTTGGTTCTGATATCATTATCCAGATCCAGTTCAGCATCTTTTGTTACTTTAAATGCATTGGCTGCAAATTCATCATATCCGAAATAAGAGAAAATGTGCGGAAGGTTAAAGGTAATCACATCTTCCAGTAACATGACATTTTTTTCTTCCGGATCTTCCGTTGGTAGCAATACGAATCTTCCCACAAAACGGGAAGGAATTTCAATAATGGCATAATTGCTGGAATACTGCCAGTCTTTTTTTCTCATGGCTACTCCCAGATAAAGACTTTTGTCTCTCAGGTAAGGCATAGGAGTATTTTCATGAAGAAGAATCGGAATCACATTGGATTCTACCACTTCATCGAAATATTGTCTGACAAATTCTTTTTGTTTTGCAGTCAGGTTTTTGGCATTTTTAATGAAAACTTTATGATCAGCCATTTCGGTCTGGATCTTTTTCCAGGTTTTATCGAAATTCAGCTGTTGTCTCATCACCACTTCATTGATTCGCTGAAGGATTTTGGTTGGCGGCTGGTAGAAAGACTCGGCAATCACTTTTTCCTTAAAATCCATGGCACGCTTTAATCCGGCAACACGTACTCTGAAAAATTCATCTAAATTGTTGGAGAAAATTCCTAGAAAACGTATTCTTAAATGTAAGGGAACTTTTTCATCCATGGCTTCCTGCAAAACTCTTTCATTAAAGGCAAGCCATGTAATATCTCGTGGATTAAAGTGTATTGACATTCTAAATGTGTATATTTTATCAAAAATAATCATTCGTAAAGACTCTTCCTCTATTTCTTAGGTTAAACTTTGATTAATTTTTAAAGATTGGTGAATTAATCTGTTGGATTAATAATCATCATATTGATAATCAATGTGTTTTTAGAGTATTGATATTGATCAAATCTTCTTTTTATGAAGAAAAATGATAGAATATATCTGATCAGTCATGACAGTTTATTGTGGTACTATAGAAACTTACCAGAAAAAATCTCAAAATAGTTATTGAAAATCCTGGAAAGCTTATTGATGGCATTCTGATAAAAACTTGTAGGAAAAAATTTCCATATTAAACCATATAAAACCCCATTTTATCGAGGTTTTTATTTTTATTGTGTCATTTTGTCATAATTCTTCGAATGGTACAGATATTGAGAAATTGAGAGTGTAAATTAAATTAAAAATAGAAAAAATATAAAATATTATGAGTAAAATAATTGGAATTGACTTAGGAACAACCAACTCTTGTGTTGCTGTAATGGAGGGTAAAGACCCTGTTGTTATTCCTAACGCAGAAGGTAAGAGAACTACTCCTTCTATTGTAGCTTTTACAGAAGATGGAGAAAGAAAAGTAGGTGATCCTGCAAAAAGACAGGCTGTAACGAATCCAACAAAAACTGTTTACTCTATCAAAAGATTTATCGGAACTCACTTTAAAGATGATGCTTCTGAAATCACAAGAGTACCTTATAAAGTAGTTGCTGGACCAAACGATACAGTAAAAGTAAAAATCGACGATAGAGAATATACTCCACAGGAAATTTCTGCAATGACGCTTCAGAAAATGAAGAAGACTGCTGAAGATTATCTTGGACAGGAAGTAACAAGAGCGGTAATTACTGTTCCTGCATACTTCAACGATGCACAAAGACAAGCTACTAAAGAAGCAGGAGAAATTGCAGGTCTTAAAGTAGAAAGAATTATCAACGAGCCTACAGCTGCAGCGTTAGCTTACGGTCTTGATAAAAACCATAAAGATCAGAAAATCGCAGTGTATGACCTTGGAGGTGGTACTTTCGATATCTCTATCCTTGATTTAGGAGACGGTGTATTCGAAGTATTATCTACAAACGGAGATACACACTTAGGAGGTGATGACTTTGATGATGTGATCATCAACTGGATGGCTGACGAGTTCAAAGCTGAAGAAGGTGTAGATTTAAAAGCTGACGCTATTGCTCTTCAAAGATTGAAAGAAGCTGCTGAAAAAGCTAAAATTGAATTATCTTCTTCTCCTCAGACTGAGATCAACTTACCTTATATCACTGCTACTGCTACAGGTCCTAAACACTTAGTGAAGACTTTAACAAAAGCTAAATTCGAGCAATTATCTGCTGATCTTGTAAGAAGATCTATGGAGCCTGTTGCTAAAGCATTAAAAGATGCTGGTTTATCTACATCTGATATCGACGAAGTAATCCTGGTAGGTGGTTCTACAAGAATCCCAATCATCCAGGAAGAAGTAGAAAAATTCTTCGGTAAAAAACCATCTAAAGGAGTAAACCCGGATGAAGTTGTAGCTATTGGTGCAGCAATCCAGGGAGGTGTATTGACAGGTGATGTAAAAGATGTATTATTACTTGACGTTACTCCACTTTCTTTAGGTATCGAAACAATGGGTTCTGTATTCACGAAATTAATTGAAGCGAACACTACGATTCCAACTAAGAAATCTGAAGTATTCTCTACAGCTTCTGACAACCAGCCAGCTGTAAGCATCAGAGTAGGACAGGGTGAAAGATCAATGTTCAACGATAACAAGGAAATCGGTAGATTCGATCTTCAGGATATCCCGCCAGCACCAAGAGGAGTTCCTCAAATTGAAGTAACATTCGATATTGATGCTAACGGTATTCTAAGTGTATCTGCTAAAGATAAAGGAACTGGTAAAGAGCAGTCTATCAAAATCCAGGCTTCTTCAGGTCTTTCTGACGAAGAAATCGAAAGAATGAAGAAAGAAGCTCAGGAAAACTCTGCAGCAGATGCTAAGAGAAAAGAAGAAGTTGAAATCTTCAACAAAGCTGACGGATTAATCTTCCAGACTGAAAAGCAATTGAAAGAATTCGGTGAGAAGCTTTCTGCTGACAAAAAAGCAGCAATCGAAGCAGCTCATGCAGAATTAAAAACAGCTTTCGAAGCTAAAAATGCTGATGACGTAAAAGCTAAAACTGAAGCGTTAGATGCAGCTTGGATGGCCGCTTCTGAAGAATTATATGCAGCTGGTCAACAGCCAGGTGCTGATGCAGCAAGTGCTCAGAATGCAGGTGGAAACGCCGGAGCTGAAGATGTACAGGATGCAGACTTCGAAGAAGTAAAATAATTATTGATTTAATAATAATAAATAATCTAAACCCGCTTTAAACGAATGTTTAAAGCGGGTTTTTTATGCATATACTTTTCAATTCATTTTTTTATAACCTTTCTCATTATATTATGTATAACTCTTCAGGAGATTTCTTATTTTCAATGCAATGAATGAAGCAGGATAATTATTTTCCCGAAGAACAAATTAAAAAGATGTAGATGAAAAGCAATATGATTTAGGAAAAAATTGGGATATATTAAATATGTTTCTTATTTAATTAATTTAATACTATTTTATAAAAATATTTTTATTTTAGCATATAATGAAATGCTTTAAATATTTATTTCAATTTTTATTTACAGTTGGGTCTTTTTTCTCATCTGGACTCCTGTTTTCCCAAGATCTTAAATATAAAGAGTATGATTCAATTCTTTTGAATACACCTAAAGAAATGGGAAAAAAAAATATTCCCAGAGAAAAAATTATTCTTTGGAATAAGGTGATGTTAGAAAAAATGAAAAAAGAAAATTATGCAAGAGGAATAATTTGGGCTCATATCAATATTGCCAATCAATGCTGGAATTTAGGAAATGGAGAAGAAAGTATAAAAAATCTAAATATAGCAGAGAGCCTGTTGCGTAAAAACGAAAGCGAGATAGATTTTTTTACAATTGCTAAGCTCTATCAGGAATATTCGCAGGCTTATTATATCATGAAGCTGTACGATACAGGCCTGAAGTACAACTCTAAAGGAGGGTATTATGGAAATAAAATTAAAGATAAGGATAGAAGGGGTAAATTTTTGTCTTACTTGTATATTACAAGAGCAAACTTTCTTTACGAAAAAAAAGACCTGGATTCGGCGCTCTATTATTTAAAACAATCCTCTCTATTATATGAAAGCTTAAATGCTACCTCTAAAATTGCTAATCATTATATCGAATATCAACCCAGCCAAGATTCTGCTAAAGTCTATCTTGACCAGGGAATGGATATCATAAGCAAAAAGAAACATGATCCCAATAGTTATCAGATATCTGTTTTTTACTATTACTATGCACAATATTTTTTTAAGGAAAAAAATTATGAAAAGGCAATAGTATATTTAGATAAAGCTCTTGAATACAATAAAAAATTAACAACCGTTGAGCACACTAAAAATATATACAAGCTTTTAATATCATGTTATAAAAATTCGGGTAATTTAGAAAAGGAGAAAGAATATCTGGAATATTATATAAAATTAAAAGACAGTCTGGAAAACTCACAAACCAAAGGTGTGGAGCTGTCTATAAAAACCATAGAAAAAGAAAAAACAGAAGAAAATAAAACACTCAAAAAAAAGATATTTATTTATAGCAGTATTGTAGTTGCTTTGAGTTTGTTATTACTGGCTTATTTATATTATCAGAATCATAAAAAAAAGAAAGTGATCTTAGAAAGCAAAGAAATCATTTCCAGAAAAGAAGATGAAACCAAAGTATTGGAGAGAAGAATCTCAGGAGTACATGAAGATTTAATTCAATTGGCTAAAAATAATGATATTAGTTTTTTGGAAAAGTTTCATGAAGTTTATCCTGATGTTTCTCAAAAGCTGTTGGCAATCAATCCGGATTTAACCAAGGATAATCTGGCATTCTGTGCTTTAATCTGGTTAGGATTCTCTTCCAAAGACATTGCTGAGTTTACTTTTATGCAACACAGATCCGTACAGATAAAGAAAAGCAGATTGAGAAAAAAACTTAACCTCGGATCAGATGTGGACCTTTATCAATTCCTTAAGTCTCTTGTAGATAATTAATTAAATCATATTTGGTTTTAATCATATTATATTGGCTTTTATCCTTTTAAAGGGGATTTGATCTAAATTTATACCCAGAAGTAAAACTAAATACCCTCCTATATAAAGTTATTGATCTATCCTTTTTATTAAGTAATTATAACTCCGACAAGTTCAGCCTGACAACGCTTAAAAATTTGGTTGGTAATTGGGTTGTCACCCCTGAGTCTGTAGAAGGGCTATTAATATGAAAACCTTTGTTGACCTCTGGTATTAATTAAAGGAATAAATCAATAAAGTTAAAATACTATATTTATTGAATCTATAAAATAAAAAGACCTCTTGAAGTTTCCTTCAAAAGATCTTTATTGTAATTATTAATCTTTTTTATGTTAATTATCTTTAGCAAAAACTGTAGCAACCATTGAAGCTTTACCCCAGTTAAAGTTCGCTCCTGAGGCTGACCACATATTAAACCTAGTTGGATAAGTTGTAGATTCAACATATCCATTTAAAGTATAGGTTGCTGTAAGTGGAAAAGCATTGGTATTGGTATAGGTCTCGGCAAATTTTCCAGAGAGGGAAATCATTTCAGAACCAGTCGGCCCTTCAGGAACTGTAAATTTTCTCGAGCCTTCTGGCGCTTCTGCCCCATTTCTTAGAAATCGCACTCCATAGTAACCACGTTGACCATTTGCGCCCTGAGTTGAAGTACCCATTGGAACATTATAATCTATAACAATTTTAACTGTACTGTTAGCTGGAATTGTAACAAAAACAGATAAGCCAAGATCTATATTATCTACAATATTACCACTACCTACTGCTGCCCAATCTACCGGAAATGTTGCAACATCTGTAAAAACGTCTAAAAGTTGATAATCAGTTGTCTGAGGGGCCAGTTTTAACCAGTAAGGAGCTGCTGGTGTTCCTGAATTATAATAAATCCCGGTCTTATAGGGTGCCATTGAAGCATTATTATTATAGACTACAAGTCCATTAGCTGGATTGGGAACGGTGCTACCATCTGTTATTGAATTCAGTAATACCCTGGGTAGCAGGATTCCCCTGTTAATCCCATTGATATCCAGTATAGCAGAAGCGTCAGGGGCAGGAATATTTACCCCTATATTTCCGGTACCGGTTACAATAACTCTTTGCGTGTTATTGGTAAGAATATTGACAGGATCTGCTGTGGCTGCACCTATATCCATACCGGTATTGTTTCCTGATGTGGTAAGGGTTGCTTTCCCATTATCATCTACATACATATTTAAATTAGCGTTGCCCCCGGTGGCTATATATGATCCTCTTGAAAAACCATTTGCCCTCACGATCGTCTCATTGCCCCCTGTTCCAATAGATACTGTATTGGCTACATTGTTGAAAGAAAGCAAATTCCCTTGTGTAGTAACAACTCTGTTCCCGGCAAGAGTACCATTTGCAGTATAAATGTTAGTCGGACCAGCTATTAGCATCCCTCCATCTATAGATCTCCAGAATGAATTAGTGAAAACAAATTCCATTGTTGTATTATTAGGAATAGTAACGCCATCCAGTGTAGCTCCAAATCCTCCTGTCGTATTATTATAAACAATAAGACGCTGTCCAGGGTTAGGGGCAGCAAATGCAGAAATAGCTACATTGCCTGTCGCAGCACCGGTAAGCTTTACTAAACTTACATTAGCTGGAATTGTAACGGCATTACCTGAGATAGCTAAAGCGGTTTCACGGTTGGTAATGGCTCCGTTCACATCCAATGTGGTACCGGGATTGATAACACCCAGCCCCAGATTACCATTAGAAGTCGTCACCAGGTCATCTTTTGCCTGGGCTGCAGTAGGTACTCCGGTTGTCGGGTTGTTTTTTAACCCGTCAATATTAAATACTCCCTGAGGATTAGTTGTGTTAATCCCCACTTGTGATTTTGCCACCAGAGAAAAAGTGGTGAGCAAGCCTGCTAGTAATAAATTTTTTTTCATAATGTATAATAATTGAATTAAAATAGAGAATCTTCTTTTATCAAGGGCTCTATAATAGCTACAGAGTCGTTCTGGTGTTTTATGGTAATTTTTCTACTCTGATTTATTGAGCGAAGTTAAGAGCTATTGTGGTTTGTAGTATATTTTACACATACAACATACGTACATCGTGTATATATCGTGCTACATCACGTCTACATCAAATTTAGAATTTCCTGTATTTTATGCTTTTTTTTATCAGTATTTAGTGAAATAATTAACTTATCATGTCTTTTTTCTTTTCATGTTTAAATTTTATAAAACTGTATTTCTAAAATGATTTAATTCTATTCAAAAGTTTTTAGATAGAATAAAATCCTCTTCAAAATATTTATTGAAGAGGATTAATTAGAGGTTATTCCAGTAGATTTATTTATTACTGCTATGGAACAGGTGATGCTGTTGCTGCTCCAATACTGCTACCTCCAAGGTTATAATTGCCAATACTCAGATTGGTCATTTGTTCGTTAGAAATGATCAGTAATCTGATTCCCCATACAAATGAACTTCCTGATGAAGTATTCGCATTAGGAACATCTGCATAAATCCTCCAGGTTCCATTCTGTTGAAAGGTATAGATATCTGGTATCTGAAAATCAAAATTAGTAGAGCCATTGCCTTTAAAGCCGGCATTGATATCACCATGATTATTAGTATCGAATCCCACAACAATAGCAGTATATGAAGAAACAGGTATTTTTGTGTCGAAATTAGAGATGAAATCTCCGTTCGGGTTTGCAAAGGTATAATACTTAAAATACATTTTTGAAACCGGACCTATTTTACCCCAATCCGGTGCTGCTGGTGTACCTCCGTTATAGTAGATTCCTGTACCCTGAGGTGACATTGATGCATTGTTATTATACACCATTAGCCCGGTAGCCGGGGAAGGAACAGTGCTGGTATCCGTAGTAGATGCTAAAGAGACTCTGGGTAATAGAAGTCCTTTATTGCTGGCATTTATGTCCAGTAAAGCAGAACTGTCCGGTGCGTTTGTTCCTATACCTACATTCCCTGCAGGGGTAATTACCATTTTTGCATTATTATTAGCCATCAGATTCAGATTATTTGAAGTAGTGGTTCCTATGTAACTTGCTCCTCCTCCGATATAAGATTTCAAACTTACTAAACCATTAGTGTGATGTAACCCGAAACTGTTGTCAGGAGCAAGGATAGTAAGTTTAGCATCAGGTGTAGTGGTGCCTATTCCTACATCTCCGGCTGAAGTAATAGTCATTTTTTGGGTATTGTTCGTCGTAAATCTCAGGTCATTAGCCGTGGTGGTTCCCACAGAGACTACACCTCCTCCGATAAACGTTTTCAGATTAACAGTACCATTGGTGTGATTCAAACCGAAGCTGTTATCAGGTGTGCTGATGGTGAGTTTGGTATCAGGTGTAGTAGTGCCAAGGCCTACACGATCATTGGCTGCATCCACAGATAAGGTACTTCCGTCTACAGAAAATGCATTGGGTTGTGTTCCTGTAAATGCTAAGGTATTGGCTCCCTGTGCTACTGTTCTGTTTCCTGTAAGGGTACCATCTGCATTATAAATATTAACAGGAAGGTTCAGCTTTGTCCATGCGGTACCACTGTAATAATAATAGCCAACAGTATCAATGTTCAAAGCGGTGCCTGTAGCAGTACCTGTAGAGATGCTGTTTACATAGATCAATGTTGATACTGGAACTCCGGTCATACTTTGAGCTCTTTGCCTGTCTACCCTGGGAATGAGTAGTCCATCTACTCCTGAAGCTGTACCTGTGCTATTTTTAGCTATTACGTCAAGGGTTGCGGTTGGGGTTGTAGTGTTAATTCCCACTTGTGATTTGGCCACCAGAGAAAAGGTGGTGAGCAGGCCTGCTAGTAATAATTTTTTTTTCATTAGTGATAATAATTGAATTTAAATTAAATGTAAAATCTTCTTTTATCAGAGTCTCTATAATAGCTACAGAGTATCCTTCTGATTTATTTTCTAATAAAGGGGATAGGTAATAGTTTTAATCAGTACTATTATATAGAGGTTATAAATTAATGTTTAAGATGTGTGTGATCATATGAAATGAAATTTTTTAAGCTTAAAAAAATCACCAAGACCTGTAGCTATACTGAAAAGAATAAAATATATTTCGGAACTTGATTAAATGAATCTGTATAGCTGGTTATTCTTCCAATTGTTTAAATGAGAAGCCAGGCCATACTGAATATTATTTTTTTCTGATTGATTGAGCAAAATTAAAAGTTATTGTAGTTTGTAGTATATTTTGCAGATATAGCGAATATACATCACGTATGTATTATGCTACATTATATATACATCGAATTTGAAATATTCTGTATTTTGTACTTTTTTTTATCGGTTTTGAGTGAAATAATCAACTTATTATGCCTTTTCTCTTTTCATGTTTAAGTCTTATAAAGCTGTATTTTAAAAAGATTTAATTCTGTTCAAAGGTTTTTAGATAGAATAAAAATACTCTTCAAAATATTTTGAAGAGTATTTTATTTTGAGATACGTTTCAATTGCTCATTTAAATCTAATGATTTAAAGATTTTGCATAAACTTAAATAAGCAAAGTGTTCATTTTTTTATACTATTTGACATTTCAATTATATAGAAATTGAGCCAAAATTAAAAATAGCCAATCATAAAATTATAGTTCATAAACATAAATAATCGCTTTCCCATCAGTAATAAAGTTGGTAGGGTCGGAATATGTTCTATTAAAATGTATATATTTTGAAGCAGTGGCAGCTCCTTGTGTGTTCTGTCTGGATGCTTCTAATGTCAGATTATAAGTGTTGAGTGGTACGTCTTTTAAATAAAATTTATAAGATGTAAGATTATTCATAGGATTAAAACCGCTGGGAAGTATATAAAAAAATGGGGATTGAAGCGTGCTGATGCCATTGTTTCCAGATAATCTATATCTGTATGACATTGTTTCTCCGCTGTTTAAAGTAAGAACAGAGGTTGAAGTTTGGAATTCTATCACTACTAAATTGTTACCAGTGTCTACTTTTATATTATTAAAACTTCCTAGTGTTAAATAGTTGCCATTAGTATTGGTAAAAACATCATTTAAGTCAAAATTATAAACCCCTCTTAAGTTGTAGGTGCCTGGTGCTGGTATAGGTATGGAAACTGAAGTCCATTGCGGAGCAATTCCAGGCCCTTTAGAGATTAAAAATTGTCCATTTGTACCTGGAGATCCGGCAGTAGTGGCGGTACCTCCCACATTAAGATCATTGTCAAGCTGAAGTGATCCGCTAACATGCAGTTTCTTTTGAGGGGTTACAGTACCTATACCTACATCCCCAGTTGAAGTAATAGACATTTTTTGAGTATTATTAGTCATAAATCTCAGATCATTGGCTGTAGTGGTTCCCAGGGAAGCTACTCCTGATCCGATATATGTTTTCAAATTTATAGTACCATTGGTATGATTTAAACCAAAACTGTTATCAGGGGTGCTGATGGTAAGTTTTGTATCAGGGGTAGCGGTGCCGAGACCTACACGATCATTGGCAGCATCCACTGATAAGGTACTTCCATCTACAGAAAATGCATTGGTCTGTGTTCCTGTAAATGCAAGGGTATTGGTCCCTTGTGTTACTGTCCTGTTACCGGTTAGGGTACCATCCGCATTATAAATATTAACCGGGTTGTTCAGCTTTGTCCATTCTGTACCACTGTAATAATAATAGCCAACAGCATCAATATTCACTGCAGTACCCGTAGTGGTACCTGTAGTGATATTGTTCACATAGATCAATGTGGATACCGGAACTCCGGTCATACTTTGGGCTTTTTGCCTGTCTACCCTGGGTATAAGAATTCCTTCTACTGCTGAACCTGTACCCGTGCTGTTTTTTGCTGTCACGTCAAGAGTTGCAGTGGGAGATGCAGTGTTTATACCCATCTGTGATTTTGCTACCAATGAAAAGATGGTAAGCAAACCTGTTAGGAGTAATTTTTTTTTCATAAATAAATAATTTTTTTTCTGTATATAGTTTCTATATAGAGACCAGATCTCCGTTTCTATTAATGCACTTATGCATTATTATTTATCGCTTCTGATGCTTTATATCATGTTGTAAAATTAACTGTTTTTGGGTTTAATTATCTGTATTTCAGATACATCATAAGTGCATTGTATGTACATCTTATATACATGTTTCGTTAAAAAAACAATAGAGATATGATGAAATTATTGATAAATTAAACCACTTTACGGTGAATTATAATTAAAAATATTGTATTGCTCTGTGGTCTCATTGCATGTCTGAAGACTTGGTTGAAAATATTAGAACAAGAAAATAGTTACAAAGGTGATTTTGACTATCTTATTCGTCGTGAAGGAGTATAACAATAAAAGGTCATGTATTTTACTATAATGGCTTTACCGATGGGATTCTATTGAGAAGTAGATTTTTTCTGATCCCGACAGATAAGTTTTTTATATTGGTGATAAAAACATTGGCAATAAGAAATTGTTACCTGAAAATCCTTCTTTTTGTTGTATTAATACAATATGACGTATGTTTGATGTATGTGTTGTTGTGTGTGTTTTGTGTTTTTTTTCTTAACCTTGCCGATGATAAACATTTCACAAGTGTATGAAAAATTATTTCTTTTTATTTATTATTATTTCTTGTCAGACTAGTAGAAATAATACTACTTCAATACTACCTTATAAAACTGCACATCATTATTTTGTAAAAAGCAATTGCAAGATTCTTGATTTTGTAGAAAAAGTTATAAGCACAAAGGACAAATTTAACAGGGTTTTTGATAATGCAGTTATGGGTGAGAGTAAAAAATCAACACCATTATTTTTTTTTCAAAGGAAAATTTACTAGTTCTTTTAGATTCAAAAGCTGTATGGTGGCCAAAATAATTCCACTAAAACTGAAAAAAACTAAGCAGGTGAATTTATTTACTGGTATCAAGTGAAAATTGGAGGCAGGAAATTTTTTATGTTGTTCCAAAGCTTGTAATCATTGTAAATAAAAGTAACGTTCAAAAAGGAATAATAAATTTTATTGAGACACTTGTCAATACTTTGTTATGATAAGTAATTACTGGTTATTATGTTTTTTTTAAAAAAAATAATTTTATTTTATTTCATAGTGTGTTGTATGAAGTTATTCTCACAGCAGTATACGAAAAAAAATATTGATTCTCTATTGATAAGAACAAACGAGGTACTCCGGACAAGGATTTCTGATGATGATCTTATCCGTTGGAATAATGGAATTATAAAAACAGCCATTCAAATTGGCTACCGGGAAGGGGAGGCAATGGGATATACCAATATTGCCAACCGATGTGTATTTAAAGGAGATTTAAAAAAGGCTTTAGAATATTTAAACAAAGCTGAAGATATATCTAAGAAAAGCAATAATGATTTTCTTTTTGGTAAAATAAGCCAGGAGTATGCACAAGTTTATAATAAAATGAATGTACGTAAGTTAGCTTTGGAATATAATTCAAAAGCTATGGACTATGGTTTGAAGTTGAGAAAAGATAATCGTGACTGTCGCCTGTTTTTACGGTATGTCTATTCAACCAGATCTGTATATATGTATACTGTTAATCAACCAGATTCTGCAATTATTTATCTTCATAAATCATTAAAAATAGATGTAAATCCTCTCGATCTGGCTAATATTGGAAGACACTATACTTTATTTGAGGTAAGGCCTGATTCTGCTAAATATTACTTTCAAAAGGCTTTTGAAATTTTAGAAACTAAGAATTTCAAACATAACAGATATCAGAGAGCTGTTGTTTTACAGAATTATGGACTATTTCTGCACAGTCAGGGGAAAAATAGTCATGCCATTGATACAATTAAAATGTCAATTGAGCTTGCAAGGAAGGTTAATAGACCGACGCTTATTCTTGGTAATTATAAGGAGTTGTGTGCACTTTATAGAAAAGAGGGTAACCCTGATAAAGAAAATGAATACCTGAATAAAGTGATCTCATTACAAGATAGCGTTGATGCCAGCCAAAACCAGGCTGTAGATCAATCTATTAACAGATTGAATGAAGATAGAGAAAATAAAAAAGTTCAACTTGAAAGTCAATATCATATCACTTTATGGTACGGTGGTATCTCAATGCTGTTGATTATTTTAATTACCATTTACTTTTATCGGCGAATAAGAAAAAAGAAAAAAAAGCTCACTGAAAGTGAAAAAATAATTCTTGAAATTGAAAAAGAAACAAAAGATTTAAAAAGAAAGCTCAATGAAAATATCATTCTGCTTGCCAAAGATAGAAAGATTGATTTTTTTCCAAAATTTCAGGAAGTATACCCGGAATTATGTAAAGAGTTATTAAAAATTAATTCTAATCTTTCCAAGTCTGACTTATCCTTTTGCGCTATGATATGGATTGGCTTTTCGTCAAAGGAAATTGCTCAGTGTACATCTATGGAACACAGATCTGTACAGACCAAAAAGTACAGGATCCGAAAAAAACTAAATCTGGAAAACGAGACTGATCTGTATTATTTTTTCAGATCTATTTCTACCCGTTAGAAATATTGTTCAGATTCGTGTAATTTCTTCTGGGGAATTTTGTACTGCTTCTATTAAGTGAGGAGATATTATGAATGTTTGCTTTGGAGTTTCTGATTTAGACACTATTAATTGTAAGCAGTATGAGTACTTATTGAATTTTTTAAATTTTTAAGGATTGCTTCTGTAATCAGATAATAGGAATTCTATTGTCAGAGAAATATTAGGTTTTTAAATCGTATTGATTACGAGCGTGTTATTGGTTTTTGCTTATATGGGTTTTAGAATATCTTGATTATAATGCATAATTGATGTATCTGAAATGCATGGATGATGTAGGGTTATATTTTGAATTTTATTTCAAGTGTTTTAATATTGCATCAGTATTATTCACACACAAATGATTTTTTTAAATACTAACTAATTTTTAAAATTAATTCACAAATGATGAAAAAAAATTTATTACTAACAAGTATGTTTGTTGTCTTTTCCCTATTGGCCAAATCACAAGTGGGGATTAATACAGCTAATCCTCAGGGAATATTTAGCGTTGATGGTTTAAAAAATAATCCGCCCACAGGAGTACCTACTGTAGCTCAGACTAAAGATGATTTGATGATGTCCCCCAAAGGTAATCTGGGGATTGGTACAATTACTCCCGGTACTACATTGGATGTGAATGGAGCGATCACCAATCGTGAAACAGTATTAGCTGTTTCCAGTAATAACGTTACGGTTCCAGCTAATGTGAGCCAGGTTCAGCTTACCGGTACTGCTACAGGAACAATTACCATTAATGCATTTGCAGCGCCTAATGCTGGTCAGAGACTTATTGTATTTAACAATACTTCGGGAGGATTTGGAGCAACACTGGATGGGGTTACTGTTCCTAATGGTAAAGCATTGGAATATGTTTTCAGTAATTCATACTGGAGATCTACCGATGGAGGTAGTATTGGGGGAAGCTCATCTAATATTGGAGATATTAAGGCAAGCTTTTCGGTTTCTGATCATAGTGGATGGATAAAACTGGATGGAAGACCAGTAGGTGGTCTGACCAGTACTCAAAGAGCCGCTGCAAATTCTTTAGGCTTTACATCATATATTCCTAATGCCAACGACTCCTACTTAGTACAAGACGGTAAAAGACTGGGAAGTATCAATAGTAATAATTTCCGGACAATATCAAGGACTCAATTACCTAATTTTCAATTATCAGGTACAACTAATTCAGTAGAGCCTACTATGATGTATGATATAATTAATAATAATGGTAGATCTGCAACTGATACATTTTCCTATACCTTCTTAGCTGGAAAAATCGGTACAGGTACCAGGAATCTTGATCATGTTAATACTAATGTATTGCACCAGAAACCACATTCCCATTCATTTAACACGAATAGTGTAAATGGTGGTGTAGCGCAACAATCCATCAATGTACAGCCTCAAAGTTTAAGTGTCAATATGTTTGTTTATTTGGGAAAATAAAAGGTGGTATATATTGTTCAAATGATTTAGAAATACCAGATCTAACATATGTTTAGTATGGTTTATAGAAAACTGAGTATAATTTTCTTAAATCTATAAATTATTAAAATATAGAAGATAGGAATTTCTTATTTACTGAAAATCTTCAACATAGAATTTTAAAGAATCAGATCAGTATTTGACCCTATTTGAAACTTGAAAAATTGTCATAATGTAAAAAATAAGCTATACTTTTTGGTATAGCTTATTTTTTGATAGTGAATAATAAGAACAAAATTTACGCTGAGAATTTTGTCCTACTTGTTCTTTAATTCCGGATTAAGTGTTTAATTATTAATATTTTATGAAAATTTATTAATGCATTATAAGGAGTAGATTTAATTTGTATATTTGATTTTTATTTAGAATAAATAAAAATATAGTTTTAAAAATATTTAATGAAAACAATTTTATCCATCTAATCCACAATTTCCACTAAAAAACTATGGAACAACAAAACAAAAGAATCCTTACTCTGGATTTAATAAAAGGGATAAGTGTCATTGGAATGATCATTATCCATACCTTATTGGTGTATGCCAATGTAAAATCACAATATGAAACAGCCCTCGGTAGTTTTATTGTCTTTCTTGGAAGGGGAACTTCCATTTTCCTGATCTGTATGGGAATCACCTTCATGACTTCCAGCCATCAAAGTCTTAAAAGTGCTTTAAAGCGAGGTGTTTTATTGGTGTTTGCAGGTCTGTTTATGAACTTTATGAAGTTTATGATTCCTGTGATTTTTAATTTTGCTCCCGATAATTTTATTCAGAAATACGGATGGCATGCGCCTATAGAGCAGCAGTATGTATATCTTGTACAGTTAGGGGATATTTTACAGCTGGCGGGGATGTCTTTATTATTCGTCGGGTTTATCAGAGAATATGTGAAAAATAAATATATCATGCTGGCTATAGGTTTATTCGTTGCATTGATATCCAGAGAGGTAAGCGGACTTAATCTTGATTATCCTGTGATCAATTATGTTCTGGATCTTCTTTTCAATACCGATTATCCTGCCTATGTCTATTTCCCTGTTTTTCCATGGATGGCTTTTATCATCATCGGAATGTTTTTCGGAAAATGGTTTCAGGAACTGAACTACGATACGAAACTCATATTTAGAAAAATGCTGTATGTAGGGCTGTTATTCATTGCTATAGGAGCACCATTGGTTTTTCTGTATGGTGATTATAACTACAATGGTTTCTATCATATGGGACCTGGAGGCGTTATTTATTTTGCAGGTTGGACATTGCTGTTTTTATGGTTGATCAATACTATTACAGCCAATGTTAAGGAAAATGGCTTTATGCGTGTTCTGAAATACTGCAGTAAAAATTTAACTTCAATGTATATGATCCAATGGATTCTGATCTCATGGGGAAAAGGGATTTTCGGATATAGACAGCACGAAATTGGCTATGTATCAGTACTTATCATACTTTATATCATTCTCACATTTTCAGTACAGACTTTGATCGATATCATAAGAAAGAAAAAAAAGTTAATAGACTTCAGTCCGCTATCACCGGACAAAACAGCTTTGAAATAAAAACTCCAACCCTATTTTTTTTGAATTATAAGAAACCACAGTAAAATTTTTTACTGTGGTTTTGTTTTATGGTGCCTTAAAGTATTTCCACTTCTTCCGGTACAATAAAAAGAATAGTACATCCCTGTTCTGACTTCACTGAATGTTTAAAATTAGGTGGAGTATACAAATAATCTCCTTTTTCCAAGCTGGCTCCTGCAATAGTTGCCTCACCTTCCATGATAAACAATTCCTCACCAGCAGGATGATTGTGATAAGGATAGCTGGCTCCCGGTTCAAATTTTAAAAGAATACTGGTAGAACGGTTTTTTTCAGGATCAAATTTCAAAGATTTTACAAAAATTCCTTCATAATGAATCCCTTTTTCAATTAAAGGCTGCCATTCTTTCTGTTCTGTTTTTACGATGTAATTGTGGATGTTGGTGTTCATAATATGTAAATTTTAATTGTTATTGACGTAAAAATTGGTCTAAACTCCATTCGTAACGGGAAAAGGTACTCAGGAGAAAAGCTCCGGCACTGAATACAAAAACTGAATAGTCCAGAGGTTCTTTAATTCCAAAAGAAATGCTCATGGCTATTGCAAAAAATAAAGTGAGAATAGAGGCGTACGTTGCCGTTCTTTTTATCTGAAAACCCAGAAGAAGCAGAATGCCGATTGACAGTTCAGCAATGGTAGATAATACTGCAAGAATGGCTGCCCACGATTGTGGTAAAAATGAATTGGTTTCCGCGGTATAATGAACAAAATTTTTCCAACCAGAAGATTGTGCTCCCCAAAGATTCAGTCTGCTTGCCACTGCTGATAAAAATCCGACAGCCAGAGCAATTCTTAATAAAAAAACGGCGGCATCCTGTTGCGTTTTCATACGTATAATTTTTAGGTTTTAATTACAGTACAAAGTTCAGCGAAAGCCGTTGCCAAAAGAATAGACAATTCCAGAAAAAGCATATAATATCTGATGGAAGAGGGAAGCTGGAGGATGGGAGTTAATAAGAGGCTGTTAATTTTTTCTTCAGACTAAAACTCCTTTTTTTACATTTCCTTTACCACTTTCTGATACTCTTTTGGAGAATGGGAAGTATGTTTTTTAAAGAAGTTTGAAAAATAGAAAGGATCATTAAACCCAAGCTGGTAAGCAATTTCTTTTACGGTAAGTTTTTCGTAGAGCAAAAGCCTTTTGGCTTCGGAAATGGTCAGACTGTAGATCACATTCTGGGCTGTTTTGTTGGTATGAAGTTTTGAAACCTCATTCAGTTTGGCTTCAGTCGTTCCAAGAAGATTGGCAAAATGGGAGACCTGATAATTGTCCCGAAAATGATCTCTTACACTTTCAAGGAATTTTAAAAATAAAGCATCCGGTTTCCAGATTTCATCACCATTGGCAATTTTACTGCGGTTGATTTCCACCAATAGCAATTCAACCATAGAATGTGTAGAGATCAGATACTGGTAAGGCTGTTCCTGGATTTCTTTTTCAATAACATTCAGTGTTTCAGTAAAAAATGCAGGATGTTGTACGGTGATCATTTCATTCATTCCAAAATGACAGAAAAGTCCGTTGTGGAAAATAAGTTCAATATCACTATCACTTTTGCAGAAATAATCCAGTGTGAACTCCAATGCAGTCACTTCTCCTTCCACTGATTTTAACTGATGAAACTGTCCCGAAGTAATCGTTACAACTTGACTGGTTTTTAGAATAAAAATATTTTCGTCAATCAGAATTTCAGCGCTTCCGTGATGACACCAGAATAAAGTATATCTAATGACTCTTCTTGGCTCAGAATGCCCAGACTGATGAGAATATTTTTTTATTTCAATCATTTTGCAGATCTGTTAGAGATTGGGTACTTCTATTTTTATACTGTGAAAGAAATTTCTTTGTTATGGACGAAATTACAAAATGTTTAACTAAAATGATGGAAAATTAAAATTATATTATTGATGAAAATACCTAAATTCGTGTAAGTTTTAAACAAAAATTCAGAATGAAATACTCTAAAATTATTATCGTGGTAACCCTGTTACTGTTCCAGTTGGGAGCAGCGCAGGAAAAAGCAGATGTTGTCTTAAATAAGGCTTTTACGGAAGCTAAAGCAGGAAAGAAAAATGTTTTACTGGTGTTCCATGCTTCATGGTGCAAATGGTGCAAGACCATGGAAAAAAATATGGATCTCCCTGAAACCAAACCTATTTTTGATAAAAGATTTGTCACTGCATACGTAGACGTTCAGGAAAGAGGTGATAAGAAGAGCCTCGAAAACCCTGGCGGACAAGAGCTGATGAATAAATATAAAGGCGGAAATGCCGGACTTCCTTTCTGGGTGATTCTCAATCCAAAAGGAGAAGTATTGGCAGATTCTTTTGATGCTAAAGGAGAAAATCTTGGATCACCAGCGACACCGGAAGAAGTAACCACTTTTATTGCCAAGATGGGGAAAGCCTCAAAACTAAGTAATGAAGAGTCACAAATTATAGAGAAAGTTTTTGTGAAGAAATAAAAATTAAGATCCCGGGAATATTACCTGGGATTTATTTTTATAATGAAGATACCTGAAGTTTGTTATCTTTCCATATTTCTTTGATAGAATCATTGGTTTCTATTCTTTCGGGAATAAATTTTTTGTCGATTTCATCAAATGCTTTTACATACGATTTAAAATCGCTCACATTGAATTTTTCATTGTATTCAATTTCTTCATTGGAAAAAAGGAGTTCCCAATTTTTTTGCGTTTTCATATGCTTATACAGTTCATAATATTTAATTTTATTCATAATCTTTTCCCGTATATTGCTTAATGCCATATCCTGAGCTGTAACCACGCATCCCATTTTCTGATAATAGATCAAGGTAAACTTAGAATAATAACGATATAAATCTACAACCCTTTTGTCATTTCTATCTATAAGAGAAGATATTGCATTGATTCTTATGAAAGTACTTCCGTTAAATGCCAAATAAAACAGTTCATCATTGGTTGCTGTTTTATCAACCTCATTATACATTTCGGATAATTTGGAATACCTTTCTGTATTATAATCCTCTTTAATCGTTAAGTCAAAATATTCTTTATCAATAGGGTCGATGAGTTCTTTTAGCTGGCCGGAAATCTGAGCATTGAGTAGGTATATTGAAAACAGAAAGAATAGCGAAAATTTTATTTTCATGGTATAGTTTATCACTAAACGATTTTTGACCTATGTTATTATAGAAGGTTTATCAATGAAAACTTCCCGAATCTTAATGAGACAGGAAGTTTTTTTAGTTTAATAATTAAGAAATGAGGGTGTAATTACAATTCTTTATAAGAATATTCAATATTGGTCCATAAAACCTGATCTCCTGTTTTGATCATTTCAGAAGGAGTGGAAAATATATTGACAAAAATATTTTCGTATTGGGTGGTTCCAAAATGAGCGCTTTTAGTAATCAATAGGGCGTCATGATCATCTCTGGGAACTTTTTTAACGTATCTGTACGTTCTTTTTAAAGTGAATGAAGAAGTGTCTTTATGGAAATCACCAATGTAAGTTGGCTTACTATTATTATTCTCTTGGATCAATACAGAGTCATTCACGATGGTAAAACTGTAAGTAAAATCAGTAGTTGAGGTTTCTGATAGCAACTTGATGGTCTTGTTTTTAAGATCAAGGCTTATTTTTTCCCAGGCAGGTTCCTGATACAGACTCCAATAATTGTTGAGATAAGATTCATCCGGAGTAGATTTTTCTCCTTTTGACCCCTGATACAAAACTGTATTTTTTACAGCATAGCTTTTAAATTGAAACTGGTAAACATTTTTATCAACAGGTCTCGGATCATCAATCGTACTGTCATTATTCTCACATGAGATCATCGATAACGATAGCATCGCAATATAAAATGGGTATTTCATCGGTACTTTTTGCAAAAATAGGCCTTTTGCACGGACTGGTGAAATAGAATAGGATGAAACTTCCCTGTAATAGGGCTAAAAAGTAAAAAGACGAAAGAGCAAATGTATGAATTCACCTTTTCGTCTTTTAATTTCATTTATTTTCCAAAATACATCTGATCCTGCTTCTGTTGCTCATTATAAATGATCTGGAAGCTTACAGGCATATATTGGTAAAGAAGTTTCCAATGTTGGATTTTTGCATGTTTTTTAAAACTTTCGAAAGATCTTACAAAAAGGTTTTCAATCATGGTTCTTACATAAGAATTCCCGTTTCTGTAGATCCAGTCCATCAGCTTGATATGATGGGCAATGATATTGATCTTAGATTCCTGCAACAGGTTCTTCAGATAATTCACGGTAGCCTGCATGACCCCAGCGAAATTGTCCTGTACAGACAACTGTGTGATCTCATTGCGAAGTGGCGGATAGAAAAATTTTAAGTATTCAACAGCTATTTTTTGATTAATAGTTTGCATTTGTACTTTCATCATAATTAAGAATTTTTCAAACACTTTATATTGCAGCGAAATGTATACCAAAATTTAAAGACAGGCTGCAAAAATAAATACACCGACGATCACAGCGATGTGAGTGAGTAATATCTCTGCATTGTGTCTGTTAGTCGTGGTTTTCCAGGTTTTCCAATCTGAAATCCTTCTGATTTTATTTTTCATAATCTATTGATTGTGAGTTATTTTGATTTTTGTTTAATTTAAACACTTTGTAATGAAACGGATAAAAAATGTAATAAAACCTTTATATGCCGTGGCTGTAAATTTGTCTTGAATACACCTTCTGAAGGTTGGCAGAAATGTGACTAAAAATCACTTTTCTGTATTCTTCACTGCAGAAAGCGGTACAATTGTCCAGAGAATAGATAAAAGTAGTTTCAATAGCATTCTTCAGTACTGTGTCTCCGTCAGTATAAATTTTGTCCATTTTCTGTAAACTTCTGAACAGTAGATTTCTGTCATTCTGGCGGATCATATTTTTAATACGTTCCGTAAACGTCCGGATGATGCTGTATGAGTTTTGAATTTTAATTTCTTTTACTTCTTTTTCAAAATCGGGAACCACATCTGTGATTTCCTTTACCGCTTGTAGATAGTTCATAATAATATATTTTAATTGTGATTGTGTTCAAGTATTTTGATAATAGCACCAAAGATGAAAATGGTTAAAAAAGCGAGAAAGAGCATATGGTAAGGCTTAAGCCACTTTGGAGTCGCTGGTCCTCTGCTTTTTAATCTTCTGAGCTTGTCAATTCTGTTTAATGTTTTTAAGTCCATTTTTCTATGTTTTCAAATGATGATGCCAATGATATTCCGTTGAAAACAATATGTAAATAAAGTATTGGTATTTAGTTTGTTATGAATTTGTGGTCAAGTTTTTTTAACAAAAAAGCCTGTCAAAATGATAAGGTTTTTATCAAAATGGGAGAAAAAATAAATGACTTGCCTTAAAACTCACCACAAAGTCACAAAAGAGTTGAACTGTTACATTATTTAAGGTTATCAACTTTATGGATACGAAGTACTCAGAAGTTTTGAAAATCTAAGATTTTCACCTTTAGTGAACTTTTTTAGTGCTTATCATTACTTTTCTAAAATGTGCTAAAGGATTTAAAATAAGAACTTTTGTGCCTTTTGTGGTTAAAAAGAAAGTTTATATTATCTCAAAATCAATATTATTTTTAAGTTTCGCAGTAAGGATAAGAATGAATATCTTTGCAGTCCAAATATTCAGAAAAATGTTTTCAAAAATAATAGTACACAGAGTCGGAAATAAGATCAACGGAGATTCGCTGACACTTTCCCAGGAGGAATTGAAGCTGGAAGAAGGAATGGCAGAAATGCTTGAAGACTACTTTTTAGGTTCTTTTAAATCGGAAGAAACCTTCCATTTTTATAGTGACACTTATCTGGTCAATAATCCGGTGTACAGTGCTGTATCAGAAATTTTTGATGACAAAGCAAAGTTCATCTGGGAATCTGAGAATATTGCAAAACATCTTTTTGAAGCGGCAGAAAATCCAAGAGTTCAGAGTGGGGAACTTTTCATTGTTCTTTTTGAAGACGAAAGCGACCGTCCTGATAAAGTGGATAAAATCGGGATTTTTAAAACAGAAAAGAGAGAATCTTTCCTGAAAATTAATCCTGCTGAAGAAACATTTGATATTGAAAAGGATCAGGGAATCGGGTTATCTAAAATTGATAAAGCGGCTTTGATCTACAACAACAATAAAGAAACAGGATATGTACTTTCTGTGGTTGACAACAACAAAAACGGAGATATGTATTACTGGTTCGAAGATTTCCTGAAAGTGAAACAGCGTGATGATGAATATTTTCACACGCAGGAAGCTTTGATGGTGTATAAAGACTATATCACAAAACAGCTTCCTCAGGAATTTGAAGTTTCCAAAGCAGATCAGGCAGATTTCCTGAATAAGTCTATCAATTTCTTCAAAGAAAAAGAAGAATTTAAACTGGATGAATTTGCCAGTGAAGTACTGGGCGACGAACATGTGATTGAAAGCTTTGTGAACTTTAAAACAGACTACGAGCAGGACATGCAGGTGAATATCGCTGAAGAATTCCCGATCAGTGAAGCGGCAGTAAAAAAGACGCAGAGACACTTTAAAAGTATCATTAAGCTAGATAAAAACTTCCACATCTACATCCATGGGGACAGACAAAAAATCGAAATGGGTGAAGATGATAAAGGAAAATACTACAGACTTTATTTCGAAAAAGAGGTATAAAAAAGAAGTCTCCCATTCATAATAATATCATAACTTTATTCCTGATTACAAAATAGCAGTTATGAAATTGATGATCATTTTCTGGGGAGCTTTTCTCTTCTTTTTCTGTGTTCCTTTTCCGATTCTTATTTATATGATGGCGGAGGAGCTCGCAACAGAACCGAGAAATTCATTAGCGGTAAGCTATGGATTTCTCGGTTTTTCTTTGTTAATATGGGGATATGTGATTATTTTCTTTATCAATAAGCTTTTCATTACAACTTTTAAAGAGAAGAATACCATTCAGTCCATCTTGCGGAACGGAATTCCAAGAGAAGCTAAAATCATTGATTATAAACTTCTGAAATACATTCCGGAAACCCATATGAATGTCATTCAGATTGTACTTTCATTTCCCAATCTCAGCAATACTTTGATAGAACATGAAATGATGTTTCACGACTCCAAACCACAGGAAAAGAGATTTGATGTCGGAAACAAAGTCAAAGTTTTACTCAATCCCAAAGTATCACAGGAGCCTTACTTTATCCTAAGTGATCAGAAAGTGGGCTTTAATACATCAGGGATGATGTTAAGAATTGCATTTCTTGTATTGCTGATCGCTTATGTAGTTGGTTTATACTCTTATTTTTATTGGAGAGAGTCCTTTGATTTTGGCTGGAGGTTTATGACATTCATGCACCCGATTATTTTCAGTGGAGTGATGACCATTATTTATGTGTTGATTTTTCAACTTATCTTCAGTAAGTTTTTTAAAAATAAAAAAGAAGAACGTATCCTCTTTTCAGGAAGAAATGCTGAAGCTCATATCATCAGTGTAAGCCAGACAGGTCTTACAGTGAATGATCAACCACAAATCATGTTTCAGGTAAGTTTCAAGGATTTCAGAGGCACTGAACATATTGCTATTTATAAGAAAATTGTCAGCCTTTTGAAGCTTTCTTCCATTCCTAAACAAGGAACTATTGAGATTATGTATGACGAAAATGATCCGAAGAAAATTATGATTCCTAAAGGAATTTAGAGAAAAAGCAAAAAGCAAAAAGATAAAAATGCATCAGAATAATTAAACTTTACATATAAAAATCTCTGTTTGAAATTAATTATTTAACATATAAAAAAATAACAAAAAGCAATTTTTTCATCAATGTTTTTTTGGTTAAGTAATGTGATTAAATAAAATCAATTTTATCCAAAAAATTTTAATTGAAAAATATGTTTTTCCCAGATAAACAACTGATTAACATAATAAAAAACATTCTATAGGTTTGAGTTAGTTCTATATATTTAAGAACTAATTAAAAAATATATTTATGAAAAAAATTAAAAAAATGACTCGTGAAGAGCTTAAAACTGTAAAGGCAGGTCAAGTTTGGTATACTGAAACTTCTTGTGGAGTACAAGCTACAACCACTCAAGATTGGACAGCAGAGCAAGCAAATGCTTGGGCTGAAGCTCTTGAAGCAAATTATTGTAAGCCAGCTTCTCACTATGGACCTAGTAATAATCTAGCCTAATTAATGTAAATGCATTTATAGTAAAAGTAAATACTATAAATGCAATTTATAATGAAAATATCTCTTATGCATTACCATAAAAAACTAATACAAATATTCATTTTATTTTATAGTGTTTTATTTTATACACAATCATACAAACAGGATACTCTGCGTGGGGAATTTACCTATCAATTAAAAGCAAAATTCGATACACGAACTGATTATCGGCATGAAGAACAATTCTCATTACAGATAGGAGATAACCGTGCATTTTTTGCAAGTGTTATATCGCTAAAAGGTGATTCGGTAATGGCCACTTCAGGAACAAGCACAAAGAATGCTGATGGTAGTATAACTCTTGGCTGGAAAAAAGGGGTAGTGATTCCAAAAACAGGTTTATCTTTTACCATAATTCAATCCAACGAAAATATACAATATTTTAGATCAGCTGGAATGTCTTTACTTACGTATAAAGAACCAATAATAAAGAATTGGAGTCTTGTGGATGAGACCAAAGTAATCAATACAATTATTTGTAAAAAAGCAGAAGTTACTTTTAAAGGCAGGAACTGGATAGCATGGTATTCTCCTGAAATTCCGTTGCCTTACGGTCCATATAAATTTAGCGGATTACCAGGACTGATTGTCAAAATAACCGATGATAAAGGAGATTTTGATTTTGAACTGGTAAAATCTATATCTGCATCTAAATTAAAAGGTAAATTAATTACCATTAAAAAAAGCAGATATACAGAAGCGATAGAAACCACACAACAAAAATTAAAGCAAGCAGTTAGAAATAATGAAGCCAATGCCGCTGCTGTACTCGCAAGTTATGGAACAACCATTATACAAGGTCAAGAAATAATAAGGCAAAGACAAAAAGAAAGAGAAGAAAACAAAAAATATGAAAACCCGATAGAATTAGAAAAAGATTAGTAATGGCTAATCTTTTTTTCGTTTGCTAATATCTATTCGTCTTTTTACGTTATTCATTATCTTTGACCTCCTTAACCTAAATCATATGAAAACAACACTTGTCGATTTAACAAAACCCATTCAGTATAATGCAGGAGACCCATGGTTCATGAGGGTGAAAATCAAACATAAAGCACATAGAAAATCACATTGGTTGATTCGTTTGGCGTTGAGGCTTCCGTCAAGGCTTTTTCCTAAAAACTGGATAGGCTGGGCAGATGATACGATTAAAAATATGGGACTTCATGCCACCACTCACATTGATGCACCATGGCATTATGGACCTGTTGTAGAAGGGAAACCCGCTAAAACGATAGATCAGATTCCATTGGAGTGGTGCTATGGTGACGGAATTGTGATCGACTGTACTCATAAAGAAGATTTTGTTGCCATCACGATAGACGATCTGAAAAAAGATCTCGATAAAAACGGAATTACCATACAGGAAGGAAATATCGTACTGATCAGAACCGATCGTGATAAAATGATGGGCACTCCGGATTTCGTTGAAAAAGGAACGGGGATGAGTAAAGAAGCTACAGAATGGCTGATTGACCAAGGCGTAAAAGTAATGGGAATCGACCAATGGGGCTGGGATCTTCCGTTAAAATATATGGCTCAGAAAGCTAAAGAACTCAATGATCCTGAATTCTTCTGGGAAGGTCACCGTGTAGGAATTGAAAAAGAATATCTGCATATCGAACAGCTTACGAATCTAAGTGCATTACCTCCATCCGGATTTAAAATCTGTGTGTTCCCATTAAAAATTGTGGGAGGTTCTGCAGCTCCGGCGAGAGTAGTAGCAATGATGGATGTATAGAAAGCAAAAATTATCTCTGACAAAAATAAAAGGACGAATTTGAAGATTCAAATTCGTCCTTTTACATGTATTATCTTTATTTTCTCAGGTTAATTCTTCTTCCTGAAAAACAAAGCTCTGTTATACTCAAAATTCATTCTGGCAATATTCAGGACCGAAATTCCCTGAGGACATTCCACCTCACAGGCTTCTGTATTGGAACAGTGCCCGAATAATTCCGTATCCATTTGGGCAATCATATCCAGCACTCTTTTGCTTCGTTCTTCTTTTCCCTGAGGAAGAAGCGCCATGTGAGTGATTTTTGCAGAGGTAAACAAAGCTGCGCTTCCGTTTTTACAAGTGGCAACACAAGCTCCACAGCCAATACAAGCCGCGGAATCAAAAGCTTCTTCAGCTGTCTGGTGAGTCACCGGAATAGCCGTAGCATCAGGAGCCTGACCTGTATTGACAGATACAAAACCTCCTGAAGATATAATTCTGTCAAAAGCAGAACGGTCTACCTTTAAATCTTTTTTCACCGGAAATGCTCCGGCCCGGAATGGCTCTATCAGAATCGTTTCCCCATCTTTAAAGGAACGTAAATGAAGCTGGCAGGTAGTTGTATTTTTCAAAGGACCATGGGCAATACCGTTAATCATCATCCCACATTGTCCGCAGATTCCTTCACGGCAGTCGTGATCAAATTCTACAGGCTCATCCCCTTCAATGATCAGTTTTTCATTCAGGGTATCCAGCATTTCTAAGAAAGACATATGGGAATTTAATCCTTTCAGGTCATAGCTCACAAGCTTTCCTTCACTTTTTCTGTCTTTCTGTCTCCATATCTTAAGATGTAAATCCATAATTTTTGCTTTTTATTTGTAACTTCTTACCGTTGGCTGAATCTCTTCAAAGATCAGAGGTTCCTTAATCAGTTCAGGTTCTCCATTTTCACCTGTCCATGCCCAGGCAGAAATAAATTGGTATTCCGTATCATTTCTCATGGCTTCTCCATCCGGAGTCTGGAATTCTTCTCTGAAGTGAGCACCACAGGATTCATTACGGGTTAAGGCATCATAGCACATCAGTTCTCCTATTTCAAAATAATCGGCTACACGGCCTGCTTTCTCCAGCTCGGTATTCATTTTATCTCCCTGCCCGGAAACTCTTACGTCTTTGTAAAATTCCTGTTTCAGTTTTCGGATTTCCTGAATGGCATATTTTAATCCTTCTTCATTTCTTGCCAGTCCACAATAATCATACAGGAGCTTTCCTAATGTTTTGTGGAAGTAATCAACGGTTTTGGTTCCTTTGATATTGATGAAGTCATTAATTTGATCTTTAACGGCCTTTTCAGCCTGTTCAAATTCAGGAGTATCCGGTGAAATTTTTCCGGTGTGAATTTCATCTGCCAGATAATTGGCAATCGTGTAAGGAGCGATGAAATATCCGTCTACAGACGCCTGTAAAAGAGAGTTGGCTCCTAATCTGTTGGCACCGTGATCGGCAAAATTAGCTTCACCCAACGCGAACAATCCCGGAACAGTAGTCATCAGCTCATAATCTACCCAAAGTCCACCCATTGAAAAATGGGCAGAAGGAGAGATCATCATAGGTTCTTTATACGCATCGTATCCTGTTATTTTAAGATACATATCGAATAAGTTTCCATATTTTTCTTTAATCTTATCTTTTCCCTGTTCCTGTATTGCTTTGGAAAAATCAAGATATACTGCATTTTTCAAAGGTCCGATTCCGAAACCTGCATCAATTCTTTCCTTGGCGGCACGGGAAGAAATATCCCTTGGAGCAAGGTTTCCGAATGCAGGATACCTTCTTTCAAGATAATAATCTCTTTCATTTTCCGGAATATCATTCGGTGGTCTGTTTTCCCCTTCTTTTAAAGGAACCCAGATTCTTCCGTCATTACGCAATGATTCAGACATTAAGGTCAGTTTTGACTGATAGTCTCCGGACTGTGGAAGGGAAGTAGGGTGTACCTGAATCCAGCTTGGGGAAGCCATTAATGCTCCTTTTTTATGAGCTCTCCAGATTGCAGAACCGTTACATCCCATAGCAAGGGTAGACAGATAATAGATTTTTCCGTAACCTCCTGTTGCCAATATTACAGCATGTGCTGCGTGTCTTTCAATGTCTCCGGTATCTAAATTCCTTACAATAATTCCCCTGGCTTTACCATCAACAGTAACCAGATCCAGCATTTCATGTCTTGAAAATAATTGTACAGAACCTTTTCCGACCTGTCGCATTAAAGCCTGATAGGCACCAAGAAGAAGCTGCTGTCCCGTTTGTCCTCTTGCATAGAAAGTACGGCTTACCTGAACTCCTCCGAAGGATCGGTTGTTCAGATATCCACCATATTCCCGCCCGAAAGGTACACCTTGTGCTACAGCCTGATCGATGAGGTTCAGAGAACACTCTGCCATTCGGTATACATTGGCTTCACGGGCTCTGAAGTCTCCTCCTTTCAGAGTGTCTACAAACATTCTGTACACGCTGTCACCATCGTTTTTATAGTTTTTGGCAGCATTCACACCTCCTTGTGCTGCCACGGAGTGAGCTCTTCTCGGGCTGTCCTGAAAACAGAATGATTTGACATTATATCCCATTTCTCCTAAAGAAGCTGCGATTGAGCTTCCCGCCAGCCCTGTTCCTACCACAATCACATCCAGTTTTTTTCGGTTGGCAGGGTTTACGAGTCTTGCTTTCTTTTTATAATTTTCCCATTTATGTGCTAATGGGCCTTGTGGTATTTTTGAATCTAAAATCATGATCGTTCCTTTTAATGATAAGTAAAGAATACATACACCGGCATCAATGCAAAACCTACACAGATAATGATTGAATAGGCAATCCCGATAGTTTTGAACCATTGTACGAACTTAGGGTGATATAATCCCAGAGTTCTTACAGCACTATGGATCCCATGAATCAGGTGATAACATAAAGCGATCATTGATAAAACGTAAATGATAACGTACCACCATTCTTTAAAGACATTCACTACCAGAATGTAGAGGTCTTTATTTCCGTTTTCATCCAAAGGAGGATTTCCGAATTTATAGATATACCAGAAGTTCTGGAAATGGATCACCAGGAAAATCAGAATTAATGTTCCAAGGATTCCCATGTTTCTGGAAGCCCATTTGCTGGCTCTTCCCCGTCCATCTGTTTGATAACCGCCTCCTGACTTTTTATTTTTTAAAGTAATAATAAGCCCGTCTACCGCATGCAGAATAATACTGGCATACAAAACGTAGGAAACTATTTTGATAATGATATTTCCTGATAAAAAATGCGAATAGGCATTAAATTGCAGGTGTGCCTGTTCTTGTGGAAGAAAAAGCTGAAGATTTCCAAGGAAATGAATCAACAGGAAGAATCCCAAAAAGAGTCCTGTAAGGCACATCAGCATTTTTCTTGACAGTGTTGATAACATATTTTTGATTTATTGATTAATAATATCCTAAGACTTTCATCCACAATCCTCCTACAACCATATAGATGATCAGTAGAACGATTCCTATTTCAAGACCTCTTACCCACCAGGCTTTCAGATCCACATATCCACTTCCGAAGAATACCGGAGCCGGACCGTGACCGTAATGAGTAAGTACTCCGTAAATAGAACCCATGAAACCAAGCATCATTGCCAATAACATTGGAGGAATTCCCAAAGAAACACCTACACCCAGCAAGGCAGCATACATAGCAGCTACGTGAGCGGTAGCACTTGCGAAAATATAGTGACTGAAGAAATACACTACGATAATAACCGGGAAGGCTACCTGCCAGCTCAAACCTCCAATCTGTACTTTGATAAGGTTACTGAACCATCCAATGAAACCTAATTCATTTAAAGAACTTGCCATCATCACCAGTACTGCAAACCAAACGATCGTATCCCATGCTCCTTTTTCTCCTTTTACATCTTCCCACGTTAATACTGAGGTTAGTAGTAATAATGTTAATCCAATAAAGGCTGTAGTAGTAGCATCAATAGAAAGAGCTCCACCAAATATCCAAAGGGCTAACAGAATGAAGAATGCCAATAGCATCAGCCATTCATTTCTGGAAATAGGTCCCATTTCTTTTAATTTCTGAGCAGCCATTTTCGGAGCATCCCCTGTTTTTTTCAATTCAGGTGGATATAATTTGTACAATACCAAAGGAACAACAAAGAATGCTACTGCACCAGGAATAAAACCTGCTGCTGCCCAAGACATCCAGGTAATATCAATACCAAGGTTAGCGGCAAATTTCTGACACATTGGGTTACTGGCTGTCCCGGTAAGGAACATAGAAGAAGCGATCAGGTTCATGTAATAACTGTTCAAAGTCAGGAATGAGCCTAATTTTCTGTGGGTTTCCGGCTTTTCAGGTACGGAATCAAAGCTTATTGCCATAGATTTCATGATCGGGTAGATAATCCCACCACCTCTTGCTGTATTACTTGGAATAGCAGGCGCAAGACAAACATCGGCAAGACCTAATCCGTAAGCCAATCCCAGTGAGCTTTTACCAAAAACTCTGATGAATAAAAAGGCGATACGATTTCCCAATCCTGTTTTGATAAATCCTCTGGCAATAAAGAATGAAATTCCGATCAGCCAGATTACTTTATCTCCAAAACCGGAAAGCGCTTTGGTAATAGATTTTCCTGCATCCCCAGGAGCAACTACCTGCGTAAGGGCTGTAAATCCAATGGCCATCATACACATTGTTCCCATTGGAGCCGCTTTTAGAATGATTCCTAAAATAGTTGCCGCAAAGATGGCAAACAGATGCCAGGCATTCTCGGCTACACCCTCCGGAGCAGGAATGAACCATATGATTAACGCAACAACAAATGTGATCGCTACGTTTCTGATATTAATTTCTTTCATGATACTAACTATTTAATCGTTAAAATCTACTTTGTACCTGTACAATGAATAGATTGTTATTGTATTGTGATGTGTTTTCTACCTGATGTTTGTAGCGGTCAAACTGTACTCCCAGCTGAATTCTTGCGCCGTAATTTTTCAGGAATTCCAATCCGAACATTGGGGTAATCGTTTGTCTTGGGTTGGAAGCCATTCTGAAATTGGTGTCAAGGTATTCGTAACGGCATGACAATTCGAAGGCACTGAGATTTTTGTGGTTGATCTCATATCTTAGATTGGGAAGGAAATAAGCCCCGCGGATCAGATATTGGTCAGGATTATCGGGACGTAATTCAGGGGCAATAGAATTGTACAGAACGTGATTGGTTGCCTGTTTGGCTTCCAGCTGCATATCAAGGCTCCATTTTGGATCAAACTCAATCAATGAACTTAGATCTACGCCCAGCGCATATACTTTTTTGCTGAAAACTTCTCCGGTACCTCCATTCAGACCTACATTGAAGTGGTATTTTTTTGATAATCCGAAAACCAGACGGGTAGAATACTGTTTTCCGTTGTCATTATCATTGATCTGATTTTTTCCATTCCCATTCACTACCGAAACAGCATATTGGAAAGGAATTTCTCCCAGTTGAAGCTGTCCTGTAGCAGACATCCCGATCTGGAAGCTTGTCCAGCCCAGTTTTCCAAATTCCGTATACTGATTGGACCAATCCAGAGATTTAATAATGTCAATAGGATAGGTCTCTTCAATACCGAACCAGGGTCTGAACTGTCCTACGGTAATCGCTAATTTGGGGTTGAAAGTATACTTCAGGTAAGCATTTTCAAGAACTCTGCTTTTAGGATCATTTTTAAAATCAGCAAGGTTGGCCAAAACAACAACCTCTGTACGTTTACTGATCTGTGCCCGAACCTGAACTCTCATGTATTTGAGCATGAAATTATTATCAGTTCCGGAACCGTCGGTGTGATGAAGTCCGTTAACATCTACATCTTTACTCATTCCTACAAGGTAACGTGCCTGAAAAAGGCCTTTGATCTGCAGTTGCGGATATTTTACATTGTCTTCTTCCTGTGGAGGAGGAGTGGTCTTCAGAGAATCCTGATTTTGCGCATAAGCTGATAACCCACAGGCCAGCATGCACAGGATCAGGCTTTTCTTTTTAATCGAAAAAAAGGCCATATCTATTTTTGTTTTTTTATTGTGAACTCTATTTTACCACAACTGCTTACTTATCCCGTTAAATTTTTGATTTTCAGTATTTCGTCTAATCATAAAGGGGCATACTTAGGATATTGTCTACTAAGCACGAGCATTTTTTGTGGTGAAATATCTATTTTAATCCTAAGAAGGTGAACGGTGCAGATTCTTTAAATTCTGCATTGGATTTTCCGTTATAAGTGCGGTTGTTACTAAGATCCAGTTTCATCACTTTCCCTTTAGAGCTTAGGTCAAAATCTTTAAGATCTACCCAAAAAGTGTTGGGAGTGAAAACCGTTTCAAAATAATACACCAGGTTTTTCTGATCCGAAACAGAACGCCATCTTGTTGACGAAATATTAGGTTCTGTTGCAGAAGTGATTCCATAAGGAACAGAGCAGTTTCTGATCACACTGAAAACACTGGCCACTGCTGTACGGGTATCTGCAGTCTGAGGAATTGCATTGATATAGTAAGAAGCTCTTACAAAGCGGTCTGCAGCACGGTTGGTTCCCGGAAGCATAACCGTTCCCGGAATGCCCTTCCAGTAATTGTTAAGAGCAAGCTGTTCTTCAAAAACCGGAGAGTTGGTCATTACCGTATAAGATGGATCATGATGAATAACCAGTTTTCCGTCAATATATTCGAATACCGCATTGTCTCCTGAAGCGTCAGAAATAGAAAGATGAACCGTTGTAAATCTTTCTGTTCCCGGAATATAATCACTCACAATAACGAAAGGTTCTTTGCGGGAGAATTCTACGGCTTCTTTTACTGTGGCGAAATTATCAAGATAATATTGTGCCCATAATGAAATGGCAATTCCCTTTTTACTTCCTTTTCCATCGAATTTAGGATATTGAGATTCTCCTAACCAAAGCAGGTTGGCTACCAGTCCCTTTTCATTCATTCCATCTGCAGATGCAATATCCCATGAAGAGCTGATGAGGCTTCCGTACTTTGCGGTCCATTTTACAGATTTAGAGCCTACTTGTCCGTTGCGGTCTATTCCTTTTGGCAGCACCCATAAGTTGGCGGGAATTTCGTCACGCCAATCCATAGAACGGGCTGTAATAACGGTATTCTGGGGACCTTTGTAAACTACCCTTGTACAGGCTTCTGAAGGATTCCATAATCCTATAGAGAGGACCAGAGAAAATAAAATTAATGGGAACTTTTTCATAATAGTATTATTTGAATTTAAATTTTATAGAGAATTCATTGAGAATAATTCAATGAATTTTTGCCATATTCATTATTTGGTGATATAAATTTAGCGAAATTTGTTTAAATAAAACAATTATTGAGGTTAATAATGTGTAATCCATGTTATGAATCATGATTAAAGAGTGCATAACCTGATTATTGGATTTTTTTTCGTATATTTTAGATATTTGACATGAAAAAGGGGAAAAAATAAAGAATATTTTAATGTGTTTTTGCTTCTTTTTTTGCCGGAAATCACCCATAAATACTTGGTGGAGCAGGCTTTAAAATTAGATACCACAAAGAAGAAAGCTGTTTGAAAAAACAGTATATTTGATAGATAGACTGAAAAGATATATGAATTTTATAGAGTGCCATGAAGAACCTATCCATATTCCGGGTTCTATTCAGAGTTTTGGTTATTTGATTGGCATTGATGCAGAATCCCATACCATTACTTTTTTTAGCAGGAATATTGCGGATTTATTTAAAGTCGGAAGTTCAGAAGAGCTGTTCGGAAGAAAGATTACCGACTTTCCTGAAAGTTTTCAGAGCATTATTGATTCAGAAATCTATACTTCATTGGACAAGTTTACCAGACGTAAAAATGAAACCTATTTCGATAAGGTTTTTATCAATGATAAAGAGTATCATTTTTCTGTTTTCAGAAGTGAGCTTTATATCTTTCTGGAGTTTGAAGAAGTGATCATTAATCCCAATAAACGGATCTCCAATAAATATGATAACTTTTACATCATTGATAATGAAAAGGAACTCTGGAATCATCTTCTGGAAACGCTTTCGAAGGTGATCAACTATGATCGGATGATGGTCTATAAATTCATGATGGACGGTTCCGGAAAAGTAATTGCCGAAAAGAAGAATGAAAACATGGAAAGTTTCCTCGGGCTTCATTACCCGGAGTCTGATATTCCAAAGCAGGCAAGGGATCTTTACCTTAAAAAAAGAAAAAGAATTTTCAGTAATGTATATGCGGATACCGTTCCTATTTTAAGCAAAAAAGCAGAGAGTATTGATCTCACTTTTTCAGCATCAAGAGGGATGTCACCTATTCACGGGCAGTATCTTAAAAATTCGGGAGCAGCTTCAAGTTTCAGTGTTTCCATTATTATTGATGACCATCTTTGGGGATTGGTTACCTGCCAGAATGTAGAACCCAAACATATTGATCTTGAAGACAGGGTACAGGCCGGAATTTTTACAACACTTGCTGCCAATGCTTATTCATCTTTTAAATCAAAAAGTGAACTGAATTACCGTTTGGAACTGAATGAGAAAACATCTCAGCTGAAAACGGAATTCTTAAAACATAATCATCTCTTTGATTCTCTTATTGAATGTAAAAAAGAGATCAGAAATTTACCTGAAGCAGACGGACTTGCTATTATTTCGGATGAAAATATAATTACAGACGGCAATACACCTGATCTTGATACAGTAGGAAGAATTGCGCAATGGGCTCTTGGGAATACTGATGAGCGTATCTATGTAAGCAGAAGCTTCCTTAAAGATCACGGTAAAGAACTTGAATTGACCGAAAATGCGGCAGGAATTGCCATCTATTTTATTGAAAGAGATAAAAATGAAATGCTGATCTGGTTCAGAAAAGAGTTTGATGAACATATCAACTGGGCCGGAAATCCCGAGAAGAAAGTAGAGGTGTTTTCTCAGAATGGAGAGGAAAAGCACATGATATCACCGAGAACTTCATTCCGTATTTTTACAGAAAATATCAAGGGGTATTCTAAAAGATGGAATTCCAGAAATATAAGTGCTGTACAGGCTGTAAGGGATTTAATTTTAGAAACTTCCCATAAAAATTACAACGCCATCAAAAGGCTTAATGATGAGCTTAAAAAAGTAAATGAAGAACTTGACAGTTTTTCTTACACCATCTCTCATGACCTGGGTACTCCTCTGACCGTAATGAAACTGAATGCACAGATGCTTTTGGGAAATCTTGCAGCTGATGCTGAAAAAAGTAAAACCAAAATCAATTCAATTATCGAGGAAATCGACAATATGGCGGAAATGATGCATGATGTGTTGCAGTTAAGCCGTGCCAAGCACAGCGAAATACAGCTTGAAAGCCTGAAAACAGCTCATACAATTGAGAAAATTTCCGAAAATGCCAAGATGACCTATGGCAGTCCGAATAGTGAAATTATCATTAAAGAATGCCCTGATGTATTGGCTGATAAAACCATGCTTCATCAGGTATTTCTGAATATCATCAACAATGCTGTGAAATACTCTTCCCATAAAGATCTTCCGAAAGTGGAAATTGAAGGGTCAGAGGACGGACAGACCATTATTTACAGAATCTCGGACAACGGTATCGGTATTCCTGTGGAAGAGAAGCACAAAATGTTTAAAATCTTCAACCGGATGGATAATGCCAAGAAGTTTAAAGGAAACGGAGTAGGGCTGTCTATTGTACACCGCATCATGAAAAGATTGGGAGGAAATGTAGATTTTGAAAGTAATAGTGAGGGGACTTCCTTTATTTTAACGTTCAAAAAGCCTTATATTTGAGAAACTTTTAAAACGTTATTTATGGTATCAGAATATCTAAAACAGAATACAGCGGATTATCACGATGCAGCAGAAAAGCTTTTTAATTCTGAAAAGATTTTCAACAAAACTTTCACTTTAGAAGATTATAAAAAAATCATTCATACCAATTACCTGATGCTTCTTCATAGTGAAGATAAAATATTCAGCAGCCTTTCTGATAAGTATGCAGAAAAACTTCAGCTTGATGCAAGAAAGAAGCTTTCACTTATTGAAAAAGACCTCAAAAGTCTTTCCCTGGAAAACCAGGAAGTTTCTCATCCTCTTGAGTTCAATAACGAACATGAAGCACTGGGAGCGATGTATGTGATTGAAGGTTCTACCCTTGGTGGAAATGTAATTGCAAAGCAACTTTCCAAAACGGAAGGTTTTGATGAGGTTACTTTCAACTTTTTCGGATGCTATCAGGAGAATACAGGGCCAATGTGGAAAAATTTCAAGGAAGTTCTGGATACAGAAGTTGCTGAAGAAAACTATAATGAAGTGCTTTCCGGTGCGAAAAAACTATATACGTTTTTACTGAACGTCAACTAATTTATTTTAATTCTAATTAAATTCCTGAAAAATTGCTCAATTTTTCAGGAATTGTTAAATTTGGGGAGTTTCAAATTTAAACTTAACTAACAAAAAATAATTTTTAAAAAGTAACAATATGAAAGTAACTGTAGTAGGTGCAGGCGCTGTAGGAGCAAGCTGTGCAGAATACATCGCAATGAAGAACTTCTGTTCAGAAGTAGTTTTGGTAGACATTAAAGAAGGGTTTGCTGAAGGAAAAGCAATGGATTTGATGCAGACAGCATCTCTTAACGGATTTGATACAAAAATTACGGGTACAACAGGAGATTACAGCAAAACTGCAGGTTCTCATGTAGCAGTAATCACTTCAGGGATTCCAAGAAAACCTGGAATGACAAGAGAAGAATTGATCGGTATCAATGCTGGTATCGTGAAAGACGTTACTGAAAACTTAGTAAAACATTCTCCGGAAGTAATCATCATCGTGGTTTCTAACCCAATGGATACTATGGCTTACCTTGTTCACAAAACTTCAGGTCTTCCTAAGCACAAAATCATCGGAATGGGTGGTGCATTAGATTCTGCAAGATTCAAATACAGATTGGCTGAAGCATTAGAAGCTCCAATTTCTGATGTAGACGGAATGGTAATCGCTGCTCACAGTGATACAGGTATGCTTCCATTATTAAGCAAAGCTACAAGAAATGGAGTTCCTGTAACTGAGTTCTTAAGTGATGAACAACAAAAGTATGTCATCGAAGAAACTAAAGTAGGAGGAGCTACGCTTACGAAATTATTAGGAACTTCAGCTTGGTATGCTCCAGGTGCTGCTGTTTCTGTAATGGTTCAGGCAATTGCATGTGACCAGAAGAAAATGATCCCTTGTTCTTTAATGCTTGAAGGAGAATACGGACAAAATGATATCTGCCTTGGTGTTCCTGCTATCATTGGAGCAAACGGAGTAGAATCTATTGTAAACGTAACTTTGACTGCTGAAGAGCAATTGAAATTCGCTGAAGCTGCTAATGCAGTAAGAGAGGTGAATGGAGATTTGAAATTCTAATTTACAGAGCTGGCTTTCTGCCAGAATTTATAAATAAAAACAGATCGTTTCATTTTGAAGCGGTCTGTTTTGTTTTTATTAAAAACAGTATCGGGGCGGCCGAAGGCTGCCCCGATACAATTGTTGTCATTATATTCTTTTACTCCTTCACAATTTTTTTATTGTAATGGGAGTTATCAAGGGTAATGTCAATAAAATAAACTCCTTTCACTAAAGATGAAACATCTACGGAAATCGGATTATTCGAGGACATAACATTCGTTTGAAGAATCTGTCTTTGATTCAGATCTAAAATTTTAATAATCCCCTTTTTAAATTCTTTATCTGTTTTAATAAATAAAATGTCCTTGGCTGGGATAGGATAAACATTTATATCATTATTTACAGATGGAGATATTTTGGAAGTTTCATTATTTTTCTTTGAGGCTTTATCACTGGCAGACTTGGATACAGGGGAGAATGTATAGCAGGTATTTGTATTTTCTACATGCAGAAAATGACTTTTCCCTGTTCCGGGTTCTAAGTATGTACCAGCATCCAAAGTAATTCCTTTTTTTGCCTTAAAATTTACATTAGCATTTTGTGTGAAACTTTCATTTTTGATCTTAATGAATTCAGGAGCATTAAGAAGTTCAAAATTCCAGCGATTAAATTTTTTGTTTTCAATGATAATTTCTCCGCCATTTTGAGAATTCATTTGCCATGCCATCTTATTGGCCTTTCCTGCATCTAATCTACCTGCTCCTAACAGTCCGGCAAAAGTTTGATTAGGAGGAAGATGATCAATATTAGCAGAAGTCAGTTTTATAATTGTTTCAGCTTCAGCAGGTGATAAGCAGCTATTGGATGAAAATAATAAAGATAAAGTACCTGAAACTAATGGAGCTGCAAGGGAAGTTCCTGTCCATACCTTTCCTAGACATTCATCACATTCAGGATAGGGCAGTCCAAACATTTCATAAGAAGGGGCTACAACATCAACATCTTCGTTATTTTGAGTGCCGTTCATCTGAGTCGCATAATTAAAATAATGAATATCCTTAACATTGGTTGTGTTGGCAGAATTGAGATCATTAAGATGGCCTACACCACTCACAGCGATGACATTTTTGTACGATGCCGGAAATACCTGGGCATATGTACTTCCACAGCTTCCATTTCCGGCTGCTGCAACGAGAATTGTTCCATTATTATATATTTCATTTACAGCATCCTGCTCTGTCTGCGAAAAACTGCATGTTGACAACCAGCTCATACTGATAATTCTGGCTCCGTTTTGAGACAGTTGTTTCAGTGTGTTCCAGCTGCCATAACCCATTTGGCTGGTTACCAGTAATTTATTATTAAAACCTATAGAAGATATTCCAAAATTATTATCCGTATTGGAACCTGCCAGACCTGCAACAACATTTCCATGAACTTCATTGCCTACGGTTTGTCCGGGAAGTGTTGAGATTTTATTTTCAAACTCTTTGTGTGTTAATCTAAATCCGGTGTCTGAAATTCCCACTATAACTCCGTCACCTTTGGAATAGTCCCATGCTTCCCGGGCATTAATCAGATCCAGATGAGTATGTGAGATATCTTCCGGTATCAAATAATAGTCATTAGGAGTATAGTTATATACAAGGGGAGAAATGGTTTTAAACTGTGGGAAGATTTTATTTTCTGTGCCTGGTTTAAGTAATGAAATCTCTTCATTACGGATGTCTATTTTCTCAGATTTTACAATGCCAGCTTTGTGAGTGACCATAAAATCATTATAATCTCTTTCGGTTTTAAATTCTATTAATGATGTATTCTTTAACTTTTGAGAAGAAAAATCAGAAAAAGCTTCTTCATACTGTACAACTTCTAATTTTTGGTTGTTAAAAGATAAAGTTTTTAATTGTCTGTTTTCTCCAATAACCGCCTGGGGCTTATTGGAAGGATCTTTAAATTCTACATAATATAAAAACCTGGTTTGTTGTGAAAAACAAAATGCATTCAAAAATAAAAATCCCAAAAAGTAACTTTTTGTTTTCATTATTTTGAATTTTGTAGGGTTTCTATTTTCTTGTTAAGATCAATAACGTGAAGGGTAAGTTCTTCTATTTTTTTTAGTAAAAGAATATTCATTTCTTTCAGTTCAATACCTTCTTTAATTGCTTCTGCTGTTGTTGGAACCTCTGGAAGATGTTTATTTTCTTTAATATAATTTTCCAGTGTCTTCAGGTCCATGAGTTTATAATTATCCTCAAAAACATAATCTGCCCAACCGTTTTCAGCAGCAACTTCAACTTTTACCTTTTCTGTTTTTATCCCTTGGCGGACAAATAGTTTATAATTGTTACAGTCTGAACATCCTGTTTGTTCAAGATTGTTCCAGTTCACCCCAATTAAAACCTTGCCATTAGCTCTCACAGAAAAAACGGGTTGTGACCAGTTCCCCGGAGTGGGTGGTGCCGATAAGGTTAAAATACCAACATCATTAGTCTGATGGTTATTATAACTTAGCCACATTAAGTCGCTGTCTTTAATATTATTCTGACCGGCACTGAAAAAATGATACCCATCTGATGCTGGGTTACTGGCTACAAATGTAGCATTTCCTAAAAGATTAAGAGTCCGGTTCGGGTCAGGAGCTGTCCCTATCCCGATGTTTCCCACAGAATTGATCTGTATTCTTTCTTTATTACCTGTCTTTATTACCAGATCTTTTGCGTCTGAGGTACCTAAAAAATTGACAGCGGGATCAGTACCGGTATTTCCTGTCAGGTTCCATGTTTGTGCGTTGGAAAATGCTGCTATGACAATAGCTGCCAGAGTGATTGTTTTTTTCATGTGTAATTAGTTTTTGTTTCGTGATAAATATACTAAATATATCAACGGGCTGTGATTATTTTTTTGATTTATGAATCATATTACTGTACCTACAATAAGCTAAATCAAATTATTAATCTTTTAAAAGGTTATTATTGAAATGTTTACGTTGTATTTATTGGAATAGGATGGCCTTATATAACTTTTATAAAAATCTCAGGATGTAATTTTTTAATGATTTCTATTTTATTTTACTCTCAAAATTTTCAACAGCACTCACAAACTCACTATTTTTCTCATAATACAGAAGATGCCCGCCATCAATAGCAACTACTTTTTGATTAGGAAACCTGAAGGTCTTATAATGCTGAGTTCCCACTGCTTTATCCTTCTTTCCGGTGATGACAAGTACAGGAACTTTGATATCTTTTGTGATAGGAGCATAATCAGCGTAATATTCCGGAAAATCTTTAGGTTTTGAAATAACTGCCATTCCGAAGTCGATAATTCTGGGGTGAAGGGAATCAATCTTATCGGATTCTTTTATGGTTTCAATATCTTCGGTCAGAAATTTATATCCGATTCTTTTCTTTCTTAAAGCGCTGCTGACTTTTGAAAGTTCTGAAGAAAGGCTGTCTTTAGGAATCACTCTGTTTTTTACTTCTAAAAGGCTGTTTCCGTATTCAATCTGTTCTTTGACAGATTCATCATTCAGGAAATGGAGTGTGACATTGGCAAGGATAAGCCCTTTGGTATGTTCGGGATATTTTTTTGCGTAGTTCACAGCTATAATTCCTCCAAAAGAATGAGCCAAAAGGAAGATCTTTTTCAATTTAAGATATTGTCTCAGTTCTTCAATATCCTGAATCATTTGATCAAGATGGTAGTTTTCAGAAGTCCCGGATTCACCAGAACCCCGCTGATCCATATAAACCATCTGCATATTTTTTTCCAGATTGTTCCCACCCATCAGTTCAAAGGAGGGATATCCCTGTCCGGGACCACCAGGAATATAAAAACATGCTTCTCCTTTTCCGGAGACTTTGTATTTGATCTTTACATGATCTGAGGTTTCATAAAAGCCTTCAGAGGGACGATTCTGAGCTGAAATGAGTGTCAGGGAAACGAAAAAAAAGAGTAAGAGAGCAATTGTTTTCATATTATTATAACAATTGTAATGAGGTGTTTATTACTCAAAAAATTATATTCTTTTTGCCTTGTCCCAATTAGGGTGGTAAGAATATATTTTTATTTCATAGATCCCGGAAGAATTCTAACTTCATAGGGAATATTCTGTTTTCCCCAGCTGCAGAGCTGGTGCATCACTTTTGTCAATTCTGATCCGCTGGGTGTAATATGATATTCAACTTTTAAAGGAACTTCATTGAATATTTTCTTGGTAATCAGGTTTGATTTAACCAATTCATTGAGTACGGAAGATAATACATTATCTGAGATTCCAACCAAGGCTTCTTTCAGTTGGGAGAATCGGGAGACATCATGGGTGATTAATAATAAAACCTCTGCTACCCATCGCTTACCAATAATCTTTAGGACTTTATTCAGGGTACATCTGTCGTCCAGATAATGTTCATTTATTGAATTGGTAGAACTCAGCTTCTTTTTACTCATACTCATTTATTTATTAGTAGCTCACAATGGGCTGTAAGTGATTCCCAGTGATTTTTTCAGCATACATTTGTCTTATAAAATTACGGTTTTTAGTCTATAGTTTAATAATTTTAAAATAAGTAAAATGAAAGCATATCAGGTAAGTAAAGAGTACAGTATATCTTCTCTTGAGCTGGTGGATAAATCCTATCCAAAGCTTTTACCCAACGAAGTATTGGTGAAAATGAAAGCCAATTCTCTTAATTACAGAGATCTTATGGTCGTAACAGGCTATTCTTCGTGGCAGCCTCCCGTAGGAAGAATACCGGTTTCTGATGGAGTAGGTATCATTGTTGAAAAAGGAAGTGAAGTAACGACCTTGGCTTTAAATGATCGTGTTGCCGGATTATTTTTACCTAAATGGATCGATGGAAAACTGACAGATGAAAAAATAGGCGGTTCTCTTGGCGGTGCTAAAACAGATGGTCTGCTACAGGAATATGCCATATTTGATCAGAATGAAGTCATTAAAGTTCCCGATTTTTTAAGTGATGAAGAGGCTGCAACGTTACCTTGCGCCGGACTGACGGCCTGGCATGGCGTGATTGAAAAAGGTGATATTAAATCAGGGAGTACAGTTCTCATCCAGGGTACAGGAGGTGTTTCTCTGTTTTCTGCTCAATTTGCTTTGATGGCTGGGGCTGAAGTGATTTTGTTATCAAGCAGTGATGAAAAATTGGCTTTGGCTGAAAAAATGGGAATTAATCATCTTATTAATTACCGCCAAATTCCCGAGTGGGAAAAAAATGTCATGGATATTACCAGTGGAAGAGGAGTCGACCATATCGTAGAAGTGGTAGGAGGCAGTAATATCATCAGATCCATGAATGTAATTGTCCTTGATGGAACCATTGCTGTTATTGGTCTGATGGGAGGATTAAGTGCTGAGCTGGATACAGCGAAAATTATGTCCAGACAAATCAGACTGCAAGGAATTGAAGTGGGTTCTAAAGAAATGTTTAGTCATATGAATGAAGCTTTGGCAGCACATCAGATACATCCGATCATTGATCATGTATATCCATTTGAAGATGCAAAATCTGCTTTCTCTCATCTTGAAAAGGGTGCAACAGGGAAAATTGTGATAAAGTATTAGGTTTTATTTCGAAAAGGACTTGTTGATATCAACAAAAAAATCACTGGAAAAACAGTGATTTTTTATTTTTATTTAAGAATATGAGTTGGACTCATTTCAGCTTTTCAAAGTTCTGCCATCTTTTCAAACAGCTTAGGATAAACCGTTACTAATCCCGTTTCATCAATTGAAATCTCTGCTTTAAAATCATTTTCTATATTTTCATACAGGTATTGATTAACAGATGTCCGGGTATATTGCTGCTGTACAGGTCTGATATGATGGTTTAAGACATCAATATAGATGACATCAATTTTCTGAGAACTGTTTTCTGAAAGTTTTAAATTGTTGATCGGTAAAGTGTTGGTAAATGGTGTCAGAGAAATATCTATAAATTTAAAATTATTGAATTCCGGATTTATAACATTATTAATTTCCCATTGATCCTGAATTTTTTTTCCGGCAAGTGTTCTTTTTACCCTATCGATCTCCGATTCGATCAAAAAACCCTGGATGATCCAGTCTTTATCAATGCGAATTTTATATTCTACATTATATATTTTATTTTTAAGGCAACCGATGATCTTTGATTCTACCGTATAGTTTTTATCATCGGATTGTAAATTAAAATATTCAAGAGATTGATAAAATATTCCTTTCCAGATCAATGTTTTCATAATGATATTCTTTGATGTAATATTACGAGATGCAAGGTAATGAAAGCCATGGCTTATTACAAAAAAAGAGCGGTAAAAACCGCCCTCAACAAAATTTTATCTAACAAATATTTTTTACATATAAACACATCCGCATCCTGTTTCCCATTCCTGGCAAAGGCGCATCGGTTCATTACATCCCGGGTTGCTACCGCCACCCCCGGAAACTCTGTAGCATGTACCATCACTGCAATAATATGATCCTACAGTTGGTGGACAATTTCCATCCATATCACATATGGCATAAGGAGTGTCTCCACCGCTGATTAACACAAGCTGATTTCTCTTTAATTTTTTAAAATTTTTCATAGTAATCATTTTTAATTTGTTGATTACTAATGTATAAAATTATTAACACACCAGCAAGTGTTTTAATGAATATGATAAAATTACTCTATATCTAAGGTCATAAAAAGAGCAATTTCTTCTGCATTTTCGTACAATCTTGTATTCAGTCCGGTAATATTAAATCCTATTCTTCTGTAAAACTGTATCGCAGGATAATTTGTATTTTGTGTTTCCAGTTCAATCACTCTGCAATTCAATTTCCTGGCTTCTTTAATGGCACTTTTAATCAACATAATTCCGATTCCCTGTCTTCTGTATTTTTCGTTGATCAGGATATTTTCAATATAAAAACTGTTGTTCCATGTTCTTTGTTCACAGATAATCCAGCCTGCCAATTCTTCATTAACAAAAGCACCGAAAGAATTTCCCTGTTCAATGATGGTATTCAATTCTTCAAGATCTTCAGAAGTCGTTTCCCATATTTTGTGGTAAGGCAAAGACTTCTCTTTTAAAATAAACTCAAAAGAACCTCCAAACTCAATAGAGGAAACCACATATCTTACATCCGTTGTATACCCGTTATGTCCCCAATCCAGACTTGGATTAGAGGTTAGTTTTTGTAATTTTTTTATTTCCACCCTTGTATATTTTTATTTTATTGAATTTCAGTACAAATTTCTACCAGATAATTGTTGGGATCTTTAATATAAGCCGTTTTTTGTCCCCATGGTTTTATAGCAATGTCTTCATAAAGGACAGCTCCGTTTTTTATTGCTTTTTCTACCAAAGCCTCTACATTATCTGTTGTAAACCCCAGTTCCATTCCGAAAGGTTGGTCTTCGTTTTTGGCTGTTATAAATCCTTTTTTAATATTGGAATTAGCCAGGCTCACAGAGGCGAATGAGAGACTTGTTTCTCCGGTCAGGAGTTCACCATAATCTTTTTCGGGGGTGATGAATTTTATTTTAGAGCCAAAGGTATTTTTATAAAAGTTCATAGACATTTCTACATCTTCTACATAGAGAATGACATACTTGAATTTGATCATATGATTGAATTTAAATGGTTTTATTTCTTGGTGATAATATATTCTTCATCTCTCATCAGTTTTATATGAGGGCCATGTAGAGGATACTCTTTGAAACTTCCGAAATGACCGAAATGAAGAGCGTATTTCTGAGTCAGCTGTCTTACTTTGTTGCCAAAAGAATTGATGTCAACCTTTTGAATGGCTTCTTTTTTCTGTCTGCCGTTGGTGAAAAAAAGCATCAGGTTACAATGATCTTTAAAATCAAAATCATTATAATAAAATACATCGATGTTTTCTTCTCTGCAAATGTGGGTCAGGTCATCAATCAATTCTTTTTTATGCTGTAAAGGCAGATTACAATCTATTCTTGCTGCATAATTTTCTGCATTATTTTTTTTGAAGTCAGAACCGACCATCTGAATGAAACAATGCTGTATAGTTTTAAATTCCTCTCTTTCCGGAGGATAGTTTTGGCTGGATTGAATGGTAAAAGGAAGACTTGCATCCAATAATACTACATTTTCACGGATCAATAGCTCTTCAACCTCTTTGGCAAACTGAAAATGAAAATCAAAAAGCATATAGTCTCCAATATTGATTATTATTTGATTTCCATCGATATTCAGGTGTAGATATGTTTTCTTGAAATCTGATTTTAGCGCTTCCAGTTTATGGATAAAATCATCTGTATTTTCAACCTGAATTCTTGCTGTCAGTTCAGGAGGATTATCGGCATGTCCTCCATATCCGGGATAAAATTTGAAAAACTGAAAGTCATATAATTGATCTGGAAATTTGAAATACCAGTATACACCTAAAATCATAGAAGATTATTGATAATTGTACAATAATCAAATTTAAATAAAATTTCATACTCCAAAACTTTCAAAACCCTTAAATTTGTTGTCAATAAAAATTTACTTGGATGCTTAGGAACATTTCAATTGCGGCAGCTACTTTATTGTCCGTAGTTACAATCAATGCACAGAAGAACAGAAATACTCAACTGGAAAGGCCCAAATTAGTTGTAGGTCTGGTAGTAGACCAGATGCGTTGGGACTATTTGTACCGTTTTTACGGTAAGTATGGGAATGATGGTTTTAAAAGACTTTTGAATACAGGATATTCTTTGAATAATGTACATATTCCTTATGTTCCTACTATTACGGCTTTGGGTCATACATGTATCTATACAGGATCTGTACCGGCTATTCATGGAATTGCAGGAAACGACTGGACGGATAAAGAAACAGGTAAAGGAGTTTATTGTACTGCAGATGAGAGTGTTCAGCCAGTAGGAACTACCAATACAAAAACAGGAAGCCACTCTCCGAAGAATCTTTGGTCTACAACAGTAACTGACGAATTGAGACTGGCAACGAACTTCCAGGGAAAAGTTGTTGGTGTTTCTTTGAAAGATCGTGCTTCTATTCTTCCTGCAGGACATACTCCAAACGGAGCTTTCTGGTTTGATGATAGTACAGGGAATTTCATTACCAGTACTTGGTATATGAATGATCTTCCTCAGTGGGTAAAATCATTTAACTCGCAGAACCTTCCTGAAAAATTAGTAGCTAACGGATGGAATACTTTACTTCCAATTAATGAATATACTGAAAGTGCACCAGACAATTCTCCTTGGGAAGGTCTGTTGGGAAGTGCAAAAACACCTACTTTCCCTTACAGTAATTTAGCAAAAGACTACCAGACTAAAAAAGACAATATCCGTTATACACCATTTGGAAATACTTTGACTTTAAAATTGGCAGAAGCTTCTGTAGAAGGTGAAAAACTGGGTGGAGATAATATCACAGACTTCTTAGCGATCAACCTTGCGTCTACAGATTATGCAGGACATAAATTCGGACCGAATTCTATTGAAGTAGAAGATGTTTATATCAGATTAGATCAGGATTTGGCAGAGTTTTTCAAATATCTTGATTCAAAAGTAGGAAAAGGGGAGTACACTGTTTTCCTTTCTGCTGACCACGGTGGCGCACACTCTGTAGGATTTCTTAAAGAACATAAAATCCCAACTGGTTTCTTCGGTGAAGATGCAGAAAAGAATCTTAACCAGAAATTGAAAGATAAATTCGGAGCAGATAAATTGGTTAATGCCATTGATAACTATCAGGTTTATTTCGACAGAAAAGTATTGGCAGACAACAAGCTTGAATTGGATGATGTAAGAAACTTTGCTGTAAAAGAAATTGAGAAAGATCCTACTGTTTTATATGCTGTTTCTGTAGACAAAGTTCAGGAGGCAAGCATCCCGGAGCCTATCAAACAAAGAATTATTAATGGAATCAACAGACAGAGAAGTGGAGATATCCAGTTAATTTCTCATGATTCTATGCTTCCGCCATATTCTAAAACAGGAACTACACACAGTGTATGGAATTCTTATGATTCTCACATTCCATTAATCTTTATGGGATGGGGAGTGAAACAGGGAGAAAGCAATAAAGAATATCACATGACAGATATTGCTCCTACGGTATCTTCTTTATTGAAAATCCAGTTCCCAAGTGGAAATGTAGGAAATCCGATTACTGAAGTTATTGGTAAATAAATTAATTATAGAACTAATCTGTTTAAAAGTTTATTTTTTGAAACATTAAGATTGTATTAAGGTGTTGAGAGTATTAAGATGAGCTTCGCTTTAAGCTTAAAAATCAGAATGATTTATCTTAGCTATACTTTATTTCTTAAATGACCCTTAATGGTTCATCGAAATTTTTTGATAAGTTTAAACAGTTACAGTATAAAAAAACATCCCAATTTGGGATGTTTTTTATTTTCACAACTTATGATGTTCTTATCATTTGCTGTATCTCTTTATGAAACTTCTTATTCTGTTTTCTGATTTTGATAATAAAATATAAAAGCAGAACGATCAAAATACATCCAATGAAAACAGAACCTATTTTAATATAACGATAATCAGATTTCAGTTTCTCACTTTTCAATGCTGTTTCCTTATTGTGGTTATCGATCACCTGATTAATGGATTTCAGTTCATTCTGCTTTCTTTTAAATCTCATTTCCATGTGTTTTTTATTAAACTGTTGGTAGAGATTCTGATGTCCCATAGCAAGATAATTCTCAGCCAATTCTTTGTAAAGTCCTTCGTTCAGGATAATATCTCCGGTGTTTTTAGAAAGATCCTCAGCTTTTAGTAAAAGGTTTATTGCAGCTTGATTTTCATGTCTTTGTTTGTGTATTTCAGCAATTCCTTTCAAAGCGAATGCTTCCAGACTTTTCGCATAATTCTTCCGGGCATAGTTGATAGACTGTAGGAAAGCCTCCTGCGCTTTATCAATTTGATTGAGATTAAGATAACAGTACCCAATATTGTAATACACCACACTCATATTAGAATAAGTGGTTTTTTTTATGGGAACCTTTTCATAATTTCGTATAGAAATCAGGAATTTTTCCAAAGCAATTTCTGAATTAGACTGACTTTTATATACCATTCCTCTTATTGCGTAGCTTGCGGCCGTTTCAATATATTTCTCGGGATTTTTTTCAGGAATTTTTGCAATATACTGTTCTGCCTCATTCAGTGTTTCTAAGCATTTGTTGAAAAGTTCCATTTGCTGATATTGGATCGCAACGGAGATGAGAACGCCTGCCTGGCTTCTGGGATCATTGGTTTTCTGAGACAGTTCTTTTGCTTTTAGAATATATTGTAAAGATTCTTCAAAATTTCTTTTGGCAATATTGGCCGTTGAAAGCAGCATATAAAGATTAATGGAAGTTTTGATATCATGAGATCTTTTTAATAATTGTTCTCCGATTTTGATCGTGTTATCCGGATTGTCATAAATTTCAAGCTTCGCTTTTTTTATTAAGACACTGTCAGGTGTCTTTTGTGCTTTCATAAAATTACAAAAGGTAGCCAGCAACAGGATTATTTTTACAATTGATTTCATAAGGCTTTTGTTTTACTGATTTCCTGAATATAGGCATTGGGAGACATTCCCGTAACTGATTTAAAAACAGTAGTGAATGCACTGTGTGATGAGAATCCTGAATATTCTGCCAGATAACTTACTTTATAATTAAGAAAAGTAGAATCAGTTCTTAGCAACTGTACAATATGGTTGATTCTAAGTTTGTTAATGTATCCGTTGAAGTTTTTTTCCTTATTATTAATAATTTCCGAAAGGTATTTTGTATTGATTTCCATTTGAGAGGAAAGCAGAGACAGAGACATGTTTTTATTCAAAAACCGGTTGGATTTTTCAAATTCCTCCAACTTTTGGAGAATTTCATCTTCTTTTTCCCTGGATATTTTTGTTGTGCCCGAATCTTTTGCCGCTGGAGTTGTTTTGTTTAAAATGATGGGTTGAGATTTTTGGCTGATCTGTTTTTCAAAGAAATCAAACTGTTTTTTTAAGTCTTTATTTTTACTTCTTATGAGTAAAAAATAAGTAAGCAAGCCCAAAATGATCAAAGATAAAATCAGGATTAAAGACCAGGAAGATCTTAGAAGCAGATGTTTCTGAAATTCAATATTTTTATTTTGATTGGTTTCCACAAGCTTCACAAGATATCGTATTCCTTCTTTTGAACTGGAATCTGTTTTTGTTTTTAAATCATTGTAAAGTTTATTGTACTGATGGTATTTTACATCATTATGTAGCGCGTAATAATTACGGGAAAGTGATTCGTAGATTTTAATTTTTAAATTATTAAAAGGAAGATTTTCTATCAATTGAAGCCCTGCTTCCAGTTTTTTTATAGCCATTGTATAATCCTGTTTCAGAAAATAATACTGGGAGAGGTTTTCATAGGCCAGTCCTAAGAGAAAAGGCTGGTTTTTCTGATGTTCAAGATCTGCAATGATGCTGCCTATAAGGGTTTTATATTCATATTGTTGATTTGTTTTCAGGAGATAAGAAGATCTGAAAATTCTGTTTTCAATTTTTAAAATTCTATTCTCTTCATTATAATCGCCGAGGTATTGATTACTCTGATCAAGATTTTTTAGAGCCTCAGGATAGTTTCTGTTAATTCCTGAGTTCAATGCCTGAAGTTGATACAGTTTTGCAGTAGTGATTCTTAATGCCGGATTATTGCTTTTAAGAAGCTTCTGGTCAGACAAGAGATGGGAAATAATTCTTTTCGATTGATTGTACAAACCCAGATTCTGATACTGATCTGCAAGATTATAATCACTGAAGACCTGCATAAAATAAGAAAGATCGTTTTTCTGATCAGGCTCTTCTTTTTGAGCGAAAATATTGACAGATTGTACATATTCCCCCTTCATGGCAAAAGCTTGTGAAATAATATTTTGAAGTACAATTTTGTGTTCCGCATTTTGATCACTCACAAGAATTCCCTGGGTATAGCTGATGCATTCGTCAGAATTCTGATAAAGCTTCAGAAATGCCTTATCGGCTAGAATAGTAAAGTCCGGACCGGACTGCCCTTTAGTGGTAAGGGAGCAGAAAATGAAAATAAACAGTAAAGTCTGAAATAATTTTTGTCTTGGTAATTTGTTTTTTGTGTTTTTTTGAATAGTTCTGGTAAAATCCATATTCAAAATATTGTTTTGTATCTGTTTGGTTATTAGTTTTTTAAAAATTAAGTTCTTTTAAAATTCACGAATTATGAAAGCCAATTTCTTTTGATGAGGTAAATATTGTATTAATATTGTTTTCACCAATTCGAAACGCTAAATATAATAAAATATGAAAAATTTTTACAGAGTATCAATGAAAATATTGACGGCTTGTCTTTTTCTGAAATTTGGTTTTGCAGAAGCTCAGCTTACTGTAATAGGTTTGGGAAATTATAATGTAGGAGCAGTCTCGGACAATGGAGTTGTAAGCATGCATACAAGTGCAGGAGGAATATATAAATGGAATGCAGCGGGAGGTCTTGTACAGATTGGTGCTATATCAAACGGTTATCCGGCAGCGGGTAGAACTGTTGTTTCGAATGATGGAACCAAAATTTCGTCCTCGATAACAAATGCAGCAACGGGATTTAATGAAATATCTACTTATGATGTAGCGAGTTCCACCTGGGTAAACAGAGGCGGGCTTGTTCCTACAGGATGGGATGGCAGTGTAAGTTCAACCTGGGGCATGACGACCAATGGAAGTACGATCGTAGGTTTAGGGTTTCTTACTGCAGCTAATGCACATGCTGTGAAATGGGATGCGGTAAGCGGAATGGTAGATTTGGGAAGTATGGTTCCCGGACGAAGCTCCAGAGCCAATGCAATCAATGCGGCAGGAACAGTAATTGTAGGTTGGCAGGATGAACCAACAGGAACAAGAAGTGGGGCAAAATGGCAGGATGGAGTAGAAAGTTTTATTACAGATAATAATGGGAACAATGTAGGAGAAGCAGGAGGAATTTCTGCAGATGGAAATACAATCATAGGCTCAGCAAATCCTAATCCTTATGTCTGGAATGCGGTAAGTGGGCTTACTTATATAACACATCCGAATGCTTCTTTCAGCTTCAAAGGAGGAGCAACAGGAATTTCTGCTGATGGAAAAAAAGTAATTGGGTATTACAGAGCATTTGGAGCACCTCCTATGTCAGGGGAAGGCTTTATCTGGACTTCTTCTAGCGGAAGAGTTAATCTGAATGATTATGCGGTATCATTGGGAATTGCAACGAATGGAGTAACCATGGGGCTTCCTTTGGCCATTTCACAAGACGGAAAGAAAATTGCAGGAACGGGGACGAATGCTTCAGGGCAGATGATCGCTTTTTATCTGGATACTTCTCAATTTTTATCGGTGAATGATGCCGTGAAAGAGAGAAACAGTATAGGAATCTATCCTAATCCTGTGACTGATATCCTATATTTTAAAGGAACAGGAAAAATAGAGAAAGCCGAAATTTATAATATGGTTGGCCAAAAGGTAAAATCATTTGATTCGGTAGAAGGGCAGATCGATGTTTCATCCCTGTCAAAAGGAGATTATATTTTACAATACTCTGTAAAAGGAGTAAAAAAGGAGGGATATAAGTTTATTAAAAAATAACATATATAAATAGTAAAGTAGTGGGATGAATGGCTGTTTTCAATATTGAAAGCGGCCGTTCTTTTTTGTGTATATAACAAAAGGATAGCATGTTTGCATTGAAAAGGCTGGTTTTTGGCGAATACATATAAAAAACTATCTTTGCAAAAATTTTGGTTTCCAGTATTTTGGAATGAAAAGGGAATCGGGTGTAACTCCCGGACTGTCCCCGCAACTGTAAATCGCAACTCAAGTTTCTGCAAAAAACCACTGTTTAATAACGGGAAGGAGCAGAATGCGAAAGTCAGGAGACCTGCCGGAATTATAATTAAAAAACATATTGCTTTCGGAGGAAAAGTAAAAAAGTATGGATATAAAAAGATCTTTAGTACTGCTTTTTTCATCTTATGGCTGTTTTCTTTTTGGACAAGAGAAGGCCATCGATACTGTTTATGTCTTCGACAATCAGATGAATAGGGTGAAGCTTTTTCATCCCGTAAAAATAATTTCGGCGGAAGATGCCGAGAAAAACTCCAGTAATCTTTCTGAACTTCTGAGATTTCAATCACAGGTTTTTATCAAAGAAAATGGCCGTGGTGCTGTTTCTTCACCTTCTTTCAGAGGAACTACCGCTCAGCAGACTGCATTTGTATGGAATGGAATTAATATCAATTCCAATTTTCTGGGACAGGGAGATATCAATAATATTGCATTGTTCGGCTATGATCAGATTGGTATAAAAGCAGGTGGTGGAAGTGTAGTGTATGGAAGTGGTGCCATTGGAGGAAGTATTCACCTGAATAATACGCTAGATTTTAATAAAGGCTTCCATGGCTCTTTATTTTCTGAAGTGGCTTCTTTTAATACCTATAATAACTTTATAAAAGGTTCTTACAGCAATGATAAGTTCAGCTTTAAAGCTTCCGGAAATTATTCTGTAAGCGAAAATGATTATAAAGTAAGCGATCTGAACTATATCAACAGAAACGGGAGTTATTACAATACAACATTTAATGTAGGAGCATCCTATAAAATTACAAACGATCATAAAATTTCGTGGCAGAGTCAGTTTTTTGATTCTTCACAACGCTTTCCTGTGTATGAAGAAACGGGAACAAAAACGAAATATAAAACTCAAAGTGTAAGAAGTCTTCTTTCCTGGGACTGGAACAAAACAAAGTTCAGTAATTCCCTTAAAGCAGCTTATACAGAAGAGAATTTTCAATTTTTTGGTTCGTTAAATCAGCCTAAATCAAGTGGAGGAACCGGGAAAAATTATATCTTTAAAAATGACTTCAATTATTTCCTGAATTCAAAGTGGAATTTTAATATCATCGGAGAGTTTCAGGTTAATAAAGGAGAAGGATATCAAAACGGAATATCCAGCGTCAGCAGAAATATTGGTTCTGTTTCAGGATTATTAAGATATTTTGCAACCAAAAACCTTCGTTTTGAGGGTGGATTCAAGAAAGATTTTGTGGAAGATGTGAAGTCTCCGTTGATGTACTCATTCTCAGGAAAATGGAATGCTGCAAAATGGTATGATGTAAGCTTTAATGTATCAAAAAATTTCAGATTTCCGTCCTTCAATGATATTTATTATGAACCGGGAGGAAATAAAGATCTGAGACCTGAAACCTCTACTCAGGTAGACATGACCAATGAGTTCAAAGTGGGAGATTTTAAACTGACTTTATCTCCATACTATATGAATGTGACCGATCTTATTGTCTGGCTTCCAACTGCTTTAGGTTACTGGCAGGCATACAATGTGAATAAATCTGAATCTTACGGGCTGGAATCTCAACTGTCTTTCAGTAAGCAGTTGGGAAATCATAAAATAAGAGCCAATGCAGGATATTATTATGCCAAATCTATTGATAAAGAGACGAAGATGCAGAGACCTTACGTCCCTATGCACAGAGGAACTGCCAATATAGATTATGAATATGGTTTCTTTAAACTTTTCGCACAGGGACAGCTTAATGGAGTTACGTATACTACAAGTGACGAAAAAAGATCAGATGCCATAGATCCTTATTTTCTTTTAAATATGGGTGTTTCTGCCACTTTAGCAAAAAAATATACCTTAGGGTTCAAAGTGAATAATCTAACCAATACATACTATAAAACTGTTTCTTTCTATCCTTTACCCAAAAGAAATTATAGTGTGTATGCGGCAATAAATTTTTAAAAATTAAAATTGAGTAAATATGAAAATAACTAAACTTTTAACTGTATTATTTGCAGTAGTGTTATTGTTTAACATTTCTTCATGTACAAATGGTTCTGACGAGATTGAAGTTTCTCCGATCACTTATCAGAACGGATATTTTATCTCTAATGAAGGAAATTATAACAGTCAGGGAGCTAAGGTAACCTTTGTAACAAGAGATTTAAGCCTGAAACAGGACGACGTGTATGGCTATAATAACAATGAGATCCTTGGAGATGTTCTTCAGACGATTGGCCTTAACGGGAATAAAGCTTATCTTGTAATCAACAACTCGAATAAAATTGTTGTAGTAGACCGTTATACATTCAAAAAGTTAGGAGTCATTACAGATCAGCTTGATAATCCAAGAGGAATTACTTTTGCTAACAATTTCATTTATGTATCCAATACAAACTTCGTTGCACATACTCAAAGTATAACAAAATATAAAGCTTCTGACTATTCATTTGTAAGCAAAATCAGCACAACTGAAGTTTCTGATAAAGCAGTAGAAGCAGGAGGAAATGTATTTGTACAGAATGCTTCATCAGGGTATGGAAATAAGATTACTTATATCAATACTTCTAACGATACTAAAACTGAAATTACTGTTCCAAATGGGCAGATAGGAAATACAATATCATATAAATCTAATGTTTATACTATTTCTTCAACAGCTACAGATTCTTATATCTATAAAATTTCAAGTACCGGAGCGCTTACACCAGTAATTACACTGACTGGAATTCCTAGTGCTACAAACCTTCAGATTGATAACGATAGGATCTACTTCAGCTCTGCAAATAAAGTGTATACAACAGGCTTAGCTACACCAACAGTTCCTGCTAGTCCATTGTTAACAGCTGCAGATGGTGGTCCTTACTTTACACTTTATGGATTTAATGTGATGGATGGAAAGATATTTGCATCTGATGTTAAGCAGTTCACACAAGATAGTGAAATGGTAGTATATTCAGCAGCGACAGGTAATAAGATCCTCACCTTTAAAACAGGAGGACTTGGTGCTAATGGAACATACCTGAATCCGTAATGCATTACAACATATAAAAAATAATTTTTTATTTTTTCATCATTTGTGTTTTTTTCCGGCCGGTTTCAAAGAAACCGGCCGGCTTTGTTTCCTTAGGGAAACAAAAAACCCGGCGGGATGGAACATCCCGCCGGGTTTATATTTTATATCAATTGAATTATAGGCTTAATCCCAGTTTTTCAGCTTCAGCAATCACAAATTTTGTTGCTTCTTCTTTTTCATTAGGAATTTCACCTTCAAGAATAGCTTCTTTCACCTTCTCTTTTAGAATTCCGATTTCACGGCCTGGCTTAAGGTTAAACATTACCATAATCTCTTCACCGGTAATTGGGGGTTGAAAGTTTCTTACCTGATCTTTTTCTTCCACTTCTTTGATCTTTACCGCTACATATTCAAAATTTCTTTTGAATTTCTCCTGCTTTTTAGAGTTTTTAGTGGTAATGTCTGCCTTGCAAAGCGTGAAAAGATCTTCAAGATTTTCTCCGGCATCAAATAAAAGTCTTCTTAATGCAGAATCTGAAGCATCATCTGTGATCAGTGCAATAGGTCTTGATGAAAGTTTCACCATCTTCTGAACATATTTCATATCACTTCCCAAAGGCAGTTTTAATCTTTGGAAAAGTGTTTTTACCATTTTTGAACCCAAAAATTCATGTCCGTGAAATGTCCATCCTGTTCCTTCTACAAACTTTTTTGTTGGAGCTTTTCCAATATCATGGAGCAGGGCAGACCAACGAAGCCAAAGATTATCGGTATTCACAGAAATATTATCTACCACTTCTAAGGTGTGGTAAAAGTTGTCCTTATGGGTTTGTCCTTCCACTTCTTCCACTCCTTTCAGTTCGATCAGTTCAGGAATAATCAGCTTCATAAGGCCGGTTTGTTCCATCAGCCTCAGTCCTATAGACGGTTTTTCAGAAAGCATAATTTTATTGAATTCTACCATGATTCTTTCCATAGAAACAATCTTGATTCTTTCTGCTTCCTGCTGGATCGCTTTCAAAGAATTTTCCTCAATGTTAAAATTTAAAGTTGAAGCAAAACGCACCGCCCTCATCATCCTCAATGGATCATCAGAATAAGTTTGAGCAGGTTCTAACGGTGTTCTTAAAATTCCTTTTTCAAGATCTTCGATTCCATTGAACGGATCAATAAGCTCTCCGAAGTTATCTTTATTTAAAGAAATAGCCATCGCATTGATGGTAAAATCTCTTCTTTTCTGGTCATCTTCCAGGCTTCCACCTTCCACTTCCGGCTTTCGGCTGTTTTCTGTATAGCTTTCCTTTCTTGCTCCCACAAATTCAAGTTCAAGTTCTTTATACTTGATCATAGCCGTTCCATACGTTTTGAATACGGAAACCTTTAATTTAGGATCTATATCCTGAGCTACATTTTGAGCAAGCTCAATACCGCTTTGTTCCGTTACAAAGTCTATATCTGTAGAAGCTTTTCTGTTCATCAGAAGGTCTCGTACATAACCGCCCACAATATATACGGACTGGTTATTCCTTTCTGCTGCTTCAGAAATGATTTTAAATAGTTTTAAATTCTTATTTTGATTAAGATTAATTTTCATCGTTAATAATAGTGACAATTTCTACGTATGTTACCCATTAGTCATAATGAGCATACATTCTACTAATTTTTCCCTCTTCATTAAAAAACATGACTTCAACAGCATGTTTATCCATAATCGACTTATAAAATAATGCTACTGAATCTACTCCTGCTGTGGAATGTACCAGATCAAAATGAAGATCCGGAAACTTATCCAATGCCTTTTTCCAATATTCACGAACAGCCTCTTTTCCTTTTAAAGAGCTTTCTTTACCGCCAGTAGCCAGTGCGATCATAGGAGTTGTAATCTCAATATCATCCGAATAATGGGAAAGTATATCCTCCAAATCATGAGAATTCCACGCATTGATCCATATTTGAGCAAATTCGTGATGGTTCATAGCAAATAGTTTATGAGTTGAGTTTGCAAAGATAGAATTAAAAAAAAGAAATCCTGCCGATATGAACTGACAAGACTCTAAAAAATAAACATAAAAGTTCAGAATTCTTATTCCCTAAGAACTTTTATTCTGTTGTCATTCCATATTTTGATTACGGATGAACCTGAGTATTTTGAAACCTTTTCTCTGTCTTCCTCCACAGCGTAATCTACAAGGCTGATCATTTCCTCAGAAATATCAGAGAATTTCAATGGACTTTTTTCACCACTGAAGTTGGCAGAAGTAGATACTAAAGGTTTGTTCAATTTTGTAATCAGTTTTTTACAGAAATCATTTTTTACCAATCGGATTCCGATGCTTCCATCTTCTGCAAGCAATTCTTTAGGCAAACCTCTTGGGTTTTCATAAACGATTGTTACCGGCTTTTCGCTAAGATCAATAATTTCCCATGCCATTTCTGGAACATCGACCAATTCCTGAAGTCTTTTCTCAGACTCCACAAGGATGATCATGGATTTGTTTTTTTCGCGCTTTTTGATGTCAAAAATTTTATTGACAGCTTCTATATTGGTCGCATCACAACCAATTCCCCAAATGGTATCGGTAGGGTAAAGAATTGTTCCGCCGGATTTTAATATTTCGATAATATGTTCCATAATTGTAGTGAATTCAAAGAATGGATAAAGGTAGAGAATATAAGAATTTTGGGCAAAAAAATGGGGTGTAAATGTGGTTTGTCAGTTTGATGATTATAACAAAATACAAAGATTATAATCCGTGAAAAAATGAATTAAAATAAGTTGTACGCTTAATAGGCTCAATATAATCAGGATGCAGTATTTTTTTGAAATCTTTTTTGGTAAGATGTTGTGAAATCAAGACAGGGAAATTTGATTTTGAACCTTCTTTAATTAAAGTATAAAGGATAGCATTGTTTTTAAAAAATACAATGGTTGTCTGTTCATAATCTTTACCCAAACTGTAGAGATCAGTCGGTTCATTAAGGAAAATCAGGTTACCTGAAATCATTGAAATTCTATGATGATGTTTTTTTCCATACGCAATGATTCTGCTTTTAGCTTCTTCTTTGGGAATTTCAAATTTAATTTCTTTTAAATGTTTTTCGGTGTATTTACAATACAGCACATATATGCTAAGGATAAATAAACTTATAAGAATTGCACACCCGAAGCTGTTATTAAGAGAAAGATCTACTTCTTTTAATAACAGCAGAGAAGCTCCTGCCAATGCTGAAAATCCAAAATAGATCGAGATGGTATCAAACTTATCGTATGAACTTTCTTCAAAAACTAATTTTTTAGATTGAATACTCTCTGTGATCTTTAAGTTTTTTAGTGATCTCATTGGAAATTAGGAGGATATTTTAGGGTTGTTAAGTTTAGATTTTATGGATAAATATAATGAGCCAACTATTAAAAATGTAATAGAAGCTATCCACAAAAAATAACCTGTTTCCAAGCTGTATATTCTTCCCATTCTTCCATTTTCTGCAGCCAGAATTTCCTTCCAGAAAAAAAACGTTCCTGCAATTAAAAAAGCTATTGTAGCCAATATCAAAGAAATTGAAAAATATTTTTTATAACAGAATATCACTGCAATAGAGAACCAAATATTAGCTGTCCATACGAGAAATTCAAATAACCCCCCCGCCTAAAAAGCTAATCGGACCTATAAGAAAAGTTTCAAATGATTTATAATTTTTAATCTCTCCCATATCTTCAACTTTAAAAGCGGTAAAGAAAAGAGAGACTACAAAAATTAACAGGCTGATGAGGGGAATACGTTTTCTTACATCCATCCCAATTTCGATAAATACCTTTCCTCAATAATATTCAGGTGGTGGTAATTGTGTCCTACAATTAGTTTTCCGATGGTTTCTACAGTAATTTCATGACCATTTGCTGTACCTGTATTCTGTAAAGCTGAAGGATGAAGCGTTTCTAATAGAATCTGAGAAGATTTTCTCACCAGTTTGTACTCATCTAAAAGAGACTCAAGTGTTCTTTCACTGGCAAAAGATTGGTCGGCATATTCGTTTTCATCAAACCCCGGAAGGTTGTTTTTCTCTCCTCTGGCGAAAGCTAATATTCTGTATTGGAACACTCTTTCCGTATCAGATAAGTGGAGTAGAAGACCTTTCAAAGTCCATTTTCCTTCTGCGTAAGCAAAATTAGACTGTTCTTCGGTAAGGTTGGAATAAATTCCGATGGTTTTGTCTGCTGATATCTGCAGTTCGTTGATCCAGTTTCCTGATGGAATCTGATCTAAATATCTTTGAATGTATTTTTGAAATTCGGTCATATCATTTTTTGTTTTTGGGTACGGGTTTTCGAGGTTTTGAGATTCGGGATGGTGATTGTAATGTATAAATTACTCATTATCCATTGCTCATTGCTCATGATTAGTCCACTCGTAGAAATTCACGGAGTCATAAAGTTCAAATCCGCAGGCTGGATAAAGCTGATTTCCGATGTCATTGCTTTTTCCTGTTTCTAAAAGAATACCACAGGCTTTTGATGAACGGCAGAGTTCTTTAGATTGTTCAATCAGTTCTTTAGAATAGCCTTTTCCTCTGTGGTTGTCATTCACGTACAGATCGTTCAGCAGCCAGTAGCGCTGCATTCTTGTAGATGAAAAAATAGGATATAATTGTACGAAACCTGTTAATATTCCATTTTCTTCTGCAACAAAAATTTCAGAATCTTTATTTTCAAGCCTTTCCTGAAGAAAATTGGTCGCTGCAGGAATATCCGATGTTTTATGATAAAATATTCTGTACTGATCAAATAATTCTGCGATTTGAGGTAAGTCAGAAAGAATGGCTTTTCTTGTATTTTTCATATTTATTTAGTGATCGTAGCTGAGAACACGTTTAAGTTTCCATTGGTTATTTTCGGAGATCCACAGGTGGGTAAATTTGGCTTTTCCTACCTTATCCCATTTTCCGTTGTTATTTTCGAAGAACTCATGATCGCCTTCCTGAATAAAACCGTACAACGTTTTATTACTGTACATTGGAAAAACTTTCATGCTGTTAGGAACCAGTTCACGTTTTACTTTTCCTGGGTTACTGCAGATATTGTTTTTTATGGACGAAACAAAAGCTTCTTTCCCTTTGGTGATGCCTCCCAGATCATGATAAAATTCAATATCATCACTGATGATGGTGTTATAATGAGAAGGATTACATTGATTAAACCCCTCATGGAATATCAAACTATCCAATTTCTTTGCAGTCAGGAATAATTCATCAGTATTTTTAACCTGGGAATAGACCAATTGACTGAAAAGGCTTAGAAATATAAGAATATAAGCCCTTCTCATTATTTTTATTTTATAGTTTTAAGAAAAAGCTTTCTCTAAATCTGCAATAAGATCTTCAGCATCCTCAATACCTACGCTTAAACGAACAAGGTCATCTGTAATTCCCAATTCAGCACGTTTTTCTGCAGGAATTGAAGCATGTGTCATCAAAGCAGGGTGGTTAGCCAAAGATTCTACTCCTCCTAAAGATTCTGCAAGCGTAAATACTCTCACTTTTTCTAAGAATTTGATAGCATCTTCTTTCTTTCCTGATTTAAAAGTAAATGAAACCATTCCTCCAGATTCCTTCATCTGAGATTTTGCCAATGCATATTGAGGGTGAGATTCCAATCCTGGATAAATTACTTTATCTACCGCTGGATGAGTCTCCAAATATTTTGCTACGGCAAGACCGTTATCAGAGTGTCTCTGCATTCTTAATGCCAGTGTTTTGATTCCTCTCAATACAAGGTAAGAATCGTGAGGTCCTAAAATACCACCACTCGCAAACTGAATAAAGTGAAGTTTATCCCCCAGTTCCGCATCTTTAGCAATAAGAGCTCCTGCAATTACATCAGAGTGTCCGCCTAAATATTTTGTAGCAGAGTGCATCACGATATCAGCACCCAAATCAATAGGTCTCTGGATATAAGGAGTTGCAAAAGTATTGTCTACTGCTACTAAAATATCTTTTCCTTTAGCAATGTCTACAACAGCTTTGATATCAACTAATTTCATCAATGGGTTAGTAGGAGTTTCTACCCAGATCAGCTTGGTTTTATCTGTGATAACATCAGCAATTTTAGAAACATCATCAAAATTCACGAACGTAAACTTCAGCTGATATTTTTCGAAAAGTCTTGTGAACATTCTGTAAGTACCTCCGTAAAGATCATCTACAGCAATCACTTCATCACCTGGGTTTAATAATTTTAAAACACAGTCGATGGCAGCAAGACCAGAACCGAAAGCTAACCCTCTCGCTCCGTTTTCAATACTTGCCAAAGAATCCTCTAATGCCTGTCTTGTAGGATTAGCGGCTCTTGAATATTCATATCCGGAATGTACTCCCGGGCTTTTCTGTGCAAATGTAGAGGTCAAAAATACAGGTACATTTACAGAACCTGTTGCAGACTCGTGGTGCTGCCCTCCGTGAATTACTTTTGTATTAAAATTCATAATTTTTTGCTTTAAGCTTGAACATTAAGCACGTTAGTTCAATGTTCATTGTTTTTATTAAAATTTGCTCTAGCTGAGTACAAAAAGCTTACCGCTTAGTGCCTATAGCTTATTGCAATTGTATTTTTTTACTTAATAGCAGATTTTACCGCAAATTCTTCTGCGATTTCTTCCATCCACTGCGCCACATCCTCTTCACCTGTTGCTCTCTGATAAGTGCTTCCTAAAGATATTAAAATCTGGTGGATAAACATCTTCATCTGATCTACAGGCATTTCTTTGGTCCAAAGATCAATTCTTAACGCTTCTCTTGTTTTATCATCCCAAACAGAAATCATGGTTGCTTTGGTATCTTGTTTGTCAATACCTCCATCCTGAGCATTCCATGTAATATTTTCCGGTACGTGATTTTCATCAAGCTCTACATCTATCGTAATCTGAGTCTTTCTCATAACTTTCTTTTGTTTCTAATTTCGTGCAAAGTTAATACTTCTTCAGCTTATCCAAGGCTTCTACAAAATTATCTTCATCAGGAAATGGACTATTAAAGTTAAAAATTTTACCTTCAGGATCTATAATGATAAATCTTGGAATAGATTGTATTTTGTACTTATTCATGAGCTGCTCTGCATTTTCAAGCCAGTATTGTGGAATATTGGATGGTTTTGTTTTGAGATAATTCAGCCATTTTGATTTTTCCTGGTCTAAACTGATTGAAATAAACTGGATATTTCTGTCATTTCTATATTGATAACTTCTTGTTTCAAATACAGGACGAATTTGCTTGCAGGGACCACACCAAGTTGCCCAGAAATCTACTACAATATATTTTCCTTTATATTTTGAAAGATTTTGAGAACTTCCATCATCCTGCAGAAGTTTCAGCTCTGGGAAAGGTGATCCTTTCTGTGAAATATTGATCTGTTCAAGCTTTGAATAAAGCATTTTTTTATAATCAGTACCGTTTACTTTGCTAATCTCAGCCACAAAAAGCTTGTTTCTGATTGCACTGTCTGTTTGTATTTCAATACTTTTTAATAGATGTTTTGATAATAGCTGATCTTTCGTTTTTCCTTGTGGAAGTAAATTGATTTTAGTGAATAAAATACTGTCCGGATTAGAACGCTGATCATCATTTGTAAGCATCTGATCCAGTTTATATTGCAGATAATCATCATTTTTACTTAAAAGTGGAGTGGGTTTCAAAATATTTTCATTGAGCTCATTCAGAAATAGTTTTGGAGCAGCAAATTTAGGATCAGACCATGAGGTCATTCCTCTGTAATTATTTATTTCATTAAGATAGTGAACTGCCATCAGCTGTTTTCTATATGCCTTATAATCTTCTGAAAGGCCATTGTTTTCTACATCTGCATAATGATCTAATTTTTTTTTATTGTCATCCCAGTCAGATAGAGCTAATTCATAAAATTTTTCAGGGTTATTATTTAAATTCTGATTTTCCAGTGCGAGCCAGAATTCTATTCCGAAAGAACTCATCGTCTTATTATAAACCTGATCAGATTTTCTGTTAGACTTTAAGTTAAATGTCATTTTGGTGTTATTTAATTTAATGTCAAAATCAAACCAGTCACCATTTCCCATCACAATCTCAAGTTTTTTATTGCCAATTTCAAGAATATACTCATCTAAAGGAAGATTTTGAGAGGTAGACCAGTTGAAAGTATTATTTTTAACTGCAACCGCTCCAATTTTTTTATGAAATTCCTTTGAAACAATTTTCACAGAATCAATTTTAAGATCCGTTTCCAATGTTCCTGTAATAGAAGTTCCTGATCCAACGCTTGTATAAGGTTTTGGTTTTTGTATAAAATAGAGTAGACCTGTTCCTGCAATTAACAGAACCGTTGAAATGACAATTTGTTTTTTATTTTTAAGGAAAGCATTTTTAAACCCTTTTTTACTGTACCAGAAATATCCGATAACCAGGAAAACAACCATCCAGAAAAAGCTCATATACTCTGAGTGAGAAATAAAATGATTAAGATCCCTTATTTCAGGAGCATTCCAGAATGTATATAACGAACTGTATGGATTAAAGAAGAAACTCTTTTTTTCCACTATTGAAAAAATATTGGAACCCAATCCTAATATACCAATAAGAAATGACCATATAAACCCCTGGAAAACTACAGAGAAACATAGCTGTAAAGCCGCAATTCCCAGGATAGCAGCGACAATTCTTGCATAGGTCTTGAGCATCCATAATACATCAAAAGTCAATAACTTTGCAGGATTTGGGTGAATATAATATTCTGTTAGTGATAAAATTATATTAAATGTAAAATAGGAGAAAATACAAATAAAGCTCAGGGATAGTAAAATAATATATTTCGAAATATAAAGCTGAAATTTATTGACAGGCTGTGTTTCCATCAGTTGCCATCCGTTATTTTTATGATCAGTTTGTGCAATTCTGTTCGCTGCAATGATCAGAAATAAAAGCAGAATGAAAAATGTGAAATATTTCAAATTACTTCCACTTATGGCTTCTTCAAAAATGGAATATTTAAGTGATTCTTTAGTAATGGGGTCCGGATTAAAAAAAGCCTGAATAAAATTGATGAGTGGTACTAAAACTCCTAAGATAATAGCCGTATAAATCAGCCCTAAACCTTTTATTTTTAGCCATTCTATATTGATGGCAGTGATTAATTTTTTCATTTGTGTAATTTAATTTTTTGTAATTTCCATAAACCATTCTTCCAAACCTGCGCTGCTTTTGATTTCAAAAATCTCAGCATGGTTTAAAACCAGTTTTTTCACCAGGTCAATAATATCCTCCTTTGATTTGGAAGTAATTTCTATTGTATTCTCATCAATTAATTTCGGGGAATAATTCTCCGGAATTTCACTCATATGCGTATGAGCATGATTCAATCCAATTTTGATGTGATTGTATCGGTACAACTCATTCAATTCTTTTATGCTTCCTGTAAATTTTATTTCTCCATGCGAAATAATAGCAAGATGAGTAATCATTTTTTCAATTTCCTGCAATAAATGACTTGAAATCAATATTGTTACACCTTCTTCTTGGTTAAGCTTTATCAATAATTCACGGATTTCCAGCATTCCATTAGGGTCTAAACCATTTACCGGTTCATCCAGAATCAGGAGTTCTGGTTTCCCCAAAAGAGTCATTGCAATGGAAAGTCTTTGCTTCATTCCTAAAGAATATTTCTTCATTTTCAGATTTCTGTTTTCCCATAAATCTACCAGATTCAATACCCTTTCACATTCTGTTTTCGGAAGATTTCTTAATTTAGAAATGATGATCAGATTTTCCCAGCCGGACAGATGGTCATAAAATGCTGCACTGTCAATAAGACTTCCGATTTTACCAAACCCATCCGGATAAAACCCGGAAAGGTTTTTACCAAAAATTTGTATACTGTTTGTTTCATCGGGTATCCCTCCGATAAGTAACTTCATTGTTGTGGATTTTCCTGCTCCGTTAGCACCCAGAAAGCCAAAAATGCTACCCTTGGGTATAGAAATGCTGAGATTTTTCAGAATTTTCTTATCCCTTGAAAATCCATAGTTTAAGTTTCGAATTTCAATAATGTTTTTCATGTATGTTTGTATTTGAAACAAAAGTATGTAATAAAATAGTAGCATGCAATACAAAGTAGTATTGATGTTTAAATTCTGCTTAAAAAAGATCCTTTAGCTTACGCTAAAGGATTTAAATATTAATTTTATAGAATTATTTTAACTTTGGTTTGTATCCTGATTGATTAAAAATCGTGGTGGCATCCATTTTCAGGAACTCTGTTAATTTCGTTTCAGGTTTTTCCTTCAGATATGCCTTACAGATCTGCCATCCTGTAAAAATTCCGATTTGTGGTGAAGATTCATTGTCAATTTCTGTATAAAACTTCGAGAATGGGCCTGGTGAAATAAAACGTTCTCCCAATCTTGGATCATCTCCGAAGATCAGATTACTTTCTACAAAATAATTCCAGATATTGGCCTCATTACTTGTTGCCCACTCATACTGCTTCTGAGTATAATTCATTTTCAGATAATCGGGTGTATCCGGAAGAAAAGCATCCTGAAGAATCATTACTTTTCCGTTCAGAATAATCTGATCAATAAATTTCTGGTGATCAGGAGATTCTGTGACAATATTTTCTGCAAAAAGCTGTGATACCTTCGGAACAATATTCTGTGGGTTCATCGACTTCTGGAAATACAGTTCCAATCCTTTATAATTGGCATTTCCGTCTCCCATAAAACCGGTAACATCTATGAATAAAAGATTACCCTTTTCATCATAAAATATGGGATCCTGAACCATCTGTAAAGCGGATGAGAATAAATATACTTTTGGATTTTTAAACTGCGGAAAGTAATATTTAATATGCGAAAATAGGCTTTGTAGTTCCTTTTGAAGCTTTGCCTGATCTATTTTTCCAATAGCTTCCTTGTAGATTTTTATCTCTTCAGCGTCCGCTCTTCTTTTTCCGAAATCGGCATCGGAAACACTTCCCTGAAACCATGGAAATTGAGCTTTAAACTGATCCAATGGAACATTCGGATTGTAGAATTCTTTGGAAATATCTGTGATGTCAACTTTTTCGGCAGTTTGTTTAACTTCTACCTTCCATTGATTTTCAGGTTCTTTTTTGCAGGAAATAAGTCCGGCAGCCAGAAGAGAAGAAAGTGCAATATATCTAAAAATCTTCATTATTTTTACATGGAATTTAAGTTGACAAAAATAAGGATTAAATACACAATTCATAATGAAAACTAAAATATTTACAGTTATCTTTATTATTTTGGGACTTTCTCTTTTCTTCGGACAAAAGCTTGAGTTTGAAGACAAAAACTTTGAAAAAGCAGTACTGGAAAATTTTGATCTGAATAAAAACGGAATACTTGAAGCTCAGGAAGCCGGAATGGTTACCAATCTGTTCCTTGTTCAGAAAGGAATTACTTCCACGGAAGATCTACACCTTTTTAAAAATGTAAAAATGATTGTTCTGGATGATAATGTAATTTCAAATATTCTGGTAAACAATCTGGATCAGCTAGAATTGTTTTCGTGTACAGGATGCAAAATCTCTTCATTCAAAGCGGAGAATCTTAAGAATTTAACTGCGTTATATCTGGATAATAATCTGTTGGAAAACATTTCGCTGGCAGGAATTCCAAAAATTGACCAATTAACATTATCTTTAAATCAATTAAAAAAAATAGACTTGCTTCAGTTGAAAACTTTAAGAAAACTGAATCTGGAACATAACAAGCTTCAAAAAATTGATATTTCCGGTAATCTGGCCTTACAAACCCTTAATATAATGGGAAATAAGATAAAAGAAACAGATGTAAAGAAAGGCACAAAAACAGACGTCACTATTTTTGGTGCTGAAGAATAAAAACTAATGATTATGAAAATAGAAACAGAACGACTGATTTTAAGAAAACTGGAAGATGAAGATTTTGAACGTGTATTTCTGCTGGATTCCAATCCTGAAGTCATGAAATATATTGGCGTTCCGGTTTTAACAGAGATCAATGAGTCAAAAAAGGTTATCAGCATGATTCAGAAACAGTATGAGGAAAATGGAGTGGGAAGACTGGGCGTTGTTGAAAAGGAAAGCGGACTTTTGATAGGATGGAGCGGATTAAAATTATTGACTCATGAAACGAATGGTTACAAAAATGTATTGGAACTGGGATATCGTTTCCTTCCTGAATCTTGGGGAAAAGGCTATGCTGTGGAGTCAGGAAAAGCTTCTCTGAGTTACGGTTTTAATGATTTGAATGCAGAAGTCATTTATGCCTATGCCCATTCTGAACATGATGCTTCCAATCATATTCTAAGAAAATTAGGATTTGAAAAAACCAGCGAATTTGAAGAACCGGATGGAATTTGCTTCTGGTACGAACTGAAGCGTGAGAACTATATGTAAGAGATTCCTTTTGAAAAAAAATAAACAAAAAACAATGGTATTAGAAACCGAAAGATTGATTCTAAGAAAACTTGAAGAGACAGATTTTGAACGTATGTTTCTGATGGATTCCGATCCTGAAGTAATGAAATATCTGGGGGAACCTGTGGCAACAAAGGAAGAATCAAAGGAAGTAATTAAAATGATTCAGAAGCAGTATGAAGAAAATGGAGTCGGAAGGCTTGCTGTTATTGAAAAAGAAAGTGGCTTGCTGATAGGATGGTGTGGACTAAAATTATTGACAAGCCCAATCAATGGGTATGTCAATACTCTGGATTTGGGTTATCGTTTTATTCCGGAATTTTGGGGAAAAGGGTATGCTACTGAGGCTGCAGAAAGAATACTTGAATATGGCTTTAATGAATTAAATGCAAATGCTATTTATGCTTATGCTGATTCTGAAAATGCAGGTTCAAAGTATATCCTTGGAAAATTAGGTTTTGAAAAAACCGGAGAGTTTGATGAAGATGGGGTAATATGTTTCTGGTATGAGCTGAAGCGTGAAAAATACAGTAAAAAATGATAAAAATACGAAGGGAAGAAAAAAAAGATCATCAACAGGTCTTTCAGCTTACGGAAGAAGCTTTCAGGGAAATGGAACACAGTGATCATCAGGAACAGTTTCTGGTAGAAAAATTGAGAAAATCTGACGCCTTTATCCCGGAATTGTCATTAGTAGCGGAAGATGAAAAGGGTACAATTGCCGGGCATATTTTGTTTACTAAAATTAAAATTGTCAACGAAGAAAAATCGTTTGATTCTCTTGCCTTGGCACCTGTTTCCGTAAAACCTGAGTTTCAGAACCAGGGAATCGGAGCGAAACTGATTCTTGAAGGACATCGAATTGCGGAAGAATTGGGATATGAATCGGTGATATTGATTGGGCACGAAAAATATTATCCACGCTTTGGTTACAAAAAAACAAGTAATTTTGGGATATCTTTTCCATTCGATATTCCGGAAGAAAACGGAATGGCAATAGAATTGATAAAAGACGGATTAAGAGATAAAAAAGGAGTGGTGAAATACCCTCAGGAATTTGGAATAGACTAAAAAAATAAACGATGCAGACACAAAAAGTGATAGATCATATTGTAAGCTGGTTAAAAGATTATGCAGCAAAAGCAAAAGTGAATGGATATGTAATTGGAGTTTCCGGAGGAGTAGATTCCGGAGTAGTTTCTACACTGGCAGCAATGACCGGGCTGAAAACATTATTGATCGAAATGCCGATCCGTCAGAAAGCCGATCAGGTAGGTCGTGCGGTAGATCATATGAATGACCTTAAAGCCAGATTTCCCAATGTAGAAACCATGTCAGTAGATTTGACACCTGCTTTTGAGGAATTGTACAAAACCTTTGATGTAAATGATGATCTTTATCCTAATGAAAAATTAGCTTTTGCCAATACAAGAGCCCGTTTGAGAATGCTTACCCTGTATTATTACGGACAGCTGAACGGACTTCTGGTTTGCGGAACAGGAAATAAAGTGGAGGATTTCGGGATTGGTTTTTATACAAAATATGGTGATGGTGGAGTAGATGTTTCTCCAATTGCAGACCTTTATAAAACTGAAGTATATAAACTTGCCACAGGACTGAATTTAATTAAAAGCATTCAGGAAGCTATTCCTACGGATGGACTTTGGGATGTAGACAGAACTGATGAGCAGCAGATTGGAGCTACGTATCCGGAACTGGAAAAAATTCAGAAAGAATATGGAACTAAAACGGCTGATGACTATGAAGGAAGAGATAAGGAAGTATTCCTGATCTTCGACAGAATGCATAAAGCTGCGAAACATAAAATGGATCCTATTCCGGTTTGTGATATTCCTGAAGAATGGAGAGCTTAAAATAGTGTTACATTAAATAATAACTATGAACGGTAAAATAAGATCTGTGTTTTTTATATGTCTGGGGCTTCTTTTCGGAATGTCTGTGATGTACGTCTACAGGAACTTTATTGAAGATAAAAAAGATCAGTCAGGTTCCGCAAAAAAGGAAACGGTGAGTTATGGAAGTACCTCTTCGGAGGGGAATTCATCTGCTCAGATTTCTATAGATGAACTTACAGAAGAGAAAACGGTAATCAGCTATGTAAAGCAAAATCATAAGCTTCCGGATTATTATATCACCAAAAATGAAGCAAGAAAACAGGGCTGGAATCCTTCCAAAGGAAATCTTTGTGATGTACTTCCCGGAAAAGCTATTGGTGGTGATAAATTCGGAAACAGGGAAGGACGTTTGCCGGATGGAGAACGATACTTTGAAGCAGATGTAAACTATCATTGTGGTGGAAGAAATGCTGACCGTATCATCTATACTCAAAATGGGGATGTATATCTTACTAAAAACCATTATAAAAGTTTTGAAAAGAAATAACGTCATTGCGAGGAACGGAGTGACGAAGCAATCTCTATAAAAGAAACACAGGTGAAAGCAGGTTTTGTCTACATCATGACCAATAAAAACCATACGACTCTTTATACAGGAGTGACTTCAAACCTGCCCAAACGTGTTCAACAGCATAAGGAGTCCTATTATTCTCAAAGCTTTACCTCAAGATATAATTTGTATCTACTTGTGTATTGGGAATCCTTTCAGGAAATAGGGGATGCTATATGTAGAGAAAAACAGATAAAAGCAGGTTCCAGACAAAAGAAACTGGATTTAATCAATAGTATAAATCCTGATTGGAAAGATCTCACAGGAGATATTGAAAGTATTATGGATGTTTTTTGAGATTGCTTTGTCGCGGAGCTCCTTGCAATGACCTATGTATAATTTGCATTGTAATTATTATAAATCTTAATTTTGAAAAATTATAGCCTTTTTTACTTTACCATCATCTTATTTCTGATGCTTTCATGTTCGGAAAAGAAGAATAGGATAAATGAAAAAGCAGCAAAACCAGCCGTAACAATACTCATACAGCCATTTAAGGATATTAAACCGGAAACTGTAGCAAAAGTAACTGATGGAATAAAAAACGTGTATCCAAATGTAAAAGTTCTGGATGCGATAGACTTTCCTGAAAATACTTATTATAAAGAGAGAAACCGATATAGAGCCGATTCAATCATTAAATTTTTGAATAAAGAAACAAAAGAAGGCTTTGTGACAATTGGTCTGACAGTGAAGGATATCAGTGCTACCAAAGGAAAGATCAAAGACTTTGGAATCATGGGGTTGGGGTATAGACCAGGAAAAGCTTGCGTGGCTTCAAATTTCAGACTGAGCAAAGAAAACCGGGATGAGCAGTTTTACAAAATAGCCATTCATGAGCTGGGACATACACAAGGGCTGCCACATTGCCCGGAAAAAATGTGTTTTATGAGAGATGCAGAAGGTAAGAATCCAACCAATGAAGAAACGGATTTCTGCAAAAAATGCAAAACTTTTTTAATTAATAAAAATTGGAAATTTAATTCAATATGAAGACAGTATATATAGATTTTACAGACATAGGTGACTATGAAGATTTTTACACCCAGCTAAAGGAAAAAATTCAGCTTCCTGAGCAGTTTGGTGATAATCTTGATGCACTTTTTGATACCATTACCGGTAATCTGGAAATGCCACTCCACTTAGAATTCGTTAACATGACTGTAGATCAGCTTGAGATTTTCGAAGACTTGCTGACCACGCTGGAAGATGCGGAAGAAGAGGTCGAAGATTTTAGCTTTAGCTACTATCTTGAGCAGTACGAAGATGAAGACGATGAGGATGTAGAATCTGAAGAAGAATAAAAAAATAAGGGCTGTCCCAATAAAGGAGACAGCCTTTTTTATGCTGAAATGTGAAGCTTGTTACTTTTCCACTAGTCAAGGTTTCAAACTTGGGCAGGGTTTAGAAGACCTGTATAATCTCCGAGTGTTGAAGTTAAATAGTTTAATGTTGGTAAAACGCAAGGACGCAAAATTTTTAAAATATATGATGTTGAGAGGCGCAAAGATTTTATCTTCGATAAAATTTAGAAATACATTTTCTATTGTAATGAAAATTACTTTTACCCTACTGAAAATCTCTGATTTTCTCGCGCCTTAAAAATACTTAGAATTCAAAAAAAGCCTTGCGTCCTTGCGTATTTCCAACAAAAAGCAATAAAAAAACCTACAGAATTACTGTAGGTTTTAAACTAAATATTATTATACAAATCTGGCAATAGAAAATACAAACTTAAGATCAAGCCATAAAGTCTAAAAATAGATTTGTGTTTTTTGTCGTAGCATTCTTTTTGCTTTTTCTTACAAAAACGTAGAATCAAAATAAAAAGGAAGCAGATCTTTTACTGCACTTACTTTTACAACCTCTTCATTCATACTTGAAAAATAAAGGTCGATATTTTCATTCTGCTTGGTCTCGTATTCAATCAGACTCTGACGGCATGCTCCACAAGGGGGAATTGGTGGGTTTTTCTCATGGAATTCTTTAGGTCCACCCACAACGAAAATCTTTTTTATTTTCACATCCGGAAAATTGGCTGCGACCCAAAAAAGAGTCGTTCTTTCTGCACAGAGTCCGGACGGATAAGCTGCATTCTCCTGGTTGTTTCCGGAATAGATTTCTCCGTTTTCCAGTAATACGGAACACCCTACCAAAAATTGTGAATAAGGTGCATAAGCGTTCTCACGAGCTTCTTTGGCTCTTTCAAATAATGTATTCTCTATATCGCTCAGTTCGCTGCTATTTTTAAAATATTCGTAACTGATCTGTAAGTCTTTTTTCATATATTGTCAACTAAAAAAGGGGGGTAAAATTACTTCTTTTTCATGAAGTGGGCAATATTTTATTCTCCCGGCAAAAAGTTCAATTTTTTTAAGACTAAAAATGTTATACACACCAATAAAATTCAGGAATATAGAGTTGAAAAACAGATGGGTCATGTCACCTATGTGTATGTACTCATGTGAAAACGGAGAGGCTAACGACTTCCATTTTGTACACTACGGAAGCAGATCTCAGGGCGGTACAGGTCTTTTGATAGTGGAAGCTACAGGAGTAGAACCTAAAGGACGAATTACCAATCACTGCATGGGAATCTGGAATGATGAACAGGCAGAGAAACTGCAAAGAATTGTAGAATTTGTCCATAAAAATTCAGAAAGTAAAATAGGAATTCAGCTGGCTCATGCCGGAAGAAAAGGGGCAACATGGAATAATATACAGATTCCTGTGGAAGAAGGTTGGGAAACTGTTGCACCAAGCCCTATTCCTTATCATCCTACGGAAAGAATTCCGCATGTATTGAGTACGGATGAGGTGAAGGACATCATTCTGAATTTTAAAAAAGCTGCCCGAAGAGCCGTAAAAGCAGGTTTTGACATCATCGAAATTCATGGAGCTCACGGATATCTGATCCACCAGTTTTTATCACCGCTTTCCAATATCAGAACAGATGAATATGGAGGAAGCTTTGAAAACAGAATCAGATTTCTGATCGAAATTGTAGATGCCGTTAACGAAGAACTGGATGAAAATACAGCCCTTTTTGTAAGAATTTCAGGAACGGAATATGCAGAAAATGGCTGGGATATTCATAGCAGCGTAGAACTGGCAAAAATTTTAAAAGAACATTCCGTAGATCTTGTAGATGTATCCAGTGGTGGAAATATTCATGGAGCGAAAATTTCAGTTTTCGATGGGTATCAGGTTCCTTTTTCTTCACAGGTAAGAAATGAGGCTGGAGTGAAGACAGGAGCGGTAGGTTTGATTACCAGCGTGGAACAGGCTGAAGAAATTCTTCAGAAAGGAGATGCTGACCTTATTTTTGTAGCAAGAGAGATTCTGAGAAATCCTTATATTGCTGTTCAGGGATCTTTTGAAATGAAAGAAGACTGCTTTTTCCCACACCAGTATACCAGAGCCAAGATCTCTACTTAATGACCACAAATAATCTGTAAAGACAACAGAGATGGATATCAATGATTTTATGCTTACCTGTCCCAGTAAAAAATTCCTTGGGATAGAATGCCTGGGATGTGGTGCGCAGAGAGCAATCGTATTGGTATTTGAAGGAAAGTTTTCAGAAGCTTTTCAAATGTATCCGGCTGTATACACCTTATTGTTATTCTTTTTGATCCTTGGCGCGAGTTTCATCGATAAAAAAAGAAAATACGGTAATATTTTAATGATTTTAGTGATCGTTAATCTTATTATTATGGTAGTTGGGTATATATATAAACATTATTAACTATTAAATGATAAGAGTTTAAGTGTTTGGTTGTGAGTATCGTTTTGTGTTTTGGTCTTCTGCTTTGTATGGATTAATGGGAGTTTATGTAGAAAAATTTTAATATAAAATAAAATTTATTAGATTAAAATTCCTGTATTATTTTGTTGGATAGAATTTTAAAATGTCGTAGAACTACTACAATTTCTGAAACAGTGCCCTAAAAACTTTTTAAATTAGAACATGAACTCTATCTTTGTTATATAAATCCTATATCAGGGAAGAGTCGTTAATGATTAAAATTTAAGAATATGGCAGGAAATTCAAGAGGAATCTTAAAATTCAATGGAGGTGAAGGTCAGAAGTTGTTAAAGCTTAACTATAGCGTGTCAAGATCTACAGATGTTTCAGGACGTGTAGCATCTGACCCGTCAAACGCATTGATCAAAGTAACAATTGAAGCAACAGAAAAATCTGATGTGTTAGAAAGTTTATTAAACAGTAAATATAAACCAACAAGCGGAGAAATCAACTTTAATAAATCTCACGAAGAAGGAACATTGATCTCTTTGAAGTGGGAAAACGGATATGTAATCCAGCATGAAGTAGACTTCGATGCCATCGATAGTAATAATATGCTGATCAGCTTTGTAATAAGTGCTGAAAGCATTACGTATGGAAATTCATCTTATGACGGACTTTGGCCAATGAGCTAAGTCTTTCATGAGTAAGAAATAAAAGACTGTCCTTATAAGACGGTCTTTTTTTACCTAAGACTATATTCTGCAGGATCTTTTGTTTTTATTTTTAAACTCTCTTTCTGTTGAATAATCGTTTAGAAAACTAATCAAATCACTAAAAATATGTCAAATACACCTGGAAACTCACAAGCGACGTCTTTTCGTCCGACGCAGAATGCAGATGGTATTTCCGAAAACCATCACACAGGTATCAACCGTCTGGTAAAACTTTCTCTTGTCATAGAAGGGAAAATTATCAAGTACTATAAGCATTTCAAGCTTAAGCAAAGTACCAGACGACATCACGAATTTACGCTGACACTGGCACACGATACACTGGGAGACAGACAGACTCATTCTTTGGAAGAAGCCAACAAATTCCTTGGAAAAAGACTTACAGCCGTTATTTCCTATAAAGATATTGACAACAGTCCGGAGAGAACTTTTGTAGGAGTAATTACCGGTGTGGGATTCAGTCAGGAACATATGAGCTTAGGAAATATTGTGCTTACAGGTTTCAGTCCTACCATCCTTCTTGACGGAGCACCGCATATCCAGAGTTTTGGAGGTAATCAATCAGTCAACGTAGGAATCATTGCTGAAGAAGTAATCAAACAGGGAATTGACAAAAGCCGATTTGATGTCAGAGTAGATGCCAATAACTTCTCTCAGATTATTTACAGCAGCCAGTATGATGAAACGCATTATAATTATCTGGCAAGAATGGCTGAAGCTTATGGTGAACAATTTTATTATGACGGTGAAGTTTTACATTTCGGAAAACTACCTGCTCAGAATAAACCTATTATTCTTACCTACGGAAGCAGTGCCAATGAAATAAAAGTTGAGCTGAAAGCGGTACATACGAAACCTCAATTCTACGGTTACAACAGTAATAAAAATGAAAGGCTGACTTCCGGTTCTACACCCATCAAGCATGTAAGTGATCTTGCAAAAACAGCATACAGTCATAACGAAACAATCTATAAGACTCCGGCTTTACAGATGGCTCCTATCAAAGCCACTACCCACTTAGATGTGGAGTACTCTCAGAAAAGTGCCTCAGGAAGTGAAGCAGTAAATGTTTTTTCTATTTCAGGAAATACAACAGTTCCTTTCCTGCATCCAGGTTGCGTAGCAGATGTCCAGATGCGTAAACAGGATTCCAATGAAACCTCGTATTTCACAAGGATTATGATTACTGAAGCAGAACATGAAATTGATACTATTGGTCATTACAAGGGAAGTTTTGTAGGAATTGCGGCAGATACAGGATTTCTTCCAAAACCGGAATACACCCTTCCAAAAGCTGAGCCCCAGACTGCTACGGTAATTTCCAATACAGATCCTGAAGGACAAGGAAGAATACAGGTAAGATTTGACTGGCAGACCAATGATACCACTCACTTTATCCGTATGATGAGCCCTGATGCCGGAGGAACAGATCAGATTACCCAAAACCGTGGTTATGTAGCCATTCCGGAAGTTGGGGATCAGGTGATGGTTAATTTTGTACACAGTCATCCGGACAGACCTTTCGTAATGGGAGGAATGTTCCATGGAGGCATTGCTTTAGGAGGTGGTGTTAACAATCACTTGAAATCCATCCAGACCAGAAGCGGAATCAGGATTTTGATGAATGATGAAGAAGGAAGTGTAACCATCCTTGATCCAAGCGGAAATACCTATTACATGGATGGACAGGGAAATATCAGCATGAAAGCCCCTAAAAATTTTACTTTAAATGCAGGCGACAATATCAACATTACCGCAGGAAAAGAAATTTCGATAGGAGCAGGAGCAAGTATTACCAGCACCGCGAATGATAACATTGTTTCCATCGCAGGAAAAGATATGAAACTTACCGCTTCAGGAGACATCACGGAGGCTTCCGACACCAGAACGGAAATGATTGAAAAAGAATTCAAGAGACAGTCTGAAACATCCAACGAAATAGCAGGGGAAATTTCCATGTTCAGCGAATTGGAAAATATGACCATGCAGAGCGGAAAGATTGTAGAATTCAACAGTGCTGAAAAATCAAAACTTTTCTGATATGGCGATCATCAAAACAGCAACCAACCTGCGCATCACAGTGAAAGATTCTTACCATCTGAGCGTAGGAAAAAAGGTTGAAAAAATAGCAAAGAAAATCAATGTGGAAGCACATAGAGATAACCTGGTTTTAGCAAGTAACAAGAAGATTATGTCCCATGGCCATAAGTAAATACAACCTGCTGATTCTTTTTATACTATGCTGTTTCTCATTAACGAATTGTCAGAATAAAAAAATGGAAGAAAAATACAGTTGGCTGGGAACCGTTTCTGCCCCACAGGAATACCCGATGGAAGTATACGAAGGAGCTATTGTTGCCGATGGTTTTACTTACAGCTTTGATGCCATCTGGGGAACCCAGAATACAGGATGGGGAAAAGAAGGAGGTACCATGAATGTCACCACCGAAAGAATGGATGCTCCTCATGAACTGGAATTCACATGGTATTCTCTGGTAGAAAATAAATTCTATACCGGAAAATGGAATCTGGATAAAGAAAAGATAAAAAAACTTTTTGATGAAGGGTTTGTAGATCAGGATACAAAAAAGAAATCTACCTACAACTCCTTCGTGGTAGGATTAGCACCGCAGGGAAGAGTTGTACTTTGGATGAAAGGTGCCGGAAACCAAAAAGAAATTGGAGCTTTTCAGGCTCATGATACGGTTATTACCAAAGAAAAAGCCTACGATAATGCGCAGTATATGCTGAACGAAGGTTTTGCAGACAGAGTGCTGAAAGATCCGTCTTACAAGACATTTCAGCCGGAAGTTCGTGAGAAAATTGAAAAAGAAGGCTATCCTGCAGCAGATATTTATAGCGTATACAGAGAGAAATACAACTGGAAACCTACTGTAATGCTTCCTGAAGGAGCCACATGGATCGATTTCGGTTTTACCAATTATAATGGAGAACAGGAAAATCTTTTTGACCAAAGTTTAAAAGAGAATACCTACAAAAGCAGAGCCGTACCAAGATTCTGTGGTTTTTACTGGAAAGATAAAAATAACAACAGATATGCCGTATGGATAGACGCTTTTGATGACAAAGAAATATTTGATCTGTTTCAGAAATCAGGAAAAGACAAAAACATTGATCTGACCATTAAAGTCAACGAAGACAATACCAAAGTTGCAGTGTCTTTAGAATCTGAAAAAGAAAAACTGTCCGTTACCAAAGCAAAAATCAGGGTATCCCGAAAGATAGAATAATACTATTCAATCAGTCAATTTAAAAACAAGAACGATGCACAACAATCAATTTGGAAGTTATACACCATCTGTATCCAAAGAGGAAGTACTGGATATTACCATTGGGATTTTTTTTGACGGAACCCTGAATAATAAAACCAATACAGACGAAAGAAAAAAAGGGACGGAAGCCCATAAAAAACACGGTGGAAAAGCTGAAGACAACACCAGCTACAACAATGACTGGAGTAATGTTGCCCGCATGTGGGATAACTATGATAAAAACTTCGGAATTTATATAGAAGGGATCGGTACACAGGATAAAGAAGGAGATGCCACCCTGGGATATGCTTTCGGAACCGGAGAAACCGGAATCAGAGCAAAAGTGAGAAAAGGCTGTGAAGAGATTGTAAAGAAGGTGAAAACCATTAAAGCAGAAAAAAAAGCTGATAAAATTGCGGTTCTTACTTTCGATGTATTCGGTTTCAGCCGTGGAGCTGCTGCTGCCCGTAATTTTGTATACGAAATCGGAAGAGCAAAATATAAAGCCACTTCACGAACAGTTGCCAACGAAGCTGTTTCGGTGACAACGTATTCCGATGATGACGGGAAAAGTGTGGAGGCAGAAGAACTTCCAAAATGGGGACATCTTGGTCTTAAACTCGAAGAAGCCGGACTCAAAGTAGATGTGTTGAAAGTAAGATTTCTGGGAATTTACGATACCGTTTCTTCTTATTCAAAATATCTGTCACCAATGCCCAATTTCAGTAATGATGTAGAAGAATTAAGCCTGAATGATATTGGAAAAGCCCAGACCGTAGTTCACTTCATCGCAGAAAATGAACACAGAGAAAACTTTGACCTGACAAGAGTACATATCGGAACTGAAAAAACATTCCCGGGCGTGCACTGTGACGTTGGAGGAGCCTATGAAAACGGACAGGAAACATGGGAAGAGGTTGAAACGTCCTGGACAACAAGTTCCAAATTAGAAGCATTAAAAGCAGAACTTGTATCCGAAGGTTGGTATGAAAAAGATATGCTTACCATTACTCCCGGATTCTATTTATCATTGAGAGGATCCCGTTACCTGCTGAAAACTTACAGCTATATTCCTCTACATTTTATGGCTGAATATGGCATTGAGAAAAATCTTCCTATCATCTTAAAAAAAATGACTGATGATAAATATTCCATTTTGAATGATCAGTTTTTAATAGGAATAAAAGACCGTCTCAGAACGTATGTGATGGGAAATGGCAAACCTTATGCCTTCAAACATTTTAAAGCACTGCGGGATGCTTATGGTGGAAACGAAGTCCCGGAAGACCGTCAGGATGCTTATCAGAAAGAAGTAAAAGAACAGAACGATTTGAGATTCCTTCGTCTTCATTACCTTCACTGGTCAGCAAGAAGGGAAAAGATCGGTATGGATCCGAGACCGAACAGAACAAGAGTTATCCATTAGAATTAAATTTTTAAAAAAGATACTATCCAAAGAAAGAATTTGAAGCAGGAACATTTTATGCAGAAATATAACATACATACCGTTCAGAAAGATGAAACCTTAAAAAGTATAGCCTCGCTGTACGGGATGGATAAAGACGCATTAAAACTCTTCCATAATAACCACTGTGCTGTTAAGGATATGATCCTGATCAATCTTAACGGGCAGAAAGAACTTTTTATTCCGAGAACTGCTGTTGCAGATAAAAACATTTTAGTAAAATTCGGAAGAGGAAACAGCCTTACTCTCCAGCCTGAAACTGCAGTGCGAAGATACAGCGTAGTTATTACCATTGAAAAAGGAGAACATAAAAGCGAATTGAAATATGAAACATCCGTTCGCTGGCTGAAAACAGAAAAAGGACATCATTTTTTTGAGATAGACAGAACATCAAACCTCTATCTTAATGAAGAAGAAGTGAATGAAATTGCAGATCTGCTGGCTTACAGAACATCTAAGGTTTTATATCCTTTACACATCAGTACAGATGAACATGGTCAATTTGAAGCAGTAGAAAATGCTGAGGTTTTTTCAAAAAGATGGACGGCTGTAAAAGAAGAATTGTATAAAGAATTTGAAGGCGAAACCGTAGACGAATATTGCAGAAAGATTGAAAAAGTAATCAATCAGCCTGAGGCGATCAGTCTTTACCTGAAAAATGATTACTTCGTCCGCGCTTTATTCTTTGGAATATATCAAAGTTTTGGAAAGGAATTTAAAACAGAGATGACAACAACCTTTCCTGTAGTAGACAATGCGATTGAACCCAGATATAAATTGATACTGGAAACAGATCCGTTAAAAGAGGAAACAGGCCTGATCACCATAGAAGGGTCAGGAAAATTATATGAAGAAAGAGATATTGATGATTTTATAAGAAGATCACCTTTTTCATTGATTATAGAAGAAGATCCTGTGATGAATGAAGAAGGAACTTTCAGACTCATAAGCTATCTGAAAGGAGAAACGTCACTTCCGGAATCTCTTTACCTCGAATGCAGTATCATGCTGCAGGAAGAAAAAAAGATTTCAGTATCAGTTTCAGGAATTGATGAAAACTAAATTACCATTTCACTAAAGATAAAATTAATATGGCAGAAAAACATATTGTAGTACAGGGCGCCCTATGCAAATGCCAGTTCGGACAGGTTCCGGACAAGCTGAAAGTACTTACACACCAAAAAGAATATGCCAATGATAAAAGCGCTTCCAAAAAACTGATCGTCACCACGAAAGAAATAGGAGCCGCCACATTTGAAAAAAATACATTCGGGAACTGTACCAAAATGGGAGTGCCACCACCTCCATGCAAAATTATGGTTACAGAATGGCAGAAGTTCTATGATAAAGTACAGCTCAGCAATGGCGGATACATCATTGTAGAAGACAGCAAGGCCGTTTGTGCTATTGCCGGAACGCCGTGCATTGAGATTATAGACCACGGACAGAGAGCAGAAGCCAGCCAACAGAACTTTAAAAATGCTGACAAAGACGTTCAACAGCAGATCAATCCGTTGGTAGATTCCGAGGAAATGTATAACGAACAGCCTTCAGGAGGAGGGCAGGATGGTGCAATCTAAATGATAAGAAAATGGCAAAAGGCGTAAAAAAAATAAAGGTTGTAAGCGGATTGTATTATCCCAAAATGTCTGTATTAGGGCAAAGGATTACCATAAAACCGGATCAGTGGGTACAGTTCGGTGTGGGTGAATGGCTGCCGGGCACTACAGATTCAGACAAAAAGAAGCCTCTCACCTGGATGAGACAGAACAGCAGCAAAAAAATTATCATCAATCAGATCACTTCTGCTACCGGATATAAATTTTTAATCGGCAAACAGTTCTGTGGAAGCTATCAGTTTTATATTGAAGCCAGTCTTTCAGGAGTAAGAGATACTAAAAGTAACACAGGAATATTTGTCAAAGGCTGGTGTGACCCCAAAATTGTGAGCAGCAAATGGTCTACGCAAAAAAACAGCAAAAGCATTAAAAACAATAAAAAGTCCGAATACATTTCCTACGGACACATTGTTCATCTGAATCTGATGACAGAAGGTCTGAATGGAAATACAGTCAGTATCGAACTTTGGAATCAGCAGACAGCAAAAGCAGACAAATTGGTCCATACCTACAATAATGTACAGGTAATCGATGGTGAAGTCAATCTGAAAATAGAAAATACCTTCGCCTGGATGGCCTATGTAGATAATATCCAGAATGTAGAAGAATTCTATGTTAAAGTGAAAGATGTTGCTTCCAAACAGTATATCAAGGACAAGTTAGGTGATAACCTTCATGCCATCTATCTGAATGTTAAAAATAAAGTTGCGACTACCAATACCAATGGGGCGCAGAACCAGACCCCAACCAAAGTCTATAAGCCGGATGTAAACTCTGTCAGACTAGAACCCTGTAAGTTTGAAGTGATCAAAATCACTGAAAATGAAACCAAGGACGGAAAAGCCAGCAATACAACCGTGAAGGTCTTTGACAATGGAAACGGTGTCAAACTGCTAAAGTCTGCTGCTCTGCAGGAACATATTCAGAGAACAATCTATTATAAATTTGATTCCACAGTCATTGATAAAGATGGAGTTGCCATTCTGAATAATGTGCTTAAATTTCTTCTTGAACATAAAGATGCCACCATGAATCTGAGTGGCTATGCCTGTGTCATTGGAAAACAGAATTACAACAAAGGACTTTCCCAAAAAAGAGCCGATGTTGTGAAAAAATTCTTTGCTGATGGTGGATTAGATCCCAGAAGAATTATCTCCGTAGGAAAAGGAGAAGTAGATCCTACCGATGATAAAATGGGAAAAGATAACATCAGATACAAAAATGAGAAAGACTATGAAAATAACCGTAGAGTAGACATCTCATTTGTTTTCAATGCCCATGATGCACAGACCATCCATTATGAAGTAACAGCACCAGATGTCTCTACAAAGAAAAACCTGATCATTGATGTCACAGGTTTTCAAACCAATGAGTGTTTCAGGGATAGCAAAGGAAAACATAAAAAACAGATTCAGGTTGTAGATGTAGGACAGGCAATCGATAAAGGAGATACGGTAAAAACATTTACCACCCCTTCCTTTACTTATGGAGTATATTCAGATTTATCTCAATTTAATGCTCTTCCTATACAATATATCTGGCCTGCATGGACAAATCCGAATCAGTTTCATCTGCATGTTCATACCTGCAGATATTATAGCAATGAGAAAAGGACGACGGTATTGATAAAAGCCTATCCGGATATCAACTGGACATTGAGCTTTACTCTGAACCTTACCAATGATCTTAGCGTAAAGTGGATGAATATGGATCCCCATGAACATAAAGAACTGCAGAAAAGAGCAGGCAAAATGGGGGCTGAAAAAAGATGGAAACAAAAAGACGCTTCACTGGCATTTAGTTTAAAAGCAAAATGGAACAATGATCAGCAGGAAAAAGAGCTAAAATATCAATACGAAACCAAGTTTAAAAAAATATATGATACATTTGCTGCCATAGGAGCATTGTCAGATGGAGTTCTTAATCAGGCCAAAGGAAAAGTACGTTCCATTTCTCCTAAAGGGATTCCGGTAAGCTTTGCTGTGAAACCTCCCAATATGGAGTTGTCTGGTAATTGGCTTTTAAAGCATCCTAAAGATAATAATGCCATTATTGGTACAGATGTAGCTATAAGTTTGAAAGCAAATCCGCTGATTGGTCTGGAAATGACAGTTGATCTTCTGGGAGCCCTGGTATTTGGAATTTCCGGAGCGGTAAGCGGAGGAACAGCTGCGCCGGGAGTAACAAGGCTGTATCAGGAGATTCAGGGAAAACTGAAATCCGGAATAGATGTAGGGAATGATAATGCAGGCTTTAAAGCATCTGTTGATATCTTTATGGACCTTATTATTTCCAGTACGATAGAAGTGGAATCCGAATTTAAATTTAATACAGCAGGAAAACTCAAAGATTCCGAATTTAAAGTCTCAAGTAAGAGTAAACTTAAACTGGAATTGAAAGTAGGAGTGAAAATTCAGGGAGAAGTTTCACTGGCTGTTATAAAAGCAGAAGCTTATTTTGAAGCATCAGCATCTGGAAGTGCTTCCATAACCTATGGACATGGTATCAACTATGATGAAAAAGGACTTTATTACCGTCCTGTTCTCGGATTTGACGGTCTTGATGCCCAATATGTAGTTACAATAAGTGTAGGTCTTGCTATTAAAATTGCAAAAAATAAACATAAAGTGGAGGAAAGCAGAAATGGGAAATATGAAATTGCCAAAGGGGATTTTAAAAATGTAATTCCTCCTTTTGATGTGATAAAAGAATTAGAGTCCTTATTTGGAATAAGTGCAAATATTCCGTTGATTAAAAATGATTAATATTCATACAATGAAAAATCTTATCTTATTATTTAGCTTTTTGGCTATTGTGTCCTGCAACGGACAAACCGATCTGGAATCTTTAAAATTTGATGAAAAAGTATCGGATAATATTACGAAGGGAGAAAAAGAAACAGAAGCCAATTACGGGTTATTATCATATAAACAGGCTGATATTAAAAACTATAAGCTGGGAACAGTATCATTTTCTGAATATACCGTACCCAAAGGATATGATTATTCCAACAACAACCTTGCGCTTTTTGTAAACTCTTACCAGAATAATCAATATCTTGGATTTATACTGAACCTTGCTAAAGAAGACGAAGGGAAAAAGCTGATTGATTATTTGACCAAAACCTATGGTAACCCGGAAAAAAGATCCACTGATAAAACAGGAGTTGCTTATTTCTGGGATGCATCAGCTAAAAATAAATGGATATTTTTAACCCAAACTCAGGAACTGACACAGGACAATACAAAATATACCAATACCAAACTGATTGTAGTAAAGAAAGGAACCAGAGTGGAGAATTCTTCAGATGCCGGTACTTTCTCCATCTTAGACAGTTTTACCCTTGCTTATCCTAAAAAATAAAAAATGAAACCTTATTACGAAATAGATTTTAGTGCGGTAATGTGTTCATTTCAGATCAAAATTAATGATGTGGAATTAATTTCATTGAGTATTGAGGGACAGACGAGATCAGATTTTCCCATCAATCATCTTATTCTGGAAGGAGGTAAACAAACGATTGAAGTGAAAGGACTTCCTATGGACGGACATCAGGAGCTACACGAAGATTCTTACATAAGATACAGAGTTAATCTCTATGATATGGCTTCCGGAGAATACGCTTTTGTAAAACAGTTTGATGAATATTTTACCAAAAAGCCCGATAAAAACATACCTTTTATAGGACATGCAAGTACATTTGAAGCAGACGTACCTTATAAATTGGAGGCATGGCAAAACGGAATGAACCTTAAAGACGTTAAGTTTGACGTTAAAGAAAAACTAATCAGAAAGTATAACGAAATTATAAAGCTGATTAATGGCGGCAATTACAGTTCGTTCATAGCACAATATCAAAAAAGAGAAAATAATAACGCTTTAGCCATGTATCTTAGCAAAAGCCAGGCAGAAGGCAGGATGCAGAGTATCATTTCGGATATGCAGAATGGATATAAAGCACAGAGCCTTCCGGATGATATTCAGGTAGAATATTCAGCATATGGTAAGTTGGCCGCGTTAAAATGTACAGATATGATGTCTGCATTACGTCTGGAAAATCCAGAAAGTGAGGAGGAATTAGTTCTGCCCATAACATTTTATATCCCGGAAGGGAAGGATGAATTTGAGATTATATAGCAATCTTTAAAAGAAAGAAATACTGAAACAGAATTCAGATATTTCTACCTGGTTTTAGAACAAAATAGATGGAAGTAAAAAAAGGAAAACCATACATTGCATATAGTATTTTAGGAATAATAGCTGCAGGCTTTATTTATTTTATTCTGTGGATTATTTTCAAAGATAGAATGCCACTGCACGAGTATGCTTCTGAAATTTCCAATAACTATGATAGTTACGCAGAGAAAGCGATCGTTTTTTTTCCTTTACTTTTTTTTGTTTTCATCTTTATTGTTTTGATGAAGCCTACTGCTTCAAAACGTTTTTTACGTCTGCAATCCTCACTGCCAACCTCTAAGATCCATTCTGTAGCAAAAGGACTGGCAGAAATTGAAGGAACATTAATGGTGATGAATCCCTTATTTTCACCAGTAAATAATGAAGCCTGCATCGGATATTATTATACCATTGAAGATATTGACAGAGATTCAGACGGAAAAGAAAGTTACAGAACCATTCACAGGGAAACAAAATGCAATATCTTCCGGGTTAAAGATGACACAGGAATCATAGAAGTAGAACCGGAAGGAATAGAGCTGGTTTTATTAGAAGAAACCAATGTAAGCAGCCATGGTGGTAAAAGGTACAAAGAAACTCTTTTAAAAGATGGTCAGAAGATGCTGCTGGTAGGCTATGCCGATTCTAAAAACGGAGTACCTTTCATTAGAAAGGACGATTATCATAAAATACTCGGTATTACTTCATCCTCAGGAATCACAGTCTGGAACAAATACCAACCCTTGCTGAGGTCATTTATGTTTACCTGTTCTATCATCCTTTTAATAATTATTTATATACTTACACAATAATGAATCAGACGGTCGCTATCATATTACTTATCCTGCTTGGGGTAGTTATTATAAGTTTTTTGATCAATCTGTACAACAAATTGGTCATGCTCAAATTTAACGTTGACAAAGCCTACGGAAATATTGATGTGGTGCTGAAACAGCGTGCAGATGAAATTCCCAATCTTGTCACCGTTGCCAAACACTTTATGAACTACGAAGAAAAGCTTCTTTCCCGCCTTACAGAGCTCAGAACTTTTTACAATAACAGTACTGATGCCGATAAAAGAACCGAGATTGCCAATGAAACCTCAAAAGCGCTTTCCTCATTCTTTGCGGTTTCTGAAAATTATCCTGAATTGAAATCTAATAATAATTTTCTTGAACTGCAGAAAAGAATTTCCGACCTGGAGAACAAAATAGCAGACAGAAGAGAATTTTTCAATGACAGTGTAAACCTTTATAATATCGGGATTCATGAATTTCCCAATGTGATATTGGCAAAAATGTTAGGATATAATGATAAAACGTTACTGGAAATTACAAACGAAGAAAAACAGTATGACGGGGTTCAGTTTTAATACTTTTTTCGGATTAGAAGACAAAATAGCTGCTTATCCGGAAGCCACCATTTTCGGAGCGATGTTAGTTCCCATTTTGCTGCTTATTCCGATGGCAGTAATAGGATGGATCTTTAGAAAACTGAAATTCAATATGTACATCATTCATGTATTGATGTATACTTTGCTTTTTACATTTATAGTAGGAACACTCACCATATTTATCCTTTTCTTTATTACCGATAAAAATGGAGTGAAACTGGCCTATTGCTGGCTTACGATACTTACGGGAATGTTTTTTTTCAGTTTAATTAATGCCAATACTATTACCAAAATGTTTAGTGATTGGTCTAAAATAATTAAGGAAAAACAAAATCAGTAATTTTAGAAAATATAACATGATGAAAAAAGCAAGAGTGCTGGTATTGATTTTTGTAGTATTGATCAATATCTGTTGTGGAAATAAATCATTTGACCTGTCATCCGTTTCCTTAGGGGAGGATGCAAAAAAATATGATTTTGAAAACAAAGACTTATTTCTGAAAGATGCCGCAAAAGCCGATATCATTCAATACTATGCTGATGAAAACAAAGGAATAACCTATGGAAATATACCATTAGATAATACCATGGGTACAAGGATTACAGTATACAAAGGAAAAGTAGGAGCTCTGGATACCAATGCTGCCGAAAAATATTCTTTGGAATTTGTAGAAAAAATAGTAAAAAAGAATGGAAATCCTACCGCTTCTATTACTGATAAAGCAACGGTAGATGCTAAACTGGTAAAACCTATTTTTGAAAAACTTAAAAAACTTTCTCCGGAAAAAGTGTCTTGGAATCAAAATGAGAAAAATTCCTTTACATATCCTACTTCTTTCTTCTGGGATGACGGGAAAAATTATTCCATATTAAGTATCTCTATTGAAGATGATGGGAAAATAAGAAATAAATACATTTCTGTGACGAAAGATGCCTACCGTAATAATGCAGTTTTTGGATTGAAATATCCTACACCTCCTGCTTCTCCATGGTATAAGTATATGAACTAAATACAGGGTTTAAAAATAGAAATAAACAAATAAAAAAGCATCTCCGGATACTTGAATCAATTTTTTTCTGTTCTATTATTGATAACTGCCTGCTAACACTAACATTATGAAAAGATTGAAATATATAGTAATACCAATGGTCTGTTTGGCAATTGCTTCATGCGGCCATCAGAAAAATAAAGAAACTGAGTCTTTGGTTGAAACACAGGGAAGTACTCAGACTGAGCCCTTCAATCTTGCTAAAATTGCAGTAGGACAAAATATAAATGAAATTCTAAAATCTGCGGGAGCAACAGCTAAGGATGCTGTACGTACCACTGACGTTACGCTGATCGGAAATGAAAAGCTGGCTTTTTCATCAAAAGAATTGTTACATTTCAATGGGATAGATTTAGAAGGAAAAAACAATAAAAATATCAATAAAGTCCTTCTGCATTTTGGAAAAGTAGATCAGGAAATCGGTCCGCTGGCCAATGAAAAAGAAGATGAGTTGGGGATGTATCAGCTTGATATCTATACAGAACAGGAAAAAACAGCACTTCTGGATAATCTGAATAAAACACTTCAGAAACCTAGCTTTGATACCATCCGCGAAGGTTTTGAATCTGAAGTTAAAGACAATGAGATCATTCAGACTCATAATAAATTCAGACAGGAAGTTGCCATCTGGAGAAACAGAGATATGCTCTATTACTATTGTGAAACCAAAATAGATAATAAACCGGACGAATACCGTTGTAATCTCTTCGTATTCAAAAATAAAGAATGGAAAGACCTTCTCAAAGGATCAGGATATCCGGACCTGGATAAAATCTCCTTGAACTAAAAGAATATAGCAAAGAAATTAAACCATTTGCTTGGTGAGATCAGCTTGCTGATTCCTCTTTGCCCTCTAAAATAAAACATTAGAAAAATAAAATATCTGCTCAATCAGCACAATCTGCAAGAGTTTAAAAAAAATAAATGCCGGTCCAAAAAGAACCGGCATTTTTATATCAAATCAGTATTTGAATTATTTTACAAGGAACTGCATCGTCACCTGATCCAGTTTCAAAATATAAACTCCCTGACCAAGATTTCTTGTTTTAATAGAGTTTCCATTTCTGAAAGGCTGATCAATCGTCTGAAGAGTTTTCCCCTGAAGGTTATAAATCTCAGCTTTTTTTACCTTCTGAAGATCTCCTTTTACAAAAATCTCCTGGTTGGTAATAGGGTTCGGAGAAATTTTAAAACTCTTAGAAGTAGTTTCAGCAGCTGTACTTTGAGCCATTCTTGCACTTGATCCTGAATAACATGTCCATGCAAGATCATCAATAGCCACTCTGTTACTTGTTGAATTATTAACCAGACTTACCACTACATTCCCGGAAACGTTGATATTGCTGATAGTTGTAGTTACAGCTGAAGTACTATAAGGAATAGTTCCTACGGTAGTTCCGTTTACTTTTACATCAAAAGTACCATTGGTTCCTGAGAATTTAAGTTGTGTAGTCACTGTTAAAGATCCAATACCATTCGCAGAGCTTCCGGAAGTTAAAGAACCGTTTCTTACCGTAATCGCTTTATTGTTAATAGTTTGGTCTGTTCTTGCATCCGTTGCAGTCCAGGAAATACCTCCGTTGCTCCACGTTCTGGTTGTATACGTAGAATTGGCTGCAGGAATTGTTTCAAAATTTTCATTGGCACAGTTGGTTCCTGGAGTAGTTCCTCCTGAAGTGGTAGTACCGGAAACCGTTGAACTGTTCGATGAAGAATTTCCAGCCGCATCCTTTGCTACCACATAAAAACTGTAAGTTGTAGAAGGAGTAAGTCCTGAAATTGTTGTAGAAGTTGAACTCGTAGTCGTTTGCAGACTTCCGTTCATATAAATATTATAAGCTGTTACTCCTACATTATCCGTAGAAGCATTCCAGGTAAGAGCAATACTGCTTGAAGTTGTTCCTGAAACATTCAGACCTGTTGCTGCAGTAGGTGCCTGAGTGTCACCTGAAGGCTGCTGAGAACCCCAGATAAGGTTAACATAATTCGGGTTGTCTATGAAAGGGTTTCTGTTCCCCTGGAAAGTATACGAAGCATTATTTCTTTTGATCTCAGCCTGAGAAACAGGATCCTGATTATGCCATGCCAGTAGAACATTCAGTTCCCAGGTCTGTAATCCCGGGAAAGTAGAACTTCCTAACATATTTCCTGATGAAAATGTTGAAAGCTTATTTTGATAACGTGTTACGAAATAAAAAATCATACGGGCCACATCTCCTTTAAACTCATCAATCGGCTCGAATACCGTTCCTGAATATCCTGAAGAAGCAGAAGTTCCAAGCTTGGAGCCATTCAGTGAAGTAAATGAAGCACTTCCCACCTTTCCGAAAGGATAGTTACTTCTCATTCCATTTACTTTCCCGTCTGTAGCTCTGATAAAGTGAATATCTGCAACCATTGGTGAAGCCTGATTGAAAAGACTTTGAGGAACAATATGCTCTCTGTTATAGCAATTTCCTTCAGTAGAATACGTTCCACACTGATCAGATCCAGGAGTATAGGTGTAAGGATCACTACCTGCAGGCTTTTCAGAATAAATATCAAGGATAGTCCCGTCATTTTCGTAGTCTTTATCAATATCAGTGGTTTTGTACGCTGTCCAAAGTCCACTGTACCCTCTATCCATATGTCCGTTGGTGATAATGCTGCTTAATTCAGTTTTCAGTGCTGCACCACTCAGTCCGTTGGCAGAATTGTAGTACCCTGCAGGAGCCTGAGCGTGGGCAAGTCCTGCAAATACAGAAAATAAAATGATTTTTTTCATAATTAATATTTAGTATAAAGTTTCAGCAAGAATACCACAATTTTTGTGAATAAAAAATTACAAAATTGTTAATTTTAAATGCACTGCATGCTATACATAATAAGTAATAAGTAATGAGTAATGTTGTAATTAAATATCTGTATCTGTATTCAATTCAATTCAATAGAGGTGGGCTATAATCCAGAGCGTAGACGAAGGAACCCCATTCATTAAATACATCGGAATCCATATGGCTTTAGCCAAAACTTAAAACTTAATAATTTTACCCATAAAAAAAGCCAGCACACAATGTACCGGCTTATATAATGGATGACTTAAATCTTATTTTCTTTGTGGCGGATAATTTTTCATAATCTCAGCCATAATCTCTGGAATCTGTCTCTGTTTCGCTTTTGGAGAATCTACAGAAATTCCGCTTCCGATACCCTGCCAAACCAATTTGTTGCTTCTTGCATCAATAAGGTCAACAATCAGAGCGCCTTCGTTATAGTTCGTTGTCCATGTTCTGTTCATGCCAACACCCCATCCGAATGGTCCGCCCCATCCCCACATTCCGTAAGGAGAAGAGGAATTGATATCAGTGATTTTTTTATGATTTGCTTTTACGTTGATAATCAGATCAGGGTTTTCTCCGGACTGAAGTCCTTTGCTCTGAAGCTGTCTTGACAGTTCATTCAGCACTCTGTCTTTATCAATATCATTCAGTTTCAGATCATCAATTCTTATTTTATACGTTTTATAAGAATTGAAATTGGCGGTTTCAGCATAATCTGAACGTACCTGAAAAGGGCTACAAGAAGTTAAGCCTAAAGTAGCAGATGCCAACAAAATAAAAATATATTTTTTCATTTTATTTATTTTTTTTATCACTTTTAATGAATGTATCAGTCTTTTTATCGTACCCGTAAGGACAGTGTCTGCAGCCGCTTTTACAGCAATATCCTCTTTTCAGATGGAATTTTTCTGTAAAAACCTTGTACCCCTGTTCATTATAGTAGAAGTCTTCACCTTCTTTGATGTCATAATGGGCCATAAGTTAAATGCTAGTCAAAAAACTTTTTATATTTGTTACTATGATAATTGTATGCCAAAAGCCTTTAAAAAAATTAAAAATTAATGGCATTGCTCTTTTTCCCTTTATCTTCATTAGGAAACCCGAAGATAAGGAAAATAATGTATTGATCAATCACGAAAAAATCCATTTGCGGCAACAACTGGAAATGCTCATCATTTTCTTCTATATTTTCTATGTTATTGAATACTATTACTGGTTTTTTAAACTCAGAGACGGCTACCTTGCCTACAGAAGAATTTCCTTTGAAAGAGAAGCTTACGCTAATGAAAGGAATATGAATTATCTCAAAAAAAGAAAATTCTGGAACTTCAGGAAATATCTTTGAAATTATAAATTATAAATTATAAATTATGAATGATGAGTTGCGTGTTTTCGGGATTCGAGCTTCGTGTTTTGAGGTTTGAGTTTTGGGAACTTGGTTTTGGAATTTATATTTTATACTTTAATTTCAATATTCTCTGTAGTCAACATTTAATATTCAGTAGGAGTGGGCTTTAGACCGCTTATCAAATAAATCAATATTCATTCGGTTTTAACCAAAATATATTAAATAATCCGCATCACAAAAAAATAAAAAATAATCTGTGTCAATCTGTGCGATCTGTGGTAGAAAAGTATTTCATGTGTGTTTAATCAAAACTTATATTAAATAATCCACATCACAAAAAAATAAAAAATAATCTGTGTCAATCTGTGCGATCTGTGGTAGAAAAGTATTTCATCTGTATTTAACCAAAATATATTAAATAATCCGCATCACAAAAAATCAAAATAATTATCTGTGAAAATCTGCGTTATCTGCGGGAAAAAAGAAAACCCTCACAACATTAAATCTTTTGTTACTTTTGCAAAGAATAAACCCTGATTCGTAAAACTGAAATGCTATTAAAACTTCCCACAGAACCTGTTTCCATTCAGGAAATTCCAATTCATAAAAACATAAAGCTTTTCATTAAAAGGGAAGATCAGATTCATCCGTTAATTTCAGGGAATAAATACTGGAAACTCTTTCACAATGTTAATCATTATCTGGAAAGAAATCCTGATAATCCTTATATCATCACTTTTGGAGGTGCTTTTTCCAATCATATTGCAGCGGTTGCGGCAGTAGGTAATATGGCAGGGATTCCAACACTGGGAATTATCAGAGGAGAAGAACTTGCACATAAATGGCGGGATAACCCAACTTTACTTTTTGCCAAAAGAAATGGGATGAACCTGAAATTTGTCACCCGCGAAGAATACCGTCACAAAGAAAAACTTACAGAATTCCTTCAGCAGGAGTTTCCTGAGGCATTGATAGTTCCTGAAGGAGGTACTAATGAAGAGGCTGTGGAAGGGGTAAAAATGATGCTCAACGAACAAACAAAAGATTTTGACTATCTTTGCACCGCAGTTGGAACCGGAGGTACGATTGCAGGAATTTCAAAATTTTGTGAAGAGAATCAGAAAGTTATAGGATTTAAAGCCGTTGACGATGCTTCTCTGGAAAATAAAATTTTTGAATTAACTTTGAGACAGAATTTTAATCTAATAGATTCATGTTTTGGAGGTTATGGTAAAATAAATGATGGAAACGTCCGTTTTATCAATGATTTCAAGGAGAGATACGGTATTCCTTTGGAACCGATTTATACAGGGAAAATGATGGAGAAGGTTTTTGAACTGATAGAAGAAGATTATTTTCCTGAAAACAGTAAGATTTTGTGCTTTCACACTGGTGGATTACAGGGAATTGAAGGAGCTAATCTACTGTTGGAAAAACAGAATAGAAATTTAATTATATAAGTAAAATTGAAAAACATGAAAAGACTTTTTCTATCCATAAGCCTTTTAGTTTTATCAAAATTTTCAGCCCAGGCTTGGGCCACCGAAGATCAGTATATTCAAAAGTTTGCTAAATATGCCGTAGAAGAAATGGAAAAATATAAAATTCCTGCTTCTATTACCCTTGCTCAGGGATTGCTTGAAACCGGAGGCGGGCAGAGCAGACTGGCACAGGAAGGTAAAAACCACTTCGGTATAAAATGTAAAGAAGACTGGACCGGTAGAACAATGAAACATACCGATGATGCACCTAACGAATGCTTCCGTGTGTACGACGATCCAAGACAGTCTTATGAAGACCATTCTATATTTTTATCCACAAGAAAATATTACGCCAACCTTTTCAAATTGGATATGAGGGATTACAGAGCGTGGGCAACCGGTTTAAAAAAGGCAGGTTATGCTACCAATCCACGTTATGCTTCCATTCTGATCACCAAAATTGAAAAGTACAAGCTATACGAATACGACAATACCAATTCTAATGAAGTATTGTATGCTGTTCTTAAAATGTACCCGGATCTGAAAGACGACAGAACTTTCATGGCACAGCTGGAGCCTTCAAAAGCAACCAGAAAAGTAAAAGAACCGGTTACCGTTGAAGTTCCTTACAAACAGACTTCTTACGCACAACAGCAAAAAAGAGTAGAGAGAATCAAAACGAAAGCTGAAATTCTTAATTCTATTCTGATCAAAAGTCACCCGAATGACGGACTGAAATATATTATCATTCCTGAAGATACTGATGTGAAATTCATTGCCAACAAATTCAAAGTGAGCGAAAGCAGACTCATGAAATGGAATGAACTGGAAAATGAGTCTTTAAAGAAAAATGATATCGTTTTCCTTGAATCAAAAAACTCTACAGGAAACACAGCAACCTATAAAGCGGTGTCTGGAGAAGATATGCATGATATCGCACAAAAATTCGGAATCAAGTTAAATAAATTATATGCTAAAAACAGAATGGATGAAGGGCAACAACCTTCAGCAGGACAGCTGATTTATTTAATAGACAAAAAACCACGAAACTAATAACGATTCCAAAGCCATGAGAATATTAAATGTGAAATCTAAATATCTGTCGATATTTCTGATATTCATGTCGTGTACAATATTTTCACAGGATCAAAATTATATTCCTTACAGAAAAGGAAATTTGTGGGGATTGTGTGATGCTAATAAATTTATAGCTGTACAGCCGCAATATAGTAGTGTAAGCAGATATGATGAATCTATAGGAGGATTTCATGCAGAACAAAATGGACGATTTGGAATCATAGATCGAAATGCTGTTATCATCATGCCATTTATTTCCAATACACCTATATCTGTAGAAAGAGATAAATATCTGGTTTTTGATGGATGGGATTATTATTACTATTCCATCAAGACAAAAATGCGTCTTGACAAATATATTAAGCAAGCAAGTTATCCTGTAAGAGACAGTGGCTGGGAAAATTATAGTCCGCTTAACAGAAATAATGCAAAATTGACATTAAGCAGGGATGATCTTGATGACGACGATCTGGATATGCTGGAAACATATGATAATGATGATTATCAATTGAATTACAAAGCTGATTTTTTGGAGATCATGAACGGAAATACCTATGTTGGGATGTATGTTCCCAAACTTAAAAAAGTATTTCTCAATACACAGGATATAGCATACGTTGGATGGCAGTTTTATAAAGATAAACCTTATATTTTGACAACCAATGTTTCAGGTTTTTTGGGGTTAGCAGATGAAAATTTGAGAGAGGTCTATCCTATACAATATGATACAATCAATCTGATAGATGACAGCCATTTAGTTGTTCTTTCAGAACCTGATCCGAATAACAGAAATAATGTGATTTTTAAGACAATTCTTCCCAATAATAAAGTTTTATACGGAAAATTTGAGCCAGCTATGATCGTTTTGAAAAATGGCAATCCTTTTCAGATATATTACATGATAATTAATGGGCAGAAAAATTATGCGGGAGAAGATGGAACCCTTTACTTTGAGGGTTAAATAATAAAATAAAAGAAAAATGAAGTATCAGAGAAGTTCGGCTTTATTTGATGAAGCCTACAAATACATTCCGGGAGGCGTAAACTCTCCGGTAAGAGCATTCAAATCCGTAGGAGGAGTGCCCGTTTTTATGAAATCGGCAAAAGGTGCATACCTTACCGATGCAGATGACAATACTTATATCGATTATATTAACTCATGGGGGCCAGCCATTTTAGGACATACACATCCTGAAGTATTGGAAGAACTGAAAATACAGGCAGAGAAAGGATTCTCTTTCGGAGCTCCTACAGAACTGGAAACAGAAATTGCAAAATTCATCATTGAAAATGTCCCGAATATTGACCAGATCAGAATGGTATCTTCAGGAACAGAAGCATGTATGAGCGCCATCAGACTGGCAAGAGGATATACAGGAAGAGATAAGATTGTAAAATTTGAAGGCTGCTATCATGGGCATTCAGATTCATTTCTGATCAAAGCAGGAAGTGGTGCTGCAACCTTTGGAAACCCAAATTCTCCGGGAGTAACAGCGGGTACGGCTAAGGATACTTTATTAGCACGTTACAATGATTTCGAACAGGTTGAGGATTTATTCCGTCACAATCAGGGAGAGATTGCTGCAGTGATTATAGAACCGGTTGCAGGGAATATGGGCTGTGTATTGCCAGAAAATGATTTCTTAAAAAAACTGAGAAAAATCTGTGATGAAAACGGAGCTTTATTAATCTTTGATGAAGTAATGACCGGTTTCAGATTAGCTTTCGGAGGAGCGCAGGAACTTTTCAATGTAAAAGCAGACCTGGTAACTTATGGAAAAGTAATCGGAGGTGGTCTTCCGGTAGGAGCTTTCGCTGGTAGAAATGAAATCATGGATCATCTTGCACCAAAAGGCGGTGTTTACCAGGCGGGAACATTAAGTGGAAATCCTTTAGCAATGAGAGCGGGATTAAAGACCCTTCAACTTATTAAAAATGATCCTGAATTTTTCAACAGGTTGGAGAAAACAACAGAAACATTGGATTTTGAAATCGGAAAAATTCTGAATGAAAAAGGAATCGCTCACAGAATCAACAGAAAAGGTTCTATGATGTCGGTATTCTTCCATATCAGCAGTGTTTCCAACTTTGATGAGGCTCAGGAAGCTAACCATTCATTGTTTAATAATTTCTTCCATCAAATGTTGCAGAATGGAGTATATCTTCCGCCAAGTGGTTATGAAACTTACTTCATCAGTGATGCGATCAAGGATAAAGAAATTGATATGACACTGGAAGCAGTAAGAAAATTTGAATATTCAAATAAATAAAAATAAATGAAACCGGATTTTTAAATCCGGTTTTTTTATGCAAAAAAAATGGATTTCAATAGTTGGGATCATAAAATGTTCAACGCAGTATTTGTCACTCCGCAGGAGTCTCAGCAGCATAAAAACAACATAATATTGATTCCTACGGAATGACAAGCGTTGTGGGGGGCTCTTTTTGTTGTAGAAAGATAAACTGAGGATTTTCGCAAGGAATTACGACAAAGCATAAATCATACAGATTTTGTAATAAACCATACACTTCGTTCAGGGTTACTTCTTTTTAATTTTGTCTTAAATAGATTGGAAATGAAGACCTCAGACAATAACATCTCCCGTAAAGATTTTATCCGAAACTCAGCCTTGGCTGTAGCGGGACTCACTTTAATACCCAATATCATGACTGCATCACCTTTCGATGAGAAAAATCTTTCAGTAAAAGGAAAAATGAGCCTTAAAAACGTTCGTCTGGAAACAGGATTTGAATACCAGGATGGGGAAGTGTCTTCTACCAAAACGGATCTCTTTTATGTTGAAGTTGAAAACGGAAAAATTATAAAGATTTCACCCAATCAACCGAATGCTAAAGCGGTAGATGCAAAAGGTCTATTGATGCTTCCTGCATTTAAAGATATGCACATTCACCTTGATAAAACGTTCTATGGAGATCAATGGCAGGCCGTGAGAAAAAGAACCGGAGGGGTAAAAGGAATGATAGAACTGGAGCAGAAAATGCTTCCTGAGATGCTGAAGAATTCAACTTTCAAAGCCGAAAAACTGATTGAGTTATTACAGTCTAAGGGAACTTCCTATGCAAGAAGTCACGTGAATATTGAACCGACTTCAAAACTTCAGTCTTTAAAAAATCTTCAGAAAGCGTTAGAAAATAAAAAGAAAGGCTTTGGAGCTGAGCTGGTAGCCTTTCCACAGCATGGTGTTTTCTATACTGATTCCGTACCTTATCTGAAAGAAGCGGCGAAGATGGATATTGATTTTATTGGTGGAGTAGATCCGTTCAACATTGATGGAGATATCGAAAAAGTGGTAGATTTCACTGTTCAGCTTGCTTTAGATAATAAAAAAGGAATAGATATTCACTTACACGAAACCGGAGACTCGGGATTGAAAACGATAGAATATCTGATTAAAAAAGTGAATGAAAACCCTGCTCTGAAAGGGAAGACCTATTTAAGCCACTGTTTTGTTCTAGGAAAATTAGAAGCGGCGAAACAGGAAGAAATTGCTGAAAAATTAGGTGAAGCACAGATCGGAATTGTCTCTACAATCCCTTTCGGAAGGCTGATTATGCCTATTCCAACACTTTACAAACATAACGTAACTGTCCTTACCGGGAATGACAGCATTGTAGACCATTGGAATACTTTCGGGACAGGAAGTGTACTTCAAAAAGCCAATTTAATGGCACAATTGTATGGATATTCAACAGAGTTTTTATTGTCAAGAAGTTTAAAACTGGCAACAGGAAATATTCTTCCGTTAGATGATAAAGGTGCTCAGCAATGGCCGAAATCCGGAGATAAAGCAGACTTTGTTCTGATTAATGCAAGCTGTTCCGCAGAAGCAGTATCGAGAATTTCAGATGTGGAATCCTTAGTACATGATGGAAACGTTGTTTTTTAATTTAAAATAAAAAAGGATTAAATAAATTAATATATAATCTAGTTGTGTTTTTTCGACCACAAAGGGTATGAAAGCTTTATGGAGAAAGCCTGCGAATCTGTTAAGATTTTCAGAGACCATCACTGAATGAAGATGAAAACTGATGAGAGAGTGATGCAGATAAAGCTTTTGTTCCTTTTGTGGTTGTTTTAGTTTTTTCTCATAAATTTTAGTAATTTTAGGAGAAAATCAGGCAGAGTGGCTTACCATACAGATCATTTTCCTATTTTGGGAATTCAGGAATTTAGTGATAATCAGCTGAAAGGCTGTAATCTGCTGTTTAATGAACTTTCTGGAGCGCGCTCCATTGATGATCCTCACAAACATGATTTTTTTATCATTAATCTTTTTGAGAAGGGAGTAGGTTCGCATACCATAGACTTTACAGAATATCAGGTTAAAGACCATCAGATTCATCTTGTTTTTCCCGATCAGGTACACCAATGGATAATTGAAAAAGAAACAATCGGGTATCAGCTGATGATCAGCAGAGATTGGTTTGAAAGTTTTCTGCCGTCATTACGGTTTTCTGCCTCGTATTACCAGAATCATCCGGTGATTAATCTTTCCAAAGAAATTTTTGAAAATTTTCTGCATGAATTTCAGGCCATCCAGAAAGAACTGAACGGAGAAAAAATATTTTGGGAATTGATCCAAAAAAGAAGTGAATTGATTGGCTTGCTGGTGAGTCAATCTGTGGAAGGTGCTTTCAAGGATTTTGAAATCTATAATTCAAATCCTATTATTTCAAAGTTTCTGCATCTTATTGATGAACATTTCAAAACAGAAAGATCCGTTTCTTTTTACGCGGATAAACTGAATATTTCGGCCAATTATCTGAATATTGTCTGCAAGAAAAACCTCAATGCTTCAGCTTCATCCCTTATTCAGGACCGTATTTTACTGGAAGCCAAAAGACTGTTGAAAGTTTCCGAAATGTCTGTAAAAGACATTGTCTATGATCTCGGGTTCTATGATCATGCCAGCTTTTCCAAATTCTTTAAAGCCCAAACAGGAATGACACCTTCCCAGTTTAAAGAATAATCTGTACAAAACAAGACATAATTGATACACCGGTTTTACCTTGAACACGGGTTAATTTTGTATTGTTAAAATTTAAATCATGCAATTTCCCTATCAATTAACTGCAAAAGGAAGCTATTCCCTTAAAAATGTCCGCCTGGAAACTGGCTTTGAATACGAAAATGAAGAGGTAATCGGAACAAAAACAGACCTTTTCAGTATTGAAATTGAAGACGGAAAAATAAAAACAGTAAAAGCCAATGATCCTGCTTCCAAAGCGATAGATGCTAAAGGATATCTGATGCTTCCTGCTTTCAGAGATATGCATATCCATTTGGATAAAACATTATACGGACTTCCATGGCAGGCACTTTCTTCGAAAAGAAGAACCGTGATGGATATGATTGCCTATGAACAGGAAATCATCCCTGAATTGCTGAAGACTTCCGTAAGCAGAGCAGAACAGCTGATTAGTCTGCAACAGCATTACGGAACTCATTTTGCGAGAACCCATTTTAATATTGATCCTACTTCTGGATTGAAATCCCTGGAACATCTTGAGCAGGCTCTTGAAAATAAAAGAGACTCTTTCAAAGCCGAGTTGGTTGCTTTTCCCCAACATGGAGTGTATTATACGGAATCGGCTCCACTAATGAAAGAAGCAGCCCGACTGAAAAGTGTAGCATTCATTGGTGGATTGGATCCATTGAGTATTGATGGAAGTATTGAGAAAGTAATGGATTTTACGGTTCAGCTGGCTTTGGATCACAATAAAGGAATTGATATTCATCTGCACGAAGCAGGAGAGTCGGGAATGAAAACCATCAATTATCTGATTGATAAAGCGATGGAAAACCCTGCGCTTCAGGGAAAAACGTTTGTAAGCCATGCATTTGCTTTAGCCCATCTTTCACCTAAAGAAACAGAGCAGATTGCAGAAAGACTGGCTGCCGGAAAAGTGGGAATTGCTTCTTCTGTGCCTTTTAAAGGAAAAATAATGCCCATTCCAACACTGAAAAAATATGGGGTTAATGTATTGATCGGAAATGATAATGTGCAGGATTACTGGAGTACTTTCGGATCCGGAAATATGCTGCAGAAAGCGAATCTTATTGCAGAGCTGTATGGTTATGCTACGGAATATGCCTTATCAAGAGCCTTGCAGTTTGCTACTCAAAGCACTCTTCCTCTGGATGAAAAAGGAAAGCAGCAATGGCCTAAGGTTGGTGATGAAGCTGCCATTATTCTGACAGACGCTTCATGTTCTGCAGAAGCAGTTTCCAGAATGTCTGAAATAAAAGCCCTGATGAATGACGGGAATTTATTTTGGAGAAATTAATGTGAAGTATATATATTTTTATACACTTGTTTTTTGTAACTGCCATCGGGAATTTCCTGGTGGCTTTTTTTGAATGGGGTGCGGGTTTCGGGTTTCGGGTTTTTGAGATTCGTGATTCGAGTTTTGAGGATTTGGGTTGTGAACTTCGAACTTTTTATATTCAATAGGAACGGGTTTTAGCCCATTTAAATGTAATAGAATAAACTCCTCTGGCTTTAGCCCAAACTTATGAAAGAACATCTATCTGTGTTCAACCCCAAAAATTACTGTTCATATTCCCTTTTTCTGTTTTTACAATATGAATACCTCTTAATATTAATTTCGTGAGACCAACATCATATCGGATAATAACGATAAAAAAAGCCCTCGGAAAATATTTCCGAAGACCTTTTATTTGAAATTAAATCTAGGTACTTATATGATGATATGTTATAAGTTGAAGTTAGTCCATCCTGCATACCAAGTATCAGTAGCATCTTTTACAGCACCTCTGTAAGTAACCTGTGTAAACCAAGTCGCTAATTTAGGGTTTGTAAATGCTCCTCCTGTTAATAATGGAGAACCTGCATTAGGAGTAAAGTTTGGTGTAGTTCCTGCAGGAGCCCATGCACCAGCAAGTTTTACATCAACTGTAGAAGCAAGGATTGTATTTCCTTTAGCATTAAACCAAGTCGTAAGATCGTTTAATGTATATGTTGTCGGAGTAGATGTAGATGGTCCGAATTTTAAAGGAGTTGTATTTCCTGCTAAAACATTGTTTTCAAAGAATAATTTGTTACCTACAATGTTGTTATCTGTTGGAGATCCTTTAGTAGCATCAATGAATAAACCAACCGGGAATCCTGTGAATACAGAGTTGAATACAGAGATAGAAGAGTTTCTTCTGATCTGTAATGCATTCTGGAATAAAGCATTGATTGTTCCAGGAGCTGCAGAGTTGATTGGCCCGATAATCGTCATGTTAGAGAACGTAGCTGAAGTCTGAGGCGTTAAAGTAGAACCGTTAGCATCATTATCAGATTCAAATGCGTTAGAACCAGAAACGTCGGCTACCTGAGAATCTCTTACTGCGATACCAAACTGTACATTTCCTGAGAAACCGTTATCAGTATCGAAATCGTCATCAAGACCTTTGTAAGAAATAAGGTGAGAACAGTTTACTGTTCCTCCGAACCATTCAAAGCTATCATCGTTAGCATAAGCAACTTCTACATAGTCTACTTTAGTTCCGTTACCTACACCACCGAATGTAAGTCCGTTGATCTCTTTATCTGGTAAGAATGCATATCCTGCATATTCTATTCTTACATATTTTAATACACCACTGTTGTCAGCAGCGTTATTTCCTCCATAAAGTCCAAGACCTTCAGAGTTATTAATACCTCCTTCAATTTCTCCAACTCCGTTTGTTCCTCCGAAAGATGCATTAGTAGGAGCGTTTCCTAAAATTACTACACCTGCCCAGTCTCCTCTTTTAGGACTTGCTTTTTCTGAAGTGAAGATAATAGGATTAGCAGCAGTTCCTTCTGCCATGATTTTGCTTCCTCTTGTAATGATTAAAGCTCCGTTTTTATCAGCTTCACCTACAATCTTTGTACCTGGCTCGATAGTTAAAGTAGCTCCGTTAGTTACATATACTAGTCCTCTTAGCTTATAGATTTTATTTGCTTTAAGCGTAGTATTGGAAGTGATTTTTCCTGAAAGAATAAGGTTTTCAGTATCTCCGTTTCCGTTACCTCCATTTTGAATAATGGTAGGTCCATCTTCTTCTATATTTCTACATGCGGTAGTTGATACTAGAGCGCCAAGCATTAAAGAATATAAAACGAACTTTTTCATGTTATAAAGAATTAAATTATTTATTAGATTATTTGTTGAGTGAATTAAAAATTGTATCCCAGTGTTAAACTGATATTGGTTCCTGTAAGTCTTTCAATAGCAAGAGCATCTTTGCTGTCATACTTACCATTGTCATTCAGGTCATGGTAGAATTTAGCACGACGGTTTAGGATATCTGAAACATTCAGCTTGATCTCTCCCTTGTTGCTCCATAGTTTTTTAGCAAGCTGGAAATCCAGAAGAGGTCTAGGCGCTTCCCAGATTGGCGGAACCTGATCGTTTCCTACGTAAAGGATTCTTCTTCCGATCATGTTGAATAATAGCGTTGAAGACCACCCTGACTTTTCAGTATCATACTGAAGACTTAGGTTTACAGTGTATGGAGATTGTCCCTGCATTGGTCTGTCAATATTAGTAGCTTCATCTGTTACTCTGTTTTTGATTAATGCTACGTTTCCACCAAGGGTAAAGTTTTTAAGAGCACTTACAAAATCCAGTTTTTTTCTGGCTTCAACTTCCAATCCATAAGCATCAGCTTTATCTACGTTAAGGTAGTTGAAAGTGTTACTCGTTCCTACTCCTGATTGGTTGAAGTATAATTCGATCGGTTTTTTGAAGTTTTTATAGAAACCTGCCACGGATATAATTTCCCCGTTTCTTGGGTAGAATTCCCAACGAAGGTCGGCACTCGTGATTTTAGTTCTTTCGATAGATTTGTTACCGATTACAGTTGCTCCAAGGTCAAAATCATAATATGCCAAAGGAGAAACCTCTCTGAATTCCGGTCTTACAACAGTTTGTGAACCTGCAAGACGGATATTCATTTTAGGATTTACCTTGAATGTTAAGTTAACAGCAGGTAAGAAGTCTGTAACACGTGTATTGACAAAACGGTCATCGCTTTTCTTCGTGCTTCCTACCAATTGATCAAAGTTCTCCACTCTTAATCCCCAAACTGCTCTTAACCATGGTGTGAAGTTATTGTCAAACTGTAAATATCCTGCGTTAAGGATGGTGTTGGCAATATATCTGTACTGGTTTCCAGCAATTTCATCAAATGTAAATCCTCCGTTAGTTCCGAAATTACCAGGATTGAAGATGGTTTCAAAAGGCTGAGAAAGTAATCCCTGATTGAAGTTTTCAAGTCTTACAGAGAATGGTCTTGAGTTGTATATTCTGTCTTTTACCTGGAATAAATAACCTCCTTTGATTGTTTGTTTTTGTCCAAACATCGTAAACGTCTTGGATACGTCACCTCCTGCATTATATAGATAATCACTTAGAGTAGAGTAGAATACACTTCCTGATTTTTGAGAAAGACCATTAGAAATCAATGCTAAATAAGGGCTTCCCGGCATATTCGTATATTGGTTATACTGTAAACGCTGTAGCAAAGGAATGTACTGATCAAGGATTCCGAAACTTCCGTACCAGTTTACCGTCAATCCACCAAGAACATCAATTTTATGATTACCGGAAAGGGTAGAGTTGTAGAAAGTAGTTTCTTTAAATCCAATTTCCCTTGCCATGATATTTGTTCCGTTAATCGGATCAAATTCAAAGTCCTTTCCTGTTCTGAAGGACATGTGGTTCACTGTATTATTCGTGATGATATTCTTTAGGGAAATTTTATTGTTGTTGTTCAGCTTTAAAGAAAGGTTCAACATCCCTCCTAAAATAATATCATTGCTGTATTTTTCTGTAAAATAATCGAAGTTGGTATCAGCAAGTTGGTTGTTGATGGTAAAGAAACGGTTGGTAGACTCAGTTCTTCTTTTGTTGTTACTATAGTTTAAAACAGCAATTACTCCTAAATCTTTTCCGAATAATTTCGTATTGAAACCTCCGTCAAGTTGTAAACTTAAGTTTTCAGGATAACCGATACTGTTGTATCCAAGATTCTTTGTATATCCTTTACCAATCTCTGTTTTCTGTGCTTCAGTCAGAATACTGAAAGCATTTTTTGCAGGCATATTGGTAGGAAGTTTTCTGTAACCGTCATCAATTCCTAAAAAGTCCCACTTTCCTCCTTTCTGCATATGGAATTCCTGTCCCATAGTAGCGGTGTTTCCACCTACACCTACCTGTACATTGAAGAAGTTTTTATTAGGAATATCTTTAGTATTTACCTGAATCAATGCACCTCCCCATTCACCTGTATATTCAGGAATGAACGTTTTGTTGATGACAAGGGTTTCGATAACGTTAGCAGGGAAAAGGTCAAAAGAGAAAGTCTTTCTGTCAGGCTCTGTACTGGATAACTGAATACCATTCAGCATCGCCTGGTTATAACGGTCTGATAAACCTCTTACTACAATATATTTTCCGTCAAATAAACTCACCCCGGAAACTCTTTTCAGAACTTCACCCGTGTTTCTGTCCGGACTTCTTTTGATAGCTTCAACACCAATAACCTGAGAAACTACACCCGCGTTCTTTTGTAAACCGATGGTAGAGGCTATGGTTTCTTTTCTTGCGTTTGATTTTATGACAACTCCCTCAATTTCTTTTTCTTTGGTAGAGGGCTTATCCAGAACGATATCAAGATGAGTGTTACCTTCATTCTTTATAATAACTTCACTGATCTCTTTTCTGTTATACCCGTTGGAACTTACCGTTACGATGTAATTGGCACCGGGAGAAAGGTTGATAGAGTAGTATCCGGAAATGTCAGTAGTTACTTCCTGACCATTTACTTTTACTTTTACCCCTTCTATAGGAGTATTGTCTTTCTCGTCCAATACCCTACCTTCCAAAATCTGACTTTGTGCAAAAGCATAGCCAGCAGAAAACAAGGCAAGTAGCATGATGCTCTTGTGGAGTTGTTTTTTCATTATTACTTCTTTTACTTCTTTTTCAAGGGCAAAATAAAGGCTAAGTTTTTAAGAAAACTTTAGGAGAATCTTAATTAATTATGAAGTTTGTATTAACAGGTGAGTGGATTTTATATTTATTGATGTTTAATTTATATAATTATAATTTTTATTTTAATGTTAAATATTATTCCTTATATTTGATTTGTGTATAATTATTTGTTAATTTTTTTATTGATTTTATAATTAATGCTCAAAATGTTGTTTTTTAATAATTAGTTAACATTTGACAGATAGATGAAATCAATTGAAATAATTAATTTTGTGGGAATTCTTAAACTAGAAGATGAGCAAAAAAATTCTTTTAATAGACGATGAACTGGACATTTTAGAGATTCTGTCTTACAATTTGGAAAAGGAAGGGTATGATATCTATACAGCTACCAATGGTAACGAAGGTATAGAAAAAGCGAAGGAAATTGTTCCGGATCTTATCTTATTAGATGTCATGATGCCTGAAAAAGATGGTATAGAAACCTGTCAGGAACTTCGTAAAGTGAAAGAACTGCAAAAAACACTTATTGTGTTCCTTTCTGCAAGAAGCGAAGAGTTTTCTCAGCTAGCAGGTTTTCAGGCGGGAGCCAATGACTACATCGTAAAACTGATCAAACCGAAAATCCTTATCTCTAAAGTAAATGCATTATTACAGCTAACCTCTCAGGTGTCTGACAATGCTAAACTAATCGAAATAGGAGACCTTGTTATCGACAAAGATAACTTCAGAGTTTCCAAAAGCGGACAGCAATTTCTTCTTCCCAAAAAAGAATTTGATTTGCTTTACCTTTTGGCTTCCAATACTGAAAAAGTTTTCAAAAGAGAAGAGATTCTGGAAAAAGTTTGGGGTAATGATGTGATTGTAGGGGAGAGAACCATTGATGTTCATATCAGAAGACTGAGAGAAAAACTGGGAATCAATACGATTCAGACATTAAAAGGGATTGGGTATAAACTGATCGTTTAATTATTTAAAAATCTTAACTTTACGTTCAATCATTAAAACGTTGTAAAATTGAAATTTTACAGACTTACTCTCGTTGCCTCCTGTCTGCTGACACTGGTAATGCTCCTTTTAGGTGTTGTATTCGATTCGCTGAAAGATATCTATTATGAGACCCCTTTGTTCAAAACGGGTCTTTTCATCTGTATTGTACTGATCTTCCTGATCAACTGTGTAGTACTGGAACTCCTTTTCAATTACTACAGCAGAAAGCAGGTTAAAGGTCTTTCCGGATTTCTGCCGCAGGAAATAGTGCAGAATCACGACGAAAATATCACCATTAAAGAACTAGGTGAAAGATTTTCAGATCTTAATCAACAACAGGTATCAGAAATTGATATGATGAAAGAGATGGAAAGTTACCGTAAAGAATACATCGGAAATGTTTCCCATGAGCTGAAAACACCTCTGTTTTCTATCCAGGGATATGTAGAAACTTTAAGAGATGGTGGAGTAGATAACCTTACCATCCGGGATAAATATCTCGAAAGAATTGATAAATCGGTAGAAAGACTGATTGCTATTGTCACAGATCTTGATATGATTAACAGGCTGGAAGCTGGTGAAATCAATCTTACCGTTTCAAAATTTGATGTTAATCTTCTGATCAAAGAAATTTTTGACCTTCTTGATCTTGAAGCCGAAAAAAGAAATACAACATTACAGATTCAGACGCTTCATCCGCAGATCTTTGTGGAAGCTGATAAACAGAAAATTTCCCAGGTTTTTATTAATCTGATCTCCAATGCCATTCATTATGCCAACAGACAGGAAGCAAAAGTGATTGTAAAAACCAGTATCCTGAAAAATAAGGTACTGATAGAGGTGATAGATAACGGAATGGGAATCAAATCTGAAATTCTTCCAAGAATCTTCGAAAGATTTTATCGTGTGGAAACCAGCAGAAGCCGAAGAGAAGGTGGTTCAGGGCTTGGGCTGGCCATTGTAAAGCACATCCTTGAAGCACACAATGAAAACATTACCGTAGAAAGTGTTTACCTTGAAGGGACGAAGTTCAGTTTTATGCTCGAAAAAAGTAAATAATTCCGGCAAAATGTAAGAAAAAAAAATATTTTAAAAAATCCTGAAATATTTTTTTGTCACATGTCATTTATTATATATTTGCAACAGAGATTTATCATAATTATAAAGGCAAAAAAGTAATTTAAGAAACTGATATGGTTTACAAAATCCGCGTAATATTAGATGCGAAAGAGGATATTTTCCGTGATATCGAAGTTAAGGGAAAACAAACGTTATGGAACTTACATTTAGGAATTAAAAGTGCATTCAGTCTGCAGGGAGATGAGCTTTCTACTTTTAATCTGTTAGAAGATGACGGAACAATCGTAAAAAGTGTCCCATTGGAAGATATGAGTGATGATGGTGACGGCGAAATTATGTCAGATGTTTACATTGATGAGGCTTTTGAAAATGTAGGTGACAAAGCACAGTTCCAATATGGGCTTCTTGATCTTTGGGAATTCTTCTGTGAGCTTATTGAAGTGATCGAAGAAACAAAAGGTGTGAACTATCCAATCACCGTATACAGATTTGGAAACGTTCCATTAAAGGCTCCTAGCAAAAACGGAAGTGCAGGAGGTGGCAAAAAGAAATCAGCAATGCCGTTGGTAGATGATGAGTTCGGTTTTGAAGATGATTTCGGAGCAGGAGGAAACTTTTCAGATGAAGATGATGACAACTTTGATGATGATGAAGAAGAAGACTACAATGACGATGTCTTTGATGAGGAAGATGACAATGACGATGAAAGATAGTCAATAAAAATATATGAGCCCTGGGTTGTAACCCGGGGTTTTTTATGTCAAAATAAAATCTGATCAGTTTTCCATGTCTGTTCAGTAAATATTCCCTCACAAATTTGCCCTTTGGTAATTTCGCCTTTTTATATTTTTACCTTCTTTACAATTTTGTTCTTTTACCTCTTCTCTCCAAAAACAATCCTTACTTTTGTTAAAAATAGTTTAATGAAAAAATTAATTTTGTTAGCTGTAATTGGTCTGGGAATTGTTTCCTGTACCACTCAAAAAAATATCCGGAAGATGACAGAACTGCCAAAAGATTGGAAACATAATACAAATATCTACGAAGTAAACATAAGACAATATACTCAGGAAGGAACTTTCAAAGCATTTGCAAAAGAAATGCCCCGACTGAAATCAATGGGAATAAAAACCCTTTGGTTCATGCCCATCACACCCATTGCCCAGCAGAATAAAAAAGGAAGTATGGGAAGTCCTTATGCCGCGGCAGATTACACCTCTGTCAATCCGGAATTCGGGACATTGCAGGATTTTAAGGATATGGTGAATGAAGCCCACAGATTAGGATTTAAAGTAATTATAGACTGGGTAGCCAATCATACAGGCTGGGATCACGTTTGGACAAAAACTCACCCTGAATTTTATCTTAAAGACCCTGACGGAAAATTCCATATTGCTTCCGGAATGGACGATATTATTGAATTGGATTATAAAAACCAGGAAATGCGCCATGCTATGATAGATGCCATGAAATTCTGGGTGCAGGAAGCTGATATTGATGGTTTCCGATGTGATCTTGCTTCATGGGTAGAAGTTGATTTCTGGGAACAGGCACGTCCAGAAGTGGAAAAAGTGAAGCCACTTTTCTGGCTGGGAGAATTTGATGAGTTGGAAAGTCCGGAATATGGAAAAGTTTTTGATGCCAGTTATTCCTGGAAATGGATGCACAAGTCTGCTGACTATTACAAAAATAATGAACCTCTTCAGGAGTTAAAAGATCTTTTGAGACAGTATTCCAATATCGGAGATGCTTCAATGAGAGCTTGGTTTACCACAAATCATGATGAAAACTCGTGGAACGGAACCGAATATGAAAAATATGGAGTGATTACAAAGCCTATGGCAGTATTCTCTGCAACATGGAATGGAGTACCATTATTATACTCAGGACAGGAACTTCCCAATATGAAGAGATTGGAATTTTTCGAGAAAGATGTCATCAAATGGACCAATACCTATCAGGTTGCTGATTTCTATAAAACATTACTGGATTTAAAAGCGTTTAACCCTGCTTTAAGAGGAGGAGATCCTCATGTAACCACCTACCTGTTGAATACTACAGCCAATGATAAAATTCTTGCTTACGTAAGGAAAAATGGAAAAGACGAAGTGTTGGTAGTTCTGAATATGTCAAAAGAACCTGTTAACTTTTCAATTGAAGATGAACATTTATCAGGAACATTCAGAAATATTTTTGATAAAACAAAAAGAGATTTCAACAATGGAAAAGACTTTAGTTTCAAAGTTTCTGATTATGTCGTATTTGAAAAATAAGGAGTAGTAAATTTTAACCACTAGTCTTTAAAGGTACTTAATTCCCCTCCGCTGGAGGGGTGTCAAAATCTGTGATTTTGACAGGGTGGTTTATCTGCCCGCAATAAAAAACAATCATCCAATGAACAAACAGGAAATAATCAATATCATAAAAGCAAAAGCTGCTGACAAAATCCAGTACTTTGAAAACCTCATTGCAGAAACACGGGCTTCCAACAACGATACGAAAAGCTCAATGGGAGATAAATATGAAACCGGAAGAGAAATGCTTCAGCAGGAAATCAATAATTTGCAGAGACAGTTGAATGAGGTCTTGAACCAGCAGGCTGTTTTGCAGAAAATAACTTCCGATCCTTCAGAAAAAGTTCAGAACGGAGCATTGGTAAAAACCAATAAAGGATTGTTTTACGTAGCCGTTTCTATGGGAGAAATTGTTTTTGATAAACAAAAAATCATGACCGTTTCTGCAGAATCACCTTTGGTGAAAATCATGTATGGAAAAAAAGCAGGAGAAGATTTCATTGTCAACACCATTCATCAGACGATTGAAAATATATGGTAAAATTACGATCTGTTAGATTGCAGATATACAGTTGTTTAATAGAAAATAGATATCATCTCTATAAAAAGCATTCATAAAAGTGAGTGCTTTTTTTATTGGTTTTTACTAAATTTGAAACTTAAAATCTCATTCAAAATGCAAAACTACCTGGATCTTTTACAGCATATTTTAGACAACGGAACGGATAAAACCGATAGAACCGGCACTGGAACAAGAAGTGTTTTCGGGTATCAGTTGAGATATGATCTGTCAAAAGGATTTCCTTTGGTAACCACAAAGAAAGTGCATTTGAAATCCATTATTTATGAATTGCTTTGGTTTCTGAAAGGAGATACCAATATCAAATATCTTAAAGATAACGGAGTAAGCATCTGGGATGAGTGGGCCAATGAAAATGGAGATCTTGGACCTGTTTACGGAGCGCAGTGGAGAAGCTGGAGTGGAGCGGATGGAAAAGTGGTAGATCAGATCACAGAAGTAATCGACCAGATTAAAAAGAACCCGGATTCCAGAAGACTGATTGTTTCAGCCTGGAATGTGGCAGAAATTCCTAACATGGCTTTGGCACCTTGCCACGCTTTGTTCCAGTTTTACGTAGCTGATGGTAAATTGTCATTGCAGTTGTATCAGAGAAGTGCGGATGTCTTCCTTGGAGTACCCTTCAATATTGCGAGCTATGCATTACTCTTGATGATGGTAGCACAGGTTTGTGATCTTGAAGTAGGAGATTATGTTCACAGTTTTGGAGATGTTCATATTTACAATAATCACTTTGAGCAGGTAAACAGACAGCTTGGAAGAGAGCCAAGAGCACTTCCGACAATGAAACTTAACCCTGATGTTAAAGATATCTTCGATTTCAATTTTGAAGACTTTACGCTGGAAAATTATGATCCACACCCAGGGATCAAAGCTCCTGTAGCAATTTAATATTCTTAGATCACTTTATTTTTTTATTTACGTCTATTATTTTTAACATTAATAGATGCTATTATCTGTGCCCATAAGTTGGGGAATCAGGATATAAATACTTCAACACACTTTCTTTTGACAATTGTTTCTTACATTTGAAAGAATAACTTCTTCCGGTTTATTGTTGCCTTCTGAAAAGAGATCAACAGGCTGGTGGCAGATCGTATATTTCAAATGCTTAAAAATAAATTATGAAGTATTTAAAAATTAATATAGAAGAAAATGCAGATATTGAAGTACTGAAAAATGCAGTACTTCAGTTGAAAGGAGTGGCATCAGCAGAAATAGTGGATGATGAAAACCCGGAAAGTGAACTCAAAAAAGCGTTTGCAAAAACCAAAGAACAGCTTAAAACAGGTGACTATGAAACTTTAGTCAATGATATTTTCGACATCATCATAAAAAAATAATTCTAAAAATAATAAAGTAGACCGATGAGAAAGGCCATTTTATCAATTGCTATACTGGGAATCTTATTTTCCGCCAATGTATCAGCACAAACTGAAACTTCAGGAAGAGAAAAAGTGTACAGAGCTACCCATACCAAAGTAACGGAACTTAAACACACCAAGCTGAAAGTAAATTTTGATTATCAGAAAGAACAGATGAATGGGGAAGAATGGCTCACCGCTTCACCTTACTTCTATGCAACCAATGAGCTTACTCTTGACGCAAAAGGAATGTTGATTCATGAAGTAGCCCTTGATAACAACGGTAAAAAGTCTCCTTTAAAATATGAATACAAAGACGATATCCTAAAAATTACTCTGGATAAAACCTATCAGAGAAATCAGGATTATACCGTTTACATCAAATATACATCCCGTCCGAACGAATTGAAACAGGAAGGAAATATGGCAATCAATGATGCAAAAGGACTGTATTTTATTAATGCTCAGGGAACAGAACCTGATAAGCCTACGCAAATCTGGACACAGGGAGAAACAGAATCGTCTTCCGCATGGTTTCCAACGATTGATAAACCTAATCAAAAGACAACACAGGAAATCTATATGACAGTTCCTGATAAATATGTTACCCTTTCCAATGGTCTTCTGAAAGATTCTAAACAAGAATCCAATGGGCTCAGAACGGATCATTGGGTGATGGATAAGAGGCATTCTACCTACCTTTTCTTTATGGGAGTAGGAGAATATGCTGTGGTAAAAGACAAATGGAAAAATATTCCGGTTGATTATTATATCGAAAAAGAATACGAACCTTATGCCAAGCAGATCTACGGAAATACGCCGGAAATGATCGACTTCTTCTCCAAAAAACTGAACTATGATTATCCTTGGGCAAAATATGCTCAGATTTCCGGAAGAGATTATGTAAGCGGAGCGATGGAGAATACAACCGCTACACTTCATGGAAGCGATATCCTACAGAAACCGGGACAGCTTATCGACGAAAATACATGGGAAGATACCATTGCCCACGAACTGTTCCACCATTGGTTTGGAGATTTGGTAACCGCAGAAAGTTGGAGTAATCTTACTGTCAATGAATCCTTTGCCAACTATTCTGAATACCTTTGGAATGAATACAAGTATGGAAAAGATCAGGCAGATTATCACCTGATGACTGATGTGAATAATTATCTTCACAACCCAACCGATTTTAATAAGAATCTGGTGAGGTTCAATTATGAATCCCGAGAAGATGTTTTTGATCTGGTAACCTATCAGAAAGGAGGTGGTATTTTAAATATGTTGAGAAATTATCTTGGAGATGATGCTTTTTTTGCCGGAATGAATGATTATCTGAAAACCAATGAATATCAGAATGCAGAAGCACACCAATTAAGACTTTCTTTTGAAAAAGTATCCGGTAAAGATCTGAACTGGTTCTTTAATCAATGGTATTTCGGAAACGGCAACCCGAAGATTAATTACTCATCTACTTTTGAACCGATAAAGAAACAGGTAACTGTAACAATTAATCAAACTCAGGAAAAACCATTTGAATTTCCTCTGGCTATAGATGTGTATGACAACGGAAAACCTAAAAGATACAATGTCTGGGTAAATGCAGAAGCTAAGAATGCATTCAGTTTTGATGTTTCTAAGTCTCCTGATCTTATCAATATCAATGCAGACGGAGTTTTACTGGCGGATATTACAGATACTAAAACTCCGGAACAGAACCTGATGCAGTTTACCAATTCAAAAGAATTCAAAAGCAGATATCTGGCTTTAAACGGAATTAAAGATCAGGCCGGAAAAAGTCCTGCTGCTGTAAAATTACTGGCTGCTGCATTAAAAGATCCTTTTTTCAGAGTAAGAATAAAAGCTTTGAATTTAATGGATCTTACTAATCCTGAACAAATGAAAGCGCTGGGTGCTGAAGTTGAGAAACTGGCTTCCAATGATCCGAAAACATTGACTCAAGCTGCAGCTATTGCGGCTTTAGGAAAAACAAAAGATAAAAAATACCTTCCTTTATTTGAAAAAGGAGTAAATGCCGTTTCCAACGCGGTAAAAGGAAATTCTATGAGTGCGCTTCTTTCCATTGACCCGTCAAGAGCCAATAATCTGGCTGATAAAATTGACATGAAAGGAGCATCAGATGAACTCAGAGCACAATTACTTCCGATTATTGTTAAAAACAAAATTACCTCTCAGATAGAAAATATTGCCCCCCTGGCTACTTTTTATCCATTCATTAAATTCCAGAATCCGGAATTGGGAAAAGCTGCAGAAGATGGTTTCAATTGGATCATGACTTCCGATAACCTGAAAGCAACAGAAAGCATTACGAAAATAGCAGGATATGCCAAAAATCAGATGGCAGATAATCCACAAGCTAAAATGATGATGGTTCAGATGCTGAAAGATGGTTTGAGCAAAAAAATGGAACTGCTGAAACAGAATCCACAAAATACAGCAAGTATCAACAAACAGATCGATGTCATCAATAAAGCCATTGAAAATTATAAGTAAAAAATGAAGCCGGCAGATATGCTGGCTTTCTTTTTATCGGTACGTGTACCTAAATTGTCGGATTTTATTTTTAAATACATTGGTTTTTAACGATGTTGCAAAAATTAGCATTTTTTACGACTGTTTTTTGCATTATCTTTCATAAATTCGTTTAAAATTTGGACAATTATGAGTTTTGGAATTGAAGCAGCGGGGTATTATGTGCCTGGTTTATATTTGGAAATTAAGGATTTAGCAGAAAAAAGAGGAATAGAACCCGCAAAATTGGAAAAAGGCTTAGGTCTTCATAAAATGGGACTTTCTGATGTTCACGAAGATGCTGCCACCTTTGCAGCAGAAGCATTACTAAAGCTTATAAAAGACTATCAAATCAATCCTAAAGAAATAGCAAGAGTATACCTTGGAACAGAAAGCGCGGTGGATGCTGCAAAGCCTACAGCTTCCTATGCTGTACAAATGGTAGAAAAAGTATTGGAAGAAAAATTTGGAACAAGATGTTTCAGAAACTGTGACGTATTGGATATGACTTTTGCCTGTGTAGGAGGAGTAGATGCATTGCATAACGCTCTGGACTTTGTAAGAGTAAACCCTGATAAAAAAGCAGTCGTTATTGCCAGTGACTATGCAAAATACGAATTGGCTTCATCAGGAGAATATACGCAAGGAGGCGGTGCTGTTGCTCTTTTGATTTCCTCAAAACCGGATCTTCTTGAAATAGAAAATAATTGGGGAGTTGCCTCAGAAAGTGTCTTTGATTTTTTCAAACCGAGAAGATTATATAAGAAAGAAGATTTGAATGGAGCTCCGGAAGCCTATCCTGACAAGATTGAAATTTTCACTGATGAACCTGTTTTTGACGGGCAATATTCTAACCAGTGCTATCAGGATAGAATAAAAGAAGCTTATCATCATTATAAAGAAATAACCGGACAGGAAAAGCCCTACGAAAACTGGAAATACATTATTTTCCATCTTCCTTATGCCTTCCATGGGAAAAGGGTTTTTACAGAAATCTATAGCCTGGAGAATGGTCTTTCCTATGAAACAGCAGATGAACAAAAAGCAGTTGCTAAATCGGAGAATTATCTGAAATTAATTAATGATAAGATAGAAAAGACCCAGAGAGCTTCTTCTGAGATCGGGAACATGTACACCGCTTCTATTTTTATGGCATTTCTTTCCGCATTACAGACTTCTTTTAATGAAAATGAAGAACTTACAGGAAAAGAAATTGGTTTTGTAGGTTATGGAAGTGGTTCGAAATCAAAGGTTTTTGCAGGTAAAGTGTCTGGTGGCTGGAGAAAAGTAGTGGAGAAATGGAATTTATTCGAAAAACTAAACCAAAGAACTTCTGTTGATTTTGATACCTATGAGAAACTTCACAGAAAACAATTGATGGAATCTGTAAATAATCAATATAAAGGTTTTGGGCTTGTTTCTATTGAAGCTGAAAATCCGGTTTTAATTGGAGCTAGGTATTATAGTTATCAGAAGTAAGATTATCCTCTATTAAATCATATAAAAGCATCTCATATTTTGAGATGCTTTTCTTTTTTATCAAAGGAAAAAAGCCTGTTGGTTTTCATGATTTTTATGCTTGGATTATTTTTAATTTTATTAGTAAAATGGTTAAAAAAATACAGGTAACATGTAGGTATACTTCTTATGTATTAACTAAATTCTGTAAATGTTAAATTAACAGTTTTTTAATTTCAATCTCTGCGGTACTGTTTTAAAACAGGGTTTTGAGCATGTAAAGGGGGATTTTTTATATAATATTTAAGAAAATAGGTCGTTTTTTTCTCCATTTTCCTGAAAATCAAGAATCGATTTGTTTATTTTTTTTCGCTACAATTGCTTTTTTTGTTTATTTTTTTAATTAAAAATTTCTTTTTAATGTAAATTGATTTTAATTTTAGAATTTATTAAAATTCCGTTAATGTATAAATTGACTTATTTTTTGTTAATTTTTTAAATGTAATTAAAATAATTCTCCATCATTTTTTAAGTATGAGTGTGAATCTCTCCTTTCTGGAAGCCTGTTTTCAGAGTTTAATGAATTGATGTTACAGATATTTATTGACATATTTGTCCCTTGAATATATTAAAATCTGTTAATATGAATGTGAAGTTACATGTATTAAGTGCAGGAGCTTTGTTTTTTTTAGGACAAGCTGCTTTTGCGCAAAAATCTAAGAATGATTCTGTTCTGAAGGAGAATAAGATCGATGAGGTAATCGTTACTGGATACCAGAAGAAAAAAGCAGATGAAATTACCCAGGCTCAGGCTGTTGTTGGTGGTGATGAAATCAGAAGAAACTCTCCTACAACATCTATTGGTAACTCTTTACAGGGTAGAGCTTCAGGGGTATTTGTACAAAGTACTACTGGACAGCCAGGTGCTGCTGCTACCATTCAGGTAAGAGGTATTGCCGGTGTTGGTGGTTCTTCAGAACCTACGTATGTAGTAAACGGAATGTATATGACTGCAAGACAGTTCAGTGCAATCAACCCTGCAGACGTAGAATCTATTTCAATTCTTAAAGATGCTGCTGCTACAGCACAGTATGGTGCGAGAGGAGCAAATGGGGTAGTAGTAGTAACTACTAAAGCCGGAAAAGCTGGGAAAACTCACTATTCATTTGAAACTAAGTTTGGTTTCAGTGAAAAGCTGAGAGACAAGAACTATACCATGATGAATTCTAGGGAGTTGATGGATTTCCAGAATCAATTAGGGTACCTTGGGTTTAAACCAAGATCTCAACAAGAAATGGATGCACTAGCTGCCTATGATCACAACTGGCAAAAAGACCTGTTAAAGCCTTCAAGCATTCAGTCTTACTTATTCAGTGCACAGGGAGGATCTAGAGAAAGTACTTTCTATTACTCTTTAGGATATGATTCTGATAACGGGATTATCAGAGATATCGATGGACTTAAGAGATATACAGGTAACTTTGGGTTTACCAATAAACTGAGTGAAAAACTAAACGTAGGGATTAACCTAGGTGTTCAGTATCAGGAAACTCAGAATTTCAGAGACAGAAACAATACACAGAACCCATTTGGAGCAATGTATAAATATGCTCCATATGAGCCGGTTTATAACGCGGATGGAAGTTATAATCAGACAATGAGAGCTGGTTCTAACGTTGTTGAGCAGATCCGTAACTATAGATTAGATGATCAGAGACTAAGAATTCCGGTAACTTTATTCGCAGAATATAAAATTATCGATGGTCTGAAATTTAAAACAAACTTTAACGGACTTTTCGATTGGTATATGGGAACTCAATGGTTGAAGAAAGGTTCAAACCTGGATATCACAGTAAACAAAGTTCCTACAGGTTCATTGAACAAAAATTCATTCTATACATTTAACTACACTTGGAATAACTCCATTAACTATAAAAAATCATACGGAAGCCACAACTTTGATTTCTTAGGATTTATCGAATATAACGATAACTACAACGAAACAATGAATGGTGGGGCTTACGGATTGAAATCTCCGGTTATCAATGTTCCATCTATTACAACACCTTCTGACAGAAATACATTTACTGGAGTTAAGGTAAGAAATACTTTATTCAGTTTAGCAGGTTTACTAAACTATGATTATGAAGGAAGATATTTGGTAACAGGATCATTGAGAAGAGATGCTTCATCAAGATTTGGTGCCAATAACCAAAGTGGTATTTTCTGGTCTGCAAGTGCAGCTTGGAATATCGCGAAGGAAGATTTCATGAAAGGTGGGTTTATTAATGATTTGAAGCTTAGAGGATCTTACGGTACAACAGGTAACGATGGTACTTTGCCTGATTACTATAATGTCAATAATATCAGCTACGGTTTATATGGTGCTAATGGTACCTCATATCCTGGTACAGCTTCACAAGGATATTATATTATTGGTAACAGCAATCTTAAATGGGAATCTAACGCGATTACCAACTTAGGGGTAGATTTCACAATGTGGAACAGAAGAATCCGTGGATCCGTTGAAGTTTACAAGAATAAGAGAAAAGATTTCGTACAGCTTGTACCTTTAGACAAACAGGAAGGAGGATACTACCAGTATATCAATGCGGGAGATATGTCTCAGAAAGGTCTTGAAGTAGAGCTTAGCGTAGATGTAATCAAGAAGAAAGATTTCAACTGGAACTTACATGCTAATATCTCATTCCAGAAATCAATTCTTGATAAATTAGCAGACGGTCAAACAGAAAGAAACTTAGGAGATACTTATTTAAAAGTAGGGGAGACTCCATATGTATTCTATAATGTTAGATTTGCAGGTGTAGATCCAAGCAATGGAAAAGCATTATATTATGATAAAGCAGGAAATGTTACTGATGTTTACAGTGCATCTAATGCAGTTCCTCTTACTGATAAATCTCCATTCCCAAAAAGTTTTGGTGGATTCGGAACTACAGTTCAGTACAAAGGACTTGATTTCAGTGCTGATTTCACGTTTAAGCTAGGTGGATATACTTATAACAACATGTACGCTGCTGCTGTGGATCCAACGTTGGCTGTTGCAGGTAGAAATATGGCTCAGGCTGCTGCTCAGGTTTGGCAAAACCCTGGAGATACAGGAGTATTCCAGAAAGTTGACTCAAACGGTATGCGTGATTCTGATCAGTGGATTGAAAAATCAGATTACCTAAGATTAAGATCACTTACATTAGGATATACATTTGATAAAGCATTCCTGGGAGACAAATCACCTATCAATAAGCTTAGAGCATATGTACAGGGACAAAACTTATTTACAGTGACTAAATTCCACGGAGAACCTGAGGTTTCAGTAGGATCTGGTGAATCTACAGCATTGTTCGTTCCAGGAGCATATAACCTTTATACTTACCCTGCTGTAAGAACAATCTTGGTAGGACTGCAATTAGAATTTTAATATTGAATAGCTTTATGAAAAAGAATATAATAAAAATAAGTTTAGCTGCGTTAACTGCCTTTGTTACGTTAACGTCTTGCGACAGAAATCTAGATCAAATCTCGTCAATCAATGAAGATCAGGAGCAGGCAATGACCAGACCTGAGACCTTCAGACAGGCTATGGATGGTGCCTATACAGCTCTTAAAGGATCTGGGTATTATACTAGTGATGTAGGAAACCAACTTATCATGGGTGATCTTACCACTGATAACCTTGTTCGTGCTACTACAGGTAGAAATACCAACTTTGCAGCATCAAACTTCGAATTCTCATCAGATAATTCACAGACAACAGGATTGTATACTGCTGCTTATCTTGTGATCAGCAGAGCTAACTTTGTTTTGAAATATATCAATAACGGAGTATTATCTGGAACACAGAAAACAAATTTGGAAGCTGAAGCAAGAGCATTAAGAGCAATAGCTCATTTTGATATTGTAAGAGCATATTCCCAAATTCCAACTCAATCTGCAGGTGCTAAGAATACAATCGGAATTTATTATTCAGAGACCTATTCTCCTCTAAATAATACTTCATCCAGAAATCTTACCGTTGATCAGGTATATGATAAAGTGATAGCAGATTTATTATTTGCTGCCGATAATATTACTCAAAATGATTTGGATAAAGGAAGATTGAGCAAAGCTGCCATCTATGGATTATTGTCAAGAGTAAACCTTTACAGAGGAGACTATGCTAATACCATCAAATATGGTGAACTGGCATTGGGGATTTCTTCAAGTATTACTCTGAAATCTAATTTTTATAAGATTTGGAAAGAAAAAGAAGGCGATATTAATGATGGTGTTTTATTCCAGGTATCGAATTCTGCAGCTGAGCAAAACACAGTAGGTGTTGCTTACAATCAATCTGTTCCAGCATTAAGATCAGAGTTTGTTGTAGATTACGATTTATATACAGCTTATACGTCAAATGATGTTAGGAAATCTGCTTATTTTACTACGGATGTATATAGTAAACAAAAGTATAATCACGTTACCAAATACTCAGGTATTACTGGTTTACCATCTAATATCGTTCCTGTAAGATATTTAAGAGGAGCAGAAGTGTTGCTAAACGTTGCTGAAGCATATTACAGAACAGGTAATGGTGCACAGGCTTTAGTTCTTTTAAATAAATTGAGAGCTGAAAGATATACTGTATTTACTCCTGGTACAGAGACAGGACAGGCTCTTTTAGATGCTATCCTGAAAGAAAGAAGATTGGAGCTTGCATTTGAAAATGACAGATGGTATACATTGAAGAGATTAAACCTTCCTGTTCAGAGATCAGGTAAAGGAGATCTTTTTGACGGTACAGGTACCCCTGCTGTTGCACAGACTCTTGCAGCGGGAAGCTTCAAGTGGCAGTGGCCAATTCCTATTTCTGCTATTCAGGCAAACCCGAACATTAAGCAGAATGATCAGTATTAATAATTAAAATTTAATTTTTAATAATATAAATGAAGAGCCCTATTCAATAGGGCTCTTTTTTATTGATATTTTATAAATAAGTTATCTCATGACCATACGATCCTGATAACTTTTCGGAGTGACTCCTTCCAGTTGCTTAAATACCCTTGTAAAATAGTTGGTATCTGAAAATCCCGTCTGAAAGGCAGTTTCCTTAATACTGATTTGGCTGGAAAGAAGTTCTTTCGCCCTGTTGATTCTTTCCTGTAAAATAAAATCATTAGGGGAAGTTCCCAGCTCATCTTTGAACATTTTAAAGAAATTAGACTTGCTTACATAAGCCAGTTTGGCGATACTGTCAATAGATAGTTTCTGATGCAGATTTCTTTTAATATAATCCACTACAAATCCAATTCTCGATTTATTTTTAACAATGTTTTTTTCCACCATACTCCTTGCCTGAGTCTGCATCAATCTGATCAGAAGTTCTTTCAATGCAAAATCTGCCATGATATCCTTTTGCGAATTATCATCCATCGCAATTCTCATGATATTGTTGGTAGCAGAAGCCAGCGCTTTATTATTAAACAGAAAATACTCATCCAGCTGAATATTCCATTGTGAAGTTTCATCCACCTTTGGAAGGTGATAATTCAGATAATTGAGAGAATTCTCAATGAAATCAGGATTAAGACTTAAAGAAATACACTGTGTAGGCGTTTCATCTGCTTCAGGAAAATCTATCACCATCGTTTCTCCCGGTGCTACCAGAATACTTTCCCCCGGATAATAATCAAAATAACTGGTTTTCTTATCCAGTTTCATATGTTTTTTACCTCTCAGCATCGCTGTAAATGCAATATTTTCGAAATGAAGTTTTACATCAAAAGCCGCCTTATGAGTCTCATAAATACTGAACTCACAATTATTTAGATTGAATTTCGTCTGGTTTTCAACAAGACTCAATAGTTGGTTTTCCTTACGTAATTCAGGAGTATTTAATAAAATCTTACTATTGTTATTCATTTCTAAAATTTTTTGAATCGGAGGTAACTCAAATATAGAAAATTTGGCGCTACGTTGCTGTTAATAAAATACTAAAATTGAACCCCTTGCACTATTTTCCACTTTTTTTATACGATTGTGCTATACTCTTTTTGGCTTCTCAGTGTAATTTGGTAGTATCGAAAAAATAAAAACAATACTAATATGAGCACTATTACAGAACCAAGATCAACGACACTTTTACAGCGTCCGGAGTTTAAAAACAGATACGATAACTATATTGACGGAAAATTCACTCCACCTGTTAAAGGACAGTATTTTGACGTAGTTTCTCCGGTTGATGGGAAAAAATTTACTCAGGTACCACATTCGTCCAAAGAAGATTTGGAGCTAGCGGTAGATGCAGCTGAAAAAGCATTTCAGACATGGAAGAATACTTCCTCCACAGAAAGAAGCATCATTCTGAATAAAATCGCAGACAGAATAGAACAGAACTTAGAATATCTGGCTACAGTAGAAACAATAGATAACGGAAAGGCTGTAAGAGAAACATTGGCAGCAGATTTACCTTTAGCCATTGATCATTTCAGATACTTTGCTTCGGTGATCCGTGCTGATGAAGGATCGCATAACGAATTGGATAAAGATACTGTTTCCTTAATCGTTCATGAACCTCTTGGAGTCATTGCACAGATCATTCCATGGAATTTCCCAATATTAATGGCTGTTTGGAAACTGGCTCCCGCATTGGCAGCAGGAAACTGCGTCGTGTTGAAACCGGCAGAAAGTACCCCTGTTTCCATTATGGTTTTAATGGAATTGATCGGTGACCTTTTACCGGCAGGAGTTATTAATATTGTCAACGGATTCGGAGCAGAACTTGGAAGAGCTCTCGTGACCAATCCGAAAGTAGCAAAAGCAGCATTTACCGGTTCTACCGCTACAGGAAGACTTGTAATGCAATACGCTACAGAAAACATCATTCCGGTTACGCTGGAATTGGGAGGTAAATCACCGAACGTGTTTTTCAATTCGGTGATGGATGCTGATGATGAATTTTTAGATAAAGCAATAGAAGGAGCCGTGCTTTTTGCCCTGAATCAGGGAGAAATCTGTACATGTCCTTCAAGACTTCTTGTTCAGGAAGGTATAGCTGATGCCTTTATCGAAAGAGTAATCGAAAGAGTAAAAGCCATCAAAGTTGGAAATCCACTGGATAAAACTGTGATGATGGGAGCACAGGCTTCACAGATTCAGAAAGATAAAATCCTTTCCTATATTCAGTTGGGAATAGATGAAGGAGCAGAAGTGCTTGTAGGAGGAGCGGTAAACGACCTGGGAGAAGATCTTGAAGGCGGATACTACATCCAGCCTACGATCTTCAAAGGAAACAACAGAATGAGAATCTTCCAGGAAGAAATTTTCGGTCCGGTGCTGGCATTTACCACTTTCAAAGATGAGGAAGAAGCCGTAAAAATTGCCAATGATACCATCTACGGTCTTGGAGCAGGAGTATGGACCAGAGATGCTCACCAGTTGTACAACATTCCACGCCAGATTGAAGCAGGAAGAGTATGGGTAAACCAATATCACTCTTATCCGGCCGGAGCACCTTTCGGAGGGTACAAGCAGTCTGGAATCGGAAGAGAAAACCATAAAATGATGCTTGATCATTACCGTCAAACCAAAAACATGCTGATTTCTTATAACAAGAATAAGCTAGGTTTCTTTTAATATTATTTAGGACGTGCCCGCTTGCCTTGGCGTTGTCCAGGGCAAATCGGTCGGGCTATCCAGGGCTGCACTTCGTTTCGGTGCTCCATTGCATTCCGCACCGGCTCGTTCCTCGCCGCCCTTCCTATCCCTCACGCAGAGAAATTGTCTGTTCAAACGTGGAGATAAAAACAAATAACCCCAAATAACTCAATCCAAAAAATAAGATATGATTCCAAAAACAATGAAAGCGGCAGTAGTTCAGGGCTACGGTCAACCTTTGAAAATAGAAGAAGTACCTGTAAGAGAACCCGGAAGATATGAAGTGCTTGTTAAAGTCATCGCCTGCGGAGTTTGCCACACAGATTTACATGCGGTAGATGGCGATTGGCCTGCAAAACCCAAAATGCCTCTTATCCCGGGACATGAAGGAGTAGGTATCGTAGTAGCCTGCGGACCCGAAGCTTTTGTAAAAGAAGGAGATGCAGTAGGAGTTCCATGGCTGTACAGTGCATGTGGATGCTGCGATTATTGTATTACAGGATGGGAAACCCTTTGTGAAGCCCAGAAAAATGGAGGTTACAGTGTAGATGGCGGATTTGCAGAATACGTTATTGCAGATTCAAGATATGTAGGACATTTAAAATCCGATGTTAACTTTCTTGAAATAGCACCTATTTTATGTGCCGGAGTCACAGTTTATAAAGGATTGAAAGAAACAGAAACAAAACCTGGAGAATGGGTAGCCATTTCAGGAATCGGAGGACTGGGGCATGTAGCTGTTCAATATGCAAAAGCAATGGGAATGCATGTAGCCGCTATTGATGTAGCAGACGATAAGCTTGAGCTCGCAAAAAAATTAGGAGCAGACCTTGTCGTCAATGCGAAAAACACAGATCCCGGAGAATATTTACATAAAGAAGTTGGCGGAATGCACGGTGCTTTGATTACTGCCGTTTCACCTATTGCTTTCAAGCAGGGAATAGATGTTTTAAGAAGAAAAGGAACAATTGCTCTCAATGGACTTCCTCCCGGATCTTTCGAACTTCCTATTTTTGAAACCGTTCTGAAAAGAATTACCGTAAGAGGTTCCATTGTAGGAACAAGAAAAGATATGCAGGAAGCACTGGATTTTGCCAATGAAGGATTGGTAAAAGCTACAGTCACTTCCGCAAAATTAGAAGATATCAATGATGTTTTTGATAAAATGAAAAAAGGACAAATTGACGGCAGAATCGTTTTAGATATTGCCGGCTCAAATTAATTTGATGATGTGTTGCTGATCCCGGTTAGAATTTACTTTACCGGGATCTTTTATCAATATAAGGTTTGCATTAAACCAAAATAAAAACAATGGAAACAAAAATATCAAGACTTTCCGCCACGGAACAGGCTCTTGAAGTAATTAACAGGCTGGAAGAACAATATGGTCCTCTGATGTTTTATCAGGCAGGAGGATGTTGTGAAGGAACCCAGCCACAATGCTTCGAAAAAGGAGGATTTTTTCCCAGAATGAATGATGCCATGATCGGTACTATTAACGGACATGAATTCTGGATAGACCGGGACCTTTTTGAATACTGGAAATATTCACATTTTACTCTGGATATAACAGATGGTTTCGGACCTGGTGGATTTTCACTGGAAACTCCCTTGGGTAAGACGTTTAAAGTTCATTACAGGCTTTTCACACCTGAAGAATACGAAAATCTGGAGCCTGTGAAACGTAGTGAATAGGAGCTATGAAATCAAGTGATGTTGGTAAAGAATCAAGGCTTTTGAGCAATATAAATAAGCTCTCTTTCAAATTCATATTTCCCTCTCGAAATTCCTCTTTTTAAGATAAAATATTGAGTGATTGCTATTGTGAATGCGACTGCCCCGACAATAAGACCTTGTTGATCTCCTGTAATACTGACGAATCCTATTAAAAAGCAAAAACACAGAATAAAAAACCAATTCAAAATCTGAAATCCTGATGGAAAAAATTCTATCGCTACAGATGATATCCCATTTTTATCAGAAATCGTTCCATGAAACACAGGATTACTTCTGTTCATATCAAACAGCCTTCCTCTTCTTTTGATTGTAAAACTGTTTGCATCGATCATTCCCCGATATTCAAACCGAGTAGGAATGGTACTGTCTTTTTCTAATGATATGAAAGTGGTATTGGTTTTATAAGTGACTTTCATTAATCTCTGTACAAGTTCTGCACTATTGATATTGAGATCAATAATGAGGCTGTTGTATAAGCCAATGCTTTTAAAAAATGAGTTCATGGGTTAAAAGAAAATGGTTAAACTACAGTCAGACTTTCACAAACCGGTTGACAAACATAGCGGCAACGATATCTCCTACAGCATTCAGAACAGTTGCCAGAGGATCTACCAAAGTCCCGATGATCATCACGGCAGGAATAGCTTCCTGAGGAAGTTTATAAACAGAAATCATCAGCATTTCCCCAATATATCCGCCATTAGGAATACCACCGGCAACAATGCTCACAAAGACTGTAATTCCTAAAGCTAAAAGCAGGTTGGCAGGATCAAAAAAATCTTTTCCAATAATTAAGAATGCCACATAGATCTTGATAATCGAAGACATCGAAGATCCGTTTTTATGCAAAGTAGTCCCGATAGGAATCACCAGATTGGCAATAGAATTCGGAATCCCGATTTTGGAAGCGGCTTGTAAATTAGCAGGCATTGTTGCAAAACTACTGCATGTACTTATTGCAGTCAAAGTAGGGTAGATCGCATTTGTCCAAAAACTTTTGACTCCTTTTTGTCCATTCGCCATGAATGCATAGATAGAAAAGAACACCAGGAAATAAATAACTCCTGCAATATAATATAACCCTAAAGGTTTAGCATAAAATCCAAAAAGTTGTGGTCCTAAAGTCGCTACCTGATACGCAAAGTAGGCTCCCAGACCAATAGGGGCAAGCTTCATCACCAGCAAAAGAAGCTCTTTCATTACTTCATATCCTGAAGCAATAAAAACTCTGAAAGGTTGTCCTTTTTCTCCTGTTTTTCGGGCTGCAAACCCTGTCAGAAAAGCAAATACCAAAAGAGCCAACATATTCCTTCTTGAGAAAAGCTCCGTGAATTCTCCCACAGTAAAGAAACTTACAATCCTGTTGCCCCATGTATCCTCATTGGCCGCTTCAGTAATCATCTCAGAACTTCCTGAGACCCCGGAAACAGGGAAAAGATATACTGCACATATCGTAAACACTGCTGCGGTAAGAATAAAGAACAGAAAGGTAAGTGCCATCACAAGAATGATCTTACCGAATTTTGATTGCTGCTCCAGAGAAGCAATAGAGTTGGAAACGGCAAAAAATACCAAAGGAACTACACTCACAAAAAGAAGATTAAGGAAAATATCTCCCAAAGGTTTAATGTATTCCACAATACCAGGTGCAACAATTCCGATGATGCTTCCAATAGTGATTCCCAAAAGTAAAAATATGATTCCGGAGTAGTTTTTCAATACATCTTTCATGTATGGCTTTTTATCAAAGATAGGTTTATTTTTAACATTCTGTTATACAATTTTCAGACCTAAAATTCATAAATTTGGGTAAACCTCATTTCTATGGCTTATATAGATTACTATAAAATTTTAGGCGTAGATAAAAGCGCAACACAGGATGATATCAAAAAAGCCTACCGAAAATTGGCTAGAAAACATCATCCCGATCTCAATCCCGGAGACAAAGAAGCAGAAAAGAAATTCAAAGAACTGAATGAAGCGAATGAAGTTCTGAGTAATCCGGAAAACAGATCAAAATATGACAAGTACGGAGAAAACTGGAAGCACGGCGAAGAATACGAAAAAGCCCAACAACAACAGCAAAGACAGTATCAACAGCAAAGTAGTTATAACGGAGGATACTCCGGGGCAGACTTTGGTGGAGGTGAAGATTTCTCAGATTTCTTCCAGGATATGTTTGGCGGTGCAGGCGGTGGATTTGGTAAAAGTTCGAGAGGAAGAGCTTCCGGTAAATTCAAAGGACAGGATATAACTGCCGAGTTGAATCTCAATTTAAGAGACGCCGCAACAACTCATCCGCAAACTTTTGAAATCAATGGAAAGAAAGTAAGAATCACCATTCCTGCAGGGGTGTATGACGGACAGCAGATTAAATTAAAAGGACATGGAAACCCCGGAGTAAACGGTGGGCCAAACGGAGATTTATATATCACCTTCAATATTCCTGCTGATCCGGATTTTGAAAGAATAGGTGACGATCTGAAAACCAAAGTGACTATTGATCTGTACACAGCCGTTTTAGGAGGCGAAGTAAAAGTACATACTCTCAATGGAAGTGTAAACCTTAAAGTGAAACCGGAAACCCAAACCGGAATGACAGTAAGGCTTAAAGGAAAAGGTTTTCCTGTTTATAAAAAAGAAGGAGAACACGGTGATCTTTTTGTAACCTATGAAGTGAAACTGCCAACTAACCTTACCGAAAAGCAGAAAGAACTTTTTGAACAACTAAAAAATTCCTAAGCCATGAGTGAAAGAATATCACGGGAAGAACTCGTAAAAATCTATAATATAGAAATCACTTTTTTTGATGAGCTTGTAGATTATGGGCTGCTGAATATTCAGATTGAAAACAATATTCATTATCTGATGTATGAAGATCTGCCCGATCTGGAAAAATTTGCCAACTGGCATTATGATCTTGAAATTAATCTACCCGGCCTTGAAGTGATTCATAATATGTTGAAAAAACTGGATGCTCTGAACCGCAGAAACAGAGAACTGATGAATAAACTTTCTGCTATAAGTGATCAATATGAAGATATTTAGTTTAGTTTTGTAGCTTTTTAAAGCAAACTCTATAATTATGAATGAAGAAAAGGTGATTACACTAAAACCGGACAGGAAGATTTTTGAAGATATTTATTTTAGCGGTAATCAGGGAAGCCTGCTTTTTTCACCTACTACGAAAAGTAAAACTATCGTTACCATAGCTGCTGCAGTGATTGTTTTCATCGTTTTTCTATTAAAAGACTTGATGAGTAAAGAAAATGCAGGTGTTTTATACTTCCTGAGTTTTATATTTTTGCTTTGTGCTGTTTTTTTATCCGTAAGCGTTAATAAAGTTTCAAGATGGAAAAAACAGGTGAATCATTATCTGAGCACGCTTGAAAGATGTAAAGTATACGAGATAAGATTTGATAATAACTTTTTCACAGTGAATATCGATGGGGAAAAAGAAACCAGCGAATGGAAAGATTTTGAATATTTTGACAGCACTCATGAATTTATTTCTGTTGAAGGAAAATACAGTTATATGTTTCCCAGAAAATCAATGAATGAGAAAGAATACAGTTTTCTCAAGAATACATTGAAAGAGAAAATTAAAATCGATTAATAAAAAAAACGGAGCAAAATTATTTTGCTCCGTTTTTTATTATGTACAAGTTAACTTATTTGTTCTCTTCCAACCAGCCCATTTCCTTCATCCACTCGTCATTGTAGATTTTTCCTACATATCTTGAACCATGGTCATGAAGTAAAACTACAATTACATCATCTTTTGTGAACTGATCTTTCATCTGAATCAAAGATGCAATTGCACTTCCTGCAGAGTATCCACAGAAAATACCTTCTTCTTTAGCCAGTTTTCTTGCATAGATTGCACCGTCTTTATCGGTTACTTTTTCAAAATGATCAATTACAGACATATCATAATTTTCAGGAATGATATCTTCCCCGATTCCTTCTGTGATATAAGTGTAAGCGTGATCATAATGAAGTTCACCTGTCTCATGAAATTCCTTCAGAATAGAACCATAAGTGTCCACTCCAATTACTTTGATGTCAGCATTTTTTTCTTTGAAGAATGTTCCACATCCAGTGATAGTACCTCCTGTTCCGGCTCCTACTACAAAATGAGTCAGTTTTCCTTCTGTCTGTTCCCAGATTTCCGGAGCGGTAGACTCGTAATGAGCAGCTCTGTTAGATAAGTTGTCATATTGGTTTACATACCATCCGTTTTCCGTTTCTTTTGCCAGTCTTTTGGAAACTGAATAATAAGAACGTGGGTCGGTAGGTTTTACATCAGTAGGGCAAACAATTACTTCAGCACCTACAGCACGAAGAATATCACATTTTTCTTTTGACTGTTTCGAATTGGTTACAAAGATACATTTGTACCCTTTGATGATGGCAGCCAGTGCCAGTCCCATTCCTGTATTTCCGGAAGTTCCTTCGATAATAGTTCCTCCAGGTTTTAATCTGCCGTCTTTTTCAGCATCTTCTATCATTTTAAGAGCCATTCTGTCCTTTACTGAGTTTCCAGGATTGAAGGTCTCTACTTTTGCTAATACTAATGCCGGAAAATCTTCACCTAATACTTTGTTAAGCTTTACCAGCGGTGTGTTACCTATCGTTTCAAGGATATTTTTTGCGTATTTCATAAATGTTTTATAAGCGGCACAAAGATAAGGCTTTTAAAATTATCTGTGCTGTGGATAACGTGTGGATAAGTTGTGGATAACGCCAAAATCAACTGAAATACAACTGATAACTTTCAATTATCAATTATCAATTATCAATTATCAATTATCAATTATTGTGTTAATTGTACTTAATCGCCTTCACTGGGGAAATTTTACTGATCAGGTAGCTGGGAATAATCAAAGCCAGTCCTGAGATAATAAGAATTCCTACTGAGATAGAGATGATCGCAATCGGATTAAGGTCTACCGGAACTGTACTTACATAATAGTTTTCAGGATTAAGTTTGATGATTCCAAAGAATTTCTGGATTAAAATCAGTCCTAATCCGATAGCATTTCCATACAAAAGTCCCGGGATCATAATAATCAGGGTATAATTGATGAAAGTGGCTCTTATCTGTGAATTGCTTGCTCCTAATGTTTTCAGAAGACCAATAGAATTGGTTCGTTCAATAATAAGAATCAGAAGAACCATAATGATATTGATAACCACTACAATCAGCATGATAATAATGATCAAAGCAATATTGGTATCAAAAATACTGATCCAGTCTGTAATCTGTGGAAATTTTTCTGTCGCTTTTTCAGCATAGTTTTTATAACCGATCAGTTTTTCAATTTCGGGAAAATCTTTGTCGATATCATTCACATTCTTAAGGAAAATATCAATTCCACCAATTTCATCAGGTTTCATATCCTGAATTTTTCTTGCATGGTTGATTCCTCCGATAACAAATTGTTCGTCAATTAGCTTGATATCAGTTCTATAAATTCCAATAACTCTGAATTTACGGTAAAGTGGTTTTTGATCTGCTTTTAAAAATACAGTAACAATGCTGTCATTTACTTTAAGATGAAGATCTTTGGCGACTTTCTGGGAAATAGCTACATCATTGTTAAATCCTTTTTCCGTTACTTTTGGTGTTGTTCCGGCAATAAGGAATTTTTTAAATCTTAAACTGTCAAAATCTTTTCCTATTCCCTTAAATATAATGCCTGCGAAATTGTGCTCATTACGCATAATTCCGGTTACCGTCACATATTTTTGAGTACTTTCCACATCGGGAAGTTCTTTTATTTTGGCAATATTCAGTCCCTGATTATCCAGTACAGAAGTATTGTATGAAGAATTCGATCGTGTAGATCTTACGGTAATATGTCCGCTGAAATCAGCCAGCCTCTCCTTGATAGCTTTTTTAGAACCAAAACCAGTGGCTACAGTAATTAAGGAAACAATAATTCCCAATGCTACGGAAAGCCTGCCAATGAAGATGATAACCCTTGAAAGGTTATTTTTGTTATCTTTGGAAAATGCTATTTTTCTAGAGAAATATAAAGGAAATTTCAAGCTTATGAATTTAGATTTCAAAATTAAAAATTTACTTCTGATTTGCCTAATTTTTTTAGGAGTATTCAACCAATATTATTCTCAGACTCAAGTTCAATCGGATTTTAAAACCGGTGCAGACCAACCTGAAATCTACTTGCCACTGTTAAAAAATAAAACGATAGGAGTGGTGACTAATCAGACAGGTCTAATGAGTGATAAAACCCATTTGGTTGATTTTCTTGTAAAAAACGGAATTAAAATCAAGTCTATTTTCGCTCCTGAACATGGCTTCAGAGGAGATGCAGATGCAGGTGCAAAAGTGAAAAATGGAGTAGATGTGAAAACAGGAATTCCAATTGTTTCTTTATATGGAAATAATAAAAAGCCAAAACCGGAGCAACTTTCAGGAATTGACATCGTTGTTTTTGATATTCAGGATGTCGGAGTGAGGTTTTACACCTATATTTCCACTTTGTCTTACCTGATGGAAGCCGGAGCTGAAAATAATGTGGAGATCATGGTATTGGATCGCCCCAATCCACATGACGGATATACTGACGGACCTGTCTTAAGAAAAAAATGGACAAGTTTTGTTGGACTTCATGAAGTTCCCGTAGTATATGGACTGACAATAGGAGAGTATGGAAAGATGGTGAATGGGGAGAAATGGCTTAAAAATGAAGTTCAGGCTAAATATACGCTTGTTCCGATGAAGAATTATCATAAAAAACAGCGTTATCAGATTCTTGATAAACCTTCTCCTAATTTGCCTAATGACAAAGCCATTAATTTATATCCGAGTCTATGCTTCTTTGAAGGTACTCAGGTTTCTGTAGGAAGAGGAACAGATCTTCCTTTCCAGATTTATGGCTCTCCATGGACGGAAAATCTGCCTTATCAGTTTACGCCAAAGCCGAGCTATGGTGCTAAAGATCCCTTTCTGAACGGGAAATTATGCTATGGAGAAAACCTATCCAATTATCCTAAAGATCTAAGAGAACTTAACCTTGAGTGGGTAATCAAAGCCTATCAAAACTATAAAAATCCCCAGCAGGATTTCTTTCTGAAAAATCTATGGTTTGATACTTTATCCGGAACTGATGAATTGAGAAAACAAATTATCGCAGGAAAATCAATTCCGGAAATTAAAGATTCATGGAAAAAAGATCTGGAAAGTTTCGAAAAGATCAGAACCAGATATGTAGTATATGAAGACTAATTAATCAAAATTTTGGGGCGGATTTTTATCATTTTTGCCCTTATTTAATATAAAGAGTCCCACAGTTAACCCCACAACTCCTGCAAAAGCCGTCATTAATGCCCTTTGTAATTTATCAGGCAGATCGTTTCCGATATAGTTCATTAAAAAGAGGATCACAAAAGTGATCACTGAAATGATGATATGATTTCTTCCGAATGGTTTCATTGTATTATTTTAATTTATAAGAAATCATGACACCACCTCTGTATGGGATGATTTCACCGCTTTTATTAAACTTTTCTGCAGAATCATAACGTTTTCCTGTAGATTTGTCATAGCCTTTATAAAATCCTTGTGATGTTCCGATTGTTCCATAAATGTCCAGATTCCAACGCTCAGATAATTGAAATTGATACCCTGCTGTAACACCCAGCATCACAGAAAATCCTTTCTGGTACAGATTGGAATTAGTAAGGATTTCTCCATTCCAGTTTTCAAAGGTGTCATCATTCCAATAATTCCATTTTGTGGCATTGTAAGCAGCTACGGATACGTTAGCACCTACATACCAATGTTTGAAAGCCTCAGTAAAGTAATATCTTCCTTCTGCAGAAATAGAGTAAAACTGTAGTTTATGCCCTCCGAAAGATTTCCATGGTGAAATGAAAACATCTCCCTGAAGGGTATATTTTGGACTGATCTGTTTTTCTATTCCAAGGTTTAAAATCCCTATCGGAGCAAATAAAGCATTCCCTTTAATGTATAAACTTTTATCCTGTCCTCCTTGTTCCTGTTCCTGCGCGCTCAACGTAGTTGCCGACAGGAAGGCTAGTACGCCTGCTGCTAATAATTTATATTTCATCCAGTATTAATGTTTATTTTATTTGCTTTAATAATTCATCTGCCAGTTGAGAATCTTTATTGCCCTGAACTGCCATATTTCTGGACATTTCAGCGTAATTTTTTGCCATTTCTTTATTTCCTGTAAGATAATAGAGTTTAGCAAGAATGTAAGTGTTTTCAGAAGTTTCGCTTCTCATGACAGATTTTTCTGCCCATTCTGTTGCTTTTTTCAGTGAAGCAGGTGTTTTCACATGATCTGCGAATATCCATGCTGCTCTCAGGATCTCGTTAGGATCAAAGGCATCAGAATTTTTATAATAGTCTAAAGCGGCTTTTTCGTATTCAGGAAAATTACTGTTCTGTTCATAATAGCTGAGCTTCGTCTGATTCAGTTTTTTGACTGCAGCTTCTTTTCCAACCAGTGGTTCGGCAGTTTTCATGAAATAGTCATCGTTGATTTTTTTATTTTTATCATCAATAGACTGTTCTACTATTTTTCCTAACTTCAGCTGAGCATCAAATTCGGTATAAGTTTCTTCAGGAAGATATTTAATAATCTCTGCTTTTCGGGATGCAAAGACATTGTAGTTGGTATCTTCTGATGACTTTACGAAGTAAAGAAGAAATCCAATTTCATCCTTTGTAAGCTCTTCAGTTTTCTTTTTATTCTGGAAATATCTTTCAGAAGCTTTTTTTGCGAATTCATAATCTGAATTAGCATTAAGCTTCATAATGTTGATCAGGAATTCCGGGTCTTTTTCCCCACTGGCGAAACGGTCTTTAAGAGAACCTTTTTTATTTCCGGGTGAATTAATGTCCTGTGCCATTGCCACAAAAAGACTTTCCTCCATATACCCAGTATTTCTGGAAACAAGTTCTCCTTCACCGTTCAGGAAAAGATAAGTAGGGTAGGAACGTACTCCGAATTTTGAAGCAATGTCTCTTCCTTCTCCTTTCTCCATATCAAATCTTGCATTAATGAAGTTGGTGTTGTAGTAATCACTTACTGCTTTCTGCGTGAATACATTTTTTTCCATCATTTTGCATGGACCACACCACGAAGCATATGCATCAATAAAAACCAATTTTTTTTCTTTCTTGGCTTTTGCAATAATATCTTTGAATGGGAGCTCCTGAAACTGGATCGCTTCCTGAGCAGAGATCGCGATGGCACAAAAAATAGATATCCCGGAGATGATCTTCTTCATTTTCAAATAAGATTTGTAGGCGAAGATAATTAATTTTAAAAATATAGCACGCTGAATCTGTGGTCTGAATGACGATATTAACTAACTTTAAGACTTATGCCTGTTTTTTTTGTCTTTCGGTTTGTGTATAAAATAAATGTTGTTCTTTAGACTTTTTCTTTAAAAAAGTATTCAGAATTTAACCTATTTTTTCTTCACTTTTTTATGTTCGTTGCCCCATACTTCAAGCTGATTCAGAACCGGAATCAGTTTTTTACCAATTTCTGTAAGCTCATATTCTACTTTTACGGGAATTTCTGCATATACTCTTTTAGTGATAAGCTCTTCCTGTTCCATTTTTTTCAGCTGAAGGGTAAGCATTCTTTCTGAGATATTGTGGATCTTATCTTTCAGTTCAAAAAATCTCAGTTTCCCATGTTTGAGATGATAACAGATGGAAAGTATCCAGCGGCCACTGATCAGATTCACGGCATATATTTCTGAACAGCTGTACTCCAGTGTTTTCTTATTTTCATTATTGGTGGATGATTCTTTAATACTCATACTTACATTTTTGTTCGTTCCAGACAATCATTTGTACGCTTGGAAAGCATAATGTTGATAGGTAAATTTACAAATAAAAACAGGACATATTCTGATGAAAAATGGTTTTGTGACTTGTTTAGTATAAAATATTTGAGATATTATGAATTTTGATAGAATTAACATTGATTTGAAAAATAGCATTGAAAATGTTCCTTATTCGTTGGAAATTGATGAAAATTTATTTTTGAATAGCCCGGAAATTATTCAGCAGGAAAGAAAAGAATTTACGAAAGCACATCCTTTTAAAAAACCGGATCATATTGCTGTGCAAGATATTTTTATACCAAGTTCAGAAGATGGATACGGGATCAGACTTCACGTATACCAGCCTGAAGATTTCAACCATGACAAGGTTCTTCTTTACTTTCATGGAGGAGGATATGTTTTCGGATTGCCGGAGCAGGTGGATAACCATATGTTTGAAATTGCAGATATACTTAAGGCAACTATTATTTCTGTTGATTACAGGCTGGCTCCCCAATACCGGTTTCCCATTCCTGTTTTAGATGGTTTTGATGCTTTACAATGGATCATAAGACATGGTGTTTCTGAGCTTGGGATTAATTCTGATCATATCACTGTTTTCGGGGCAAGTGCTGGCGGACATCTGGCAGCGGCGGTAACTCAGATGGCAGCAGATCATCATATTAAAAATATAAAACATCAGTTCTTACTATATCCTGTCATTCACAACAGGCTGAATACTCCTTCAATGGAGGAGTTTACGGATATTCCACTGTGGAATAAAAATTACGCAAAGACAGCCTGGTTGCATTTTCTGGGCGAAGAAAATAAAGATAAAAGCATTCAATATTCGGACCTTACATCTTACCATAATTTTTCCGGGTTGCCACAAACTACCATTGTTGCCTGTGAGTTGGATCCTTTAAGAGATGAAGATATAGAATATGCTCAGCTCTTATATAAAGCAGGAGTGAAAACAGAATTATGGGTAATTCCCGGTGCGCTGCATGTATTCGATCTCTTTGATTCTCCTATGAAAGATGAATATAATAAGTTTCTTATGAGCAGACTTTTCCAATGATGTATAAAATAAAAACAGATGAAGTTACGAGATAAAAAACCAGCACTGCTTCTTATTGATATTCAAAAAGGATTTCTTGATGAAAACTATTGGGGAGGAAACAGAAATAACAAAGAAGCAGAAAAATTAAGCGGAAAAATATTGGAAACATGGCGGAACCTGAATTTGCCGGTATTTCACATCAGGCACAGCTCAACCAATAGTAAATCCAAACTGCATGAATCTAATCCTGGATTTGGATTTAATGATCATGTTTTACCTCAGGATGACGAATGTGTTATTACAAAAAATGTCAACAGTGCCTTTATAGGAACGGATCTGAAAGAAAAATTAGATCTTCAGAAAATAGACACTGTGGTAATTCTGGGAATTACGACCAATCATTGTGTTTCCACTACAGCAAGAATGGCGGGAAATTTTGGATATGAAACCTATGTGATTTCTGATGCTACGGCAGCTTTTGACAGAGTAGGGATACATGGAGAAAAATATGAAGCAGAATTGGTTCATCTCATGGCATTAGCTAATCTTAGTGAAGAATTTGCCACCATCCTGAATACCGAAGAATTAGTAAGAAAGTTGTAGAAAAAGTTAGAATCTGAATACATTAAAACTACCATATTTTTGGTAGTTTTTTTATTTTTTTTGAAATAAATAGCTGAAAATACATGTTTTTGTTTAAAGAATAAGCTTACATAATGGTGGTTTTAAAGATAAAAATAATTCACTTTTCAGTCCTGAAATCTTTGTTATATCTTTGCAAACGAATAATTTATATGTTGAGGAACCTACAATTTAGAGAATTTGATTATTAATTTTAAGCACGCTTTATCCAAAAAGTCCATTTATATTACTGCTTTGTCTGCCTGCCTGATTGCTGTGGCAGCATTTGCTGTTCTGAGTCTTCTGATCACTGAAGACAGCCGTAAAAATACCGATGATTTCGCAAAGAAAACATTCTTCCGAAAGTATGAATCCATAGAACATGAATTCAGAAATATTGAGGATTATCAATATCTGCTTCGTGCACTGATTCAGAAAGACGGTCTGAAGAATTATAAGGATTATTCTTTGGTTTTAAATGATTTAAACAAAAAAAGGAATCTATTGCCTTATAGTTGGTATTATTATGAAAACAGTGACTCAGGAAAGTCTGAGAGCAATAATCCCTTATCTGATATTTTCAAGAAGACAGATCATAAAGAGAATTCTATTGTGATAAAAAATAACGGTCCGGGACATTTCAAAGACCTTTTGCTTACCAAAAAGGACAGCATGTATTGGATTAGTTACGATTCTTTGGTACTGCCTGATAAAAACAAATTGTACTATGGCTCTACCGTGAGCCTGGATGACCTTCATCAATATTTTATTAACGTGGATAAAAGTTCCAATACTTACGCCTATGTTTTTACTAAAGAAGGAATCTGTATTACCCATCCGGAAAAAAAATATATTGGGAAGAATATTTTTGACTTTACAGATATTAAAGCTAATGATACACTGACCAGCAAAACTGAAGCAGGATATACCAAAGGAACAGCAGTTTCAGAATATCTTGGAGTGGAGGTAACACGTTTTATAAAGCCATTGAAGACTGATAATTTTGATGGATATACGGTAGTGAATCATGTGAATTTTATTATTGACGAAAATATCAGCAAGATAAAAACCTATACTGTTTATATTTTTCTGGCAGCGTTGTTTCTCATTGTAACGGTATTCATATTGTTCCAGAGAGCAACCAGCCTGGCGTATCAGGAAAAAGAAAAAATACAGTCTGAGAAGAATTTATTATTAGTAGAGAACGAAAAGATGCACAAAGCAGAAGTGATCAATCAGCTTCAGCAGCTTAAAAATAATATCAATCCACATTTTCTTTTCAATTCATTGAATTCCCTTTATATGCTGATCGGGATTAATAAGGAAAATGCACAGAAGTTTACCATGAATCTTTCTAAGATTTACAGGTATCTTATAGTGCCTCCTAAAGATAATATTGTTCCGGTTTCGCAGGAAATTAAATTTATACAGCAATACATGGAACTTCTGAAAAGCAGGTTTGATGAAGAATTGAAGTTTGAATTGATTATTAATGCTCCGGAAAGTCTGGAAAAAAGAATTCCCTATTTATCTCTTCAGATTGTCACGGAAAATGCAACCAAACACAATATTGCAACCATAGATCAGCCTCTGGAAATCATCATTACCGTTGATGAAAATGGGATTACGGTAAAGAATACCTGGCAACCTAAAGAAGAAACAGTACAGGGAGAGAAATTCGGAATTGATTATTTGAATCAAATTTATGGATATTTTAAGAATAATCTTCTTCATATTTCTGTAGATGGTGAATATTTCGTATGTTTTTTGCCTTTAATGGAGTAAAAATAAAATCCATTCACTCCCGAATTATCACCATTCACTCCCTAATATTATATATATGATTCACGATACCTATAGCTTTGCTTACTGAAACTAAGATATTTACTATTTGGAATGAATCGGACTATTTTAATGAAGAATTACAGGCTCGCACTGTATCTCGGTCTTGCTATGGCTTCACCAATGGCAATAGCACAGAAGAAAGATAAAGATACAGTAAAGGTCAATAAGGAGAAAACAGACAAGACAGACGCTTCCTCGTCAAAGAAAACAAAAAAAATTGAAGACCTGATTAAAAAGGGAACCTATAAAAAAGGACTCTTTAATACCATTCAGGTAAAGACGGATATTTATTTTGAAATTCCTGACAGTTTGATGGGACGTCAGTTTTTGGTGGTTAACAAACTTTCTCAGGTACCTATGCAGGTTAATGAGGCAGGTTTAAACAAAGGAATGAATTATGAAAATAAGGTCATCTCTTTTCACCGCGATCCTGTAGCTAAAAAAGTATGGGTAAAAACGGTGGTGCCTAAAGTGTCATCTCCAAAAAATGATGCCATTACAAAATCTGTAAAAGACAACTTTTCAGAATCTGTTATTGAAGTTTTTGACATTGAGGCACAAAATAATGACTCTACAGCGGTAGCCATTAAAGTGAACAAAGTTTTTGATGGGAATCAGAAAAGTTTTAACGATGTGTTGGGCAATGTAGGATTGGGAGGATCTGTGAAATCAAGTCTTTCTTATATAGAAGGAGTGAAAACATTTCCTAAAAACCTTGTGGTGAAATCTCAATTGTCTACTTCTGTCAATGAGGGTGGGGTAGATCTTCCGGTAACTTTAGGCGTTACAACCAATCTGGTTCTGCTTTCTAAAATACCGATGAAACCAAGAGTAGCGGATTCAAGAGTAGGATTTTTCTCTGAAAAACACTGGTCGTTTAATGACAACCAGCAAAAAATGGATGAAAAGTTTTTCATTACTAAATGGAATCTTGAACCTAAAGATGAAGATAAAGAAAAATATTTAAGAGGAGAGCTGGTAGAGCCTAAGAAACCGATCGTTTATTATATCGATCCGGCAACTCCAAAACAATGGCGTGAGAAAATCATTGCCGGAGTACATGACTGGCAGGCGGCGTTTGAGCAGGCAGGATTCAAAAATGCAGTGATTGCGAAAATGCCGGATGAGAAAGATGAAGATTTTGATATTGATGATGTAAGATATTCTGTGATTACTTACGCCGCTTCGCCAAAGTCAAATGCAATGGGACCATCAGTAGTAGACCCGAGAAGTGGGGAAATTATCGAAGCAGATATCATCTGGTGGCATAATGTAATGACTTCTCTTCATGACTGGATGAGAATTCAGACAGGGCCTATTGATCCAAAAGCAAGAGGAAATAAATTCAGTGATGAACATATGGGGGAAGCCATCCGTTTTGTTTCATCTCATGAAGTAGGACACACTTTCGGATTGAAGCACAATATGGGAGCATCCTTTGCATTCCCGGTAGAGTCGCTTCGTTCCAAAGAATTTACAGACAAAATGGGCGGTACGGCACCTTCCATTATGGATTATGCACGTTACAATTATGTAGCTCAGCCGGAAGATGGCGTTACAGCAATCACTCCGAAAATTGGTCTTTATGATAAATATGCCATAGAGTGGGGGTACCGTTGGTATCCGGATGAATTCGTAGAGAAAAAAGCACTGAAAAACTTAATTGAAAAACACGAAGATGACCCGATGTATTTCTACGGTGAGCAGCAGAGCTACCTGGAAACCATTGATCCGCGTTCGCAGTCTGAAGATTTAGGTGATGATGCGATGAAAGCCAGCGAATACGGAATCAAAAACCTGAAAGTGGTGATTAACAACCTCTTGAAATGGACCTATGAAGATGGTAAAGAATATACAGATGCCGGAAAACTGTATCTGGGAGTGATCGGGCAGTGGGATTTGTATACAGGTCATGTGATGGCGAATGTAGGAGGGATTTATCTGAACAATACTGTTTTTGGTAATAAGAAGAAAGCTTACGAAGCGGTACCTGCAGAAATTCAGAGAAGAGCGGTTGATTATCTTGTTAAAAATGCAATCAATCTTCCGGAATGGTTATTCTTTAATTCGATTACAGAAAAGACATATCCGGTTAAAGATTCACCAATGGGACCATTCGAGCAGACGCCGTATACCCTGGCAAGAGGAATGCAATATGGAACTATCTACTCCTTATTGATGGATGACAGATTGTTGAGGTTACTTGAAAACGAGATGAAACACCAGGTTTCAGGATCTAAAGAAGAGATTTACACCGTTGAAAATTTATTTGATCAGGTAAGAACAGCCATTTTCAGTAAAAAAGGAAGCCTTACAATGCTTGAAAAGATGACCCAGAAAAACTATGTGGATGCTTTGATTGTTTCGGTAAACAAACTATTTGAAAAGACGGCAGTGAAAGGATTGAAAGTAGATGATACTTTGAATATCCCGACCATCTGTAATTTCCATGAAGATGATCACGGTTTGAGGAATATCAATTATTCATCTATGAAAAGAGTATCTGAAGTGACAACTTACAAGAGAGCAGAGCTTCAGAAAGTTCTGGACTTACTGAACAGAACAAGGTACAGAGGTGATGATGCTTCCAGAGCACATTACACAGATTTAATCATTCGTATACAAGAGGCTTTAAACAAATAAACGGCAATGAAAAAAACTCTAATACTTTTACCTCTTTTGGCTGCTAATATAGCAATGGCCCAGCAAAAGAAAACCATCACCGGGAAAATTGAAGATGCAAATACATCTAACATTATTACCGGTGCATCTATAAAAATCGAGACACAGTCGGTCTCTACAAAAACAGAATTAGAAGGAATTATCGAAAGTGTATCTGTAGGTACAGTGACAGATAAGGACGGAAAATTTATATTGGAAATCCCTGCTGATACAAAAACGGTATCGGTAAGTTATCCTGGGTATGAATCCAGAGTCATTCAGCTTAACGAAGGGCAGACCAACTATACCATCAGATTGACTTCTGAGATTTCGGATAAAAATAAAATCCAGGAAGTTATCATCACCGGATATCAGAAAATTGAAAAGCGTAAGCAGACCTCAGCGGTTTCTACAGTGAAAATGGACAACATCAGCCAGGCTGGTGTTGCCAGTGTAGACCAGATGCTGGCAGGACAGATTGCCGGTGTGGCAGTAACTCCTGAAACGGGAGCTCCGGGAAGTCCGGCGAAGATCAGAATCAGAGGTACAGCTTCTCTTTCCGGTCCTCAGGACCCGCTATGGGTAATTGACGGTCTTCCGTTAGAAGGAAATGATGTACCGAACTTTACGGATAAAGACAATATTGACCAGCTTCAGAACTTTTCTATCGCAGGTTTGAACCCTAACGATATTGAAGATATTACCATCCTTAAAGATGCTGCAGCAACAGCTATTTATGGAGCAAGAGCAGCCAATGGAGTTATCTCCATTACCACTAAAAAAGGAAAGAAAGGAAGTCTGAAACTGAACTTCTCAGCAGATACTTTTGTGACATCACGTCCTGACTTTGATAAACTAAACCTTTTAAATGCCTCTGAAAAAGTAGATCTGGAATTGATGCTTGCCAAGCGTGCAGATCTTACGTACCGTGCAGATAAAGGAGAAGTAATGAGAATTCTGACTCAAAATAGCCAGCTTGATGCTTTCAGAAACGGAGGTTTTGATGCATTGAATTCATTGACTCGCCAACAGATTAACGGTTTAAGAAATAGCAATACAGACTGGGGCAAACTGTTGTACAGAAATGCCATCAACAAACAATACGGATTAAGTGTTTCCGGAGGAAGTGACCGCGCAGATTACTATTTCTCCCTGGGATACTATGATGAAGAAGGAACAACTATCGGTACAGGTTTTAAGCGTTATAACCTGACTTTAAAAAACAACTACAAATTAAGCGATAAGTTAAATGCAGGAATCTCTATTTTCGGAACGCAAAGTGAACGTACCTCTTTTGTAACGGATGCTGATGCTTCAATAAACCCGGTTAACTATTCAAGAAATGCCAATCCATATCTGAGACCTTTTAATGCAGACGGAAGTTACAACTATGATAAAGATATGGATGGTTTTGAAGACCGTTATATTCCTTTCAACTTCCTGGAAGAAAGAGAGAATACCAACTATTCACTGAAAAATAACTCTTTGAAAGCGATTTTAGATTTAGAATATAAAGCTTCAAAAAGTTTAAGATTTACCTCTCAGTTAGGCCTTCAGTATGATGCTAATAAAACAGAGAAATTTGCAGCAGAGAATACCTACTTCACCAGAAAAATGAGAGAAAATACCCGTTACTATAAAGACGGTAAATACAATTACTTTCTACCGGCTGGTGCGGTAAAACAAAACTGGGATAATGATTTCTTCCAATACAATTGGAAATTGCAGGCAGCGTACAGCACAAAAATCAATAAGCATGAAATTGATTTGATGGCTGGTACAGAAATCCGTAAAACAGAAGATAACACGACTATCACGAGAGCTTTCGGATACGATCCTGCAACAAGAAGAGTCACAGCAATCGTTTTCCCGAATTCAAGTTTTGCAGCGGATAAAAGATATGAAACCTACCGTGAAGCAGCTCCTATAGAGAATGCTTATGCGTCTATGTTTGCTACAGCTTCTTATACTTATGATCAGAAATATACATTCTTTGGAAGTGTGAGATATGATGGTACTAACCTGTTTGGAGTTAACAAAAAGTATAAATACCTTCCAATCTGGGCCGTTTCAGGATCATGGCTGGTAACGAAGGAAGACTTTATGAAAAATATTTCTGCGGTATCCAACCTTAGACTGAGAGCATCTTATGGTCTTCAGGGAAATATTGACAGAAACACCTCGCCATTCTTTATCGGTGAATATAATGATGCTACAATTCTTCCGGGAGGAAAAGAATCCATTATCAATGTTCTCAGCCCTCCGAACGATAAACTGAGATGGGAAAAAACTACCAATACCAACTTAGGACTTGATTTAGGATTGTTCAATAACCGTGTAAGCCTTACCGCTGATGTCTACAGCAGAAAAGGAACGGATATGATCAGTATGAAAGAAACTCCTTTGGAAACAGGTTTTGAATATACGATGATGAACTGGGGAAGCTTAACCAATAAAGGTTTTGAATTGGCCATATCTACCAGAAACATCAATCATGATAATTTCAAATGGACAACCACCATCAACTTTGCTCACAACAAGAGTAGAGTATTGAGCGAGCAGCCGCGTGATAATGCATTGCTTCCATCAAGAGAAGGACTTCCTGTAAATGCTGTTTTTGCTTTGAAAACCGCAGGAATGGATGAACAGGGAAACCCATTATTCTGGAAAGGAGATCAGAAGATTTCAGCAGCAGAATTCTTTAAATTATATGATGTATATGCAGATTTCCTACCAGGGCAGCTTGTTGATACCAAACTTTCAAATGCGGAGCTAAGAAGTCTGTTTACTTATGTGGGAGACAGAGATCCTAAGTTTACCGGAGGTATTATCAACACATTTAAAGTAAGTAATTTTGACCTTACCATCTCTGCAACATTCAACCTGAAGCAGACGGTAATGAGAACACCTTCTTACCGAGGTATGGAGCTGGACAGAGGAAGAAACTACACAAGAGATATTTATGAAGCTGGAGGTTCGCTTCCGGGAATTACAAGTCCTGATATGGAAGCTAACCCGGACGGATGGATGGCGAATAAATGGTTTACCGGAAACCGTTCAAATGCTTACAGCTTACTGGATGTATGGGCAAAAGAAATCAGCTATATCAGAATCAGCAGTATCCGTTTGGGGTATACACTTCCTAAAGAATTTACAAATCCGATGGGAATCAGTAGTTTGAGACTGAGTGTTGAAGGACGTAACCTGTTTGTATTCAGTAACGGATATAAAGGATATTTCGACCCGGAAACCTATGGTAATATTTATGCACAGCCTATCACCAAGTCGGTGACCGTAGGATTTAATGTTTCTTTTTAAAACTTGAGAAAAATGAGAAAAATTACAGCAATCATAGCACTTGCAGCAATCAGCTTTATCAGTATCGGATGCGACAGGTTTTTAGATATTCAGCCGGAAGGGAAAGTGATTCCTACGACTACTGAAGACTATAGAAAAGTCCTTACATCTGCATATTCAAAATATCCTGTTCACAAATCACTGGTGGCCCTTCGTACTGATGAGGTGAATATTGATGATAATTCGGCAGATTTTATTTCCTATCGTGAAATGGCAATGTGGAAAGATGCTAATAATGATCAGGCATCTACAGAATTTCCATGGGTAAGCTTTTATTCCGTGAACTTCTATCTGAATCAAATTATCAATGAAGGAAGCAAAACCATGCAGGATTCTCCTGAAAAGAATCAGATTTTAGCAGAAGCGTATGCTCTTCGTGCTTACCTGTATTTTGATATGGTGAATTTATATGGAAAGCCGTACAATAGTGCTACAGCTTCTACGGACAGAGGAGTTCCTATCAATCTTGAGATTGATCTTGAGCAGGTATTGAAGCCATCTTCTGTACAGGAAGTATACACACAGGTTCATGCAGACCTTAAAAAGGCTGAGGATCTGATGGTAGAGCAGAAGCAGGCACTGGGAGTCAATTATAGATTTTCAAAAACAGCATTGCTGGCATTTGAGGCAAGAGCTGCTCTATATGAAGGAGACTGGAATAAGGCTTTAAACTATGCAGATCAGGTATTGGCAGTAAAAGGAGAGTTGAGCAATTTAAATACGGTCAACACTCCACCCAACCATTATGCTTCTCCGGAATCTATTATGGCTTTGGATAATACATGGGATAACTCTATAAAGAACTTATCTTTTGCATCTCCGGAACTTATTTCTTCATACAATTCTACTGCAGATAAAAGGTTTGGCATGTATTTTGAAAAAAATGGTAGTAAGTATAAAATCACCAAAGGAGGAAGTTTAGAATTCAAAGTGTCTTTCAGAACTGCAGAGCAGTATTTTATAAAATCTGAAGCATTATTAAAGTTGAACAAACTGGCTGAAGCTAAAGAAACACTTCTGAAAGTATTAAAAAATAGATATACTCCGGATGGATATACTTCAGTACAAAATGCAGTAAACTTAATGGATTCTACAGCATTTATGACCTTTATTCTGGATGAGAGATTCAGAGAATTTGCTTTGGAAGGACAAAGATGGTTCGACTTAAGAAGAGCAAATCAGAAAAAAATAAGCCATATTATTAGTGGCAAAGAGTATATTCTTCAGCAGAATGATCCGCGATATACCATTGAATATCCAATGAGTGCGAAGAAGAATAACCCTAATTTATAGAACTTCATATCAAATTCAATACAGAGGAAGCCGCTTGAACTTAATTGTTTCAGCGGTTTTTTTGTACTTTTGCATCGTTATGAAAATTGCCATTATAGAAGATGAGCTGCTGGCTGTGAATTATCTGAAAAATCTTTTAGATACACAGAGCATTGTCCCTGTTACAGAGACTGTTATTCTTCGTTCCAAAAAACAGGCAATTGATTTCTTTGAGAAAGACTCGGCAGATCTTATTTTTATGGATATTCATCTTGGAGATGGAATGAGCCTGGAAATTTTTGAACAGATAGAGCTTTTTACCCCGATTATTTTCATTACCGCATTTGACGAATATGCCATGAGGGTTTTCAGGCATTTCACCATTGATTACCTTCTGAAACCTTTCGAGGAAGAAGATTTGCATAAAGCTTTACAGAAATTTATTTCCATAAGAAATAATTTTGATCCTGAACCGGTTCTTAAATCTATTTCATCACTGCGACAGGCAGGCGATGAGGTCATGAAACGTTTTATGGTAAGAGAGGGAAATAAACTCAAATCAATAGATGAACATAACACCGCTTATTTTTTTGCCTCCGGGAAATACCTTTTCCTGACTACTAAAGATCATCAGACCTATATTTATGATGATACCATTAAAGATATTATTCAGAAGCTGAATCCTGAAATTTTCTTTAAAATAAACCGCAAGTTTATCATTAATAAAGACTCAGTTTCAGAAATTATCAAACATTCCAGCCAGAAAGTAGAGCTTAGGCTCTCACCGGAACCGGAAGTGAATACTGAAATTTTTATCAGTAAAATGCAAATTGCTGAATGTTTAAGCTGGCTGAATAAGTAATTCTATTTTTTTGTTATAGAAATGAATGATCATTAATCAGTTATTTTACTGTGTAGTCAGAAAGCACCCGAAACATTTCTTACCATTTGATCCTTATCTGATGAATTGATCTCAAATGTGAAAATTATTAATCAAAATAATAAAAAATATCTACTACACTGGTACTACATCATTTGTTATTGTTTTTAATATGTTGATCTTTAATATGTTGTATTTTATTTATTAATTATATATAATACACTGATTATAGAATTAATTGCTATTTTGTAGCAAAATTTTTATTTGCAGCTTTTACTTTCGTTTTTAAAACTTAGCCCACTGTGAGCAGTGCATCAGTTTAAATTAGACCTTATTACTTTTTATTATTTTTACAAGGGTAAATTATTGTAAATCAATTGTGTAATATTGTAGTGTATCTCTGTAGTACCTGTTCTTTTTGTTTTTTATTGAAAAATATATAAGTTTTGTATAAGGTTTCATTTTATGAATTTGTAGTGTTTTTTTGTATGAAACTTTAAGATTGCTTAAGAAAATCCTCGAATATAGATAATAGTTTTCAAGATACTTATCCAGAATTTATTAAAGAAATGAATACAAATCACCATCCTACACTCATCGTTTTAGCAGCCGGAATGGGCAGCAGATACGGAGGCCTTAAACAGTTAGATATATTTACTCCACAGGGAGATACCATTATAGATTTTTCTTTATATGATGCATTGCAGGCTGGTTTTAAGAAGTTTGTTTTCATTATCCGTAAAAGTTTTGAAAATGAGTTTAAGCCATTAATAGAAAAAAAAATAAAAGGAAAAGCTGAAATAGAGTATGTGTATCAGGAGATTGATAGTGTTCCTCTGGAATATCTAAATGCAGAACGTACCAAACCCTGGGGAACAGGGCATGCTTTACTGCTTACTAAAGATGTGGTACATGAAAACTTCGCCATTATTAATGCTGATGATTTTTATGGAAGAGATGCCTTTATGGTGATGTATGATTTTCTAAAAAAAACAGATATCAACTCTTATCATTTTAGTATGATAGGTTATTTACTGAAAAATACGGTTTCAGACCATGGCTATGTTTCCCGGGGTGTATGTGATGTAGATTGTAATGGAAACTTATTAAATGTAACAGAAAGAACATATATAGAGAAAAGTGAAAACGGGCTAAGGTACAAAGAAGAAGACGAGAGTTTTACAACAATTGAAGAGGAGGCAACAGTATCTATGAATTTTTGGGGGTTCACACCCAGGTGTTTTGAATTTGGCAATGATTCTTTTATGCGTTTTTTAGAGAAAAACAAAGAGAGTTTGAAAGCAGAATACTATTTGCCAACTTTGGTTGCCGACAGTATAGCATCCGGAAAAGTTAATGTAAAATTACTGAAATCTAATGACAGGTGGTTTGGAGTTACCTATCCTGAAGATAAAGAAATTGTACAAAAAAGGATTTCAGAATTAAGAGAGAAGAAGCTGTATCCGGAGAATTTATGGGAATAATCTGAGATTACAATTAATGTAAGCATTCAAAAGCATATCCTTCCAATTAGATATAAATTTAATTTTAGCACTCCCCAAAACCAAATTAATATGTTAAAAAGCACAATAGATTCCTCTACAGGATTCGAAAAAAGATTTGAAAAGATAGAAACAGTTATTTTCACGGATTCGCTTTCAGCTTCAAAATCTGTAGCAAAAGAAATTTCTGATCTTATACGCGTCAAGCAGTCTCAAAAACAACCTTGTATTTTAGGGTTGGCTACAGGATCTTCACCCAAGAGCTTATACGCTGAATTGGTGCGAATGCACAGAGAAGAAGGCCTGAGCTTCAAAAATGTGATTACTTTCAACCTTGACGAATATTATCCTATGGAACCGGATTCCGTACATAGTTATGTTCGTTTTATGAAAGAGTTATTGTTTGATAAAGTAGATATTCTTCCTGAAAATTATCACATCCCTGACGGAATATTATCCAAAGAAGAAATAGCAGATTATTGTACAGAATACGAACTTAAAATAGAAGCCTTAGGCGGAATAGATCTGCAGATTCTGGGTATTGGTGGCAATGGTCATATCGGGTTTAATGAATCGGGTTCCCTACAAAATTCCAAAACCCGTCTTGTAGCTTTAGATCATATTACAAGAGTAGCAGCAAGCAATGAGTTTTTAGGACTGTCAAATACTCCCAGAACAGCTATTACATTGGGCGTGAAGAAAATAATGGAAGCGAAAAGGGTAATACTTCTGGCTTGGGGTGAATCTAAATCAAATATTATAAAAGAGTCTGTAGAGGGCCCTGTTACCAATCTGGTGCCGGCTTCCTATCTGCAGGAACACAAAAACGCAACTTTTGTATTAGATCAGGCAGCTGCTCATAAACTTACCCGAATTAATACTCCATGGCTGGTAGAAAAAATAGAATGGACTGATGCATTAATCCGAAAAGCAGTTTTGGGGTTAGCCCAAAAAATAAAAAAACCAATATTGATGCTTACCGATTCGGATTATATAGAAAACGGAATGAGCGATCTGTTGGCAGATAAAGGGCCAGCCTACACTATCAATATTCAAATTTTCAATAAATTACAACACACCATAACAGGATGGCCAGGTGGTAAACCAGGAGCAGATGACAGCAATAGACCAGAAAGGAAAACCCCGGCCAAGAAAAGAGTTCTTATATTCAGTCCACATCCTGATGATGATATTATTAGTATGGGTGGAACTTTCATAAGGCTGCATCAACAAGGGCATGAGGTTCACGTGGCTTATCAAACCTCCGGAAATATAGCCGTAGCAGATTCTGAAGCATTGCGATTTGCAAATTTTGTATGTGACTACAACGAAATGTTTGGTATAGAAAATAATGCGGCACAAAAGATTTTTGACAAAGCCATCAAGTTTTTGCAAAATAAGAAAAATAGTGATATAGACATTCCTGAAGTAAGACATATAAAAGGCTTAATAAGAAAAGGAGAAGCAAAATCCACTTGCTATTACGTAGGAATACCAGACAGCCAGATTCATTTTTTGGAAATGCCCTTCTATGAGACCGGCAGAATAGAAAAAAAGCCATTAAGTACAGAAGATATAGAAATTGTAACAGATATAATAGACAGAGTAAAGCCACATCAAATATATGCGGCTGGTGATTTAGCAGATCCTCATGGAACGCACAAAGTATGTTTAGATGCTATTTTTGAATCTGTTAAAAATTTAAAATCGAAGGAATACATGAAAGATTGTTGGTTATGGCTATATAGAGGAGCATGGAAAGAATGGTCTATAGAAGAAATAGAAATGGCAGTTCCTCTAAGCCCGGACCAGATTTTGGAGAAACGCTATGGAATTTTCAAGCATCAATCTCAAAAAGATGGAGTCGTATTCCAGGGAACAGACATGAGAGAATTCTGGCAAAGAGCAGAAGAAAGAAACAGAGAAACAGCAGAGACCTATCATAAAATGGGGCTTGCTACTTATGCTGCTATGGAAGCTTTCGTAAGGTGGAAATTCTAAAAAATTGAAATTCAATAAACAGGGTAAACAGAAAAATACAAATTCTGGTAAATACCGTAAATGATGTAGAACAAATTTCACACCCTAAAAGTTTGTGAAGGGAGTATTATGGCTATATTTCAGAAATTTTAAGCAATTTGCAAAGTTTTTGGGTAATTGTACTCGAAATTCTTTGCACTCTATTCCATGCTTTGATAAGAAGTAATTCTTCACCAATACAAAATCTATAAATCTAATTTAGGTACACCTTGTTGTACATCTTTTTGATGTAATTAATGATGGTTTGGGAAGCCTTTCTAAACTTATTTACAATTCTTTTTTTTCAATCCAAAAAAACTTTAAAGCCAAAGATGTTGAAGATATCTTTCAATGTTCTTTGGCTTATAATTCATTATTAAAAACACAAAACAGAAGCGAGTAAAACATACTTTTTGCGTGAGAAATGTTGCTATGGAACAGCAAAAAGGTTACCTGAAACATTTTGAAAATGAACTTTAAACTTGCTTCATGAAGATTTCTTAACCTTTAAAAATTAACATTAATATTTAATTGTTGATCCCTTGGAATAAAATAAAAACACTGATATAATGCATGTTATCAGTGTGTTGTGTGTTATTTTTCTTAAAAAACAAAAAAAGCAGGAATTAAGTCTTTCAACCATCATCAATTTACAGGAGGCATTTTAACAAGGTATATTCTAATCATTTTCAAACTGGTGGTAAAGGGATAAAAACTGGTGGTTACTAGTATGGAGGTGTGAAGTAAAAATATACATTTGAGTAACAAATAGTTAATGTTTTAGTAATAGCCAGTTCCCACTCAGGCAAAGGAAAAATAAGAAAAAAAGAATAGTAAGAAAGCAGCTACTCTTAGATAGAATAATATTCCAATAAATAAAATTAATAAAAGCATGAAGAAAAAAAAGATTATTTTGAGTGCAGTTCTAATGTCCTCTATACCATTTGTATATGCACAGGAAGCTAAAAACAAGCCTTCGGACACTGTGAAGAAAATAAAAAATGTGGAAGAAGTTGTTTTAGTAGGATACGGAAAACAGAAAAAAGGAACTATTTCCGGATCTATAGCTTCTGTTGACAAAAGGATACTACAGGATCGCCCAACAACAAGTTTAACCGCCAGTATACAAGGTGCTTTACCCGGAGTTACAATTAAATCTTCTTTAGGAGATGTAGGTTCTGTTTCTAGCTTAAATGTAAGGGGAAGGAGTGTTGCTGGTAATTCTCCACTTTACATTATAGATGGTATTATCTCAAGTGCTGCAGACTTTTCCAGACTAAGTCCGGCTGATGTAGAAAATATAAGCATATTAAAAGATGCTTCAGCAGCTATCTATGGTACAAGAGCTGGCTATGGAGTAGTTCTTGTCGAGACCAAAAAAGGTGGTGGAGGTAAGATGAATATCAGTTATAATATGTATAATGCCTATCAGACCCCTACTTATTTACCTAAATATGTAGATGCTGTTGGATATATGAAGCTAAAAAATGAAGCATATTACAATGCTAATAATAATGTTGGTCATTTTTCTCAGTACAAGCAAGAGCAAATAGATATTACAGCTGCAGGTACAGATCCTGACAGATACCCTAATACAGACTGGTATAAAGAAACTTACAGAAAAATGGCCAATGTGCTTAATAATGAGATTAATGTATCAGGTGGAGATAAAACCCGTTATTTCGCAAGTTTAGGGTATCTGAAGCAGGAGTCTCTTTCCCCTACAAAAGGTATGGAGAGGTATTCTTTTAGAACAAATACATCGTCTAAATTAAGTGATAAACTTACAGTAAATTCTAATATATCATTTATCAAACAAATGATCAATGATCAGGGAGGAGGTATTAATACGATAGAATTGGCAAGAATATCTCCTACTATGGCAGTAAGACAATCCAATGGATGGTGGGGATCTATGAATGCTGGTAAAGTAGATAATACATTTGCAAATACCAACCCCGTAAGAAATAACATAGAAGGTGGAGATTCTAAATCAAATGATCAAAAATTTATGGGAGCATTATCTGGAAACTACACTCCTGTAAAAGGATTAAATATAGATGCTCAAATCAGTTATTCCAACTGGAATTACCGTTCGGGAACTTTTGTAAATACACTAAACCCTGTGTACAATTTTTTAACTCAAGCTCCTATTAGTGCAACTGCGAGAGCTATTAACAGCTATTCTGAGTCTTGGAATTCTGATGAATTACTCAATACTCAGGTCCTGATAAGTTATGAAAAAAATATATCATCACATTATTTTAAAGTTTTGGGAGGTGCTTCTTATGAGGATTATACCTATAGAACAATAGAAGGTAAAAAATCCAATATACCAAAAGATGGATTACATTCTTTAAGTGCTCTTAGTACCCTTGATGGAACCTTAGATGAACTGAAATCTAATACTCAGCAATATGCTTTCCAGTCTGCTTTCGCCCGTATCAATTATAATTATCAGGAAAAATATTTTTTAGAAGGTATTATAAGGGCAGATGCATCTTCACGTTTTGCTAAAGAAAACAGATGGGGTTATTTTCCAGCAGTTATGGCTTCCTGGAGGTTAGATAAAGAAAATTTTATTAAAAACCTTAATTTTATTAATACCCTTAAATTGAGAGGTTCTTATGGCAGCGCCGGATCTATCAATACTATTGGTTATTATGACAGTCAGACCTATATGAATAATGGTTCTTCTGTTCTGGGGAATGCTATAGTAGGGATAGTGGTACCAGGCAGACTTGGTTTTTCGGACATAGGTTGGGAAAAAATTGTTACTAAAAATATAGGTCTGGATGGATCTTTATTCGGCAATACTTTCACTTTCTCAGTAGATTTTTATAACCGTCTTACAAAAGGTGCATTGATGAGCAATCAGTTAGAATATGAGACAGGGGTAGCAGAAAACGAAGCGCCTCCAATTAATGCGGGTAATGTACAAAATAAAGGGGTCGAAGTTACTGTGGGATACAATAAAAACTTTGAAGATGGGGACTTTTACATCAATGCTAATTTTGCTAAAAACCAGAATAATATTCTTTCCCTTGTAAATAACAAGTCTCTATATAATGATTACTGGATAACACAAGTAGGAGGCTCAATTGGTGATTTCTATGGATATAAAACTGCTGGTCTCTTAACCCAGGAAGATATTAATAATAATTATCCCAAATTATACAGCTCCTCTCAGCCTGGCGATATCAAGTATGTAGATATCAATGGAGATGGAGTTGTTAATGAAAATGATAGAACGGTAATAGGAAATGATGTTCCCAGTTTTACCTATGGTTTAAGCATAGGAGGTAGATATAAAAATTTTGATCTCAGCGTAGTGGGACAAGGGGTATCCAATGTTCAGGTATATCTTGATAAAGAATCCTCTCAGGCATTTTTCAATGGTGCAGGGGTAAAGCAATATGTTTTAGATAACAGATGGACTCCTGAAAATCCAAATCCTAATGCTTTGTACCATAGAGTATTGCCAGCTGGGGGAGGAACTCAGAATATAGGTGTCACTTCAGATTTTTGGCTTTTTGATGCAAGTTACTTCAGAATCAAGTCTGTTACTTTAGGATATTCCCTTCCTCAGGAAGTAGTTAGCCGCATAGGATTGAAAAAATTCAGAATATATGCAAACTTAGAAAATTACTTTACGCTGAGAGGAGATAAAAGGGTGAAAGATTTTGATCCTGAAATGGCTAGTGCCCGTGCCACATATCCGAATTTAAAAACCGTATCGTTTGGCATAAATGCAACCTTTTAACTTAAAATGAAACATCTAAAAATGAAAAAAATAAAAATTATATTGCTGTCAATTACTCTGACTATAGTTACTGGTTCTTGTAATTTGGATAGGTTTCCGGAAGACAAAATATCACAAGATACCTTTTGGAAAACTGAAAAAGATGCTACCATGGCACTCAACGGTATTTATGCATACATGTCTTCCGCGGCTTATAGCAGTTTGTATAACGATAGTTATGCCGATAATTCATATGCTCAATATCCTTGGGAAACAACTGCAGTAGATGCTTCTGCAGGAGACATACTCCCTTCTACAGATTTCGGATATGATTTTACAACCATTAGAAGAGTAAATACCTTTTTAGAAAATATTGATAAAATTCCAATGGACAAAGATCTTGCTAAAAGATATATTGCAGAAGCAAGATTTATAAAAGCTTTTAATTATTTTGATTTATCTCAGCGCTTCGGAGCTCTTCCATTAGTACAGAAATCAGGTGAATTAGATGGCGCCTCCCTTACACCTGTTTCTGAAGCTGAAATTGATGATTTTGTAACCAGTGAATTAAATGCTATTGAAAATGATTTACCCGCTATCTATACCTCCGGTCAAGATAAGGGTAGAATAACAAAAGGAGCCGTATTAGCATTTAAGGCAAGGGTTTATTTATACACAGGAAAATATAAAGAAGCCTATGAAGCTGCTCAACTCGTAATGAATTCCGGAACTTACGGACTTTTCAATACAGCTTCAGTAGACACAAGTACAAACTACGATAGCTTTGTTACCTTTACTTCTACCACGGATAAAGATAATTTTTACAAAGGCTTAAGTAATTATCAGGCATTATTCTGGGCTAAAAATGAGGGCAGTATAGAATCAATTTTAGAAGCTCAATATGTACCGGATTCAAAAGGAGCATATAGCAACTACATGACTCTTCTTCTATTGCCCAATGAAGAGAGTGGATGGAGCTCTATCACCCCAACAATCGATTTGGTGAATGCATATTGGAAAAAAGACGGAACAGCATTTACACCTCCTTCTAATGATACAAGAGCGTTAAACTATAACAATGGAAATCCAAATGGCTCCTACCTTGACGAATTCAAAAACAGAGATACCCGTTTATATGCAAGTATTATGCACCCAAATGGCCCTTGGTCTTATCTAAATGGCTTTGGAACAAGCAAACTGTTCACATGGAGCAAAGGAGGAAATAACACATCAAAAATTGGCTATAACTATAAGAAAATGGCTGACTATAACTCATTAGATGAAAACTTAAATGCAAGTAATAATTTTATGCTGATTCGCTATGCAGAGGTATTGCTTACTTATGCTGAAGCAAAAAATGAATTTTACGGGCCAGATGCCTCTATTTATGATGCATTAGATAAAATCAGAAGTAGAGTAGGCATGACAGGAGTGAGCAGAACTCAGACAAAGGAGACCTTGAGAGGTATTATTAGAAATGAAAGAAGAATAGAGCTCGCTAATGAAGGACATAGATTCTATGATATCAGAAGATGGAAAATTGCTCCAAATGTAATGAAAACAGCTTACGATATCACAAATACACAGGTTGCAAAAAGAGTCTGGAATGATAAATTTTACAGATTCCCTTATCCTCAAACTGCAGTGGATTTAAATCCAAAATTAAAAGAAGCTCAGGCAGCAAAAGGATATTGATTTTTGAAAGTTTTAATATTACAAAAGATTATAGTTATTTTATCTTAAATATTTATCTTATTTTCTTAGGGTGGTATAAAATGTAAATTAATAGATAAAGGCAACATACATGAATACAGTTTTAAATCCAAAAATTCAAAAGATTTTACTCCTGAGTTCTTTTCTTTTTTTCTCCACGGGAAAAACCAAGGCTCAAAATATTGAAAATGTTTCTAAGAAAGGAGAAACCTCTGTAGAAGTTTTTCTTTCCGGCAACAAAAAAATAGTAATAGATTTTTATGGAGAAAATATTTTCAGATTATTTTTAGATCCCAAAGGCGGAGAAATAAGAAACCCGGAAGCGATACCTCCTGCTCAGATTTTGGCAGACCAGCCGAGAAAAAAAGTAAAAGGAATTGCTGTCAATAATTTATCACAGACTGTTTCTGTGTCCACCAATAAAATTAAAATAGAAATTGAAAAGGCTACCTCTTTATTTAAAGTATTTGACCTGAACCTTCACAAAGAGATCTTTTCTTTTATAGCTCCCATTGAATTTAACTCTAAAGAAGTAGTACTGACTTTATCTCAGGGAAAAGATGAATATTTCTATGGAGGAGGTGTGCAGAATGGGAGATTCTCCCATAAAGGAAATACTATTTTTATTGTAAATCAAAATAACTGGACTGACGGTGGTGTAGCATCTCCAAATCCTTATTACTGGTCTACAAATGGATATGGCTTTATGTGGCATACTTTCAAAAAAGGATATTATGATTTTGGTAAACAAAATAAAAATGAAGTGAAGCTGGCTCATGAGACTAATTATCTTGACGTTTTCTTTATGGTAGATGATCAGCCTAAATCTTTGTTGAATGATTTTTACCAGCTTACAGGAAACCCTGTACTTTTACCCAAGTTCGGTTTTTATGAAGGACATCTTAATGCCTACAACAGAGATTATTGGAAGGAAGATGATAAAGGAATACCATTTGAAGACGGAAAAAGATATAAAGAGAGCCAAAAAGACAATGGAGGAGTTAAAGAATCATTAAATGGCGAAAAGAACAATTATCAGTTTTCAGCCAGAGCAGTTATAGACCGTTATAAAAATGCAGATATGCCATTAGGATGGATATTGCCAAATGATGGATATGGAGCTGGGTATGGGCAAACTGAAACTTTGGAAGGCAACATCGCCAATTTAAAATCATTTGGAGACTATGCCAGAAAAAATGGAGTAGAAATAGGACTGTGGACACAATCAGATTTACATCCAAAAGAAGGAGTCGCTACTCTTTTGCAGAGAGATATCATAAAAGAAGTGGGGGATGCTGGAGTAAGAGTACTAAAAACGGACGTTGCCTGGGTAGGCCCTGGCTATTCATTCGGGTTGAATGGTATTTCAGATGTGGCTCAAATCATGCCACGCTATGGTAATGGAAGTCGCCCTTTTATTATTTCGCTGGACGGATGGGCGGGTTCACAACGATATGCAGGTATCTGGACTGGTGACCAAACTGGTGGAGAGTGGGAATACATAAGATTCCATATTCCTACCTATATAGGTTCTGGTTTGTCTGGCCAGCCTAACATTACTTCGGATATGGATGGCATTTTTGGTGGCCAAAACCCGGTTATCCATACCAGAGATTTCCAATGGAAAACCTTCACTCCTATGCAGCTCAATATGGATGGCTGGGGAGCCAATGAAAAGTATCCTCAGGCCTTGGGTGAATCAGTTACTTCTATCAACAGGAATTATTTAAAATTAAAGTCGAGCTTACTTCCTTATACGTATAGTGTGGCTAAGGAAGCTGTAGATGGATTGCCAATCATCAGAGCAATGTTTTTACAACAGGCTAATGATTATACCCTCGGAAAATCTACTCAGTACCAGTATCTGTATGGTCCCTATTTTTTAGTGGCTCCCATATATCAGGCCACAAAAGTGGATAAAGAAGGGAATGATATCAGAAATAATATTTACCTCCCAAAAGGAAATTGGATTGATTACTTCACAGGACAAACGTATGAAGGAGGAATTATTTTAAATCATTTCGATGCACCCATTTGGAAGCTTCCTTTATTTGTGAAGCCAGGCGCTATTATTCCGATGGTAAATGCTAATAATAATGTTCGTCAAATCAATAAAAAATTAAGAATTTATGAAGTGTATCCTTCAGAAAAATCCAGTTTTACAGAATATGATGATGATGGCGTAACCGAAAATTATAAGAAAAAAGAATCTGTAAGCACCCTTATAGAAAGTAATGTTGTAAAAAATACTGCAACAATAAGCATTGCTCCTGCTCAAGGTAACTTTAATGGTTTTGAAAAAGAAAAAATAACAGAATTTAGAATTAATGTTACTAAAAAACCATCCGGTGTACAACTTTCTGTTGGAGGCAAAAATATAAAGCTGAAAACAGTAAATACGTTAGATGAATTCAATAATGCCACAAACGTATATTTTTACAATAGTCAACCGGAATTCAATAATTTCTCTACAAAAGATTCTGAATTTTCAAAGGTTTCGATTTCTCGGAATCCACAACTTTGGGTAAAATCAGAAATCACCGATATCAGCAAAAACAAAGTAGAGCTTGTCATTAAAGATTACCAATTTACCAATTCCAATCAATTGAAAAATAATTCCGGAGCATTGGCAGAAACTTTAAAACCAGTCACTTCAGAAAATACAAACACTGCCTATTCAATAGTGCCATCGTGGAATAAAATACCTAATGCGGATTATTACGAAATACTATATAATAATATGGTATACAGTAATATAAAAGATAACTCTTTCTTGTTTGAAGGACTGACCCCTGAAACAAAATATGATTTCAAAGTAAGAGCCGTAAATAAAACCAATACTTCTGATTGGGTTTCTTTTTCATCCCAAACCAATAAAAATCCTTACGAATTTGCAATTAAAGGGATAAAAGCTACAGCCACTATTCCAAGTCAGGAAGGAGAAGGGATAGAAAATCTTTTTGATCAGGATGTGAGTACAGGCTGGCATTCAGATTATGAAAAGAGCAAGGTTCCTTTTGAAATGATTTTAGATTTAGGCTCTGTTAATACAATAAGTAAATTGGAATACATTCCTAGAAGCAGCGGTTACAACGGAATCTGGATGAAAGGTAAAGTTTCACATAGTGATAATAAAAAAGATTGGACGGAACTTGGCTCTTTTACCTGGGATAGAACTAACAAAACCAAATCTTTAGATTTTGCTGCACATCCTACCACAAGATTCATTAAAATTGAAGTCAGCAATGCCTTCAGAAACTTTGGTTCTGGAAATGAGCTATACGTCTTTAAAGTCCCGGGTTCTGTAAGCTTACTTCCTGGCGATATCAATAATGATCAGAAAATTGATAGGAATGATTTTACTTCGTATATGAATTATACAGGTTTGAGAAAAGGAGATTCGGATTTTGAAGGGTATATTAGCAATGGAGATATAAATAAGAACGGTTTCATTGATGCATTTGATATCTCCAATGTCGCTACAAAAATAGATGGTGGAGTTAGCGATGAAGAATTGAAACCATTGAAAGGTAACATTACAGTCTCTGTCTCAAAACAGCAATATGCTAAGAATGATATTGTAGAAGTGGTGGTAAAAGGTAATAATCTGCAATCTGTAAATGCACTGAGTTTTGCCATTCCATATAACCAGCAGGAACTGGAATATATAGGCATTACACCATTACATACTGAACAAATGGAAAACCTCACTTATGATAGATTACATACCAATAAAGAGAAAGTATTATATCCTACGCTGGTTAATGTAGGACAAAAACGTTCTTTAGAAGGTACAGCGGATTTATTCATCATTAAATTTAAAGCAAAACGAAACGGATCATTTAATATAAAAGCTTCTAACGGATTGCTGGTTGACAAAACACTGAATTCTATTGACTTTTAATGACGAAGTTTAAAGCTAAAAAAATAAAGGCTCGGATTTTATAATCTGAGCCTTTGTTCAAAAATAATTATAGAGAATTTCTTATGATTAAATTAGAAGCATTTTCAATTCTTCCTTCTTTGGTATTAAGAACCATTTCTGCCAAAATCTTTCCCATTTGCCAAAAATCCGTAGAAATTGTAGTAATACCGTTTTCTACAATACCTTTAAGAGGCGTTTCGTTGTAGGAGATAATTCCGAAATCCTTTCTGATCTTTAGCTTCTGCTTTTTAGATTGCTTAATGACGTTTACTAGATGCTTGTCATCCGGAATGATGAATACATCTCCATTCAGTATTTCCTCATCCGTGAAATTACAGATAATCTCATGCTTCATTTTATACTGCTCACAAAAACTGGTAAATCCTTCTACCATACCTACAGGCTCTTTTTGTCCCGGAAAAATAAGAATTAATCTTTGATAGGCTTCAAGCTTAGTCTTCGCTTTTAATAATCCATTGTGCATGTCCTTTGCGAAATTCTGATGTACTGATGAATATTCCCTTAAAAATATATTGGTTTGATCCAATATGTATACGTCCTTCTTGGGAAGCATCTTAATAATGGGAGCTGTATCATTCATATTCCCGGGCATAATTATATATTTTGTGTAACTTCCATTGTTTTCTTCTATTAATTTCTTGAAGACATCAATATTGAAATAGTGGAAAAATACATGTACATTCGCTCGTTGCTGTATCTCTTCTAAAAAGGAATAATAAAGATTTTCCTTAAAAGCATTCAGTTCATCAAACAGTAAAAAGATGCGCTCTTCAAAATTCCAATCAGTACTTTTTATATAGTATCCTTTGCCCAAAATAGCATTTACTATTCCTTTCTTTTTCAGTATTTCGTAGGCATACAGGACAGTGTCTCTGGAAACACCGAATTCCATACACACTTTGTTGATGGAAGGTAATTTGTCATTTTTTTTTAATAGTTGTTGGGCAAGTGCTTGTTCAATGGAATTTATAATCTGTTGGTATTTAGGAATAACAGAATCGGGGATTATTTTAATAAGCTTCATAACATTGCCAATTTTTTAAACTAGTAGTAAATATACAAAAACTGGTAGGAACAAGTATGGTTGTGTTTTTCAAATTTATACATTTGATAATCTAAGGTTTTGTTTTATGTGATTTTGGTGTAAAAAAATCAGTTTTATTCTAAATGATCTATTAGGATTGCTAACCTGTTAAATACTTTATAGTACATGAAAGTGCTGAAAAAGTATAGAAATCTATGATAAACTTACTATAAAATTTTTAAGCGTGGGAAAACTATCGACACTTGATTTTGTTATATTTCTAATTTATTTTTTTGTTGTAACAGTATATGGCCTGTGGATATACAATCGGAAAAAATCAAAAACTACAGGAAGTAAAGATTATTTCCTTGCAGAAGGTTCACTGACATGGTGGGCAATTGGAGCGAGTTTGATTGCATCTAATATCTCAGCAGAACAATTTATTGGGATGAGTGGAGAAGGTTTTTTCACAGGAGTAGCTGTTGCCGCTTACGAATGGCTGGCTGCAATTGCACTGATAATTATTGCAGTATGGTTTATTCCTATTTATCTCAAAAATAAGATTTATACGATGCCTCAGTTTTTGGAAACACGATACAATAAGGCTGTTTCTCTTATTATGGCTGTTTTTTGGCTTTTTTTATATGTAATAGTTAATCTTACTTCCATTCTTTATTTAGGAGCTGTAGCTATTGATTCATTGCTTGGTGGAGGGCATCTGCATATCATTATGGTGGCACTTTTACTAATGGCTTTGGTTATTGGATTAGGTGGAATGAAAGTCATTGGCTACACGGATGTTATTCAGGTGGCAGTTCTTATTATTGGTGGCTTTGCTACAGTTTATATGGCGCTACAGGTTGTGGATCAGAGAATTAATGGTGCTGCTGTTGGAAATGCTTTAATGGGTTTAAATACCCTTTTGAAAGAAGCTCCGGGACATTTCAACCTCATTCTCGATAAACCACAAATTACCACCACTACTTTATCAATGCCAGAAAATTTAACGGTACGGAAATATGTAGTTTTGCCAGGTTTAGCAATGTATCTTGCTGGACAATGGATTGTACAACTTAATTATTGGGGGTGCAACCAATACATTACCCAAAGAGCATTAGGAGCAGATTTAAAAACAGCAAGAACAGGAATTTTATTTGCAGGGTTTTTAAAACTTTTTATGCCAGTAATCGTTGTGCTTCCTGGGATTGCAGCTTATGTACTCTATACAAAAGGTCATTTGTCTAATTTTAATGGGGTAAAAGACAGTGCTTATTCTGCAATCCTGGGACTGCTTCCATCTGGACTTAAAGGTCTCGCAGTGGCTGCTTTAACAGCTGCAATAGTAGCATCACTTGCCGGAAAAGTAAATAGTATATCCACCATTTTTACTTTAGATATTTATAAAAAATATTTAAAAACCAATACATCTGAAACGCAAATGGTAAGAACAGGACGTTGGGCAATTATAGTAGCAATGCTTATTGCTTTGGTATTTACGTGGACAGATATTTTGGGAATCGGTGGTGAAGGTGGTTTTACATTCATACAAAAATATACTGGTTTTATTAGTCCGGGTGTATTTGCTATGTTTATTTTAGGAATGTTTTGGAAAAGAACTACCGGAACTGCTGCTATAGTTGGAGTTATTCTCGGTTTTTTATTATCTATATTCTTTAACAGTTTTGCAGTTGAACTATTTGGAAAAGAAACATGGATATATACAGCATTTACTTATGAAAAATTGGAAAATGGCGTGGTGAAAACCATTACAGAGATCCCTTTCCTGATCAATATGGGTTGGTCATTTTTCATTACTGTAGTCGTAATGGTTCTCTTAAGTGTCTTTGGTCCAAAAGTAAATCCAAAAGCTTTTGTTACAGACAAAAATATGTTCAATGTGGACAATAGAACATTATTCCTGATTGTCATTATTGTATTACTTCTGACTGCTATTTATGTTCGTTTTTGGTAACAGAAATAATTTTGAGTTTTGCATTTGAAAAATTTTAATAAGTTTCATACTATTTAAATATTTTTTAAACTGGTGGTAAAGCTGCAAAAACCGGTGGTAGCCAGTATGGCAGCATCAGGTAAATTTATAAATTTGTTTTAATACATAATTAACTTTAATCGCTAATACAACATATACAATGAAGTTTATTAAAAACATAATTTTAGCCTTTTGTTTAATGGGAGCAACTGTAATAAATGCCCAGCAAAAACCTATTAAATATGAATCTTTCAAAATTGAGGATGGAGAATTTAAATTGAACGGACAGCCAATTAAATTGCATTCGGGTGAGATTCATTACGCCAGAATTCCTCAGGCTTATTGGAGACATCGGTTACAAATGGTTAAAGCTATGGGTTTAAATACGATAGCTACTTATGTTTTTTGGAATTATCATGAAATAGCTCCTGGGAAATGGGATTTTCAAACCGGCAATCGAAACTTAGCTGAATTTTTAAAAATAGCAAAAGAAGAAGGTTTAATGGTAATCCTTCGCCCTGGTCCTTATGTATGTGCAGAATGGGAATTCGGAGGTTATCCCTGGTTTTTACAAAACGACAAGGATATGAAAATCAGAGAATATAACACTCCTTTTTTAAATTCAACAAAAGCTTATTTCACAGAGCTTTACAAGGTAGTAAAACCTTATCTGATTGTTAATGGAGGTCCTATTGTTATGGTGCAGGGAGAAAATGAATTTGGGTCTTTTGTTAGTCAACGTGAAGACATTAAGCTGGAAGATCATAAAAAATACAGTTCATCTGTATTTGATCAGTTAAAAGAAGTTGGCTTCAAAGGAATGGAGTTTTTTACCTCAGATGGAGACTGGTTATTTGAAGGAGGCGCTTTGCCTGGTGCTTTACCAACTGCAAATGGAGATGAAGACCCGGAAAATATTAAGAAAGAGGTGAAAAAATACCATAATGGGAAAGGTCCTTTTATGGTTGCGGAATACTATCCGGGCTGGTTAGACCATTGGGCAGAACCTTTTCCCCGTAAAGCCGCAGAAAGAGTAAAAGGCCACATTGAAAAATTCATGAATAATGATATTTCTTTTAATATTTATATGGTGCATGGAGGAACTAACTTCGGATTTACCTCTGGAGCTAATTACGATAAAGATCACGATATACAGCCAAGTATGACCAGTTATGATTACGATGCTCCTATTACTGAGGCAGGTTGGGAAACCGAAAAGTATATGAAATTAAGAGAATTATTAAAAAATTCCTCTACTCCTCCTGTTCCTTCTAGAATTCCAGTTATTAAGATTCCGGGTATTCAACTATCTCAGGCAATTGATTTGGAAGATTTAAAAAAGAATGTAAAACCAATAATTAGTGACAACCCTTTGACTTTTGAGCAGTTAAATCAAGGGCATGGCTATGTTTGGTATAGTAAAAATTTTAATCAGCCAATTAAAGGAACTTTAAAACTTGATGGATTAAGAGATTATGCGATTGTATATGTGAATGGAGAAAAAGTAGGAGAGCTTAACCGTTATTATAAAAAATATGAATGTAATGTTAATATACCCTTCAACGGAAAATTAGACATTATAGTAGAAAACATGGGGAGAATTAACTATGGGGCTGAGATTAATAAGAATACAAAAGGAATTATTTCTCCTGTATTTATTAATGACCGAAAAATAACAGGAAATTGGGAAATGTACGGACTTCCTTTTGAAAAGGCTCCGGTAATTGATGCAAAACAAAAATCTGATGTAAAAGAGAACAGACCTGTTATCTATAAAGGAAATTTTAATGTATCGCAGGTAGGAGACACTTTTTTAGATATGCGACCTTTCGGAAAAGGGATTGTATTTGTCAATGGAATTAATCTGGGAAGATATTGGTCGGTAGGGCCACAACAGACTCTGTATTTACCGGGATGTTACTTGAAAAAGGGGAATAATGAGATTGTTATTTTTGAACAGAAAAATAATAAACTTCAAAAAGAATTAAACACATTATCCGAACCTGTTTTGGACAAATTAAACCCTGAAAACGGGTCAAACTGATATAAATAATAAACTCAGTATGAGTAATTCATTTAACAGCAAAAATCATCCACACAGAAGATATAATCCTTTATTGGACGAGTGGGTTTTGGTATCACCGCAAAGGGCAAAACGCCCATGGCAAGGACAACAGGAAAAGCCTTTAATAAGTGTTCAAAATCAATATGATCCAAATTGCTATTTATGTCCCGGAAATTCAAGAGCTAATGAGACCCAAAATCCTCGCTATGAAGGTGTATATGTATTCGATAATGATTTTGGAGCTTTATTGAAAGAAGAAGTAACCATAGATAAAATGGAGGATGAAGAGGATGAGTTATTTAAAATGAAACCTGAACGGGGAATTAACCGGGTTATCTGCTTTTCAAACGATCATTCCTTGACTCTTCCTGAAATGTCTGTAGAAGCAATTACAAAAGTGGTGTCTGTTTGGAAAGATGAATATCAGAGCCTTGGGAAACTGGATTATATTAATCATGTTCAGATTTTTGAAAACAAAGGGGCAGTGATGGGCTGTAGTAATCCTCACCCTCATGGTCAGATTTGGGCACAGGCATCCATTCCTTCTCAAGTGGTCAGAACGCAGCAAAATTTGAAAAGCTATTATGATAAACATGGAACAACCCTTTTGTCGGATTATCTTCAGAAAGAAATTGAAAGTAAAGAGCGAATTATTTTAGAAAATAAAGCTTTTGTGGCTTTGGTTCCATTTTGGGCAACCTGGCCCTATGAAACAATGATCATTAGTAAAAAACCCTTAACCAGTCTGTCGGATTTTTCACATGAGGATCAAGATTTATTTGCTCATATGTTGAAAGATCTGACAACGAAATACGATAATATTTTTTCAACCTCTTTCCCTTATTCTGCAGGAATACATCAGGCACCTACAGACTTGGAATCTCATGAAGAATGGCATTTTCATATGCATTTTTATCCCCCTTTGCTTCGTTCAGCTAGTGTGAAGAAATTCATGGTAGGATACGAAATGTTAGCAGAAGCCCAAAGAGATATTACTCCGGAACAAAGTGCCGGGATTCTTAAAAAAAGTTCAACAATTCATTATAAAAATAAATAAAATAGCTCTTCATAAAAACAGGCTGTTTTATAAATCAGATACCAATACATGTCAAATAATAAATATATTGATTCTTTAATTAATGACGGTGATATTCCTCAATTTAGGGAGTTGTACGGACAGAATTCAGAATTATTACATCAGCAAGCAATCCGGTATACCAAAACATTATCCCGTTTTAAAGAAATTTTTGGGGAAAAAGAGGTTTCTGTTTTTAGTTCACCAGGGCGAACCGAAATTGGAGGTAATCACACAGACCATAATCATGGCCGTGTATTAGCGAGTGCCATAAACTTAGATAATATAGCTGTTGCTGCTAAAAATAACTCCAATATAATCCGGATTGAATCTTCAGGTTATCAATCATTTGAAGTAGATTTGAACCATCTTATTCCCAATGAGAACGAATTTTTAACCTCAAATGCCCTTGTTCGTGGAATTAATGCCCGATTAAAAGAATTGGGATATACAATAGGAGGATTCGATGCTGTAATTGATGGAGGCGTTCCTAAAGGTTCCGGATTAAGTTCATCAGCATCATTTGAGGTTTTAATGGGCGCAATTGTAAGTCATTTATTTAATGAGGGTAACATAGATCCCATATTAAATGCCCGTATTGGACAATATGCAGAAAATGTTTTCTTTGGAAAACCTTGTGGATTAATGGATCAGGTAGCTTGTGCGGTAGGAGGGTTGGTAATCATTGACTTTGCAGACGTAACCAATCCTGTTGTTAAAAAAGTAAATTTTGATTTTGAATCTACTGGTTTTTCTTTAGTGATTACAGATACCCGGGGCGATCATACCAATTTGAATGATGAATATGCTGTTTTACCTAAAGAGATGAAAGACGTTGCAGCCCATTTAGGATGTAGTGTGCTGAGAGAAACCACTTTGGAAAAAGTAATGGATATTGCCCCTTCTATCCGTAGAAAAGTAGGAGACCGGGCTATTTTAAGAGCCATTCATTTTGAATGTGAAAATGACCGGGTAGTAGATGAAGTGACCGCATTAGAGAATAATGATTTTAAAAAATTTTTACAATTGGTCATAGATTCGGGACATAGTTCGTATATGTACAATCAAAACATCTATGTATCAAATAATGTAAAGGAACAAGCCGTTTCATTGGGGTTAGCTTACAGCGAATTGGTGCTAAAAGGTGCCGGAGCATGGCGTGTGCATGGTGGAGGATTTGCAGGAACAATACAGGCCTTTGTCCCTGAAAATTTACTTGAAAAATATACCACAACTTTAAATCATTTATTTGGAGCGGGTTCTTGTCATCCTTTATTCATCAGACAAAAAGGAGTTGTTAAATTAGACTTTTAAAAAATGGGTGTCATCAATGAAGTGGCTTTTAATACAGTTCACAACAATCATAAAGTCCGGTTATTTACTCTTAACAATCAAAATGGAATGATTGTACAGGTAACTAATTATGGGGCAATTATAGTGAGTATTAATGTTAAAGCTAAAGACGGAAAACTGACAGATGTGGTACAGGGATATGAAACAGCACAAGAATACATAGATAATAATGAATTTTATCAAGGTGCCATTTGTGGGAGGTGCGCTAATCGTATCAGGAAAGGAAGATTCACATTAAACAGAAAAGAATACTCATTAACAGTTAATAATGAAGATAATCATTTGCATGGTGGTCTGATGGGTTTTGATAAAAAAGTATGGGATGTTAAAGAGTCTTCTGCCTCGAAAGTGACTTTTCAATATACTTCTCCTGATGGCGAAGAGGGCTACCCTGGTACAGTATCTGTAACGGTAACTTATTCCCTTAATGAAAATAATGAATTAAGGTTAGATTATTCAGGGACAACAGACCAGGAAACCATACTCAATCTGGTAAACCATTCTTATTTTAATTTAGCGGGAGAAGGTAGTGGAACAATAAATAACCATCAATTGCAGATTGAGGCTGATTTTTACACTCCTCTTACAGAAAACCTTGAACCTACAGGTGAGATTTTAACAGTAAAAAATACTCCGTTTGATTTTACCTCTTTAACAGGTATTGGAGACAGAATTGATACGGATCATGGGCAACTTACGATTGGAAATGGATATGATCATAATTTTGTTTTAAGACACCGTATGCATCATTTAGATTTAGTAGCTACTGTTATAGAGCCGCAGTCCGGTAGAAAAATGGAAGTATTTACCACTATGCCGGGTTTGCAGTTATATACTGCCAATTGGATAAAAAATGTAAAAGGAAAAGAAGATCACATCTACCAGGAAAGAGAAGCTTTTTGTTTAGAAACGCAAAATTTTCCCGACGCGATTAATCAGTCTCATTTTCCATCACCCATACTCACCCCTAAAAATGTATATAAACACTCAACTATATACAAATTCTCAATATCCAATTAGATTTAGCATGTGATGAAGTTTTTTGATGTGGCTTAACTTTAGAGAATGCTGAAAAGAAGCTTTATATAAAAAACAAAAAAACCTCTAAAATAAATTAGAGGTTTTGAAGTGGTTTCTCCAGGAATCGAACCAGGGACACATGGATTTTCAATCCATTGCTCTACCAACTGAGCTAAGAAACCATTTATGTTTTCGTTTATTACTTCGTTGTTTTAAAGTGATGCAAAAGTATAACATTTTATAATACCGCGCAAGTTTTTCGTTTGATTTTTTTGAATAAATATGCTGGTATAGCTGGATCGTAGTTTTAATCTATTGTTCATCAGTGTTTTGGTATATTTATTTTTTTTCTGTTTTTTTTGAATATAATTTTCAAAGTACCTTATTAAAAGATTTTCAGCCCTGATATCTGGAGTTTTTTTCAAAAAATGTTGTACTTACACAGGATGGAGCAGAAGATTTTTCTGCAGGACTACTTTTGGAGTTAAATTGTTGCTTCTTCAAACAATTTTAAACAGACCATAAAATAATCCGATTTTTAGTTATGAAAAACAGCAAACACTTGATTTATAACACATAATTTACCTAACAAGTGTTAGTCGTACTATTACTACACTTTTTTAAATTTAATAATAAACGCTATTTGCTTTTTATAAATACATCTATATTTGGTGATATAGAAAACAAACAATCACAATACATTAACCATTAAAATTTACAATCATGGCAGAAAGAAATTCAAGAGGAATTTTAAAATTCAACAACGGAGAAGGACAAAAGCTATTAAAACTTAACTATAGCGTATCAAGAGCTACAGACGTATCAGGACGTGTAGCATCAGATCCTTCCAACGCGCTTATCAAAATTACAGTGGAAGCTACTGATAAATCAGACATCCTGGAAAGTTTACTGAACGGAAAGTATAAGCCTACTGTAGGAGAGATTACTTTCAACAAATCTCACGAAGAAGGAACGCTAACAACATTGAAATGGAACAATGGTTATGTAATCCAGCATGAAGTAGATTTCGACGCTGTGGATGACAACAGTATGTATATCAGTTTTGTGGTAAGTGCAGAACAGATAGATCTGGGGAATTCTTCTTACTTCGGAGCATGGCCTTCTTAAGCATATTCAGAATTTAAATATCAGGCAGAATAGTACATCCGTTTCAAGGGAGTCTGTTCTGCCTTTTTTAACCTTATAGAACGACTGTTTATTCCAAATAAAGTTCTGAAAAAACACCTAATCACTATGAATAAAAATGCCTCGAATTCCGATAAGATTTCTGAGAATCATATTCCCGGAATCAACCGTGTGGTAAAACTGGATATTGTGATTGAAGGCAAAATAATCAAACACTTCAAGCATTTCCGCCTACAGCAAAGTGCAAGACGCCATCACAATTTTGAACTTATTCTCGCCCATGATTCTCTTGGGGAAGCTCAAAACCACACACTGGAACAAGCCCGTCAGTTTTTGGGAAAAAGAATTACTATTGTTTTCAAATATAAAGATTATGAAAGTGAAAGTCCGGAAAGAACTTTTGTAGGAGTAATCACGAAAGCCGCATTCAGCCAGGAAAAAATGAGTCTGGGAAATATTGTACTGAGAGGTCAGAGTCCTACCATTTTGATGGATGCTGCTCCCCATACTCAAAGTTTTGGAGGTGATCAGGCCGTTAATACAGGAATTATTGCCAACAAAATACTTAAAGAAGCCTTGGGATCAGAGAAATTTGATTTCAGAGTTGATACACAGAATAAAAGCTATATCAATTATAGCTCACAATATAACGAGACCCATTATAACTATCTTGCAAGAACTGCAGAAGCTTACGGAGAACAGTTTTACTATGATGGTGAAGTCCTTCATTTCGGAAAACTTCCGCCTTCTGAAAAACCGATCAAGCTTGTCTATGGAAGCAATGCTACAGATGTTCAGGTAGAACTGAATGCTGTTCATACCAATCCTCAGTTTTTTGGATATAACAGCAGTAGTCATACTAAAATGGAGGGCTCAGAAAATAATATCAGGCATCTGGGAGAAATACCTTCAAAAGCTTATGAACTGAATAACAGTATCTTTAAAACACCTTCTCTGTCGCCCGTACCTATTAATGCCAATATGTTTGTGGATGTAAGCGATTCTCAGAAAAGTGCTGCCGGAAGTGCTGCTGTGGAAGTTTTTACAGTGGCAGGAAATACTACGGTTCCTTTTCTGTATCCAGGTTGCCTTGCTGATATGGAAATGCGAAAGCCAGACACCAGTCAGACATCCTATTTTACAAAACTTACTATTACGGAGGTGACTCATGAAGTCAACGCCAGAGGATATTATAATGGTAGTTTTGAAGCGATTGCTGAAGGAACAGGCTTTATGCCAAAACCGGATTTTATACAACCCAAGGCCGAGCCACAGGTTGCCACTGTTATTTCCAATACAGATCCACTTAACCAGGGAAGAATACAGGTAAGATTCGACTGGCAGAAAAATCCGGATACCACCCATTTTATCAGAATGATGAGCCCAGATGCTGGAGGTACAGATATGATTACTCAAAACAGAGGTTTTGTAGCTGTGCCGGAAGTAGGAGATCAGGTAATGGTCGGTTTTGAATACCATCATCCCGATTTTCCATTTGCTATGGGAGGAATGTTCCACGGACAGGTTGCATTGGGAGGAAGTATTAATAACCATCTTAAATCTATTCAGACAAGAAGCGGTAATAAAGTGATTTTTAACGATCAGGAAGGAAGTATTTTCATTGAAGATCCTAGTGGAAATACTTATCTCATGGACGGAAAAGGTAATATTGTGGTGAATGCTCCCAAAAATATCACCTTCACAGCCGGAGAAAATGTGCTGATCAATGCCGGAAAAAACATTATTGCTTCTGCCCAGAGGAATATAAATATTATGGCTGGAGAAGACATCACTGAAACGGCTAATGATGATTATAATCTGACAGCAAGCAATATTATTGAAACGGCAGAAGCAGGTAGAAAATCTACAGCCAAAAACATTACGGAAAATATGGAAGCGGGTTCTTACATCAGCACAAAAGATGCGATTAATGTGGAAAGTGCCAAGGAAGTGCTTATCAATAGTGGTAAACAGGTAAAAATGCAGTAATATGGCAGGCGAAGGCGGAAATATCGTACGAAATGTCTTTGGTAGATCTTACAAGGAAGCGGAGCATATTATGAAAGATGCTTCCAAAGGAACCCTGGATTTTAAATCTCCTCAGGAAAACACCTTTTATGGGAAAAAAGGAGGGAAGAAATTTGATGAATACCAGGCGAAAAAAGACAATACATTACTGGTAATAAAAGTAGAAGGCCCTTTAGATGACCATGGAGGAAAAATAGCAAAACCTAAAGAAGGAGAAAAATACTGGTTCAAAGCAACTTTTAACAGATCTGCAACGAAGAGTGAGTATAAAAAACTGCAATGGCAGGAAAAGATCAATGGAATATCTATTCCCTTCTTTTTTGATTATTCTTCCATCACAGGAGATACTTCGACTATCCAGGTGAAGCTTCCATGCTATGATATGCGTGTGTATGCTTATTTTAAAACTCCAATTGACAAGGTGAGTGTTGAGGTGAAAATCACCAATCCATTACCTCTTTATATTGACAGATTTAAAATTAAAGGAAAAGACAGAAAAGGAGTTAACATGGCCGATGATATGTGCTATGGGCTGGGAGTTTCCAATCAGTATCCTTCCCGGTACACTTTGCAGGATGTTGAAAGTAAAGGAATTTGGATCAAGTCAGAAATAAGAGACAAAACAGATGAAGAATTATGGACCGGCTTCAAGCGTATGGTAGGAACACTTTTTTCAGTTGGCGAGCTGGAAACGGTTGCTTTTGATATGATTGAAAAGTTTAAACGAAGTGAAGGAGGGGAATATACCAATCCTATCCTTACAAAACATGTACTGGCCCATCCATCAAATCAAAGATTCTGTTTAAGTATGGAGGATGAAATTGCAGACAGGATTAAGAAAAATCATGGAAGTATTGCATCCATTGAAGATGATGAAATACACTTTACAGATGATGAGGTTGGAAAGTTTGGACGAAGAGGATGGGGACATCCGCAGTTTTCAACGATGAAAGACACTTTTATGGGAGGACTCACGATCTGTATGAATGATACCTGGGCCTACGAGGTGAAGCTGACAAAATTTAATAAATCCGGAAATGGGACTTATGATGCAACCTATAAAGTCGTTTTATATGATCATTTCGGATTGGATATGCCGGATATTGAAAAGAAATATTATTATCTGCTCGGCTTCAGGTATTGGTTTATTTTGCAGCATATCAGAGGATATCAACCTTTTATCACAAAAGTTGAATTTGAAAAAACTTTTAAGGAAAGTATCAACATCGGTAAAGCAGAACGCCAAAGTAAAAGAAGAGCAGAGAAAGAAAGAGAAGATCATCTTCGTAACATGGGCAGAAGAAGGCCGGGAGAATATTAAATGAATAACGATTAAACCTAATAGGGATTACAAAAAAAATGAAGTACTTACAATCTATAAAAATGATTACTGTTGCATGCTTTCTTTTAATAGCCTTGAGCTGTGACAAGAAACATATTGACTTTATTCCTCTTGAGCATATGACTTTTACGAATGCTTATTATAAAAATGCGGTCAAGGTTTCATACTATATACTTATAGACAATCCGGAACCCACTGAAAGTGTTCTGAAAAAAGAAATTATAAAGTATGTAGAAAACAGATTGAAAAACAATAAGGTTCTTACAAAACCGGAAACCTCCTCACTCAACTTTGTTTTTTACAGAAAAACGGATAATACTTCATATTTTATCACCAATAAAGAAAGTGCCGGAGAGCTGTTAGGAGAAGAAATATCACATTATCAGCAGGATTTTATAGCCAATTATCTGGTAAGCAAATGTGGAAAAGGAACAATAGAGAAAATATACCTCTACAATCTGCCGGAAGAGACGGTGGCAAACAAAAACTGTGATAAATAGTGCTGTTTATTTTTTCTAAATAATAATCCCATATGGTAGAAACAAGAGTAAAGCCTTTTCAGAAATATACATCAGGAATCCATCATTATCAGGTGGAAAATGCGCTTGAAATACAGTTTGGGGAAACAAAAGGATTTTATTCATCTTTTAACATTACTCTTCAGGAAAAGGTAAATGAAGATCTCACCAAAAGCTGGCTGATAGAAAAAGTAGAAGATTCCTCTTTTCCATCCGAAAATAAATTCATGGAAATCCTACATGTCCTGGAAAAAAGCTCTTATCCTTTGGAAATAAAAGTAGATGAAAAAGGAAACTTTCTGGGTGCTGCAGATCATCAGAAAAATATAGAGAACTGGAAACTCAAAACATCAGACCTTCAGGAAAAGTATCAAAATGTAGAGATTTTCAAAAATCAATACTTATCAGTGCTTGAAGATGAAGTCGGTTTTTATAAAAATAAGCTCAAAGAACCCTTTTGGAATCTTCTTTTATTTGCTCCTTACTATGTAGACAACGGAGGGAAAAATGAAGAATCCATTGTTTGGAATATCAAAGGAATCGGAGATGTAGAATGCCGCGGAATTATTATTGCAGAACAGAGAGAATATGGCTTTGAAGCTTTCTTTACTTCTGAAATTAAAACTCCGGAAACAATAAAAAAAGAATTAGATACAAAATACCTGTATCAGACGGGAGAGTATCACGTAAGATTGCATATAGAAATGGAATACAATTCTCACAAAAAACAGTATTCCAAAAAGAAAGCTGACTTTATATTGTCAGATGGAGAAAAAACAGTATACCGGGAAACGATCACAATGACTTAAACTTTATGAACAAATGACATGGCGGATAAAGGATACATCATTATAGAAGGAGCCACTGCGTACTGCAGCAGTTCTGTAACCAACAATTCCAATGGGACGGCCGTTCCGATGGAAGTCAAAAGCCAGAAAAAAAAGCTGGGCAAAAACAAATATTTTGCACAGAATAAGCCTGTAGCAACCTATCTTGATGATAAAGCAGACAGTTTCGGAGGAGGAAACGGATTCGGAAACTGCAAAGGTTCGGATGGAAAAACCTATCCATGCAAAGGCAAGTGCAATATCAAATATAAAGACTATTACGAAAATGTAGAATTCAACAAGAGCATGAAAATCCTGTTGGATGCTTCTACAGGAAACTGTCCGGGATACGGTGTTCCTGGAACAATTGCTTTTGCAACCACCGGGCAGGCCAACAATGTTTCACAGATCGATGTCAAAGAAGCCGATGAATTTTCTGTTGCCAATACTTCCCCGCAATGGCCTTCATCTTCTGCTTCCGAGGCGAGTATAGCAGTGTCATCCATTTCAATGATAAGGCCGATACCAACTGATAAACTTAATGGTACTTACTATTATATCAAAGGAATGAATGGCCCGCTTCTTCCTATTATGAATCCTTTTGGTGGTGATAATCTGGATCTGAAAGCTCTGTTCAAAGGCGATGAGAAAAAGATTATCTGGGCACTCTTCAAAGGGGAAGGAACAAAAGATAAAATAAAAACATTTATTGGATTGGGAAGCAATTTCAGCCAATCCATGAGTAAAATATTCGATGGACTTACAGAAGGGAAGTACAGGCTGGAAGCTTATGGTAAAAAAGCAGGTGATGCTAAATGCTCTCTCAATGTAGAAGTTATACAGGATTTTGTAAAGAAAATTGTTAGCCCCGGATCCTCAACACTGATTAATATTCCTTTGCCACTATCCATTGAACGTAAACTCAACAGTACAACAGACCAGGCGAAAATATTGAACAGAGGATTCTTTATGCCTGTAAATACTGTTCATTGGACTGTAAAACAAGGAACTGCAGTATTGTACAACAGTTCGTCCGGAGCTTCTTCATCACACCTTGTTTCCGTTGCGGGTGCAGGCGATCGTGTTATTCTCACTTTTAAAAATGCAGGAAAATATACCATAGAGGCCTTTACAAATCCTACAGATCCCAAACCGCAATCTGTAGAAATTAAAATCGAAAACAACCTGGGAGTCATGGGTGTTAAAGGAGAACCTGGCTTGGTGAGATTCAGTGATACGATCAAAGTGCAGGCTTCGAAATTTAATGTCAATTACATGCCTTCAGGGACTTCTGTATATTGGTATCTTAAAAAAGAAGGTATAGGAAGAGTGGCTTTATTTGAAAACTCTCCTTCCTTCAGAACAGGCACAATCAATAAAAAGGTGGCCGAACTTCTGTATAATGATGCAAAACTGGCCAGTAACCAGTATTTTGGGAAATATATACTTGAAGCCTACGCTAATCCTTTGGGAGCAGGAAAGCAACCTGGCTTTTCCGGATCAGACTGTTTTAATTTTGAGGTGATTCAAAATGTCATAGATAAATTCACCCTTCCGGCTGCCAATATTCCGAAAGGAACAAAAATAAAATATACAGCAACGGCAAGAATTGCTACGCTGGCTGGCAATGAAGCCATAAAAATAGAAGTTCCCGATAAAGTAATCAATAACGGAGACGGAACCATTACCTTTAATGATCTAGGAGAATATACTCTTTCTGCTTATTTAACAGGAGATTATACGGATGGAAAGAAAATAGAAGCAAAAGTAAAAGTTTCTGAACCTGCTGTAAAAAGAGCGCTGTGGGCTTATGGAACCGGTGTGAAACGTACGGAAACCGGATTTGGAGAAGAAACCTATGGATTTATTGAAATTGATGGACTGCAAAACCAGGCTTTAAAAGTAAAAATCTGGGTAAAAGGTGAGGGCGATGATTTCTATAAGGAGAAAGACAAATACATGCTGGAAGAGAAAACAGTCACGTTGAATAATGAAGGTAAAGCTTCTTTCCTGATTACCACCAATGACGATTACAAGAAAAAATTGCTGGCGGCTATACCAAAAACAACGGAAAATCCCAATCCGTCTTACCGAATCGTATTTACGGTGGAGCTTCAGGCAAGCTCATCTGGAGATATTGTGCTTCCGGGTAACATTACCATTCAGGGAACGAAACCTGTGGTGGTAGACAGTGCTACAACTTATCTGGAAGTTTTAGATTCCAATGAAGAACTGGTCATCACTTCCGAGCAGAAAATCGTTTCCATTATGTTTTCTACCGAAGATGGTAAAGATATTCAGCGTATGCAGACTTTCTATGGAAAAACCCACAAACTTTGGGTGCATACCGTTAATATGACTGAAGAAGTTCTGAAGATTGATGTTTTGAAGGAGATTCCCAAAGAAGGCTTAAACGAAAAAGATCATATCACCTATACCCACGAAAGCAAACAAAGTTATAACGAGGAAAAAACTGGTAAAGACGGTCTTCTGGAAGTTTCCTTTACAGCAAAAGAAGAATGGAAAAATCCACCGAAAAACTTTGATTACTATATTGCACAGGTTTCCCGCCAGGTTCAGGATCCTGCCGATCCCAAAAAGAAAGTCTGGAAAATAGAAAAAAGCCAGTTAACCATCAATAGTACACTTCCTGCCGATCTGGTAAGAACAGAGGATATGGAGAAACTGGGAATTCATGCGAAGAAGAAAGATGGAACAGCATTTACTCAGCAAGAGATGTTGGAGTTGCGTAAGCAATTTATTTTCTACGAGAGTGGTTGTCTCAAAGTATCTCAGAAAGAGACACCGGAGGCTATTGAGAATGATGTGATGCCTATTGTGGTGGAAATGGCGGAAGTGAGAAAACAGAAAACATGTTATTGTAATCGTGATTTTACTGAAAGTGAAATCAAAAGTTTGGTAAAACATATGCGTGGTAAAGAAGAAATATGGGAATCTACAGACATGGATCGTGAAAGTTTTGCAGATTTAACAATGGAGTTGAATGCTATGTTTAGAAAATATGATATTAATAAATGCATTCAAAAAATAGCATTTTTAGCAAATGTTTATTCTGAAACCAGTTTTTTTAGAACAGCAGGAGAAGAATCAAGTTCTCATGCCTCTAGTGGCTACAAATATAAAGGTCGTGGAATACAGCAGCTTACTGGGGATGGGAGTGATCCTGTTGCATATAAAGATTATGATGAAAAAGTTCCTGAAGATATTGTTACATATCCTGAATTGGTGGCTACTAAGCTTTATTTAGCGGTAGACAGTGGTGGTTGGTTTTGGTCAGTTTATAAAAAAATACCAAATTGGAAGGAAAATCCTAATAAAGACTATTCGCAAGCAGAAAAGGATGCAATGAAGTTTAAAAGGGAATATTTTAGTAAAGCGCTTGGGAAAACATTAAATGAAACTGCATTATTAATGGAGGATGAGGAAGAACGTTATTATTTTTTAATTTGTAAAGTATTAAACGGCTATACCTTGAGTCATAAATTAGAAGTAAATCCTAATGGATGGGAACATAGAAAACAAGGTCTTTCCAATCTTAAAACATGGTTTAAATACGATAAAAAAGTCTGCGATGGAGAAGTAGTGGCAATGCCAAATCTTGAAGGAAGAGCGCCATGGATGGAACTGGTTTGGAAAGAAGAAGCAAGGAATCTAGTAGAAAACGGAACCAATAAAGAAATTCAGAAGTTTTTTGATGGAACTCCTTATGAAAATGCAATGAAAAATGGTACAGAAAATGAAACAACTATTGCATGGTGTGCGGCTTTTGTCAACTGGATTATGAAACATTACGGTTACGAAGGAGTTACTACTGATAAAGGATATGATGCTGTGAGAGCATTAAAATGGGCAACATGGGCAGAAGGAAAAGACCTGAAAAAACCTGTTTACGGAGCAATTGCTGTGAAAACAAGAACCGGAGGAGGGCATGTAGGTTTTGTTGCTGGAAAAAAAGGAAATAAAGTCGTTATTTTAGGAGGTAATCAATCGCAGAAATTGTATTGTGTAGCTTATGAGATTTCTGATTATTATGCCTATGTAGTCCCTACAAATTACGAAATTACAGACGCAGATTATAATTTACCGGAATATAAAGGAAATCCTGGTGCAAAAGGATCTGAACTTTAAAATATAAAAAGAAAATGAAACATAGAATTTTAATGAGCCTGCTTTTTATTTCTTCTGCTTTAGTATCATGTCAGGATAAAAAGGCTGAAAATAATAAGAATGTGACAACTATTACAGAAAGTTCAGCAGGTCTGCAATTTAATCAAGATGTTAATACTATGCTAAAAAAACAGTTAGAATATGGAAAACCTTCTTTTGATAATCCATACCAGTATTCCGATAAAGATTTGGAAGTAGCAACTCCAATATTGAATCAATTACTTTTAGATAATGGTTATAAAGCTATCAGCAATGAAGAATTTAGTAATAAAATAAAACAGATTTTTAACCGGATTATTGATAAAAACTCAACCAGTAAATTTCTGTATATCAATTTAGTTGATAAGTGTGATAAGGAGTTGAATTTTTTTCCAAATAATGCAGAGAATAATGGGGTATTTGTAGTTAAAAATCAGAACTTCATTACTGATCTTTATCCACTTCCCTTGATTATTGATTATCAAAAAACATATAGTGAAGCAGCTCAGGAAGAAAATTCGGCTTCAAAAAACTATAAAGATGCCAACGGAAATGAAGTTAAGAAATATTTATGGAAAGATATGTCCAATCTGAAGGAGCAGAGAAAGAAGAATATACAAACATTAGTTGCACGTAACCTCTATTTGTTTAATGATAATAAGGCTCAATACAAATGGCTTACCCTTAATGATTCCTATTTTATGGAGGCTTTAGTAAAAACTTTTGGCTACACTCAGGATATTGATTTATTGAAGTGGGTTATTGAAAGAACAAAATTTGATAAAAAAGACCCGTCTGATTATGGGAAATTGTTTTGGGTAAAGCAATGTGATGAAACAGTAAAAATACATGCTAGTACTTTTAAAATTTTACAAAAGATTTATACTCCAGATATAACAAACGATATGTCAAATGAAAATAGATTTATCTTGGATAATATAAAAAATTATCTTGAATATTTTGCTGATTTTAATAACAAAGAAGCAAGTGTTTCAAAAGAAGATAAGGTGAAAATACTCGCAAATATTGTTTATTTTTCTGAACAATATAAGTATGACAAAAGGTATGTTTCAGGATATGGAGATAATTCTAAAATGATGGGAAGGTTACGATTCTTTTTAGATCAGGACGAGGTAAATATTTTACAGAAAAATAATTATTTTAACCTACCAAAATTTAAAGAATGGTGGGATAATGCAGACTATGATGAATATTTTGTTGAAGAATGTGAATACAATGGAACATGTGGACCGGATAATCAACCTATGAATGTTACAGAATGGCGAAAGCAACATCCTAAAAAATAATATATCAAGCACAGTTAAATCTAACTGTGCTTTTATTTTAAAAACACAACAATGATAAAGAAGGTTATAATTTCTCTGGCTATTTTAGTATTGAATGAATTGTATTCACAAAATATATCATTGGGTATGAAAAACTCTTTTCTGCCTGTTCTTAAATCACAGTTATTAGCCGGAGCAAGTGGAGAGAAAAGTGAAACAGATTATCCGACCTATAAATTTACATTAAAAGATTTAGAAGCTACTGAATCTATTATAGCAAAACAACTAGATGATAATGGATATAAGAAACCAGGTACAGAAGAGTTTATTAATAAAATTAACACGATTTTCAAAAGGGTAATTGATCCAAAATCGGAATCAAAGTATTTGCATGTCAATTTCGAAGACAAATGTTCAAAAGACTTGAAGCTGTATAAAAATTCAAACAGTATCGATGTGAATCCATACAGTACTTATGTTTTTAAGAATGGACTTTTCATTTCAGATTTATACAGCATTCCTGAAATACTGGATTATACCGGGAATGCTGAATTATCCCAATATGAAAAAGAAGCTGAAAGTAATAATCATGCAACAGATGTTAAGATATATTACTGGAAAGATATGGCTGACTTGAAAAATATCAGAAAGCAAAATATTCAAACAATTATAGCTAGAAACAAGTATTTATTTAATGATAATAAATCTTATGCAGGCTGGTTGTTAGAGCGTGATAAATTATTTGTTAAAATGCTGGTTAAAACCTTTGGTTTTGATAAAGAACCTAAATTTAATGAAATGCTTATTAATGAATATATTCAATCTAAAGATCAATATAAAATAGGTGAACTTATATTTGCTAAAAATTGTAATAATGAATTAGAAGTACGGGAGGGAATATTACAGAGTTTGACTGATGCTTATCAAAAAAGCTCAAATCCAAAAGATTTATATGGGTTAATGGAGTTCGGGTCAAAATTATTAGAAACAGATGAGTACAATAATTATTCAGAGAATGAAAAAATTAAAATGGTAGCTTATCTTGCAAATACTTATGATTTCCTGTTCAAAAAAAATCATAGACATCAGGATGGTTGGGATCCTAGATGGAATATTTTAGGAGCATATTTTGAAGATAATTCAAGGAGTAAAATTAAATGGCCTCATTTAAAAGAAGACATGCAAAGAAATAATTATTATGGTTTACCTAATTTAAAAGAAGTGATAAGCTATGCTGAAGGGTTTGATAGTGTAGGTGCTCCGGATTAATTGATGAAAATTCAAATAGATCTTCAAAAAGACAAGATAAAAAAGCCAGCTATTATTTAAAGTAGCTGGCTTGTTATTTTTAAGTGATCATTTTAAGGAAGTGTAGAAAAATTAATATTCGGAGCCTGGGTAGGTGCAGTAACAGAAAACTGTGTGCCGGGTGCAACAATTGTATTAAAGAATCCTCCATTTTGTAAAAAGAAGGCATTACCATTTGTTCCGCCTATTGCATCTATTCTTTGTTGGGCATTATAAGTGTTATCTACACTAAACTTTGCACCGGAAATGGCTGCCCAGTTCCCATCTGAAGTTCTTACCCATTGATTTTTGAATTCTGCTTTTCTGCCCTGATATCCGTTTTCAGGATTGAAATTTTCAACGAAACTATAGAAGCTTTTAAGATAAGTACTGGTTTGAGGTCGTTTCCAGCTGGCTATCAGTTTCCATGTCGTAGAATCCGGAGATAAAAACCAGGCTGTAAAATCTGTTTTTCCGGTTCCATCGGGTTCACCTTTTAATAAAAATTTATAGGTTTGTCCTGCGCTCCAGTTGTATTTGTAATAGCTTTGTCCGCCCGAGCCTTCATTGCCGAATTCTCCGATTGTTACTCCGGTTCCGGCTCTGTTCAGAATGATTTTGTGATCAGGAGGAATATTATTGGGATCATCGGTTTCAAATGGGCTCCATACTGAGAATAAAATTCTTCTTTCTGTAGCAGAATTAACCTGCATTCCAAAATAGCCCGCACTAAAGCCATTGGCCATAAAATAAGAGCCAATTTTATCTTCCCCCACAGGGACTGTTACTTCGTTGTAATAGTAGCTAACATTACTGGTGGTTGGAATTGTATAATTAAGGTGGCAGGAAGGTCCTCTACGTGCCCAATAGTAATATGAAGGGTCATTACTGTAGATATTAGTTCCTGCAGAAGCAGTTCCACTGAAAGTAACATCTGTAACATCCGCAAAATATCCTCCGGTTTTAGAGACTCCCTGAAGGTCAACTTTTACATAACCCGGAGAAGAAATCGTAAAATCTCCTACAGTATAATTCTTAGAAGTAGATCCGGTTAAAGTAACATTTTGGGAGGTGTTGCCTACTGTTACTTTTACAATACTTGTGCCCGAAGGGACAGAAGCCTTTAATCCAATGTTTAAAGTTCCGGTATTGCTCACCCTGAAATAAGTGCTGATCACAGTATTGGAGTTGGTCCAGTTACCTAAATTAGTGGAGGTGATGACTTCGCTGGCTCCAGATGGCTTTACGGTAAAAAACGAATTTCCGGCAATTGGTACACTGAAGGGGGTGGCATTCCTTAATGCAGAGGTGTTTTTTTGAGTTGCAACTGTATCCTCTGTTGCCATAGTGTTTTCTGCACATGATTGAAAAATGAACAGAGCAGCAATACCCCAAAAGGTATTGGCTAATAATTTTACTTCCATAATTGTATTTGTAATTAAGTTTGGCTCACTAAATTAAGTTTTACCTGTCAAATGAAAAAATAATTCCCATTGATTTGATTAATTATTTTTGAATAAATACATAGATAGAAAGATATGATGTCTTAATTTTTCCGGAAAAGGATAGGTTTAAGGTCAATATAGAAAACAAAAAAACCTCTAAACTGAATTAGAGGTTTTAAAGTGGTTTCTCCAGGAATCGAACCAGGGACACATGGATTTTCAATCCATTGCTCTACCAACTGAGCTAAGAAACCATTATATTTTTGTTTGACTTACTTCGTTGTTTTAAAGTGATGCAAAAGTAGTAAGTTTTAGTATACAAAGCAAGTATTCATCGTACTTTTTTTGAATAAAGTTAAAAACTTACTGATTATCAGCCGGATTATTTTCCTGCTCCTTTCTGATCTGCTCGCTCATCTCTTCCAATACCGGTTTAATCGTGTTTTCCGGAAGATCACTGATTCGGATATACATCAATCCGTCAATTGCATCATTGAAGTTAGGGTCAACGTTGAAAGCAATTACTTTAGCATTTTGTTTGATGTATTTTTTGATCAGAACAGGAAGTCTCAATTCTGGTTCAAGATCATCAATAATCTTGTCCAGTTTATTAAGGTCAGATTCCATTTCCTCAAAGAAAATGTTTTTATCTCTGTCACGAAGCTTTACTTTATATTCATTCCTTGGAGTGATATACTGAGCTACTGCAGAATCAAAATAATTAGAACGCATGAACTCAATCATCAATGATTTTGAGAATTCAGAGAACTTATTCGAGATACTCACCCCACCCATAAGGAATTTATGATCAGGATTTCTCAGACATACATGCACAATTCCTCTCCATAAAAGGAAGAGTGGGAGTGGTTTCTGCTGATATTCCTGACAGATGTAAGCACGGCCCATTTCAATCACCTTTTTGAAGAAAGGATGAATGTCCTGTTCAAACTCAAATAAAGAGCTGGTATAGAAGCCTTTGATGCCATATTTCTTCATTACCTCTCTACCCAATGCCATTCTGTAAGCACCAGCCAGCTTTTTCTCACCATTGTCCCAAAGGAACAGGTGATGGTAATGTTTATCATACTCATCAAGGTCAAATGGAAGATTGCTTCCTTCCCCTACAGCACGGAAGGTAAGTTCTCTCTGACGTCCGATTTCCCTCATAATAGAAGGGATTTCCTCGTAAGTCGTAAAGTAGATTTCGTAATTTCCGTTACTGAAAAGCATTTTATCAGTTCCTCTCAATTTATCAACATCTTTAATAATGTCTTCCAGAGGGGTTTCATCAATGATATTCTGAACAATATTTTCTTCCTTCAATAAAGGAAACTTTACTGATAAATTCTGAAGATTAATACTTTGGGCAAGAGATTTTCTCTTTTCATAGTAAGATTTCATCATATAGACCTTACGTTTCAGAAACTCTCCCAATTCCTCAATCGTTTCCATTTCGTCCATTGCCTTTACAGTAATAGGACGTCCGATTCTGATTCTGATAGGTTTTTCCCTGTCATTCATCATTTCTGCAGGAAGCATCAGAGTTTGTAAATTCGGGTGAAGTTTAGCCACCTGATAAAAAAGTCTGCTGTTCTTAGCATGGAAATACATAGGAACTACCGGAACTTTAGCCATTCTGATCAGCTTAAGTGCCGTTTTTTCCCATTCCTTATCTAAAATTTCTCCGTAAGGATTGTTCTTGTTGGAAACTTCTCCTGCCGGAAAAATACCTACACAGCCTCCGTTTTGCAAATGCTTGAGGGTTTCACGCATTCCCGAAGAGCTGCTGTAAGCTTCTTTTCTGTTTTCAAAAGGATTTACAGCGATTACATACGGCTCCATAGGTTTGATCTTCTCCAAAAGGAAATTGCCCATTACCTTGAAATCCGGACGAACCTCTGATAAGACCTTGCACATCAGAATTCCGTCAATAGCACCCAGCGGGTGATTGGAAACCAAAACAAATGGTCCCGTTTTCGGAATCTTTGCCAGATCCTCTTCAAAAGCTACATAGCTTAGGTTTCTTTCTCTCACAAATGAGTCGAAAAAGTCTTTGCCTTCCTTGTCTTTTAATTTATCGTATAATTTATTTACTTCGTTTATTTTAGCAATGCTCATCACAGCAGATGCTACCGGGTTCTTGAGGAACCCAAGTTTACTTAAGCCGGAAGCTTTGATCAGATCGTTTTTCGAAATTAAACTCATGTGTGTTTAGTCGCAATTAATATTATTGTGTTACCATTTGAAGAGTATTCTTGGAGATTTGTTCCAATAATACATTTTTTTCATGGTAAAATTTATCAATGTGATCCTTCTTCGCATTTCTTACTGTGAATAAAGATACATTTTTAATTGCTTCGGTTTTAAAAATTTTTTGAAGCTCTTCGTTGAGCTCATCAATATGATTAAATTTATCCTCTAGGCACAGTGCCAGAGAGATTGCAGAATTCTGCATTAGGGAAACTTTAATTTTATACTTGGACAAATATCCAAAAATCAGGCTCATATGATCTTCTGCAATGAAAGAGAAGTCTCTGGTTGAGATTTTCAAAAGATCCTGGTTTTCTTTCAGAATGTAAGATTCTTCCTGTTGGTTTTTGTCAGAAGCACCTACTTTTGTTCCTTCTTTGGTAGGATCTACGAAAGATTTTACATAAAAAGGAATATTTTTTTGCTGTAGTGGCTGTAATGTTTTTGGGTGAATAACACTTGCTCCATAGTAAGCCATCTCAATTGCTTCTTCGTAAGAAATGTTGGAAAGAAGATTTACATCATTGAACTTTCTCGGATCTCCGGTCATTACTCCAGGTACATCTTTCCAGATCGTCATTGCTTCAGCATTTAAGCAATACGCAAAAATAGCAGCAGAATAGTCAGACCCCTCTCTTCCTAACGTCACCGTAAAATTATTGTCGTCAGAACCGATGAATCCCTGAGTTACATAGCAGATTTCAGGATTAAGATGGGAAATAAACTCTTCCGTTCTTGTCCAGTCTACCGTACCTTCTCTGTAAGAATTATCCGTTTTTACATAATCTCTGGCATCCAGCCACTGATTCGTAAATTGAATTTCATTCAGATACTCACTCACGATTTTAGTGGAGATCATTTCTCCGCAACTTACCACCTGATCGTATACGAAGTTGTAGTTAGGAGATTTATTTCTTCTTAAAAAAGAATCAATATCATCAAAAAAGAGATTGATTTCAGCAAAAACCGCATGATTTTCAGGAAAAAGTCCTTCCGCAATCTCCATGTGTTTTCGTTTTATCTTTTCAATCTCAGTTTGATAGTTATCTTTTTTGAAATAAAGTTCTACAACTTTTTCCAACTCATTTGTCGTCTTGCCCATTGCTGAAATTACCAGCAAACATTTGGCAAATCCCTGGCTTTTTAGAACCATGGACACGTTTTTTACACTGTCAGCATCTTTTACCGATGCTCCACCAAACTTGAAAATTTTCATTAAATTGTTAAAAATAAAATTGTTAGATAAAAAATTACATGAGTTTTTTACGGACGTCAAAATTATAAATTTACAACGAGATATGAAATAGCCTAGCGCAGAGATAGAATTAAGATTTCCTTAAAATCAACAAATAATGAAATAATTTATTTTTTTTATGGGTCTTAGCAAACAAATCTGGAGATGTAATTTTTAATAATGGCCAGGTATTATGTTGTGTTTGGTCTGTATTGTGTTGAAATACAGTAGTTAATCTCTTTTTTAATTAAATTTTCTTAATGCAATAAATTTTCCGAAATTTGGGCAAAACGTAAAAAGAAAAATATGTCAAATCAACCATTACAGACTTTAGGAGAATTTCTTATTGATAAACAGGACGATTTTCAATATTCTACAGGTGAATTCTCTCGTCTTCTAAGTGCAATAAGATTGGCTTCGAAAGTGGTAAACAGAGAAGTAAATAAAGCCGGAATTGTAGATATTACAGGTGCTGCAGGAAACCAAAACGTTCAGGGAGAAGAGCAGCAGAAACTAGATGTGATTGCTAACGAAATTTTTATTACGGCTTTGTCTCAAAGAGAGGTTGTTTGTGGTATTGCTTCTGAGGAAAATGATGACTTTATTGATATTAAATGTGGTGAAAACGGACATTTGAGTAAATATGTTGTATTAATTGATCCTTTGGACGGATCTTCCAATATTGATGTTAATGTTTCCGTAGGAACTATTTTCTCAATCTACAGAAGAGTTACAGAACCTGGAACACCTGTACAGTTGGAAGACTTTTTACAGAAAGGGATCAACCAGATTGCTGCAGGATATGTTATTTACGGTTCATCTACCATGATTGTTTATACAACAGGAAATGGAGTAAACGGATTTACATTAGATCCATCTTTAGGAACCTATTATCTTTCTCATCCTAATATGACTTTCCCAAAAACGGGTAAAATCTATTCTATTAACGAAGGAAACTATATCAAATTTCCTCAGGGCGTAAAGAATTATCTTAAATACTGTCAGATGGAAGAAGGTGACCGTCCATATACTTCAAGATATATCGGTTCTTTGGTAGCAGACTTCCATAGAAATATGCTGAAAGGAGGTATTTATATTTATCCTTCTTATTCACAAGCTCCGAATGGTAAATTAAGACTTTTATACGAATGTAATCCAATGGCCTTCCTTGCAGAACAGGCAGGAGCAAAAGCAACTGATGGATTCAGAAGAATTCTTGAAATAGAACCTACAGAACTTCACCAAAGAATTCCTTTCTTCTGCGGAAGTATTGAAATGGTAGAAAAAGCTGAAGAATTTATGCGTATCGACAGCGTGAAATAAATGGAAGCAACATACTTACAATATTTATTACAATTTAAACGCCCGAGTGGAACATCTCGCGGCGTTTTGCTTGATAAAGAAACCTTTATTCTTGCTATTTCCGAAGATGGAAGAAAAGGAGTAGGGGAATGCGCTATTTTCAGAGGATTGAGTTTTGATGACAGACCCGATTACGAAGAAAAACTGAAATGGCTTTGTGAAAATATCAATCAGGATACCGACTTTTTGAAAGAAGAACTGAAAGAATTTCCTTCCATCTGGTTTGGATATGAGCAGGCAATTCAGAATCTGAAATATGGTGACAGTCTTTATTTTCCCAGTGAATTTACCGAAGAAAAATCTGCTATTACCATCAACGGGCTGATATGGATGGGAGATGCAGAATATATGGAAGAACAGATTCAGGAGAAACTGGAAAAAGGTTTCCATTGTATCAAATTAAAAATTGGTGTCGATTGGAAGTCTGAGCATGTTATTCTTCAGAAATTAAGAGAAAAATTCTCCAAAGAACAGCTGGAACTTCGTGTGGATGCCAACGGAGGATTCAGTAAAGAGGAAGCGGTGATTGTGTTGCAGCAACTTGCAGATCTTCATATTCATTCCATTGAACAGCCTATCAAAGCTGGAAATTGGGATGATATGGCTGAGTTATGTGCAAAAACACCGACTCCCATTGCATTGGATGAAGAACTGATTGGAATTATTGATCCTGAAAAAAAGAAACAGCTTTTAGAAAGGATAAATCCTCAGTATATTATTCTGAAACCTGCTTTAGTAGGAGGTTTTTCAGGGTCAGATGAATGGATTTCTCTGGCAGAAAATCAGAATATAGGCTGGTGGATTACTTCAGCTTTGGAGAGTAATATCGGCTTGAATGCTATTGCTCAGTATACATTTACCAAAAAAAATCCAATGCCTCAAGGGTTAGGCACTGGAGCTTTATTTGTCAATAATTTTGAATCCGATTTAGAACTCAGAAATGAGCTGCTGTGGTTCAAAATATAACTGTTATAAAATTAATTAGCATAATGGCGGTGGTGAATCCGGGCAAGTAGTCTGACCACAATAGTCAGGGGCCCATGATCTGCAGCACATGGCAACCGGATTCCAACTGTTGCATCCAAGAGGTGGTCTTCCTCCTTTGATGGTTTTTAATTCCCCTCTTTTGATTTTCTTTAGATTTTTCATGTTATTGATTTTATTTGATTGGTAAGTAAATGTCGATAACTTTTTTTAATTATACAACACATGGGGAATTATTTAGTAATATTTAACAATTTTACTAAAAAGTTTGTATTGTTTGAAATCTAAAAAGGTAGTTCCGGTTTTTCAATTTAGCAATCCCTTCCTATGCAGAATAGATGAGGGCTTTTTTTAATCCGGTCTTTATGAGGATGTAGTAGTTTTGTATCGAATATTTTGTTGATTTAGAGGTTTTTACTCAGTTAAATCACATCTTTTACGAAGATGGCTTTCTTGATATAGTTTAATATATCAGAAAACCTTTTTTTAATCTGTCCCATAATAAAAAATTGTAATTCCCTAACCTTTGAATTAGCAATCTCTGTGCCATACTGTAAATTGAGGCTAATTTTAACACAGAGTTTATTTTTTAAGAATTATTTTAATTATTTGTTAAGAAATAATTGTGAAAATATTTTCGTTATCCTTTGATCTGTTGGTGATAAGATTTCTGTCAATTCCGTTTAAATTTTGAAAGATATCTTTCTGTACCTGAGAGCTTGAAAGGTATCCCCAATGATTTCCTACTTCATATTTAAGACTATTGAGAAGATCATCTTTTACAAAGGTACAGTCGATAATAGACACAATATCTTTGTAATGAGCAATATCACTTGGTCCATTTTTACCAAGTCTCGGGGTAAGAATATTTTTGGTAAACTGAGAAGCTCCCAGAATAATATCCTGTCTGTTTAAATAAATGGAAATCCGGTTGGCTAATAAGGGGAGTTTATTAAATGAATCCTCAGAATCTTCAAACACTTTATAGCTTACATCTGCATTTAACAGGAGAACCTGGTCAATAACACGAAGTATATTCTCTCTTTTAAGACTGTATAGCATACTTTGAAGCACTCTGTTTCCCATAGAGTGAGCCATCAGGTGTATTCTTTGATTACAGGGAGCAAGATCCCGGTTGGAGAAAATATCTTTTAGAAACTGAGTATAGAAATAAAACAATCTCACCAGAGAGGTTCCGGAATTGATGCTGGAAGCCTTATCATCAAAATAACTCAAAGGGATCATACTGCCGGAAGCGGGCCAACTGACAAATAAGATATGTTCTACAGGAGATGCTGGATTATCAATGAATATTTTTTTTAGATCAAGTATGGCCTTTAATTCATCATCAAAATCATACAGATAACCATGGATGAATATCAGTACATCACTTCTGTCTTTGGTAGAAGACATGTTTTTGTACAATTCATAAAACATTCTTTGGGTGCCACCAAGATTATTGGCTGTAAGAGGGGAGTTTTTAATTCCTTTTTCACTCAACAGAACGTCTAAAACTTCTTCATACCCTTGTTTTTCGGGTTCGGAAAAAAGCTTGTAATTTAAAATATTTCTGTTGGTATAGTCTTTTTTCTTTTTGATCTGTGCGGTAGGTTCCTTATAATTATCAAAATCGCACTTGGCGATTCTGAAATTAGGAATCGAGTATTCTTCATTGGAAAAAGAGTCTACTCTTTCGCCTTTGTGCCGGATAATTTTCCGGTTGCTTAAGATATAAACGGCCATGACGGTTAATTGGTTAAAATGGTATTAGCATCCCGAAATTAGTGAAAAATATTGAAATACAATACATAAGGCTTTTAAATTATCACTTTTACAAAAGCTTATTTTTCCGTAACTTTGTGAAACTTTTTTTGCAAAAAAATAAAAGCTACTTTAATGGAAGAAGAAAAAAAATCACTCAATTTTATTGAGCAAATTATAGAAGATGATCTGGCAAACGGTTTGAAAAGAGATCAGATCCGTTTCCGTTTTCCACCTGAACCCAATGGTTATCTGCATGTAGGGCATACAAAAGCGATCTGCATTAACTTTGGTCTGGGTGAAAAATACAATGCTCCCGTAAACCTTCGTTTCGACGATACGAACCCTGAGAAAGAAGAACAGGAATTCGTAGATTCTATTATGAAAGACGTTGAATGGTTAGGTTTTAAATGGGATAAAGTTTTGTATGCATCCGATTACTTCCAGCAGCTTTACGATTGGGCCGTTCAGTTAATTAAAGAAGGAAAAGCTTATGTAGATGAGCAGCCATCTGAAGTGATTACTGAGCAAAGAAAAAATCCTGCTGAGCCAGGAATTGAATCTCCATACAGAAATCGTCCTGTTGAAGAGTCTTTAGATTTATTCGAAAGGATGAAAAACGGAGAATTTGAAAGTGGTTCAATGTCTCTTCGTGCAAAAATTGACATGGTCTCACCCAACATGAATATGCGTGACCCTGTTATGTACAGAATTTTGAATAAGCCTCACCACAGAACCGGTACTGCATGGAAAATTTATCCAATGTACGACTGGGCTCATGGTGAATCTGATTATATCGAACAAATTTCGCATTCACTTTGTTCTTTGGAGTTTGAAAATCACAGACCTTTGTATAACTGGTATTTAGATCAGGTTTACGAAGAAGGAAATGTTAAAAACAAGCAGAGAGAATTTGCAAGGATGAATGTTTCCTATATGATTACTTCCAAAAGAAAGCTGCAAAGATTAGTAGCTGAAGGAGTAGTAACCGGATGGGATGATCCTAGAATGCCTACTATTTCAGGGATGAGAAGAAAAGGATTTACTCCTACTTCTATCAGAAACTTTATTGAAAAAGTAGGGGTAGCGAAAAGAGAAAACCTTATCGAAATTCAGTTGCTGGATTTCTGCGTACGTGAAGACTTGAATAAAGTTGCTAAGCGTGTAATGGCAGTAGTAGATCCTGTAAAATTGGTGATTGAAAACTACCCGGAAGACAAAGAAGAATGGTTAGAAACTGAAAATAATCCTGAACAGGAAAATGCAGGAACAAGAGAAATACCATTCTCAAGAGAAATCTATATAGAACGTGAAGACTTCAAAGAAGAAGCTAACAATAAATTCTTCAGACTTAAATTAGGTGGAGAAGTTCGTTTGAAATCTGCTTACATCATCAAAGCTGAAAGAGTTGAGAAGGATGAAAATGGTGAAATTACTACCATCTATGCTACTTATGATGAGAAGAGTAAGTCAGGAAGTGGAACAGAAGAAAGTTTAAGAAAAGTAAAAGGAACTTTACATTGGGTATCTGCAAAACATGCTATTCCTGTAGAAGTAAGAATCTACAACCAACTGTTTACAGTGGAGCAGCCTGATGCAGAGAAAGATGTAGACTTCTTAAACTTCATCAACCCTGAATCTGTTACGACAGTAAAAGGATTTGCTGAACCGAACCTGAAAGAAGTTGCTGTGGGAGAGCCATTACAGTTCCAGAGAATCGGATACTTTACAAAAGATCAGGATTCTACAGAAGATACGTTGGTATTTAACCGTACAGTAACATTGAAAGATTCTTATAAACCTGAATAATTTTCAGGAATAGATCATAAACAAAAGCAGGACTTCATTGGGAGTTCTGCTTTTTTGTTTTTGTTGGAAAAAGCAAAGACGCTAGGAAGTTTATACATGGTGAATATTTTTAAGACACGAGGAAATCGAAGATTTCCAGCAAGTGTAATGTTACTCAATCACAATTCTTATCTCCAGGAATAAACATTATACAATTTTATCGAAGATAAAATCCTAGCGCCTTAAAAACGGTTAGAAAAAAATTGCGTCTTTGCGTTTTCCAACCTATAATTTTATAAGTCAGAATTATTTTAATAGCATTTGATTAACAAAAACAGGACTTCAACAATGAAATCCTGCTGTATTTTTTTGGAAAACGCAAAGGCACTAAGAATTTTATGCATGTGATTATTTTTAAGGTGCGAGGAAATCGAAGATTTCCAGCAAGTGTAATGCTTATTCAATCACAATTCTTATCTCCAGGAATAAACATTATACAATTTTATCGAAGATAAAATCCTAGCGTCTTAAAAGCGGTTAGAAAAAATAATTTTGCGTCTTTGCGTTTTCCAATATGCAGTTTTATAAGCCAGAATTAATATTAAGAATAGTTGATAAATGAAATCAGGACTCCAAATGAAGTCCTGATTTTACTTTAATAGTTTAAGATTTGAAGGATACGATTCTATTTTAGAAAATCTTTGTCTCGATATGCGGGATTAGGATATTTATAAAATCCTTCACCAGTCAGTACTCCCAGTTTTCCTTTATCAATATAATCTTCTTTTAATTTTTCCACTGCTTTGATTTTTAAAGGATCCTGAGTTTCTTCAGCTTCCATTTTATTGATATTGTAGGCTGTTGTAATTCCTACAACATCCAGAATACCGAATGGTCCTGCTGGAGCTCCGGTAGCTACCATCCAGGTTTTGTCAATCGTTTCTATATCTGATACTTCATCAACCCAGAGATTGACGGCTGCTCCAAGCAAAGGAACCAATAATGAATTGACAATATATCCAGGTTGTTCCTTCTGGATAGGTAAGGCGACCATTCCAATATCTTTTGCAAATTGGATAACTGAATCAAATACTTCCTGTGAAGTTCCCGGGTGACGCATCACTTCTCCGGTATTGTGCTTCCAGATTTCATTGGCAAAATGAAGGGCTACAAATTTCTCAGGTCTTCCTGTATCTTCAGCAAACTGGCTTGGAAGAAGGGTAGAGGAGTTCGTTGCAAAAACTGTTTTTTCAGGTGCTACCTGAGCCAGCTTATGGTAGAATTCCGTTTTGATGGCTGGATCTTCAGGAACTGCTTCTATCAGAAGATCGGCATCTTTCACTGCTTGAGCAAGGTCTGATGAATAATTGATATTTTTAAATGTGGCATCAAGTTGTTCCTTTGTTGCTCCTAAATCCTGCTGGTAAGCTTCACTTAAAGCGGTGAATTTACCTTTGGCTTTTTCCAATACTTCATCATTGATATCATATACGGTAACGTTGAAACCGTGATAGGCAGTCTGGAAGGCGATCTGATATCCCAATACACCACTTCCTGCTATCGTTATATTTTTAAAATCCATGAGATTTATTTTTAATTAAAAATGTTTTTAAAGTAGATGATACTTTTAAAAAAAAGATACTTTGTCTTTGACGCAAAGGCTTAGAATAATAATGATTTATTATAGGAAGCAAAGAAGAGAATCAACAAGTTGATTTGATGAAGCGTATTGCTTTGCGGAGCAGATTTATCTGCCTTTGCTCTCTTAAAATAAGAATAAGTTTTTTATAAACCTTTGCGTTAAGAATAAAGTATATACTACTTTAAAACTATTGTTTTGTAAGCTAATATTTTCAATCTTTTACTCCTTTTACCCATTCCTGAAATCTGGTCAGGAAGGATTCGTGTTCTTCTTTTTCTTCCGGACGGTTGACAAGGATGTGCTCAAAATAAGTTCCTTTTAATATTTTTCTTAAAATTCCTTCTCCTAAGAAAGGTTTATAGTCATTCAAAGCCTGGGTAGCTTTTAATAAATGTCGGATGTCATACTGTAATGGATTGATGTCCGGAACCTGTTTGTTGAGATTAAGTAGGTTGTAAACAGCTATTCTTGCAGTTCTCACAGAGCTTTCCATAGTGAAGACAACATCATTATTGGTTTCTACAAACTGTCCTACAAGACCTAAGTTGGTACATCCTTCAGGAACTACTCTCGGACGGTCTCCTATTGCTCTAGGCATAAACATAGAAGTGATGTAAGGCATGAATGCTGTACGTACAATAGTGTTTTCTATGACATTATCCAGTTGATCCGTCATTCCAAGGTGATAACACAGCTCGGCAAGAATCTCGTTTCCGGTACACTGAGGCATTGGTTTTTTGATATAATTACCTTCTTTATCCATCAATAAAGCGTAGACCCATACTACAAGGATGTCATCCGGCTGAGTAGGGAAATGGGGCTGTCTGTTACAGGTAAAACTCATTACCCAATTGGAGTCTGTAATGGTAATAATTCCTCCGGTAGCTGTTCTTCCTGAATAGGGATCATTTACACAAAGTTCTTTCAGTTTCTCTGTGAAGGCAGAAGGACGACAGGTTAACGTTGCAGATTCCCATGAAGATTTTTCAATATGGCTACAGAATTTTTCAGGTTTCCCGAACACTTCAGATTTTGCAGCAAGATTTTTCCAAAGTTTCCATCCGGCACTTTGTCCGGCGCTACTGTTGTCTATGGTAACTTCAGGAACGGTATTATTGTCTCCGTAGAATGTACTTTCAGTCATAGACCCGGTAGTTACAATAACGTAATCATCTTTACCGATGGGGATTCTTACTTCCTCTCCATTCTGTTCAGCGATGATTCCTTCAACAGTTTTTCCTTCCGTATTAATATGAATATCAAGATCTTTTACCAATGTATTGAACTGGATCTGTACTCCTTTTTCAACCAGGAAGTTTTTTAATGGAGTTACATACGTATCGTACTGGTTATATTTTGGGAAAACCAGACATGAGAAGTCTTTCATTCCGTCAATGGCATGAAGGAATCTGTGCATGTAGAGCTTCAGTTCCAACAGACTGTGCCAGTTTTCAAAGGCAAACATAGAACGCCAGAAGAACCAGAAATTACTGTTGAGGAAAGATGGAGAAAAATAATCTTCAATCGTAAGATCATCCAGGTCTTCTTTTTTCTTTAACAGCAATTTTACAATTGCCAGCTGATCTTTTTTCTCCAGTCCGAATTTACTGAAATCTTTAATCTGTCCCTGATTGTGGATCAGTCTTGCTTTAGAGTAATTCGGGTCGTTGTCATTAACAAGACGGTATTCATCCAATACGCTATAAGGAGCAGGAAGTTCCAAAGCCGGAATATCCTGGAACATATCCCATAAATTTTCATAGGTCATATCCATTTCTCTACCTCCACGGATGATGTAACCGTCTTTTGCGTTACCGGCTCCATCCAGAGATCCGCCTTCCACATTCAGCTGGTCAAGGAAAATAATGTTTTTGCCTGGTACACGGCCATCACGGATAAAATAATAAGCGGCAGACATACCCGCAATTCCGCTTCCTACAATATAGATTTTACTGTTTTCGTAAGACTGTAAAGGAATACCTTTGTTACGTTGATAGTTTCCGATCTGATCGGAGAAAGGCATAGTTTTTTCAGGAGTGTTAATCTGAACTTCTTTACTTGAATCCGGTTCATGGTTTACGTTTCCAAACTGGTCAGAGGCATTTAAAACTTTGTCGAATTTTGAATTGATCGTACTCATTTTGTATTGTTTTTAATTAACAGTATAAAGGTACCTCTATTCACAAAGTGATATATATCCCCAAGTTCAGAATTATTATCCCCAAATTCTCATGACTGAATATTTTCTTTCATTCTGTATTCTGACGGAGAAAGTGTAGTATGTTTTTTAAAGAAACGGCCGAATGCGGAAGCGGAATTAAACTGTAGCTCAAATGCAATTTCAGAAATTGTCATATCAGGATTTCCGAGCATGACATAAGCTTCTTTCAGTAAGGCTTCATCAATAACCTCATGAGGTGTTTTTCCGCTTGCCTTTTTAATGATTTCGATAAGGTATTTATTGGAAACATGAAGCTGATCTGCATAAAACTGAACCATTCGTTCCCTGGTGATGTTTTCTCTGATCAGTTTACCAAATTTCAGATAAAGATCTTTTTTTCCTTCTTCTTTTTTATCCGGATTTGAAGAGTTTTCCTGTTCTATAATTTCAGCAGTCTCCAACAACAGATTGAAAATAATAGTGCGGATAATTTCTTCCGTAAATTTTCCCTGCTTCTTCGATTTTTTATCAAGGTAATCCAGAAGGTTTTGTAGCTGTAAAGAATTTTTTGCAGAAGTTTTTATAATGCTGTACGAACCTTTAGAGAAAAGATTCATTTTCTCAATGATGAAAGGATTGGAGATATTTTTAATCAGAAAATTCTTGTCAAAGAACAGCAGTTTCATTGTAAAATCATCACTGGTTTTTCCAAATTTTACAATCGTGGAAGGGGCTGCGATAAGAAAACTATGAACATCTACTTTATATTTCTGACGATCGATCTCAATATTGATTTCTCCGGCAGTACAGACGCACAGTGCATAGTAATCCATTCTGAAAGGAGCCTTGGGAAATTCAAAAATGGGTTTTCCGGAAGAAATATAGTAGGATTGCCGGCAGTCAATACTGTAAAAGGATAGCGTATCATGTAAATTTTCGTAGGTTACCATTCTCAGTATCGGTTAAATTTTTATTGTGTTTTTAAGTGTTTTTAGTTTAAAAACCCTTTTTGTTACTGCAATTTACGATTTTTATAAAAGTTTTTCGGTTTTATGTGTTAAAAAAAAAATTTTATTCAGGATGCGTTTAAAATTGTGTTGTAAGAGATGTTATTGATAAAAAAGAGGTGTAAACAAAGGCTTTTTGGGTTATTTTTATCTAATTTTGCACTTTCAAATTCCCCAAAATATTATTGTGAGACTAATTAACGTATATACGAGTTCTTTTAAAGGACTCTCGCAGGAGAGTTGGATGCTGGCGTTGGTAATGCTCATCAACAGGGCCGGTTCTATGGTACTTCCGTTTCTGGGAGTTTATATGACGAATCATTTGCATTTCAGTATTGAAAATTCCGGAATTGTACTGAGCTTTTTTGGAATAGGTTCGGTTATCGGATCATGGTTAGGAGGAATGATTACTGATAAAATAGGTGAGTACAGGGTACAGAGTCTGAGTTTACTTCTCAGTGTACCTTTATTCTGTATGATCCCGCTCTTTACTACCGAAGCTGGTCTGGCGGGAATTATTTTAGTGCAAAGTATTGTAAGCGAAACTTTTCGTCCTGCGAACTCGGTGGCGATTACCAAATATGCAAAACCTGAAAATATTACCCGAGCTTTCTCACTGAACCGAATGGCCGTAAATCTTGGGTTTTCCATTGGTCCTGCGCTGGGTGGTATTTTGTCGGCTATTTCTTATGAATTTCTGTTTTTCAGTAATGCATTGGCTGCTTTGCTGGCGGGATTGATGTATATCTGGTTCTTTAAAGGCCGTGCAAGACTGGCGAAAGAAAAGGCGAAAAAAGTAAAAGAAGTTATCATTATTAAAAAAGAAAGCTCGCCTTACCGCGATAGTAAATTTTTGATTTACTGTGTATTCTGTATGCTGTTTTCCATATGTTTCTTCCAGTTGTTTAGTACTCTGACGATATTTTATAAGGATACGGCACATCTAAGTCAGCAAAACATTGGATATATCTTAGGATACAGCGGTTTTCTGATCGTACTGCTTGAAATGGGACTGGTACAAATTGCTGAGAAATATTTTACTTTAGCCTTTACAATGCTGTTCGGGACTTTCCTGTGTGGTATTTCCTATGCAATGCTGGCATTTGATTACAGTATGATTACCCTTGTGCTGTCTATGACATTACTTTGTGTGGGAGAAATATGGACACTTCCATTTATGTCTACCATTACAGCATTACGTTCGGGAGAGAACAATAAAGGTGCTTATATGGGATTGAACGGGATATCATTTTCCATAGCATTTATCATTACACCTTATATAGGAACACTGATTGCAGAAAAGTTAGGATTCAATGTATTATGGATCGGAACCGGATTGCTTGCAGTATTTATTGCGATTGGTTTTTACTTTATCATTCCGTGGATGCTTAAGGATAAAAATAAAGCTGAGGAAGAGATGATATAATGTTTTTGATTCATGAATTTTAAAATAAAAGGGTTCGGGCAATTTCGTAGAAATTGCCCGAACCCTTTTTAATATATTAGTCGTTTACAATTAAGATTTTGAAATAATCGAATTGATGATCATATTCGCATGAATCCTGGAATTTTCAATGAACCAGAGATGAGTGTCTTTCCCTCCACAAACTACTCCTGCAAGATAGAGATTAGAAATATTGGTTTCCATGGTTTCAGGATGGTAAAAAGGATTCAGACAATCTCCATGAAGTTCAATCCCTGAATTTCTCAGGAAATCAAAATCCGGAAGATAGCCGGTCATGGCCAGTACGAAATCATTGTCAATTTCATGAGTTTCTCCTTTCTCATCTTTAAACACAACAGAATTTTCTTTAATTTCAATCATTTCTGCATTAAAATGGGCTGTAATGCTCCCTTCTGCAATTCTGTTTTCAATATCAGGTTTTACCCAATATTTTACACTTTTTGAAACCTCAGAATGACGAACAATCATCGTTACTTCAGCTCCTTTTCTGTAGGTTTCCAGTGCAGCATCTACAGCGGAGTTACTTGATCCTACTACTACAATTTTCTGTTTTGCATAAGGATAAGGTTCGGTATAATAATGTTTGACCTTCGGAAGATTTTCTCCTGGGATATTCATAAGATTAGGAATATCATAGAATCCGGTAGCAATAACTACATTTTTAGCCTGATAGATTGCTTTGGTAGTTTTGATCTCAAATATTTCATCCTTTTTCAAGATATTCAAAACCCTTTCATAAAGATTGATATTCAGATTTTTTTGTCTTGCAATGCCCTGATAGTATTCCAGAGCTTCCTGTCTTCCCGGCTTTGGAGCAGTAGAAATAAATGGCACTTCGTCAATTTCCAGTTTTTCTGCAGTAGAGAAGAAACGCATATATAAAGGGTAATTGTATAGTGAATTGACAATCGTTCCTTTTTCTATGATTACATGACTAAGATTGTTTTTTTGAGCTTCAAGGGCGCAGTTTAAACCGATGGGTCCGGCCCCGATAATCAGAATATCCAACATTTCCATCTAACAAATGTACGATGTAATTTTTAAAATGAGAAGCCAAAATCCATCAACTCTCATAGTCTTTATCTCTTTACATCATTTACCACTTGGCATCAGTTTTGGTGTTTTTTACCAGTTTCAAAATGTAAAATATGAAAAAAATATTGATTGCAGTTTTCGCGCTGACTATGATTGTAGCTTGTAAAAAAGAAGCCGGAAAGCCTGTTCCCAGTGAAATAGACTCCATCGCACAAAATAAAACAGACAGTGCAGGCATTGTTCAGAATAATGCTGAGAAAGAAGCGGTTTTAAAGCAGACTAACGATGAGGTTTTAAAAGCACTGAAAGCTAAGGATTATACCACTTTTGCTTCGTTGATTCATCCGGAAAAAGGAATCCGGTTTTCAATGTATGCTTTTGTTAATCTGAAGGAAGATAAACATTTTTCTAAAGCAGATTTTGAAAAATATCAGCCTACTAAAACCTTGTTTACGTGGGGAGCACAGGATGGTTCAGGTGATCCTTATAAAGCAACCATTAACGATTATCTAGGAAAATGGGTTTTTTCTAAAGATTTTACAGCTTCACAATATTCACTGAATAAATTTATCGGAGGAGGGAATTCCCTGAATAATTTAAAGGAGATTTATCCTAAATCTGATTTCACCGAAAATTATATCAAAGGAACAGAAAAATATGGTGAAATGGATTGGAAAACAGTTCGTTTTATATTTGAAGAATTTCAGGGTAAATACTACCTGATTGCTGTTGTGAATGATCAGTGGACGATATAGAAGTTAGAAGTTAGAAGCAGGGAAATGGAATAAACTTCCAGTTTTCAGCCTCTAACTTCCCTTCTTTTTTTATTTCAAAATCTCAGTCAGTTGCTGAGTAAGATTTTTTCTTGAAAACTGTTCTATATGTTGAGTGTTTTCGAGAAGGCTACCATTTTTCCAAAGTTCAAATTTTTCAAGAATAAACTTTTTAATGGTTTCAGTATCCTGATAACTGAAATGTTTTCCTGCCTGCGTTTCTTCCAGAATTTTTGCAACATCTGCTTTATCCGGACCGAATGACAGGATCTGTTTTCCTGAAGCAAGATATTCAAATATTTTTCCGGGGATAATTCCTTTTGAAGATTCATTCGGGAAATTGGTAATAAGAAGCATATCCGAGTTTTGCATTTCTTCCACGGCTTTACCATGAGCAAGATATCCGAGATTCAAAATATGATTTTTCAGACTTGAATTTTCGATAGCCTGAAGAATTTTATCATCTATTCTTCCTACAAATTTCAACTTAAAATCAGCTGCAAATTCAGGATTTTCTTTCACCAGTTCGTCAAGCGCTTTCCATAGATTTTCAGGGTTTCTGAGCTGCTCTAAAACACCGATATAACTTAGTGTAAATGACTGATCAATTTGTGAATTTGTATTTTCACCTTTTGGTCCTTCCACTTTTTCGCTTGAATCACTTTCATCAAATCCATTCGTAATACAAACTGCATTAGCTCCCGCCTTTCTGAAGTTTTCTGCATCAGTATAGCTTGTAGCAAGTGTAATGTCTGCATTCTTAAATACAGCACTTTCAAGCTGACGGTGTTTTTTATCTGAACTTTTGGTTAATTTCAGATGCTTATAATAAGAAATTTCTGTCCATGGATCACGGAAATCGGCAATCCATTTCAGATCTGGCATTTTGCTTTTAAGCCCCAAACCAATCAGATGAAGTGAGTGAGGTGGACCGGAAGTAACAATAGTATCTATTTTATTTTCTTTCAGGTATTTTTCCAGAAATTTAACAGAAGGTTTTACCCAAAAAACTCTGGCATCAGGAATAAAAAAATTACCTCTTACCCAAATCGAAAGTTTAGATTTCCAGCTTTGGTTTTTGCCTACATCAAATTGTCCGGCTTTGAATTTTTTATTGCTCTTATTCAGTTTTTCAGCCAGCTGATAAGGTTCCCAGATTTTGGTTCTTACCATCTCGATGTTTTCCGGAACATCTTTCATCAATGTTTCGTCCAGCAATGGATAACTTGGATTTTCCGGAGTATAGATGATCGGTTTCCAGCCAAAATCAGGCAGATATTTTGCAAACTTCAGCCATCTTTGAACACCAGGACCTCCCGCAGGAGGCCAGTAATAGGTGATAATCAGTATTTTTTTTTGTTCCATTTTTTAAATTAATGGTCTTTGTCATTCTGAACGAAGCGGAGTGCAGAGAAGAATCTCATTCTATTTCTTCATTAAATCTTTTGTTCAGCTACAATTTCTTTTTTCTTGTTCTTATTCATCCAGAATAGTCCAAATGCAGCCAACAGGATAAATAATCCGAATGAAAGAAGGGAAACCCATTTTCCTTTTTCAATCACTTCAGGTTCGAAAACCATTCTGATGTGGTGGTTTCCTGCCGGAACATGTACTGCACGAAGTAAATAATCTGCTTTGATGTAAGGAACTTCTTTTTCGTCTACCAGTACTTTCCATCCGTGAGGATAATACACTTCAGAGAATACGGCCAATTGAGGCGTTTTCGACTGAGATTTAAACTCAAGTTCGTTAGGCTGATATTTCGTAAGAGTGATAAATGCTGTAGAATCTGCCTGAACAGGTTTGTTATCAAAATAGGATTTGTCAGATGAAGCAATGACAGCCGTTTTTTTGTTGTCAATAGTTCCGATAGCTTTAATTTCCTGATTAGGAGTATCTACAAATTTTAAATCACTTACAAACCATGCATTACCATTGGCTTTAGGATTAGGAACAACCTGTGGTTGCTCAGGACCTCCGAAAACCATGTATTTTGCATTCAGTAAGTTTAATACATTAGGTGTTTTTACACTGTCAATACTATTGATGTATTCATTCAGTACATCGTCATATCTTCTTAATTTTACGGCGTGATAACCACCGATGGAAGCCTTAAAATAAGAGGTATTGGTTTCACTGGTAACTCCTAATGTCTGGTTGTAAATTCTATAGTGTGTTTTATCTTTTTCAGCAATAGTTTCCAATGTTTTGTTGATGTTGACATTGGATAAAATAGATTCCAGATTTGGATTTCCCTGCACTTTTTCAGCCAACAGGTCTGAACTTTCAGTCTGGAAAGGATTTTCTGCAAAGATTTTATCTACATAGTTTTCGTCATTGAGATAACGCTTGTTTACCGTCCAAAGATCGAATAAACTTACAAGTCCAATCACTACCAAAGCAATATTCTGGTTCAGCTTTTTCTTTAAAGTTAAGAATAACGCAGCAGCAGTAATCGCCACATAAATGAATGCTTTTATGGCATCTATTCTGAATAATTTATATCTTTCATCTACAAGATAATCAAGTAGGAAAGGAGGGAAGTAGGTCTTTTCGCTTTCTGTAGCAAAACCTAACAATGATTTTCCAAAGATTAAAAGAATCAATAAAAATCCTAACGTTCCACCTCCTACATACATAAGGATCTTTTGTTTGTATTCTTCGGTCAGTTTCTCATCTGTAAAGAATCTGTATAATCCCAGAATAGCAATTAACGGGAATAATAATTCTACTACAACTAAGATTGAAGAAGGAGCTCTGAATTTATTATAGAATGGTACATAATCGATAAAGAAATCGGATAATGGCATAAAGTTACTTCCCCAAGCCAGTAAAATGGTCAGGATGGAAGCTCCCAAAATCCAGTAACGGTATTTTTTTGAAGCAAAAAAGAATCCTAATAGGGCAAGGAAACATACGATAGCTCCCTGATAAGCAGGTCCTGAAGTTCCCGGTTGATCACCCCAGTAAGTAACTCCGCTGAAACCTTTGGAAATTCTATCCATTTCAGCCTGTGAGCCTACATTTTCCTGAACCAGTTCCTGAACTCTGTTCATGATTTCTTTTCCTTCAGGTTCCTGGCTTCCTCCACCCATTAATCTTGGAATGAAAAGGTTTAAAGTTTCCAGTTGCCCATAGCTCCACATCAGCATACTTTCTTTGTCCATTCCGGATTTTCCTGAAGTATGGCTGTCGTTATTTAAAATCTGCTTTCCACGAACAGTTTCTTTTACATATTCAGAATTGGCCATGATTCTCTGTGAATTCATTCCAACTCCAATAATACATGATGCAGCGATAATTCCTGATGAAATAAGAAAATGCTTCATCGGTGTCTTTTTCTGGATAGCTCTGATCAGTTCAGAAAGGAATAAGAATCCTAACGCAATGAACAGATAATAGGTCATCTGTGGGTGGTTGGCAGCAATTTGAAGCCCCATAAAAAGGGTAGTGACAATGAATCCCCAGATGTATTGTTTTCTGATATACACCAGTAAAATACCGGCCAGCAACGGAGCAAAATATTCAATAGTGTTTACTTTACCGTTATGCCCGGCTGCAATAATAATATAAAAATAGGTTGAAAGCCCGAAAAAAGTAGCCCCCAGAAGAGCATATTTCCAGTTTCTGACCACTACCATTCCCAAAAGGAAAAAACCAGCAAATAGCAGGAAGAGATAATTAACCGGCCTTGGCAGGAAATTCAGATTGCTGTCGATTTTTTTGATGATGTCACCTTTGAACTGGCTTCCCATCTGATAAGTCGGCATTCCTCCAAACATGGAGTCACTCCAATAGGTTTCATTTCCGGTATTGGCTCTATAGTCGAGCAGTTCTTTTGCTCCTCCTCTGTACTGCACAATATCGTGCTGAAAAAGCTGTTTTCCTGAAAATACAGGAGTGGAATATAAAAATGCTAAAACTATAAATACTACTAATGAAGCTGCAATATAAATTAAGTTTTTATTTTTTGCCATGCTGGTTATTATCTTTTATTTCTTGGAATTTTTACCTTTTGTCCTTACTCTCTTTCACCTCTTCGTAGTCTACAGTTTCTGCATCCCATTTAAGGTTTTGTTGGTTATTCTTATTCGAGTTGTGTAGGTCCTGCTGTCTGTTATTCTGGTTATCATTATTGAAACGATAGCTGTAAAATGTCTTAAAGAAAATTCTTTTCAGAATATTCCAGACAAAGAAAATAATAATGGCAGTGAGTACTAACTCAAGAATGTACTTCATAATTTAAAAAATTTAAAGTTCAGGGTTTAAAGTATATTGTAAACCCTGAATGTTTACTTCAGTTATTTAGCAGATGGGTTTACCATTACCGAAGAATTGGAAACGCTTTTCATAGACTGAGATTGTTTTCCATCGGAAATGGTTTCTATCTGAGTTGTTTTTACGTTGATATTCTGGTTGGTAATCCATCCTGTGCTTTCGTCAAACTTAATGGTTCCGTTCTGAACCAGTTCACTGCTCAGGCTGTGTGTGATAGGTCCCTGAGCTTTCTTCTCTGTTTTCTTAGGAATACCTCCGGTTACTGCAATTTCTGCCGCTCCGTTTCCTAAGCTTTTCAGTACATAATTCGATGTTACTTTTACGCTTCCGCTTGGGTCAGCATTCTCAGAAGTTGACCACTTTTCTCCCATTTTCACTCCTTTTTTAGGAATAATCATCAGGTTTTTGTGGAACTGATCTTTCAGTACTTTTTCGTTGAATGATTGTTTAAGGCTTGCTACTACGCTTGCTTTTTCATTGGCATCTTTGATAAGGGTACCTACTGCATTACCAACTTTGGTATAAACAGCATCAAATCCTGTAATAGAAATCACATTCCCTTTTGTATCCATCTTCATCTGAAGTTTGTTTCCGGTAAGTGCTTTGTTAACGTTCCAGATCATTTTAAGATCATCTTCTTTAGGCAGAGGAAGCTTGGTATCTACCACTACCGTTTTTCCCTGTGCAGACTGAGAATTTCTCTTGGCTACAAGGTTAAGGGTCATTTCATATACATTTCCTTTAATTTCATCCACTACGAAATTCATTTCGTCTGTAGATTCGCTTGTTGCAGTGATGGACTTTCCTTGAGGATCAGTCATAGTTTTTACATCTCTCTGATAAGTGGTAAGAGGATATGTTTTTCCTTTTTCAAGTTTAAAAGTCTGTGTAATCACACCCGCAGAATCTTTGATAGCCGGGTTTTCTGCAACTTTCGCTACAGAATCAGCAGGAACTTCTACAGTTACTGTCTTTCCGGTTTTAGGATCTACTTTTGTTATTTTTGCCGTTTCTTTTTTACAAGATACAAGAGCTATTGATGATATAAGCGCAAGCGCTGCAATGTTCTTCATTTGATTTTTTAACTTTATTTTTTACTACTATTTCTTAATATATTATCTGCAATATCATGCAGTTTCCCCTGAGATTCTCCATCAGATTCATTGGAAAGTACTACCACTCCCATGTTTTTTGAAGGATAAATCTGAAGTACGCTTGAAAAGCCAAATGTACCTCCTGTATGATAAACGGTTTGAGTTCCATCTTCATATGTATGTAATCTCCAGTACAGTCCAATGGCATCTCCTTCACTTTTTACAAAAGGTGTATGAGATGTTTTCACATATTTATTGTTCTCATCCAGATGATACTGCATGTATTTCACAAGATCTCCTGTAGTAGAAATGATTCCTCCTGCGGGAGCAAAAATGGTTGTGAAATTTCTGGGCATTATCCTGCCTTTTTCGTTATAACGAGTCAATAGCTGTGCAGAATTCGTACCAAGAATAGTATGATTCATTTTCAGAGGCTTTGTAATATACTCTGAAAGCAGGTTTTCATAGCTTGTATGATATACTTTTTCAAGGATATCCCCGGCAATCTGTGTTCCTACATTGGAATATTTATATTCTGTTCCAGGAATAAAATCCACTTTAGCCTGATGAAGATCCTCATAAAAATTCTTTTTTGAATAGTTTTTATAAAAATCTGACAGTGCCAGGGCAACAGAGTCCATCGGTTTTTTGAATGTTTCAGACTGATCCGGCAGAAACTGTGGCAATCCTGATGAATGATTGGTTAGATTACCGATCGTTATCGGATGCTTTTCAAATTCAAGATTAGGATAATTTCCTATATATTTCCGGATATCATCATCCATTTTAATTTTGCCGTCTACTAAAGCATGAGCCAGAAGTGTTCCGGTAAAGGTCTTGGTGATGGATGCAATCTCATATGGACTTTGGGAGGTTGGAAGTTCTGATTTTCCTATCTCCGTTGTACCATAATTATAGAAATAACTTTTACCATCTTTAAAAATGCCTATTGAAATTCCTACACGGGCAGGATTCTGCATATACGCAAGAGCTTCTTTCTGAACCATCTTATCAAGATCAGTCGTAAGGCGGTTGTCTGTTGCTATTTTTTTTGTCTGCGCATTAAAAGCTAACGGAACAAAAAATAATGGTAAAAGTGATTGTATTTTCATGGTTTATGGATTAGGTATCACGGACATTTTCTGTCTTACCGCTTCATACAAAATCGCTCCACATGCTACAGAAACATTCAGGGATTGAGTTTTTCCTTCAATAGGAAGTTTTATTTTTTCATCAGCATGATGCAATACTTCTTTAGAAATTCCGGTTTCTTCATTTCCCATCACAATAGCACATGGCTCAGTCATATTAACATCATAGATTAATTTCTGAGCTTTTTCACTGGCTGCATATACGGAAATTCCGCTTTGCTGAAGGAAATCTACTGCATGAGCAAGATTATTTTCTTTACATATTTTAATATTGTAAATAGCACCTGCAGAAGTTTTTATAGCATCAGAGTTAATAGGAGCTGCTCCCTTTTCCGGAATGATTATGGCATCAACACCTACGCATTCTGCCGTTCTGCAGATAGCTCCAAAGTTTCTTACATCAGTAAGTCTGTCCAGAATCAAAAGAAAAGGTGTTTTTCCCTGTTCGAATAATTGTGGAACAATATCCTCCACTTTATGAAACGGTACATCCGAAATAAAAGCAACCACACCCTGGTGGTTTTTTCTTGTAAAACGGTTCAGTTTTTCAACCGGAACATAGTTGGGACGGATTTTATTTTTCGCTAAAATGGCTTTTAATTCAGCATAAATAGGACCCTGAAGTGCATTTTGCACAAAGATCTTGTCAATCGTTTTTCCCGCTTCAATTGCTTCAATCACGGGACGCAGCCCGAAAATAAAATCGTCTTTCATTGAGTTGTTAAAATTTTATGTTTAAGGTTCAATGTTCATTGTTTAAAGTTCAAAGTTTAAAGTTTTGAATTTAAGGTTTGTACTTTGTTCCTTTTAAATCTGTTGTATTTAAATATTTTATAAAAGAGCTGATCTTTTTACTTAACGTTTCAGTCTGCTCAATTAATGTTTTAAATTTTTCCTGCGAAATAAAACTTCTGTCAAAAACCCGATACAATTGTGATCTGGTTTCTCCACAGGAAGCTTTCGCAATAGAAAGAAATTGTATAAATTCTCTATTCCCGTTTCTTTCAAATCCTTCGGCAATATTATCCATTACAGACCCCGAAGATCAATCGATTTGATTGCTAAGTTTAAAATTATTCTTAAGGTTGGTAGATTCAATAATATTATAAATCTCGTTACATAGTTGTCGGGATAATTTCCAGATTTCTAAATCCTCAAATCTATTAATAGTCCCCATAACCTTAAACTTTAAATCTTAAACTTTGAACTAATACTTCTCTCCTAAAATTGCTCTTTTCTGTGCCATCACATATCCATAGTGAAGGCTTTCATGCATATTGTTGAAGATAATGGCATCCTGAATGCTTTTCAGATCCATCCCGAAACTTGTGGTGTAGGGCGTGTAATCTGAGAAGAAATCACTGTCATAATCCTTCATTAAAATCTTTGAAGTTTCTGTAAGTAAAAATTCTAAATCTTCCACTTCTGATTTCTGAACATTTAAGTTGGGCAAAGTTCCTTTCTTATAGGTTTCAATCCAATACTTGTCAATACGGAAAGGATTTCCGCTCAGGTAATAGTGCAATAGCTGTTGAGTAGCAACAGTATGTGCAATATTCCAGTAAATATTATTGTTGAAACCATCCGGAATCAGGATCAGATCTTCATGAGATGTGTTCTGAAGGATATCTAAAAGGTTCTTTCTTACCTGTCTGTGTGCTTGAAAATGATAATTCATTTTGCAAAATTTTTAATCACCAAAAATAGTTTAATAAACTGGAAATGACAATTTTTTTGACTAGAGGATTAAAGTTAAAATTTTTTAACTATTTGGAAAAAGAGTGAATTAAGGTTCTTTTTTTGATCGGTTTTTATTGATATCAGAACGTTTTTTACATTTAATTTTATATGAAGATCAATAGAAAAACCCTCCTGAGTGAAGTTTCAGAGAGGGTTTTTGTTATTTTATTTTAAAAGATGTGTCGAAGTTACTTTTTTATGATTTTGTGTTTAAAGGCAGTTCCGTCTTTTAAAACAATATGTAAAAAATAAATTCCTGTGCTGTATGAGGAAAAATCTATTCTGTTCTCTTTATAAGTTTCGGAAAGTTTTCTTCCTTCTATATTGAAAAGGCTTATTGAACTGACCTCTACTTTTGATTTTACATTCACAAAGTCAGTAGTAGGATTGGGGTAAATATTCACATCTACTGTTTTGATCTCTTTTACATTCAAAGCTGTATTGCTTTTCCCCTGCATATAAACGGATAACATAACATATCCCTGCTGTTGGTTGAAAACTGCGGTTGGAATTGTGTGTTTCAAAGTATGATTTCCTGCAGTTAAGTTGGGTAATGTGAATTCTCTGATGGGAACAGAATTTCCGGGACACCAGTTATTCCATGAAGTCCAGTCAGCAAAAGTTTTAGGAGTAGAACCATAGATTCCGTTTCCCTGAGTATTGTATATACGGTACGGTTCACATGAAATACCTCCGGGAGTATAGGTGAGAACTTGTACGTCATCTATATAGGTGTAGTTTTGTCTTCTTATATACTCTTCACCACCACTGTTAGCACCATGAGGAGTCGATATTACAAAGAAGCGGGCATTGGTAACAGGGTTTGGAAGATTAAAAGTGACAATTCTAACGGTTTCTCCGGCAACATCAGTGTTGTTATAGTTATTAAGGGTGCTATAACTTAATATAGGTGCAATGCTGTTGGTGTCTGTAGGGGTTGCTCCTGTATCTGTTGAGAAAAAGGTAAGAGTTCCCGAAAAAACATCAATTCTGTTTGCACAGCCTGAAACCTGGGTTTGTGCTGCATAAGGAACCCCGAAAACATCCAGTTCCATATAGAGATCATACATGCCGCGCAATGTTGTGTCATGGAATATACTGTATAAATTGCTGACATCATAAGTATAAGGAACTTCTGAAGGAGTTTTGTTTTTATTCATGAAAGGAGTAATATATCTGCCTATTTCAATTCTTTTGACATTAGCGTCATTGATTGTATAAGTAGCTTGGTTTTTAGGAACCATAGCCAAAAAGACTTCCCCCAGACGGTCATAATTATCACACAAAGGAGCAATGGTTACACGCATAGCAATTTTAGCTTTAAAAGCATCTAGTTCTGCATCAGTAAGTTTTCTGGTATACCTGGCATTCGTCAGTCTTGTCAAACCGGCAGGTACAGGGTTGGATACTGTAGCTGCATAGCCGTCATAGTATACGGCGTCTGAAATTATATTTGTCATTGTCGTTTGGGCGAAAACGAGATGGGTAATGAAAAAACTGAAAAAGAATAGCTTTTTATACATGGAATTGATGTTTAGTGTAAATATATGAAATGTGTATTAAATTCCCTTTTAATTTCTTTTGTTTTTGTTATATTAGAATGTTTCGTTGTTAAATGTGTATTGTTTTTGATTGTAAGATGTGTTTTTGTCTAATTCTTTTCTTAGTGTTGAATACTGTTATGAAATATTTTTTTTATTACTGTAATTAAAGCATTTATTGTTAAATTAGCATGGTATTCAAGAATAATGTTATTAATAATGAAAAGAATTTTACTTTTAGCTTTGTTTTTTGTAGTGACAGGAGTGAGTGCTCAAATCAATATCAATATTGGAAGTCTCAATGTAGGAGTAGCTCCTGTAAGCAGTTTTTTTTCCTATTCCTATGTACAGCAGATATATCCCAAGCAGGAAGTTAATGCCAATGCGGCAGGTAATATTACGGGCCTCGCATTTTATGTAGATTCCTCATCAACAATTACTGAGTCTTCAAATTGGACGGTATATCTTGGGCATACTTCAAAAACATCCTTTGCTTCCGGTACAGACTGGATTCCTGCTGCGCAGTTGACCCAGGTTTTTTCAGGAACTGTAGCCAAAAGCAATAATAAAGTTGAAATTGTTTTCAATACCCCTTTTGCTTATAATAATACTGATAATCTGGTTGTTGCAGCAAAAGAAAATTCTCCGAATATCGATATTAATAATTTTGATGAAGCTTTTCATGTGTATCCTCATATTCCTTATTCCACTCTGTATTATAAAGGAGATCGTGCAGTAGTGGATATTGCATCTCCTCCTGGAGGCATTAGAGCGGATTATAAATCGTCAGTTACAATTTCAGGTCTTACATCAAGTACTACTCCTGCCTGTCCTTTTGTTGTTTATCCTACAAATAATACTCAGAATGTCTCTTTAACTCCCAATTTCAACTGGCTTCCGGTTTCTGGTGCTGGTTCCTATAAAGTTTCATTGGGAACAAGCTCAGGAAGTTCTGATATTATTAATCAGCAAACTGTATCCGGAAATAGTTTTTCACCCTCTACAGCTCTTACTCCCGGAACAACTTATTATTTAAAAGTGACATCGGTTTCTGGTAGTACCGGATCTTCCGGGTGTTCAGAACTTGTTTTTAAAACCGTTCCCCCAATACCTGTGAATGATGCATGTACCGGAGCACTGCAGGCATCAGTGTTTCCTTATTCTTATACTCAGAATGATGCTGTATCCACGACTAATAATGCAGGAAATATAAGCGTATGCACAAGCAACGGAGATACAGGAATGAATGATGGTACCTGGTTTAAGTTTACTGGTGATGGAAGTCAGTATACTATTAAAGCGACAATGCCTTCTGGCAGTAGTTATGATCCGCAGATAGGTGTATATAGTGGCAGCTGTAGTAATTTGTCATGTACAGGAACTGTAGACAATGGTGGCGGAGGTGCTGCGGAAACCCTTACCATTACCACAGTATCTGGAACAGAATATTTTGTAAATGTCGGAGCTTATGAAGATACTACTGATGCTCCTGAAAATATATTCACCATTACAATAACCAAGCTTTAAAATTAAATAATCAAGTTTCTGATTAAAAAATAAAAATGTTGCAAAAGTGATTTTGTGACATTTTTTTATGGATAATGGGAAGAAACAACGGAATGATTTTATGAAGGGAATTTGAATTTCTGGATTTATTTATAGATAAGAAATTCAACATTATAGCATTAAATATCTCGTCAATGCCGGAATTTTTAACAAACTTTAACTCAAAAATGGCATTTATTATGTTGATTAATGCAAGTATTTATCAGAAATTTACCACTTATTTTAAATCAAGCTATGTCAGAGATATATCAAGCTGAAGATATCCGCCAATTGACGGAAAAAGTAAAAGAAAAAAACTACTTATTTTCTCTTCTGAGACAGGAAATCAACAAAGTTATTATTGGACAGGAATACATGGTAGACCGTCTTTTGGTAGGGCTTTTGGGAAATGGACACGTTCTTCTTGAAGGAGTACCCGGGCTGGCTAAAACCTTAGCGATAAAAACACTGGCAGATGCTGTTCATGGAGATTTTTCAAGGATTCAGTTTACCCCTGATTTGCTTCCTGCAGATGTAGTGGGAACCATGATTTATAATATCAAAGACAACGATTTCTCTATAAAAAAAGGACCTGTATTTGCGAACTTTGTTTTGGCAGATGAGATCAACCGTGCGCCGGCAAAAGTACAATCAGCACTTCTGGAAGTCATGCAGGAAAAACAGGTGACGATTGGTGATGAAACCATGAAGCTTCCAAAGCCGTTCCTGGTATTGGCAACACAAAACCCTATTGATCAGGAAGGAACTTACCTGCTGCCTGAGGCACAAAGCGATCGTTTTATGCTGAAGTGTACCATAGATTATCCTGCTTTTGAGGATGAAAGACAGGTGATGAGAATGGTTTCAACCTCACACCAGCCAACGGTGAAACCTGTAATCTCTCTTCAGGATATTGTAGATGCGAAAGAACTGATCAATCAGATTTATCTCGACGAAAAAATTGAAAAATATATCCTGGATATGGTGTTCGCAACACGTTATCCGGAAAATTATGGGCTTTCTGAACTTAAAAATTATATCAGTTTCGGTGCTTCTCCAAGAGCATCTATTAACCTTGCTATCGCTTCAAGAGCCTATGCATTCTTAAAAGGAAGAGCATTTGTCATTCCGGAAGATGTAAAAGCATTGGCAAAAGATGTATTGAGACACAGAATGGGATTGACCTTTGAAGCAGAAGCAGAAGAGATCACAACTGAAGAAATTATCAATAGAATTTTAGCAAAAATCCAGGCACCATAATGAGTGATGTAGTTATAAGAAAAGCCGTTCTGGAAGATTGTTCTTCCATGCTTGCTTTAATTAAAGAACTGGCGGAATATGAAAAAGCACTGCATGAAGTAACCGTGACTTTGGATGATTTTATTCAGGATGGTTTCGGAACTTCTCCTGTGTGGGGTGCTTTTGTAGCAGAATATGAAGGTGGAATAGTTGGAATATCCCTGTATTACGACAGATATTCTACGTGGAAAGGAAGAAGGTTATATCTTGAAGATCTGGTGGTAACAGAAAGATTGAGAGGAAAGCAGATTGGAAAGAAACTATTTGATGCTACGCTGGAATATGGTAAAACCAATAATTACAGCGGAATGGTGTTTCAGGTATTAAACTGGAATGAACCCGCCATCAATTTTTATAAAAAATATGATACGAAGTTTGATAATGAGTGGTCGAACGTATCCATTGAGTTTAAAGATTAACCCGAAACCCGGATCCCGAAACTCAAATATTAAACTTTGAATTTTAAACCTTGAACTCGTCTATGCAGATAAAAGATATTGTAAAAAAAGTAAAGCAGATTGAAATCCGTACCCGAAAAAAGACGGAGGCTGCTTTAATGGGGCAATATCACAGTGCTTTTAAAGGGCAGGGTATGACTTTCTCGGAAGTGCGTCCCTATCAGTTTGGGGATGAGATCAGAAGAATCGACTGGAATAAAACCGCACGTTTCCGTGAACCATTTGTAAAAGTAATGGAAGAAGAAAGGGAGCTTACTATGATGATTCTTGTTGATATTTCTGCTTCCATGGATTATGGAACAAAGGTTCAACTGAAAAGAGAATATGTAGCTGAAATTGCAGCCAGTTTAGGATTTTCTGCCGCTGGCAATAATGATAAAGTAGGATTGATTCTATTTGCTGATAAAGTATATAAAGTTATTCCTCCCCAAAAAGGAAGAAAACATATTCTTTCTATTATCAGCAATATTCTCACTGCAGATTATGTTCCGGCAGAATCTAAAATAGACAAGGCAATGGAATATATGATGGGGATTTTTAAAAGAAAATCTCTGGTATTTTTGTTTTCAGATTTTGAAGATGCCTATGATTCCAAAATGCTGAGAGTGGCTTCAAAGAAACATCAGTTGCTGGGAATGAGGATTTATGATGAAAAAGATAATGAGATTCCTGACGTTGGATATGCCCGTTTGCTTGATGTGGAAACCGGAAAAGAAATTTGGGCCAATACTTCCAGTGCGAGATGGCGCTATACCTTTGCTGAAGCTCAAAAACAAAAACTGAGAGCTCTGGAAGAAGATTTTGCCAACAGCTCTGCCAGTTTTATGAATATCAGTACCGGTTCAGATTATTCAAAATTATTGTATAATTACTTTCAGAAAAAATAACATCGGGCTGAGCTCGTAACTAAAAAAAACATAAGGCGTTTTGCCTTTATTATTTTAACATTGAGAAAAATACTTTTAATATTATCTTTTCTGATCTGTGCAAATGCTTTTTCACAGATATTATCCTCTAACGTAGAAAAGAAAACCCTAGCTCTGGGAGAAATCAATCATCTTACCATAAAGATTGATAATCTTAATGAGCAACAGGTTACTTCAGCAGCTAAGAATGAGCTGTTACCTTTTCATTTTGAAGAAACCAAAGACAGTATCGGACAAACGGCTAACACCTATGAAAGAAAGATAGAATTTGCTGTTTTTGAAGAAGGGAAATTTACCATTCCTGAACTGGAATTCAAAGTAGGAGATAGAATACTTAAAACCATTCCTTACGAAATAGATGTCATTAATACAGCTCAAAAAGCAGATCAGATCAATGACATCATGAATAATAAGCAGGTGAAACTTGAACCCAAAGATTACTGGGAGCTTTACAAGTTTTATATTCTTGCAGCATTAGCAGGTATTGCGCTGGTCATTGCTATTATTATGTTTGTAAAATGGGGAAGAAAATCGAAGAGTTCTCCAGTAGTGGCTACCAATCAGACATTAAAAGAACTTGATTCTCTTAAAAAGAAAAAATATATTGAAGGAGGAAACTTCCGTTCGTTTTATGTGGAACTGATTGATATTTCCAGAACCTTCATTACAAAACAATATCGTCTTCCGGCAGATGTACTTCTTACTGATGATCTTATCGATGTCATGAAAAAAAATAATACAATCTCGCAGGACAACGAAAAAATAATAGAAGATGTTTTCCTTAGGGGAGACCTGGTGAAATTTGCCAAAACATTCCCGGATCAGGAAACAATGGAAAGAGATTTTGCCAATATCAGGGATTTTGTGAAAAGATCATCCAAAGATTTAGAATTCGAAAACTTAAGAAAGGATGTTTAATTTTGAGTTTTACAGCCCATGGTTTTTGCTGCTTTTTCTGCTGTTTATTCCACTTTTAATTAAAGATATTGGAAGAAGTAAAAGAAAAGGTATAAAAGTTCCTACCATCAAAAATATGGATCACAGCGGGAGTATCCAGGGTGTGCTTTTTTTGCTGAAAATATCAAAATATATCATTCTTTCTGCGTTGATTATTGCCATGGCAAGGCCGAGAACGTTTACCATTTCTCAGGACAGAGACGATACAAAGGGAGTGGATATTATGCTATCTATTGATGTTTCTTTAAGTATGTTGGCGAAGGATTTGAGCCCTGATCGAATTACTGCCCTGAAAGATATTGCTGTAAAATTTGTTCAGAAGCGCCCTAATGACAGGATAGGAGTGGTAGCATATGCTGCAGAAGCTTTTACTAAAGTTCCGGTAACCTCAGATCATCAGGTTGTTATTGATGAAATTAAAAATCTGAATTCTGCAGGTCTTGAACCTGGAACAGCTATCGGGGAAGGCCTTTCTGTAGCTGTGAATCATTTGATTAAAAGCAAAGCCAAAAGTAAAGTGGTCATTTTGATGACAGATGGAGTAAGCAATATTCAGAACGCTATTCCTCCACAGCTTGCCGCTGAACTGGCAAAAAATAATAATATAAAGGTATATTCAATCGGAATCGGAACCAATGGTTATGCGCTGATGCCCACATCGCAGGACATTTTTGGAGAGCTTATCTTTACCGAAACAGAGGTTACCATTGATGAAAATACCTTGAGAGAAATAGCACAGACTACGGGAGGTAAATATTTCAGAGCTACCTCAAACAGTAGTCTGGAAGAAGTGTACAATGAGATCAACCAACTGGAAAAATCTGATGTGAAGGTTTCCAAGCTGTACAATTATGAAGAGTATTTCAAAATATTCCTTTGGATTGCGCTTGCTATGTTGGTGTTGGATGCATTGTTGAGATGGGTGTTTTATAAAATTTTAAGCTGATGAGTTGGTCTTTAGGAAATTATTGGTATTTATTTTTACTGTTGCTTCTGCCGCTGTTAGCTACCTTTTTGATCCGTTTTTTACAATGGAGAAACAAAAAAAGAGAAATTTTTGCTGCCAGTCAGTTTCATGAGAATTTATTTGAAAAAAGATCAGGATTTACAAAGTTTTTTCCTGCATTATATTTATTGGGAACATTGTTTCTGATATTCTCTATCATTGACCTTCTGAACGGTTCAGAAGAAGTGAAAAGTACCCAGAAACTGAACAATGTAATCTTTATGCTGGATGTATCCAATTCTATGAATGCTGAGGATATAGAACCAAGCCGTTTGACGGAAGCCAAAAATCTGATGCTGGCTACCATGAAGAAAATGAATAATGATAAGGTAGGTATTGTGATTTTTGCAGGGAATGCAATGTCTATTATGCCTCTGACAACAGATTATAATTCTGCAGAAACTTACATCAGCGGTATTGAAACCAGTTCTATGCAGATTCAGGGAACAGATTTTCTGAAAGGAATGCAGGCTGCTGCTGAAAAATTTAAAAATGTAAGCAAAGGATCCAGAAAAGTGATTCTACTGAGTGACGGTGAGGATAATGAAGGAAATGATAACGCTGCTATCAGATTAGCTAATAAAGAAGGAATAAGCATTACTTCTGTAGGAGTAGGTACAGATGAAGGTGCTCCGGTTCCGGAATATGTGTTCGGACAGTTGATGGGATATAAAACCGATGCTAACGGAGGCACAGTGATTTCAAAAAGACAGACAGAAGCATTAAAGAAAATGGCGGAATCTACAGACGGAACTTATATTGACGGAAATAATATCAATGAAGCTCCGGACAGAATTGTAGATGCAGTTAATAAAAAATCGGCAGGTGCAGAAACGATGGTGAAATCGCAGAATGCCAATCATTATTATCAATATTTTCTTGCAGTATCTCTTCTGTTTTTCTTTTTAATTTATATTTTTAATCCCAAAAAAGACTTTAATGTGTAGAATTCCTTTATTTATAGAAGAAATTCTACAAGTACTTTAACCGAATTTTAACAAATAAAACTCTGTTTCTTAACATATAAAGGAATAATTTTGCAAGTGATGAATACTAAAATCATATTTTTATCGTTTATTGTTGCCATTTCGTTCTCAGGCTTCATGTTTGGGCAGGAAAGCTATAGGAATTTAGTGTATGAAGGCAATCAGAAATTTGACGGTAAAGATTATGACGGAGCCTCCTCAAAATACATGGAAGCGATAAAATCCAATGATAAAGATTTTACCGCTCACTACAATATGGGGAATGCGTTGTATAAAAGTAAAAAATACGAAGAGGCAAAAGCAGAGTTTGAGAAAGCAGAAAAACTTTCACAGACACTTCCCGATAAAACGGCGGCTCTTCATAATTTAGGGAATGCTTATATGCAGATGAATCAGCCGGAAAAAGCCGCTGATTATTATAAGAAAGCTTTGAAGCAGGATCCCCACAGTGAGGTAACCAGAAAAAATTATGAGATTGCCAAACTGAAAGAAAAAGAAAAGCAACAGCAAAAAAACGAACAGAATAACTCAGGAAAAGGTGGCGGCGGAAATGATCAGAACAAAGGGGATGATCAGAAAGGCGACAAAGATAAAAAACAGGATCAGGGTAGCGGTCCTCAAAACCAAGGTAAAGGTGACCAGGGCGACAATCCTAAGCAGGATCAAAATAATGAAGGCAGAATGCCCAAGAATCTTGAAAATGCGATCTTAGATAAAATAAACGAAAAAGAAAAAGAAACCGCCAGAAGAATTTTAAACAAAAATTCTTATTCGATGCCTGAAAGCAACGAGAAAGATTGGTGATGCAGCACAAATTGATTTACATATTGCTTACTCTTGCATCCGTAATTACTTACGGACAGGTAAATCTATCCATGGATGCAGATAAAACAGAGTATGCAGGTAAGGATATCATCAATCTGACCATTGTTCTTGAACTTAACGGAAGCGACCTTGTACAGCAGACAGGTTTCCAGCTTCCGGATCTTTCAAAATTTAATATCATAGGAAGCGGATCTGTTACCAATACCGTGATTGATCCGGCTACCAATACTTTAATTACCCAGAAAGTTTCCAGAATTGCCCTTGAGCCTAAGAAAAAAGGGAAAATAAAAATCGGTTCCGTTCTCGTTACCGTAAACAACAGAATCTACAAAACAGAACCTTTTGATGTCAATATCCGTGATATTGTAGACAGAAGAGCTTTGGCTGCGAATACTTCCAATGATGTTTATCTGAATATGGAAATTGATGATCGGGATGTATATCAGGATCAGCCTACGGTAGCCGTTCTGAGAGTGTATTCAAGAAATATGGATAATCTGAGAAAGGTGAAAAATATCCATCTTCCGCAACAGGATAATATCAACGTACATCCTATCAATTTTGATAAGTCTGAGATAGATCCTTCCGGATATGGAAATATGCCTTCACAGGTTCTGGCTATGTTTATGGTATTTCCGAATGAAGCAGGATATGTGGAAGTTCCTGGCGTATCAGCTTCAGTAAATACCTATTCAAATAAAACAAAAATTGTTTCCAATAAAGTTAAAATCAACGTAAGAAAGCTTCCTGAAGGAGCTCCCGAATGTTTTAAAAATGCTGTTGGAAATTTTAATGTCAACGTATATAATGCTTCCAAGGAAAAACCGGAAGCGAAAAAACCTCTGAATGTGGTAGTAAAAGTTTCAGGTGAAGGTAACTTACCGGATATGGAACTTCCTAAAATTGCTGCCTCTCCGGATTATGAAGTTTTTGCCCCGAAAATTACCTCTAAAGTAGCTCCGGGAACTTCAGGAATGAAAGGAGAAATCCTGGCTAATTATGTGATTATTCCTAAAAAATCGGGTGTCATTTCAATTAAAACAGAACAATTCGCTTTCTTTGACCCTGCGAGTAAAGAATATGTAGATCTCGGACAGAAAACTCTGGACCTGAATGCATTTTCTCACGATCAGATTCTGGAGGCACGTTCTACTGTAGAAAAGGTAAACGAATACACCAATAATCTTCTGGAGACGGTAAATACTCCCGTATTAAAAACCACTTCATTCAAAGTAAAAGAAAAAAGCAAATTCCACTGGAATATTCTTTTGACCAATATAGCTATTCTGATCAGCTTATTTGTTGGGTATCTGCTATTTAAAAATTGGCAAAAAAAACGTACATTAGTTAGGGAAACTGTACCGTCTAAACCTTTAGGTTCAGTGGCCGAAACAGAAAAAGAGATCAGAGAATTGATGAAAACGGATATCAATGATTATTTCGGATATCTGGAAAATCTTAAAGATAACGGAGAGTATGAAAAGTTCTTTGTTACTCTGGAAGAATTGGATGAAGAAGTAAGAGGGCAGTATTTTCAAGGCTCTACTCCGGAGTTTAAGACTTTTCTTGAAAAGCACAAAGGTTCTTCGGTTGCAGAAGAATACAGCAAACTACAGCAGAAAGTTCAGATGGAAAAATACAATCCTGTGAAATCTGCTGAAGCTTTGGAAGAACTTTTGAAAACTATTGTTAATTTATATTCACAAATTAGCAAATAATCAGTTTATTTTCATATTTTTGCGAAATTTTTAATTACAAAGAGATGGAAATTTTTGATGGTTTTTCTTTTAAAGAGATTGTTACCAGCTTTATGGTTCTTTTTGCCGTGATCGATATCATTGGCTCAGTTCCTATTATCGTAAGCCTTCAGCAGAAGTTTGGACAGATTGAAGCCGGAAAGGCTGCCATTACTGCCGGAGCTATTATGATTGTTTTCCTGTTCGTAGGAAATAAGATTCTTAAGCTTATTGGAGTTGATGTAAATTCCTTTGCTATTGCCGGAGCTTTTGTGATTTTTGTCATAGCACTGGAAATGATTTTAGGAATTGAAATTAATAAAACCACTGAGGCAAAGGCTGCATCCATTGTACCCATCGCATTTCCGCTGGTTGCAGGAGCTGGAACGTTAACCACTGCACTCTCTCTTAGAGCTGAATTTCATGATATTAATATTATCTTCGGAATTATTCTTAATACAATTTTCGTATATTTGGTGCTGAAATCAGCGAAATGGCTGGAGAAGAAAATTGGGGATGCTACTTTGATGATCCTTCAGAAAGTTTTCGGAATTATCCTTTTGGCAATTTCAATTAAATTATTCACCGCAAATTTTGCTCAACTAGTGCAGAATTATATTAATTTTTAAGAGTCATGAAGAAGTTTTATAAAGTATTTTTAGTACTGTTTATTGTATTCATCACCATCAATCTTTATGCTATCAACTGGCAAGCGACAGATATCCTTGGAGATGAAGATAACATTAGGTTTGCATTCTCAGCGGGTGCTGCCGCATTAGGCCTTATCCTGCTTTTTGTAATGGATACCTGGAGCAGAATCGGAGTAAAGAAATAAATTGAATATTTCAATATAGATATAGCCTCTTTCTTTTTGAAGGAGGTTTTTTATTTGGTAATAAGTTGCAGGTTTTAGATAAAAGGGAGCAGGAATTCAGGAATTATGAGTTAGGGATTAGGTTTGCTATAAATATCCATATCTGCTTTTCCTATTCAATAGGAGCGGGCTTTAGTCCGTTTGAATAAAGGATGTAAGCCAAAAACCTACACATTGTCACGCAAAGCTCGCAGAAGGAAGATAAATGGCTTTAAAATCGTTCGCAAAGGCGTTTCACTCAGCAAAGAAAATATATACCAAACATCTGTGCAAATCTGTGGGCAAATCTAAAAATATTAGGAAATAACCAGGTTTTTCAATATCGCTTCAGATTTCAACTCCGTTTCTCTCCATTCTTTTTCCGGGTCACTTTGAGCTGTTATTCCGCCTCCTACAAAAACATGTACTGAGTCTTTATAAAGTCTTGCACAACGTAGATTGACAAAGTACAGAATACTCTCATCCGTTTCAACCTTGATATAACCTGCATAAAATTCACGGGGAAATTTTTCATATTTACGGATATTCTCATTGCAAAAATCTTTTGGAATACCACAGACTGCAGGAGTAGGGTGCAGATCCTGAATAATTTTATCAAGATCTTCAGGCTTTATACTGGTCTTAAAATCTGTTCGTAAATGTTTGATATTACCGGAAATATGGTCATAGGTTTCTGACTGATCTATGTTGTCAGAATAATTTGTCAGAATATTCTGAATATAATTGGTAACCGGTTTTTGTTCTTCAATTTCTTTTTCAGACCATTCTTCAAATACCGGAAGAGTTCCGGCAAGGGCCATGGTTTCAAACTCGTGAGTAGTTTTATTAAACTTCCCTAATACTTCCGAGAAAGCTCCCATCCAAGCATTTTTTCCATCATTAAAAAGATATCTGAAAGCATTGGGATACGATTTACACAAGTTTTTAAAACTCTCTGTATAATTGATTGTATGAAAATCTGTAAAAATCTTCCTTCTTGAATAAACAAGTTTAGGCAAATTGTTTTCTTTGATGACTTCAATGACTTGCTGTAAAGTGTGGCAGTATTCTTCTTTGGTTTCAGCAGACGAATTTGTGGTATCATCATTCAAAGCTTCATTGGTGATCAAAGTTTGGTCAAATTCAGTGGGATTTATTTCAGAAATATCTCCGCTGAAGCTGATTTCATTTAAGCCATTATAAGAAAAAAAGTTAACTGCATGTTTAGTGTTTTTTTCATCTGCAGACAATAATCTTTCGTCGAAAGGAAGTTTGAAATAAATCATGAGCTATGAAGGAATTTTGAAAATTAACAGCCGGAAATACTATAGGAAATTCCCAGTGTAACTTTCCTTTTTGCAAAGGTATTACTAGTCTTAAAGATGTCAAAATAAAAAGAGCTTAAATTTATTTTAAGCTCTTTATTTTTTATGTTACAGTAAGTTTTACCTGTGAATAATATTATTTGTCATGGTAGTATGATTAATCAAAACTCCTTTTTCATCACGAATTTCAATTTCAGAAACGTGCATGGTCTTACCTTTTCTGATAAAACGTGCTGTAGCAGTTACAATACCATCTTTTTTGCTTCTTAAATGATTGGAATTGATATTGGTTCCTACACCATAATATTTTTCACCATCGATAAAAATATTAGACAGGCTTGACCCTAAGGTTTCAGCTAGAACACAGCTTGCTCCTCCATGCATGATTCCAAAAGGCTGATGAGTTCTTGGAAGAACGGGCATTGTTGCGGTAAGGGTTTCATTTTCGAGATCAACATCAATGAATTTAATTTCAAGTGTTTTGGCAAGAGTTACATCTCCCCAGTTATTGATGAATGCTAATATTTCTTCTTTTGTCTGACCTTTCATTTTAATAATTGATAAATGATGATTGATTAATCTTGTTTTACGCTGTCCGATTCATTTCCGGTTCCCATAATATTAGGATTCCAGTTTTCAGGGACTTTAGGAGTAATGTCATTTTTGATATAATAGTCCTGGATTTCCTGCATGATTTCTGAAAAAGGTACGGAGGCTATTCTTTCATAAGGAATGGTATAGCCCAGATAAACAATATTTCTTTTAAAATCACCTGCTGCCAGAACGATAGGAACTTTTGCTGCCAAAGCCATGTGATAGAATCCTTTTCTCCATTTCGGTACCCAGCTTCTGGTTCCTTCCGGAGTAATCACAAGACTGAAATCTTCTTTGGAAAACTGATTGGCTACGAAATTTACAAGATCGTTTTTCTGACTTCTGTCAATCCCAATCCCTCCAAGTCCTTTTACGATACTTCCATACCAGGCTTTGGTGTGAGCATCTTTAATGATAATTTTTAAAGGTTTTTCCAAAGACCAGTAGGCGAAATTTCCTAAAATGTATTCCATATTATGGGTATGTGGTGCTACCACCAGGATACACCTGTTTAGATTGTTGACATCGCCTTGCAGGACGACTTTCCAACCTAATACTTTTAACATTGCTTTGCCTAACAGCTTTTTCATAGATTTCTTGAATTAAAAACAAAAAAGTATAACCAAACTTTGGTTATACTTTACAAATATATTGAAATATTATTGCTCTTAAAACAAACCGCTAATTAAATCTACGATTTTCATTACGAATTCCATTGCAAATTGTATCATGATAAGGCTGTGTTTTTGATTGGTTGGTTATTAAATTTTAGCTTTACGAAATTAAAACTTTTTTTTCACATAAGAAACTAAATGTGGTTTTATTTTCACTTTTCTGAGAGAAGAAGGGTGTGAATTTCAAACGGTTGCCATCCACCCACACCTTCTACCACTCTCTGAAGTTAATTATTTAGTTTGTATGGAAATTTCGTTTTTTCCGTCTTTGATTTTGATGTCCATATCTTTATTTGATTTTTTGATAGTAGACACTGCAGAATCAATAACTTTCTTTGCCTGGTTGTTCGGAACTTTTTTACCGTTTACAATGATGCTGTCTTTGTCATCAGAGTTGTATTCGATACTGGAACCGTTTACCGTTATTTTATTTTTTTCAATTCGGACATTGTTATGGTCTTCATCTCTATCCTGATCTTCGTCATTGATGCCGTCTCCGTCTAAATCTCCGTCCATGTGGATACGATCTTTATTCATGGATAAAACAACTGCTTTTTGCGGAACCACAAGTTCATAATCAAGGCTGTAATCTCTGAATCTGTGCTCGTACGGATATTTGATGTAGTTAGGAAGTAATACTTTGTTGTTCACAATTTCTACAGGAACCGTCATCTGGATAGGGAAGTTATATCCTTTTCCTTCTTTTTTAATAATCAGATAAGGTGTTTTAATATCTGGTTTTCTGGTTACATCTACGGAAATATAATCTTCTTCATACACTGTTCTTTTATCAGAATAAATATCATTGTTGTACCCTTTGAAATTCTGAGGAATGTTGATCTGTTTTACATCTACATACACTGTATCTGAAGTGGTGTTGATGGCAACATTTTCTACATCTTCCTTGCTTCCTCTGTAGATCATATCTTTCTTAGCCATGCTGATTCCGAAGTAAGTTCCAAGTCCGATCAAAAGAAGGAATAAACCACCTACAACCCATCCGATATTTCTCAGTTTTGTTTTCGGAGAGAAGATCTTGATGCTTAATAGGCTGAAAAGGATTGCCGGGATTAAACTTCCGATCACCATCATCGCAGCCAGTACTTTATCAAGTCCCTGATCGTCCATGTAGAATCTGATTTCATTAGCTCCAGGGAAGTCTGTATCCATTGCGAAAAGGGCAAATAATACAAATACTCCGATAATGCTGCTTACAGCCATTAGAACAAAGAAACCTCCTACAATATACTTGAATACATTCCAAACTCCGCTGCTTGCGTTGTTGATATAAGGTTTGTTTTCGTTGTAGATTTCTCCGACCCTCTGAGTAGATTCATTGGCAAATTGTACCAATTTATTAGACTCATTCTTAAGATTGTCGAAGTTCATAGGCTTTCCCTGCATTTTCAGGAAATCTGCTGCTGTTTCAGCTTTTGGAAGTACGATCCAAAGGATTACATATAAAAGACCTATTAATGAAGAGGAAATGGCTGCTGTAAAAATCCCTAATACAAAGATTCCCAGCCAGATTGCTCTCATGGTAGTAATATCCATTCCTACATATTGAGCTAAACCTGCGCAAACCCCTGCTACTTTTTGTTTTTCCGGATCACGGAACAGTTGTTTTTTATCGGTATAATTGGATCCTGAATATTCTTTTCTGGTAGATGTTTTTTCAGAAAAATAAGCTTCTTCCTGTTCTTCGATTTTTTCAGGGCTTCCGATTTGTGCGATTACCTTTTCTACATCGGTATCGTTGATCACTTCACGTTTTCCTAAAGAATCTTTGAAAATCTCCACCATTCTTATTTCTATGTCATGCATTACTTCATCAGCCTCAGAAGCATCCAGAGAGCTTCTCAGTGCATTCAGGTAATCGCTGAGCTTTATATATGCGTGTTCTTCTATGGTAAAAGAAAAACCTGCGAGTCCTATTGAGAGTGTCTTGTTCATAGCTTTGTTTTTTAATTTTGTTGGGTGATTTGGTTTACTGAGGCTGTCAGTTCATTCCATGTATTGAGTAGTTCATCCAGGAAAAGTTTTCCTTTTTCTGTGATCTGATAATATTTTCTGGGCGGTCCTCCTGTAGATTCTTCCCATCTGTAAGAGAGAAACTCTCCGTTTTTAAGTCTTGTAAGAAGAGGGTAGAGGGTTCCTTCCACTACATCCAGTTTTCCTTTTTTCAGTTCGTCAATAAGATCAGAAACATACATTTCACGGTTATTGATGAGACTTAGAATACAGAATTCCAGAATTCCTTTTCGCATTTGCGCTTTGGTATTTTCGGTATTCATCTTTGATAAGTTTTGTTAATTAGTTATATTTTTAGAAAAATGCCCCTAGCTAGTTGAGCCTATTCTAATTTTACATTACAAAGATATGTAAATAAAATGGTATTATGCAATACAAAGTAGTGAAATTTTTAAAATAAATTGTTTAAAATATTGAAAATCAGTTAAATAAATTTTATATTGAATTTTAAGTAAAATGAATTTTTGAAGAAAATGGCTCAAAAATCTTTAATTTTTAAATAGAATTGATAGAAAAAAAATGATCTTTTATTAATTATTACCCATTACTGATTTCTCATATCATAGCCCCGATAGCAGTGGTTACCCCACAGCAGCCATGGCTTTGGGGCAGGAGCGAGGAGTATGAGCGGATAGCGGGAGACAGCTTCATATCTATGAATACACTTTTATTGAAAGGGAATTCTGATAGATAATGAGACCGGGATTTTGAGATCGCTATTATGATTCGTATTTTTGTTAGAAATAAAAAAACACCTAAATCATTTACTATTACCATGAATATTTTGAATAAGTACAAGCACTTATCGGCATTTCTTTTATTGGGTCCCTTATGTTTCGGACAGTATCAGTTTGAGGTTAAAAATGTATCAAAAAGTTATGATGCTGTCATCCAGATAGAAGATTGTTACGACGACAGATGTGGAGGAAAGGGAACGGTGGAGTTGTTTGATCATAAAAACAGCAAGGTACAGACTTTTGTCTCAGAGGATCTGGTTTTATATACAGAACAGGGTCAAAAGCCGATCCAGGGGAAATTGATTCCGCTTTCAAAGGATCAACGTGCTGTGATCATAGATGACTTTAATTTCGATGGAACGGAAGATGTTGCCATAAGGAACGGAAATATGGGAAATTATAGCGGGGCATCTTATGACGTATATGTCTTCAATAAAACAAGAATGGGGTTTGTAAAAAGCGAGGAACTTACAGAGCTGGGTTCAAACGGTCTGGATATTTTTGATGTCGATGCCCAACGTAAACGTCTTATTTCCTATGGTAAATCCGGTTGCTGTGATATTTTTACAACAGAATATGCCGTCATTCCGAATAAAGGACTTGACAAAGTTTTTGAAAAAGAAGAGGATATGAGTGTTGAAGGCTCTGTAAAAGTGATCACTAAAGAAAAGATAAATAATAAATGGATTACCAAAACCAAGGTATATCCGTCAGATCAATATAACAGAAATAAGAAGTAAGATGAAAATTCAGAAAGAGATTGATTTTATTCTGGCAGTAGATGCACTTAAAAATGTACAGCGAAGAAACTATAATGCAGATGATTCCCGAAGAGAGAATACGGCGGAACATTCATGGCAGATTATTATTCTGGCTCAGATCCTTTATCCTTATGCTAAAAACCGTGCGGATATTGATCTATTGAGAGTGATAAGAATGCTTTCTATTCATGATCTTGTGGAGATTGAAGCCGGAGATACTTTCATTTTTGATGAAAAGGCAATGGTAGGAAAGTTTGAAAGAGAGAAAGCTTCTGCTCAGAAAATCTTTGGAATTCTGGATGAACCTTTGCGTTCAGAATTTTTTAATTTATGGCTGGAGTTTGAAGATGAGAAAACTCCAGATGCTATTTTTGCGTGTGGAATCGACAGAATAATGCCGTTTATCTTAAATTCTCATACTTCCGGAAAGAGCTGGACTGAAGCTGGAGTGACAGAAAGACAAATCCGAAATATGCTTGAAAACGCGATCAGCAGAGCATCGGATGAAATGGGAGAGGCGTTTGAGCTTTTATTGAGTAAAAGTCTGGAAACAGAAAAAGTGCTGAAATAATTAAAAAAGAAAGACACTGCCCGGTTATTGAGCAGTGTCTTTTTATAGATCATCTGAAATATTTTAAGAGGCTAGTAATAAGTAATTATCAGGATTTAATAAAATTCCCTTTTTAGAATAAAACCCAGCCATACTGTTCGGTATATAAAATCCCAGTACAAAATTCTTATAAGAAGTATCCAGACTGAATTTCACTTCTTTCCCGTCTTTAGACCAAACCGGATTTTTAACGATAATGATTGTATTGCGGGTTTCTTTTCCATCAATGTATTCATATAATTTGAGCTGAAGAGTCTTTGTTTTTTTCATAGGCTCTGTGAATTGTACCACGATATTATTGAGATCAGTTTTCTCAAAGTCTTTGTTATTGGAGTTTACAACGGAAGGTTGGGAAATTTTGTTTTCTATTTTCTTCGCCCACTTTAATAATGGAACATATAATTTTTCCAGGTTCTTTTCTTTTTTATAAAGTTCTATAAGCTTCTCGGAAAATAAATTCTGAGCAATAAAACCACGTCGGATATTCACTTTATGATAGATTGCTGAAAGGCTGTCTGTTTTTTCTTCTGGAAATTTTTCTTTGACGAATAAATCGTAAACAGCCCATGTCATATATTCATTGAATGAATTGATTCCCTGGTATCCGGATTTTTTATCCCAGTTTATCAGATTGAAGTTTTCTGCTATTTCCTTTGAATATTGATCTGAAATAGGATTTACATATCCATGATCGATTTCGGAAAATACAGTGTGATTATCAAGAATCCTTCTGGCAATATTATTTTTTAAATTTCCAAGAATCAGATCTTTTCCGATATCAGGAAAGTCAACGGTTAATGAGCTGTTGATTTCTCTGTGGCAATTTTGTCCGCCAACTAAAGGAGAAATGGCGATAACATAGGATTTAGTATTTTTATTTTTAGGTTGTCCGGCAATTTTATCCAGGAATGCGTAGGTATCATTGATGTAATAATACTCTTTGTAATTGGCAATTAAGGTATTATAAAACTGCTGATGATTTTTATAAAAGGCTCTGTAATTTGATTTCTTCACAAAATCATTGATAAGCTCCAGATTTTCATCTACTTCTTTAGGACCAAAGGAATTGAAAGGAAAATCTCTTTTAAGTAAACCTTTTTCATCAAAAGAAAATGCATAGAAATCAGTTCGGAAGCCTAAGAATTTTTTCCAGTCTTTTCTTGAATAATTTACTTTTTTTAGTAAAGGATGATCTTTTACGGGCTCAAAATACGTGATGATTTCATCATAATAAGGTGGGATTTTCTGAACGTCATAAGGATCTGTTCTGCCATATTCAGTGAGAGCCAGAATAATATTTCCCAATTCGTAACTTTCTGAAAGTTCAATTTTAACGTCTTTTTGTGCTCTTAATGAAATGGAAAGAATAAGGGTAATGATTAAAATAATCTTTTTCATGAAATATCGGTTCTTCTATAGTTTTTAGTGACAGCAATGTAAAAATAATTTTTTTGCCATGCTAAAAGTAAATAAAAAAACAAATGAATTCCAATCATTCTTTGGTTGAGATATATTATGTTGTGTTGAATGGAAAAGCTTCGGGCGGCCAAAGGCCGCCCGAAGCTTTATTATTTATAGTATCTGAATTGGTTTCTTGAATTCGTCAATCGCTACAAAAGTAAAATCACCGATAATTGCTTTTTCTCTTTCATAGGAATACATCTGCTCGGTGTAAATTTCAACATTTACTTTCATACTGGTTTTTCCCACGTATGAAACTTTCCCGATCAGCTCAACGATGGTTCCGGCAGGAATAGGTTTTTTGAAATCAATCTTGTCACTGCTTACCGTTACCACTCTTTTTCTGGCAAAACGGGTTGCTGTGATAAAAGCTACCTCATCCATCAGCTGCATCGCTGTACCTCCAAAAAGGGTATCATAGTGATTGGTTGTGTTAGGGAAAACCGCTTTAAAGATTCTGGTTTCGGATGCTTCAATTCTTTCTTCTGTAGTCATATATCATTATTAATTAAAGCGATATGAAATGATATTAAAACAACAGAATAATGACAGGAACTTATAGAATTCCTGAAACAATCCATCAGATCAATACAACTTCAAATCGCGAAAGTTACATGTTTAAGAAAAAGGCAGGTCTCCTGACTTGTAGCATCATTTATCTCCTTCCCATGCCTCGCACAGTGGATCTTTGATAAAGATTTCAGCTACTTACAGTTGCGCGACAGTCCGTGATTTTCACACGGTTCCCTTTTAATCTGCAGTGATGCAGAACCAATTTCTGTGATGAATAAGTGTAAAACTTTTTCGGGTGCAAAAATAATGAATTTATTCCGGATTATGATAAATAATCTGGCTGATTACTCTTCCTTTCTTGATCGTCCAAAGAGTAGTGTATCTGTTTTCTCCTGAACCGTTTATCATATAAAGGAAAATATTATCGTTGTCGAGGGAAGTAACTCCAATGTTCTCAAAATCCATGGTAGGCTGGAACATATTTTTAATAGCTTCTCTTACAAAGACAGAGCCTCTTCCGGGTTGCTGTACTCTGATCGATTTGATTTCAGTCATTCCTTCGGGAAGATCATTTCCGATTCCCCATGGTTTTACTTTATCGATGGTAAGAATTTTTCCTTCTGCATCTTTTTCCTTTTTACGGTATCCTGCATTGGAAGGATAAATATCAATCACCACTTTGCTTCTTTGAGCAGTAGGAATCTTAGGATCGGAATTGTCGGTGAAAATAAGGGATCTTCCGTTTTTAGATTTAGAAGGAGTGTAGGCAGGAAGCTGGTCCACATAAGCAATACGTCCTTTATTCACCATTCCTTCTTTATCAAGAGTTTCATAACGTACAAAAGGCTTATCGTCATCCTGTTTCTCAGGATATTTGATCCAGATCCATTCTGTTTCTCCGGGAGCCGGTTTTACATAAACAAATACATCTCCTTTACGCATACGGATCTTGTCAACAATTTTTCGGTAATCGTCTTTATGTACACGTACATTGGCATATCCTTCTTCAGCTTTTACAACTCCAAAAGGAACTTTAGTCTGCCCTTTTACAAAAGCAATAGATAAAATACTGAAAGCGGATAAATAGAATGCTTTATTTATGAAAGTCATCATGAAAATTTTTTGATCCCTCAAATATATAAATTAAATGCTTTTCGGAAGATAATTATACCGTTGCAGTTCTTTTAAATCTTGTATTTGTTTCAGATAGCCTTCACGCAGAAGATATATACGGTCTGAAATATCGAGAACTTCCTGATAATTATGATCAGAAATAATGAATCCCTTATTCGCAGACTGTTCAATGATTGCTGCTTTCAATGCTGCAGAAATTTTAGGAGAAAGACTATGGAAGGGTTCATCCAGTAAAACAAAATCCGCTTCGGAATAAATAATCATTAAAGCTTCAATGACTCTCTGCTCACCTCTGGAAAGATTTTTAGGTTTCTCTGACAAAAAAGGACGGATCAGGTCTGAAGTTAATAGAAGATCTGTATTTTTCTTATTGCAAAAAAGAGGAATTAAGCTTTTAACGGTATTGTATTTCGGCAAGAAAATATCCTGTGGAAGGTAAGCAATTATGTTTTTTCTATCGGAAATGCTTTTCAGAACTTTGTCATTGTATCTTATAAACTGGGTATCACTACTGACGGTTCCAAAAATAATTTTTAATAATGTTGATTTTCCAACACCATTTCTGCCTAGTATTCCAATAATCTGTCCGGTTTCACATCCTAAATAAATATCCTGCAGGATATTATTATCGTTAAAAGACTTGGTGATGCTGTCAATATGAAGCTTACTCATAAAATTCCTGTTATTATTTTGACAATCACACAGACTGATACCGTGAATCCCCAAAGGAAACTTCTGGAAAATCCTAAATTGGCATAAAAGTAATATTCGTTTTTAAACCGGAGTTCATAGATAAAATAATGAAGGACAGGAGAAATCAAAAGAAAACTCAATCCGAAATTCTCAATACTGAAGGAGGATAAACAAGAAGCTAATAAAGAAAATATCAAGGTTGGAATTATTATTTTTTTATAAAAAATCCAGAGAGTAGAAATACTTTTGAACATATATTAAAAGCATGAAGTTTCTGTGTGTTTTACACTTTATTCTCAAATATATTAAAAAATACAATGCTATATGAAGAAAGTCTAAGCTATATTTGAAAAAATACCCTATTTTTCAAGGAAATTTTAAAACTAATAAACATGACCAAAAAACTACTTTTTGTATTCTCTTTTATATTGGGAATTTCAAGCCTTCAGGCAACCCACAAAATAGAAGAAGAACCCCAATCTTTATTGTATTGTGATACCAATGCTCCAACAGGAATTCAGATGTCGAATATAACGCTTACCACGGGAACAGTTACCTGGACTGCAGATCCCAATACACCCAATAACAGGATCAGATATAGAATACCAGGAACTACTACATGGATGGCTGCTGATGTTGCCCCAGGACAAAATTCTTTCACAATTACAGGTTTGCAGCCTTGTACAACGTATGAAGTACAGGTAGTGAAAGTATGTATGACACAGGGATTATGGTCTAATCCTATATTTTTTACCACTACCATTAATTATTGTGCAAGTGCTTCTACAGATATCACGATGATGCATATTTCCAATGTGACCGTAAATTCTACAGGAGTTACCTCTCCAATGGTAAGCGATTCCGGACCTTCCAATTATACAGATTACAGAAGTGATCTGAGTCGTAGAGTTAAATTTTTTATAGGAAGTACAGGAAATAAACTTTCAGTAACCAATACGTGGACGGGAACTCCAGGCACAACAACAGTAACGGCATGGATAGATCTTAATGCCAACGGAATTTTTGAATCGAGCGAAAGAGTAATGATCGCCAATAATGTCACTCAGGCTGCTCCGGCAGTGTCTGTGTTTACGATTCCAAGTTTGGCAGCAGTGACACTATGCGGTGTTACCATGAGAGTTATTTCCAGTCAAACAATGCCTGTGGATGCTTGTAGTACATTTACCTATGGGGAAGTTGAAGATTATGGAGTAGATTTGATCAATCTCACCCTTGGAGTGGAAGAATCAGGAAAGTCTGTAAAACCTGAAATTTATCCTAACCCTGCCTCTGATGTCTTAAATATTTCAGGAATTTCAGAAGCAGCAGATTATGAAATTTACAATGCTGTAGGACAAAAAATTGATGAAGGGAAAGTTTCAGATCATAAAGTAGATCTTCATCATCTATCAAAAGGAGTTTATTTTATTCAGCTGAAAGATAAAGAAAAAGTAAACCAGTTAAAATTCATTAAGAAGTAAAAATAAAAAAAGAGAGAGTACCTTTAGGTGCTCTCTCTTTGTATTTGCGTTAATTTAATTTCTTATTTATTAAATTCTCTCAAGTTCATCCGCATCAATCGTAGTCTTGAAAGTTCCGTAATTGACAATCACTTTGTTTCTGGAAATTTTTTCAATGGTTCCCACACTGGTACTTCCGGTAATACGAACACGCTGCCCGATTTTCATCCACACAGCACGGTCGGTTTTACGTTTCTCTTCCAGTTTTTCATTGGTTTCAGCAATTTTTTCAATAACATCTTCCTTTTTCAGCTGTTGAGTGATTTTTCTCTTAACAACCTGCAGACGTTTGGTTTCATCCTTATCACTGCCCAGTTTTCTGAATTTCTCCTGTTCAAGAAGCTTTACAAAATCTTTTACAACATCCTTTCTGGATTTTCCTTTGGTATAGCTGTCGATGAATGTTTCAATCTTATTCCCGAACTGTAGTTTACGGTGTTCCTCCTCGTACAACTTCTGGAAATTGAACAGTTTCTGCTGAAGCTGCTCATTCAGTTTCTGAAGGTTATCACGTTTATCTTCTACAGATTCTTTCCTTTCTGCAAGATCAGATTTCAGTTTTTCAACCTCAAATTTTTCCTGCTGCAGTTTTACAATCGTTTTGTCAAGATTAACAATATCATGTTCTACTTTTTTCTTGGCAGAATGGATAATGAATCTTGGAATCTTATTCTTTTCCGCAACTTCAAAAGTAAATGAACTTCCTGCCTGTCCCACTTCCAGCTTATACATCGGTTCCAATGTTTCTTCATTGAAAAGCATGGCTGCATTCTGAGCGTTGGGAAGTTGTTCTATCACCAGTTTAATATTGGTATAGTGCGTCGTAATGATAGCGAAACTCTTTTTGTCATAGAAAAACTCCATGAAACTTTCTGCCAGCGCACCTCCAAGCTCCGGATCAGAACCTGTACCGAACTCATCAATAAGCAGAAGCGTATTGGCATCAGCCTCACGAATGATCCCGGACATTTTCTTCAACCTCGATGAATAGGTGGATAAGTGGTTTTCAATGGACTGGTTGTCCCCAATATCAGTCATGATTTTCTCAAAGAAAAACATTTCAGACTTAGGATGAACCGGAACCAGAATACCACTCTGAATCATCAGTTGCAGTAATCCTACTGTTTTTAAGGTAATTGATTTTCCACCGGCATTCGGACCGGAAATGCAGATAATCCTGTTATGATCTGTTAAAGTTAGGGTTTGAGGGTGGATTGTTTTGTTTTCAACTTTGTTTCTTAACCATAAAAGAGGATGATAAGCATCTTTTAATCTAAGCGTTTTATGATGGTTAATTTTAGGAAGAACTCCGTTGATCACTTCACCAAATTTTGCTTTAGCTCTCGTAAGGTCAAGGTCAAAAATATAAACCTGATATCTCCATAGCTGAGGTTGAAATTCGGCCAGTTCTGCAGTAAGCTTACGGAGAACTTTATCAATTTCTTTTTTCTCTTCCTCTTCATTTTCACGCAGTTTGAAATAGTGCTTTACCACACTGTCCGGCTGAATATACGTGATGGAACCTGTTTTGGAAATTCCTAATGTTCTTCCGGCAACCCTTTTTTTGAATCCTGATTTTACAGCCAGAACCCTTTGGTCGTCAATAATCGTTTCCCGGATATCATCCAGAAAGTCACTTTGTCCATACGTGGTAAGCGCACGGTTGAAGTTTTCCTGAATCGCTTTTTTAGCAAGCTGAATTTCAGTTCTTATCCCTTTCAGAGCTGGAGAAGCTTCATTTTTCACTTCACCAAAACGGTTAAAAACCTTATCTACCTTCTCAATGATCTCTTTTCTGAATTCCAGTACAGAAACTTCTTCCAATAAAGTAGGAAATGTTTCCGGCATGGTAGGGAAGAATTTCTGAAGTCTTCCGATCTGTTCCGTGATGGTTTTTATTTTGATGAAAGCAGCATTTTCCAGACGGTAGTTCTCAATCAGCATCAATTTCAGCTCACTTTCAATATCTTCATATTCATCAAACGGAATCGCATTTGAACTTTCAAAACTCGACAGATACTCTGAGGTTTTTTTTAATGAAAGTTCCGCCTCGTCAATTTCCATGGGACGAAGTTGAAGAATTTTTTCTCTTGTTTTCGGAGAATACGCAAATGGGGAGATTTCCGCGAGCAATTGCGGAAACTCTAATTCGTCTAAATCTTCTTTATCTATATACACAGTGCAAATTTAGTGAGAATTTTGATTATTACGTATATCTGAGAGATTTACAGAATAAATTAACTGTGAATTTGATGATTATGGAGTTCCTTTTTTTATTGAAAATTTTTAAACTTCAAAAAAATCAATTTTTTACACGCAAAGTTTTTTATTACTAAACCTTATCCCTTGAAGGAAGCAAAGAGTGGATTCAATACATTGATTCTTTCTAAGCGATTCGGTCATTCTTCCACTTCATCAGCGATTTAGTCACATTTCTTTGCTTACTCAAAATGAGTAATAGAATACAATAACCTTTGTATTTATATAAATTTATGCTATTCTTTTTATTACATTTGAGATGTGAAACTAGAAACCTCAAGATTGATTTTAAAAGGAATCAATGAAAATAATACAGAAGACATTTTAAAAATCCGAGGCAATCCGGAAGTCAATAAATTTGTGAAAAGAGTTTCACCAAAGACCAACTATGATGCGCTTCAGTTTATTTTAACGATTAAGCAAAGAACTCAAAATAATCAAACGGTCTATTGGGGAATTTCTTTAAAAGATCAGTCTCATCTTATCGGAACCATCTGTCTTTGGAATTTTTCTGAAGACCGGAAAACAGCAGAAATTGGCTATGAACTGTTACCAGAGTATCACAGAAAGGGAATTATGTCTGAAGCATTGAATGCGGTTGTAGAGTATGGATTTAACGAACTCGATCTACAGGAAATTGTAGCCATTACCAATACATTCAATGAAAGCTCAAAAGGACTTCTTTTAAAACATCATTTTATTTTGCAGGAAGGAAAAAAAGATGAAGGCTTTCCTGATAATATTATTTTTAGTTTGAAAAGGCTATCCGGTGATCGTCTGTAAGAAATCTAACAGGTTTTTCTCTATCTTTATCACCGATTGAAATTACATATGAAAAATGAAATAAAATCTTTAACGGGACTTAGAGGGATTGTTGCATTATGGGTAGCGTTTTTTCATTTTAGCTTTTTTAGGAATGAATTCATTCAGGATATAGTAGGAAAGGGGTATGTAGCGGTTGATATCTTTTTTGTGCTGAGTGCTTTCTTACTGACGGTTTCTTACTCTGATAAGTTTAAAAATCTGAATTATAAATCAATAAAGGTTTTTTATAAAAAGAGAATTAACAGAATTTATCCGGTCTATATTGTATCAGTTGTTTTTATTGCCTTGTTTTTAATGAAAACTTCTGTAGCAGGATTTTTGATTAATGCCAGTTTATTACAATGTTTTTTCAGTCCTGATTACCTTCTGAATGTGGTCTATTGGTCACTCAGTACAGAATGGGTTTGTTACTTAATATTCCCTTTTATGCTTTGGCTTGTCCTGCATTATAAAATACGCAGCGAAATTTTAATTATGGCCAGTTTGGTTTTGAGGTTTGCACTTCCTTATATTCCCGATCATTTATATATAGGTTCTGAACATCCGATGCAAGTAGGGGAATCACCAAGATATCTTGATCTGCCTTACGGACTCGTTTCTCTGCTAAGAACAATTTCTTCTTATTTTCTTGGAATTGGAATTGCCCTTCTGCCACCATTTAAAATGAAGAAAGAAAACCTGTTCCTTTATATCATTCTCCTATTGTTTGTGTTCATGTTATTTATTGAAAAAGGGCTCTTGTTTATCCCTTTATTATCAGCATTGATGATCAAATATCTGTATGAAGGAAAGTCAAATTATCTGAAAGCATTTTTAGAAACTAAAGCGGTGTATTTTTTAGGAAATATTTCTTACTCGTTATACATCATCCATTATATGGTGAAGAAACAGAATTTCGTTATTGTAAATTCTTATCATCTTAATAATCTGTTATTAATCTCCTTTTCATTATTGCTGTCCTATTTTTCGTATATGCTGATTGAAAGAAAAGTGAAGATATTTAAAGTATAATGGAGGCTCTTATTTTATTTTAATATTATTATTTTTGCACTATGACCTGGACAGAAATTTTAGCCCCGATAAAGAGTACGGAATACTTTACCACCCTTTGGGAGAAAGTGAAGAATGAATATGCAACAACCAAAGTTTTTCCACCAAAAAATCAGATTTTCAGAGCATTGGAACTTACAGCTTTTGATGATGTTGAAGTGGTGATTATTGGTCAGGATCCTTATCATAATGATTATCAGGCAAATGGTTTGTGTTTCTCTGTTTCTGAGCAGGTTACAGCACCACCGTCCCTGAAAAATATTTTTATTGAGCTAAAGGATGATCTGGGAGTAGTAAGAACTTCCAAAGAACTTGATGACTGGGGAAAACAGGGCGTTTTATTATTGAATGCTACATTAACGGTTCGTGCGCATACGCCGAACTCTCATAAAGACCTTGGCTGGGAAAAGTTCACGAATTTTATCATTAAAGAAATTTCAGATAAAAAAGAGAATGTGGTTTTTGTTTTATGGGGCGCTTTTGCACAAAAAAAAGCCGAACTCATAGATCCGGCTAAACATTTTATTATTAAATCGGCACACCCTTCACCTTTTTCTGTGTACAGAGGTTTTTTTGGAAGCAAGCCTTTCTCAAAAATTAATGAATATCTTGTTTCCAAAGGGAAGAAGCCTATTTCCTGGTAGAATCAGTAGATTGGTCTGCCTTTTTTATTGTAATTCCGATTTTATATTTTCCGGCTAATGCTTTTGCTCCATCCTGCGACTTTGGATAAGGAGCAATGTCCTGTAATGTAATAGTATATCCATTGAATTCTGTCGACTGATGATAATTTCTTGCCGGGTAATCTGCACTGGCAAGGTTCAGAGTCATCGGTCGGGTAGAAGTTCCCATTACCTCCACCTGAGCAAGAGCAACACCCGCCCATATACATTGAGCTCCTTCAGGACAACGGCTGTCTTCAGAAACTCCTTTGAATGTCACATTCATCTGATATTCTCGTAAAAACTTATTTTCTCCTTCAGTCAGATAAATAACACCGTCTTTCTGATGATCAGAGCTTGTTGTTTTTGTACCTGTGGACATTTCAGTAGCTTTTGTATTAATTCTGGATTTCTTTTGGGCATCGCATCCTGTTAATGCAAATATTCCCAGACTGAGTATGACAATTTTATGGAACATAGTTTCTTATATTTAATTAAATGACGTTAAACATATTAAGTAATACTACCAAAAACATTGCCACTCCTACCACAAAACTGAATCCGGTTCCATAAATAAACCCAATCAATGCTCCTTTGGTTGATCGTAAGGCTTTATTCATATCCTTACTGTCGTGAAGTAATTCACCAATAAATACCCCTGCAAACATTCCTATCAGAAAACCTAATGGAATCGGAATAAATATCCCAACAATAGTTCCAATGACAGAACCAATACTTCCCCAACGTGTACCTCCATATTTTCTGTTGGTCTTTGCCGGAATTACATAACTTAACACTACAGAAGCAAGCGTAAGAATTCCGAATGCCCAGATATAAACCATGGAAAGATCAGCATCCGTCCCGAATTTATAGATCAACAGTCCGCAGATACTCAGCAAAAGACCAGGCAATACCGGAAGAAAAGTTCCCAATATTCCAATAAATAATAGAATAAGGCAGAAAATATTAATAATCGTTGTATCCATTCTTTTAAAAAATATACATGCAATATAAAAAAAGTGGCCTTATAAAAAGCCACTTTGAGAACTGAGTTATAAAATTTTATTACAAATTTAAGATTACGTATTCCAGAATCGGTCCTGTTTTACCGATATTTCCACTTGCATGGTTATGGAATGTAGTATAATAGATATTTCCGCTATTGGTAGTTCCTGAACATGATCCCAGATAATCGCCGTGTGCCTGATGAGCATTCCACGCATTCTGATTAATGGTAATGGTAACAGTATTTCCATTGGCTGTATGATGGCAGATCGTCATATGGTTATTGTTTAAAGATGTTCCTACTGTGATCTTAGGAGCTGTTGTATCCACATACTTATTGGTTCTTATCATCAGAGGTTCATTATCTTTCTGTACCAATACTTCCCAGAACAAAGGATCATAATGCTGGATTTTTTGCCACAAAGGTTGATCATATTGAATATTTAATGTATTAAATCCTATTGCTGAAGCCATAGCCGTATTGGAAACACTACAGTTGTTATACATAGCGACATTTCCATTGGTATTAAAACAAATTTTTGGAAGATCGAGAAATCCTCCATAAACGCCGCAATAGGGAGCATTTTTATCTCCTCCTACCAGATACGCTGCTGCCCAGTCTGAACTGTAAATGCTTCCGCCATTCGTGATAAAAGTAGAGAGATTATTGAAAACAGAAACATCGTTACCCGGATTATTAGTTCCAGTCTGTGTCAAATTACGCGAACCACAGTTCAGGAAAATAATATCATACTGGGAAATGGTGTTGAAATTTTTTAAATCATGATAGCTGATTTCTGTCGCCGTATACCCAAGACTTGTAATAATAGATTCTATTTCGTCATAACTGCCTTCTACATAAGCTATTTTTGCAATCTGATTCAGCTTTGAATCTTTGGTGGGAACAGTGGTTGTTTCATCCTTGTTAACCGTAACAGGAATCTCTGTTCTGAAATTAAGACCATTACCGGTCTGAATGTGAAGGGTTGTATTTCCTTCAGGCGCAGTAAGGCTGAATGTACCATCAGTATTGGAATAAGTGTGATAGACCTGATTTTTGCTATCAATAGTAAATACCGTGGCACCGCCAATGGGTTTTGTTCCGTTTTTAGCAAATACTTTACCTTCTATAGTTCCGGTGGGTACTTTTTTGGAATCTTCTGGGCTCATTGAGTCATCACCTCCTTTACAGTTTACTAAGAGCACAAGGCTGCATAGTACGATGAACAAGTAATTTTGTCTCATATTTAATTGATTTTGATGGGTTTAGTTTTAACCAAATTTAATAAATTTTTAATATTAAAACACTTAAATTGTAATTTATTTTAATATTTTTTACTTAAATGGATTATTTGTAGTTAATTTTTCATTTATAATTAAGTGTTGTAGAAGATTTGATATTTTAAATCTGAGTTCACGGATTTTTTTTATATGAAATTTTCCGGATAATACTTTTTGGGATGAAAATTGATTATGAATAGTAAAATGATGATTCTTAATTTCATAAATTTGCTGTAATGAATGACCAGTTACAAGAAACCAAAAACTTTATACAGGAGCTGAGCGAACGGCTTTACATTTATATTACCCAGATATCACCCTCCGGGCTGGATTGGGTATTTCATATTATTGTAAAACTGAGCTTACTTCTTGTCCTGTTTTTTATTACTGATTTTGTTTTTAAGTTCATTATCAATTCTGTGTTCAGGTTATTTCATAATGAACAGAAATTTCCCATTTTAAAATCTGTTTATCAGTCGAAAATCACCAATTCTGTAGCTCATTTTGCAGCTTTGATTGCTGTGGCTGGTATTCAGGGTTCCATATTTCCGGAAAATGCACTGCCGAAGACCACCATTTTTATCATAAGATGTATCAATCTTGGGCTGGTATTGATATTGGCAGGAATGCTGTACAGATCGTTGACTGCTTTCAGAAATTATTTCAGTATCAAACAGGATTTCTATAAAATAATGGCACTCAATGCTATTTCAGAAACCGTAAAAATTTTAGGCCTTTTTATATTTACTGTAGTAGGACTTTGTGTGATTTTCGGAATCAAGGGAACAACTATTGTAGGAAGTCTGGGGGCGATTACAGCTGTTCTGGTATTGGTTTTCAGGGATACCATTTTAGGATTTGTAACAGGTCTGCATGTAGCTACTTCTAAAAATTTAAAAGTAGGGGATTGGGTGAGCATTCCCAAATACAGCATCGAAGGAAATATTACAGAAATCAATCTTCTGACTACCAAAATCACCAATTTTGATAAAACAGTTTCCACGATTCCTACTTACGATCTGATGACTACAGAGATCAAGAATATGCAGGTGATGTCTGAATCTAATACCCGAAGAATAAAAAAATCAATTTACTTTAACATCAATTCTTTTAAGTTTCTGACTGATGAAGATGTGGAGCGCTTAAAGGAAATTAACCTTATTTCAGATTATCTGGAAGAAAGAGCATCAGAGATCAAAAAAGAAAAGGAAAGTCTGGAGCATAAAGATAAAGTTGTGAATGGAAGGCAGCTTACCAATATCGGGGTTTTCAGATATTATGCACAGAAATATATTGAAAATGATCCTGATATAGATAAAAACGGAACCCGAATGGTTCGTCAGCTGGAGATTACCCCACAAGGATTACCCCTTGAAGTATACTGTTTTGCCAATGATTCCAAATGGGAACGCTTTGAGCAGATACAGGCAGATATTTTTGACCATTTATTGGTGGCTTCAAAAGAATTTGAACTTCAGGTAATGCAGGTAAGCGTGAAAGTGTAAAAGCTGGAAGACAGAGGAGGGAAGCTGGAAGTTTTACCCCTTTTCTATAAATTTTAAATAAAATTTTTAAATGATCATGAATGGAGAAGTACCAATAGAAGTACAAAGCCTGGATTTACTTCCAGCCCCAAGCCTCTGGCTTCTCACATCTCATATCTAACATCTAAAATAACAATGACAAAACTAAGCGTAAACATTAATAAAATTGCGACGTTAAGAAATGCAAGAGGAGGTGAAACCCCAAGTGTTACAGAAGCTGCTGTAAAAATTCAGGAATTCGGAGGACAGGGAATTACCATCCATCCAAGACCTGATGAAAGGCATATCACAAGGAAAGATGTCTATGATCTGAAGCCGTTGGTTACGACTGAGTTTAATATTGAAGGAAATCCTCATCAGGATTTTATTGATATGGTATTGGAAGTGAAGCCTGAACAGGTAACGCTGGTACCGGATGCTGATGATGCTATTACATCCAATGCAGGCTGGGATACAAAAAAACATCTTGATTATCTTACAGAGATTATTGCAGAATTTAAAAAAGCAGGAATCCGTACTTCTGTTTTCCTGGATCCTTTACCTGAGCTTGTAGAATATGCAGCAAAAACAGGAGCAGACAGAATAGAATTATATACAGAAGCTTACGCAAAAAATTATCTTATCAATAAAGAACAGGCCATAAAACCTTATTATGATACAGCAGTTGAAGCTACCAATTTCGGATTGGGAATCAATGCAGGTCATGATCTGAGCTTAGAAAATCTGAAATACTTTGCAGATACTATTCCGAATCTGTTGGAAGTATCGATTGGTCATGCTTTGGTTTCAGAAGCACTTTATATGGGATTGGAAAATACAGTTCAGGCTTATCTGAAGAGACTGGCAAAATGGTAAAATATAAGAAACCAGAAGTTAGAGATTAGAAGTTAGTACAACTTCAATTATATTAAAAATAGCATAAACAGATTATGCATGATTTATCTAACTTCTGATTTCTCACATCTAACTTCTAAAAATATGGAAATTTTAAATTCAAAAATATTCGGCGAAAATGTAAACAATACGCCACTTCTTGTATTTCACGGATTGTTCGGAATGCTTGACAACTGGGGAAGTTTCGGAAAAGATCTGGGAGAATATCTTCCGGTACACCTGATCGATCTTAGAAACCATGGAAGAAGCTTTCATTCAGACAGCATGTCTCATGATGACCTTGCAGATGATATTGCCCGTTATATGGATCATTATGGCATTCAGAAAGCACATGTTTTAGGGCATTCTTTAGGCGGAAAAGCAGTGATGCAGTTTGCCATAAAATATCCTGAACGTGTTGAAAAACTGATTGTTGTAGATATTTCACCAAAAGCATATCCACCGCATCATCAGGGAATTATCAAAGCTCTGGAAACCGTTGACTTCGATACAGTATCTTCAAGAAATGAAGTGGAAGCTGTTTTGAACCAATATATTCCGGAAAGATCTACTGTACAGTTTTTGACGAAAAATCTGTATTGGGATGACAATAAAAAACTAGGTTGGAGATTCAATCTTAAGACATTATCTGAAAAATATACTGAATTTGTTTCCAATGCGATTAAATTCGGTGTTTTTGAAGGTGAAACCTTGTTTATAGCCGGGGCAAAATCCAATTATATCCTTCCGCAGGACGAATTCGGAATCAAGCAGCAATTCCCTAAAGCTAAAATAGTGACGGTAAAAAATGCAGGACATTGGGTACAAGCGGAAAATCCTGTCGATTTTGCAAATGTAGTTAAGGAGTTTCTTGGTTTGAATTAATTTTATTCTTTGAATTGTGATGTTATGTTAAATTTTTATTAAAACGTAATATTATTTCTCCATGATTTGAATTTTTTGTACTTTGGATTTTCAAAAAACAATAAAAATATTAACTTATGGAAAACAAAAATTCAAAAAAGAAGCCATTTTTTGCGTCATTCTTAGAAAAACAGGTTAAAGACCCTGAAACAGTAAAAGGAGGAGGTATTACTTCTGTATTGGCAGATCAGATTACTACATCTCTTCAGGATCAGATCACAACTCCTATTAAGGATAATGTTACAAAACCTGACAATGACAATGTAACGATGAAATATCCTTCTGACGGTGATGAGGATGTTTTAGAAGCATAAGAAATATACTAAAGCTTAAGCTAAATTATATATCAAACCAAAACTAAAACATTATGAAAAGCAACAACTCAAAGAAGAAGCCGTTTTTCGCATCATTCTTAGAAAAACAGGTTAAAGATCCGGAAACGGTAAAAGGAGGAAGTGACATCACACTTGCTGAAAGAGATTTGATCACAAAACCGACAATAGATACGGTAACTTCTCCAAAAGATGATATGATGCACACGCTGAAATATCCTTCTGACGGTGATGATGATACAATCACTCTTCCACTGTAAGATCAGAACGAATTTTAAATAAAATAGTAGGGGAAACTTAAATAGTAAGTTTCCCTTTTTAATAAAACCGGCAAATGATTCTCTGCATCACCCATTCACAGGATTTTTATAATATTGATCTCTTTTTCGAATACCTGAACTCCCAAAATATTCCTTATTTCAGATTGAATTCCGATCGTCTGAATCACCTTCAGAAAATCAGTATTCATGAGGATTCATTTGAACTGACGGATGAATTGGGAAATACGATCCATTCTGACACTATAAAAGGCGTATGGCACAGAAAAGCCTGGAGGATCAGTGCTCCCGAAGAACTGGATCAGGATTATGAAAAAATCTTTCTCAACGAATATGGAAGCCTGAGGTATAATCTGATGACTGCTTTAGAACATATTCCCTGGATCAACCCTTATGAAAATGAAAAAAAAATAGATGGAAATAAGATATTTCAGCTGAAAATAGCACAAAGAAATAACTTAACCATTCCCAAAACCATTTTTTCCAATGATGAAGAAAAAATAACGACATTTTTCTATCAATACTGCCAGGGAAAAGCCATTGCGAAGCTTCACGGAGTTATCGCCAAAACAATGTCAGGGGAAAACATGATTTCCACTACAGTCATTGAGGAAGAATCTTTGGAACACCTTTCAGATATCGCTTACTGTCCGATGATTTTTCAACCCTATATTGACAAAGAATATGAATTACGAATCGTGTATGTAGACGGTGAGTTTTTCACAGGAAAAATCAATAACAGTGAAAATGCGGACTGGAGAGTAGCCCGCGAAGGGTATTTCTGGGAAGCATACGAATTACCTGATGCTGTGAAAGTCAATCTCACTTCCATGATGAAAGAAATGGGACTTTATATAGGAGCGATCGATATGATTAAGGGAAGAGACAGTATTTATTACTTCCTTGAAGTCAATCCTCAGGGAGAGTGGGGAATGCTTCAGAAAGAGCTGGGATTTCCTATTGCAGAAAGAATTGCCGACAACCTTATCAAAAGAATTAATTTCCATGAATAAAATTTTAATAATTACCCATACCGCAGATAACTTTTCCATTGAAAAAGTAACAGAATACATTGAAAAAAATAATTGTGAAGTCATTCGCTTCGATGTAGACGTTTATCCATTACAAAACAAATTATCTACTATTTTCCAGGATGGAGAATGGGTAAGTTATCTGGAAACGCCTGAAGCAAAACATCGTTTGGACGATATTTCAGCCATCTGGTACAGAAGAGCCTACAATATCGGAAAAGGATTAAAAGAAGAAATGGACTCTAAATTTTACGGTGCGGCTATGGGAGAAATCAGAAATACCCTTTTTGGTTTCTTTGAATCTGTGGATGCTTATTCTTTAGGAAAACCAAGTATTTACAGAAGACTCGACAGTAAGGAAGAACAATTGAAAATTGCAGATAAATTAGGGCTGACCATTCCGGCAACCTGTCTTACCAACAATCCGGATGAAGCAAGGAAATTTATTGTAAAACATCAAAATGTGGTGGCTAAAATGCAGACCGGTTTTGCTATTTATGAAGATGGAGTAGAAAATGTAGTGTTTACAAACGTTGTTGGCGAAGATAAACTGGAAGAGCTGGATTCATTGTTGTATTGTCCTATGCAGTTTCAGCAGATGATTCAGAAGAAAAAAGAACTTCGTATTACCATTGTGGGAAGAGACGTTTACGCATTCGAAATAGATTCCCAACAGTCTGAAGATGCTAAAGTAGACTGGAGAAAAGACGGAATTAATCTGATTGATAAATGGAACAGAACAGAACTTCCGGCAGATGTAGAAGCAAAATTGCTTGAATTGCTTGATACTTATAATGTGGATTATGGAGCTATAGATATGATTGTTTCCCCTGAAGACGAATATTATTTTATCGAGATCAATGCTGCCGGAGAATTCTTCTGGCTGGATAATCTTACAGAAGGAAACCTTATTTCGAAGAGTATTGCAGACGTTCTTTGCGACAAAGCTCCAAGAAGAAATAATGAAGTAATGGCTTAAACAATTAAGCATTTTTAAATATAAAAAGTCCTGAAAGTTGTCAATTCTTTCAGGATTTTTATGTTAGATAATCTGGTGGAGTTATAATTTTTCGGTTTGTTGTATTCAGAATGATAATATTGGTTAAATTAAGTTGAATTATGCTTTAAAAATCGCAAATTTGCAAAAACGGTTTTTCTAAAGAATTTTTACCGATCCGGAAGAATTGCCGGATAGAAAATATTGTTATATTTTAGTCAGCAATCAAGTAAAATAATTAATGATTTTTGTAACGGGTGCTACCGGAATTCTGGGAAGAATAATTGTACTGGAACTTCTTAAAAGAGGGAAAAATGTACGTGCTTCCAAACGACCGGGCAGCAATTTAAACGAAGTAAAGCATTCATACAGCTTTTATACGGAGAATCCTGATGATTTTTTCAATAAAATTGAATGGATTAACGTAGATTTTGATGATCTCGATTCTTTAAAAACTGCACTGCAAGGTGTAGATGAGGTGTATCACTGTGCTGCAAAAGTAAGCTTTCATCCCAAAGATGAAAAAGAAATGTACCATACCAATATCAAGGGTACAGAAAATCTATTGTTTGCCTGCGAAGGATCAGACGTTAAAAAATTCCTCCATGTAAGTTCTGTTGCCGTTCTTGATAATTTCAATGAAAAAGGAGAACTGGACGAAGATTCTGACTTTAATCCAAAACTTGAACATTCTGCATACGCCATTTCTAAGCATTTATCAGAAATGGAAGCATGGAGAGCGTCAGCAGAAGGTCTGAATGTGGTGATTATCAATCCTGGAATGATTGTAGGAAGCGGAAACTGGAATCAAAGCAGCGGTGAGCTTTTCTCAACCTTTGAAGACAATAGCTTTACTTTTTCAGGAGGCTCTGCCTACGTTGACGTAAGAGACGTTGCCAATACGGCTATCGGATTAATGGAAAATAACCTTTTCGGAGAACGTTTTATTATTGTTGCTGAAAATAACAGATATGCAGACCTTGCCAAACAGGTAAGAACCCGATTGGGGCTTAAAGATGCAAGAATTCTTTCACAATCTGTACTCAATATCGGAAGAGTAGCCAACACCCTTTTCGGATGGCTGATTCCCAAACTGAAAATGGTCACCAAATCAAATATTGAGGCCATCTCTTCATTCAACACCATTTCCAATCACAAAGTCAAAGAAAAACTGAACTATCAGTTTATTCCCGTAAAAGAAAGTATAGACTTTCACCTGAACAATTATATTAACGACAAAAAGCTGAAGAAATGAATCTTGCAGAGGCAATTATCCTTAAAAATGTAGAAAAACATCCTATAAAAGCGGCCATCGGATTTAAAAAGAAAGATGCAGCCTGGAAAGAGCTGAGCTGGAAAAAATTCAGTGAAATTATTTTTAAAACAGCTAATGCTTTAAAAGAATCCGGAGTTCAGGAGAATGACAGAGTCGCTATTTATTCAGACAATTCATCAGAATGGATGATCATGGATCTGGCTTCAATGGCTATCGGTGCTGTCACAGTACCTATTTATTCTACCAACAATGCTGAGCAGGCAGAACATATCATCAACGATTCCGGTGCTAAAGCCGTTTTAGTAGGAAATCAGATGCAGTACGATGCCTGTCTTGAGTTTTTACATAAAGAAGAAAATAACCTGGAAACGATTATTGTTTCCAAAAAAGCGGTTTGGATCAAAAAAGAATTCAACAGTTTTTATCTTGAAGATTTCATCGCAAAAGCTTCACCCGAGCTGGAGATCTGTAAGAAAGAAAATGATGATACCGCTACATTAATCTATACTTCCGGAACTACCGGAATCCCAAAAGGAGTAATGCTTACCCATGGGAATTTTATCAAAGCATTCGATTCACACTTTGAATTTTTTAAGTTTAAAAACTTTGAAGAAGAACTTTCATTAGCATTCTTACCTTTAAGCCATGTTTTTGAAAGAAGCTGGAGTTTACTTTGTTTATACGGTGGTGCCCGTGTGTATTTCCTTGAAGATCCGAAAAATGTTGCCAAAGCACTGGAAGAAGTAAAACCTACCGCCATGTGTGCCGTACCGAGATTTTTCCAGAAAGTATATGCAGGCGTTTTGGAAAAAGCAGAAGAAGGTTCATCCTTGAAGAAAAAGATCTTTGACTGGGCGCTTAAAACCGGATGGGAAACTGCCGAATTAAGAAGAAATGAACAACCCATTCCTTTTGGATTAAAATTCAAAGAAGCTATAGCAGATAGATTGGTTTTCAGTAAAATAAAAGAAAAAATGGGTGGCAGACTTTGGTTCTTACCTTGTGGTGGAGCTTCATTGTCGCCAGAGGTTACCCGTTTCTTTGAGTCAGTGGGAATTCACGTGACTGTTGGATATGGATTAACGGAAACTACTGCAACATTGACGCTTTTCCCTCTCACTCACTTTGAACATGGTACGAGTGGAAAACCACTTCCGGGAGTAGAAATGCGTATCGGAGAAAATGACGAAATCCAGGCCAGAGGGAACGGAATCATGAAAGGGTACTATAAAAAACCTGAAGAAACCGAGAAAGTATTCACAGAAGACGGATGGTTCAAAACGGGTGATGCCGGAAAGTTTGATGAGAAAGGAAACCTGATTATTACGGACAGAATCAAAGACCTGATGAAAACTTCCAACGGAAAATACATTGCTCCGCAACAGATTGAAAACCTTTTAACTAACAATAATTTTATCCAGCAGATCATGCTGATTGCGGAAGGAAGACAGTTTGTTTCAGCATTGATTGTTCCTAATTTTGAATTTTTACAGGATTATATCAAAAAAAATAATATTCCTTTTACCAATTGGGAAGAGGCTGTAAAAAATGAAAAGATAGTTCATCTTTATAAAGAGAAAATAAAAGAATTACAGGATCATCTTGCAGACTATGAAAAAGTGAAGAAATTCACTTTAATGCCGGCAGAATTTGACATCAATACAGGAGAAATCACTCCTACACTGAAAGTCAAAAGAAATGTAGTGATCAAAAAATATGCAGATATTATAGAGAAGATGTACTAAAAATTTTTTGACCTCCTGTTTTCGCATCAATTACAACTGAAGATGTGAAAATTCCCCTTCCTTGGAGAGGCAGCGAAAATTCAAAGAATTTTTGACAGGGGTGATTCAAAATAATGACTTAAATTAAACTATGACGACACAAGATTTTATAGGAAAAGAAAATTTCACCATTCATACCCAAACGGTTTCAGAAAGCTGTCCGTCTAATATTGCCCTGATTAAATACTGGGGGAAATATGCTGATCAGATTCCTGCAAACCCTAGTATCAGCTATACTTTAAACCATTGTAAAACCAATACTTCAATGGAGTTTACTGCAAATGAATCTTTTTCAGTGCAGACTTTCCTGGCTGGAAATGAAGAAGTGAAGTTTGCCGAGAAAATTGAAAAATATTTCAGAAATATAGAGCAGTATCTTCCGTGGATTTTAAAAGGGAAATATATTATCAGAACAGAGAATACATTTCCACACAGTTCCGGTATTGCCAGCTCAGCTTCAGGATTTGGAGCTATTGCAAAATGTCTGATGGCATTGGATGCTTCCTTTACAGAAAAAACTTCCGAAGAAGAATCTTTGAGAAAAGCTTCATTTTTAGCAAGACTAGGAAGTGGAAGTGCATGCCGAAGCTTATATAATGGTCTTGTTGTATGGGGAAAAACTGATGAGGTAGCAGGAAGCTCAGACTTGTTCGGAGTACAGTATCCAGATACCGAAATTCATGAAGTTTTCAAAAATTTTAATGACTGGGTTTTACTGATTCATGAAGGCCAGAAAAGTGTTTCTTCAACGGTAGGACATGGTTTGATGAATACCAATCCTTATGCAGAAAGAAGATTCCAGGAAGCGAGGGAAAACTTTGTCCCAATGAAAGAGATCCTGAAAAACGGAGACATGGAACGTTTTATCAAACTGGTAGAACACGAAGCACTTACATTACATGCAATGATGATGATGAGTGATCCTGCTTTTATCCTGATGAAAACAGGAACATTGGAAGTCATCAATAAAATCTGGGATTTCAGAACCGAAACAGGACTTCCTTTATTCTTTACCCTGGATGCAGGAGCTAATGTTCACCTTCTGTTTCCAAATAATGGTTCTGACGAACAGATCAAAGCCTTTATTGAAGCTGAATTATTACAACACACTCAAAAGAATGGAGTAGTGAAGGATATAATGAAATTTTAAATAAGAATAAATATTCAATAGGAGTGGGCTTTAGCCCACTTTTTTAATCCTCAGTAACAACAGCTTCCCGGTCTCCATCTTCTTTCTTTCCTTCCTCTATCATGATTTCAGCCTCTGCTTTTTCTTCAGCAGTTGCTGTTTCTATAAGCTCTTCCTGTTCATCATTGTGATGATCTATAAAAAATTCGCAGTATACCGGAAGATGGTCTGAACCAAAATTTTTCAAAGTCTTCAGCTGTTTAATAAAAATATCTTCACTGTGAAACATCAGATCAATAGGAAACCTTAAAAGACGGTATTTCGCATGAAAGGTAGAAACAAAAGAATGCCCGATTCTGGGATCTATAAGATGACTCGTTTTTCTGAAAAGTACAGATGATCTCGACCATGCAACATTATTGAAGTCTCCTACCACTATAACAGGTTTTTTGATGTCTTTCACACATTTGGCTGTGCTTAGAAGATCGCCGTCTCTTTCCTTTGAGGTTTCTTCTTCTGTAGGACTCGGCGGGGGCGGGTGTACCCCAAAGAAAACAAAAGAAAAACCATCAGCTGTTTTCATGTGGATCTCAATACTCGGAATATCATCAGCCACAAAATAATGAGTCTTTGCTTCTTTGATTTCAATTCTGGAATAAAAATGCATGCCGTAGGTATTTTCAAGAGTTACCTTATGCTGATAACCATATTCTTTTTCTAAAGATCTCATGGCCTTTTCCCAGTCACCATTACTTTCCATAGTCATGAAAAAATCAGGATTATGCTTTTTAACAAGACCAATAAATTTCTCATACTCTTTATTGAACTGATAAACATTGGCAGAAATAAAATGCAGATTATCAGAAGATTTGTGGCGCTGTCTGTGCTTCTTTACAGGGTAGAAACGGGTGTACTTGATAAGCGTATGGCTATGATGAACAAACAAAACAAGGAGAACGCCCTGATAATACCATAAATATTCCTTAGAATCTGTAAAAAAGCCTAATATAAAAGTGAAAAAGATAAGATAAGTAACCTGTATTTTAGCAAATTCCGGAACTCTGAATATCCAGTGAGAATGCTGTATTTTTGGTAATATAGTCATGACCAGAAGAAGTATGGCCAGAGTCAGGTAAATAATCCACATATAAAAGCTCTGAAATAATTGGGTTACAATTTAAGGAAAATGAATTTTAAAATTTGTTAATCAATTTAAATTTTATTTTATCTATTTTTATTTCTTAAAATTCATCATATGAAAAAAATTGCCGGTATTCTTCTGCTTGTCAGTATTTCAGTTTTCGGTCAACAGAATCAGGATATTGAAAAACCTATCCGTAATCTGTTTCTTGGTATGAAAAATGCAGATCCGGAATTGGTAAAGTCAGCTTTTGCGGAGAATGCAGTGCTTCAAACCATCACAAAAGACGGTACTGTAAAAAGTGATAGTATACATGATTTTGTTACTTCAGTTTCTAAGTTTCCAAAGGGAGACCTGGAAGAAAGAATTATAGTAGAAGCCATTCATACGGATGGAAATCTGGCAAGCGTGTTTACCCCTTATTCTTTTTATGTAAAGGGAAAATTATCCCATTGCGGAGCTAATAGTTTTCAATTGGTGAAGCAGAATAATGAATGGAAAATACAGTATATTATTGACACAAGAAGAAAAGATAACTGTAAAGAAATACAATAGTAGAATTAAGAAGTAGATTAAAATTAAAAAAATGAAAATCCATCATATCGCCATCATCTGTTCAGATTATGCTGTTTCAAAGAAATTTTATACAGAAATTTTAGAACTGAATATCATCCGCGAAGTATACCGTGAAGAAAGACAGTCATATAAACTTGATCTGGCAATCGGGGAGCATTATGTGATAGAACTATTTTCTTTTCCTGATCCGCCACAACGTCCGTCACGTCCTGAAGCATGTGGCTTAAGACATCTTGCTTTCTCAGTGGAGAATGTGACTGAAAAACGAAATGAACTGGTAGAAAAAGGATTAATCTGTGAAGAAATCCGCATAGATGAATTCACCGGAAAAGAATTTTTCTTTACCCAGGATCCCGACCAGCTGCCTTTAGAGTTCTATGAAATGTAAAAATTAGTGGGCGTAACCTGCAAAGAAACTCACCGCCATAATTGCTAAAACAATAGAAGAAATGACTACATATACGTAGTCTTTTTCTTTTAAATAGCCTATTAATGCGAAAACAATTCTCATCAGAGGTGTGAAGATCAGCAAAAGAATACCCAGCTGAATAATAGCCGTACCTTCTCCTTTACATAAAGAGTCCCAGAAATGTCCCCAGACCTTTTCAGAAGAAGTACCTACCACAAGACTGGTATATTTTTCGGGCATTTTAAAACCTTCAAAAAATAACTTGATAAAACCAATCAATGATGTAGCCACAGACAGAATAACACCCAGTCTCAGAAGATTTCCTACCGAACGGTTCAGATCTACATCTGTAAAATTCTTTTTCATTATCTGAAGCTTTTGTTGATACCGTTATACATCATGTAAATTGAAAGAATGGTAATCACAATAGCAAAAAATACTTTTAATTTTTTGGTCTTTGATACCATTAGCGTTTTTGAACCTATAAAACTTCCGATGACAACACCAATCAATACCGGTGCTACAATGACAGGAATAATCTCACCTCTCTGGAAATAGATCAGGGCACTGGCTACTGCTGTTACTCCGATCATGAAATTACTGGTAGTGGTAGATACTTTGAAAGGAAGCTTCATCATATTGTCCATCGCCAATACCTTCAATGCTCCCGAACCTATTCCTAAAAGTCCGGACATTGCTCCTGCAAACATCATCATCAAAAATCCAGGAATGGTATTTCTTGCAGAATAGCTTTTCAAAACTCCTTTATCAGGGAATGTTCCGTACAGTTTCAGCTTCTCTTCAAGACTTCCTTTCACCAAAGGTTCCTGGTGATCCGGTTTTCCTTTAAGGTTTAAAATAACCGTTAAAAGAAGGATACTTGCGAAAATAATTCCAATTGTATTGGGGTTAAGCATTCCTGACACCAGAGCGCCCACAATAGCTCCTGCGGTGGTGGCTATTTCGAGAAACATCCCGATTCTCATATTCGTAAAACCTTCTTTTACGAAAGCTACAGCCGCACCGGAAGAGGTTCCGATCACAGAGATGAGCGAAGCACCGATAGCATAATGCATTGGAACGCCAAAACCTAGCGTTAATAAAGGAATGATGATAACTCCCCCTCCTAAACCCGTAAGTGAACCTAAAAGACCCGCGGAAATTGCGCCAAGGAAGAGTATGATGATTTCTGACATACTACAAATAATACTACAAATATAAAATTATTGTAGTAGTCTGCCAAACATTTGAAAAAGATAAATTTAACGTATTTTTGTATGCATGAAAAATGAATTGAAATTATTTTATGTCATCCTCGGGGCAACACCCAAAGGCAGAAATATTGAGCAGCACGATGTTTTCTTCGGAATAGCGGAGAATCTGAAAGATCTGATTCCTGATATGAAAGAATTTTGGAAGGAAGCAGAAGGAAAAATTCACCTGGATTGTTACCAGGAAGTGAGATTTGCAGACGGGTACAAGGTGGAAATTGTAGAAAAAGGGGAGAAAACATCAGAAAACCAGTTGTTTTTTCTGAATCTAGGAGGTTATAAGCCTGGTTTCTTTGAAGAGTTTCATGAGCAGCACTTAATGGTAGGACAGTCTATGGGAGAGATTGTGAAAAGAGCAAAAGCTACCGAATTCTATCAGACCATGGGGTTTGAAGGGGCAGTAAGTCATATTGATGATAAGCATGGAGTGGATATTGATGATATTTTCAATGTAAGTGATATCCTTCCTTCTTATATGAAAGAAAAATATGCGATCATTCTTCAAAAGTCTGATGAAGAAAATCAGGAGAACCCAATGGGGCTAGGCTATTTAAAAATTGATAAAATTCAATAAGAGTAAATCTAATAAAAATAAAAAATGAAAATAGGAATTCTGGGAGGCGGACAGCTGGGAAGAATGTTGATACAAAGTGCACTGAAGTATGATGATGAGTTTTATACTCTGGATCCGGCTTCTGATGCACCATGTCATAATATCTCGTATTTTACGCAGGGAAATTTCAATGACTATGAAACGGTTTTAAACTTCGGAAAAGATAAAGATGTTGTAACCATTGAAATAGAACACGTAAATGCTGATGCACTGGCAGAACTTGAAAAACAGGGAATAAAAGTGGTTCCCAATGCCAATATCATCAAAACAATTCAGCAAAAAATCCTTCAGAAAGAATTTTATAAAGCTCATGATATTCCGAGCCCGGAATTTCAGGTGGTATGGAACAATGATGAGAAAATCATCATGCCATTGCCGTTTGTTCAGAAAATGAATACAGGAGGCTACGATGGAAAAGGAGTACAGGTGATCAAAACGGAAGAAGACTATCAGCAATTATGGACAGAGGCTTCTGTGATTGAAAGTCTTGTAGACATTGAAAAAGAACTTTCTGTTATCGTCGCAAGAAATGAAAAAGGAGAAACCAATATTTTCCCGGTAACGGAAATGGTGGCTGATCCAAAGCTGAATCTTTTAGATTTCAATGTTTGTCCGGTTCTTCTGACGGAAGATGTTCAGAACCAGATTGATTCTATTACTGAGAAATTCTTAGCTGCAGTAAACTCTCCGGGATTATTTGCCATCGAATTATTCCTTGATAAAGAAGGAAAAATATGGGTGAATGAAACTGCTCCAAGACTTCACAATTCAGGTCACCAGAGTCAGGAAGGAAATACCAACTCGCAATTTGAGCAGATGTATCGTGTGGTGAAAAACTTACCTTTAGCAGATACCGATGCTATCACTTACAGCGGAATGCTGAACCTGGTAGGAGCAGAAGGATATTCCGGAAAAGTAGTGTATGAAGGAATGGATGATGTTCTTAAGCTTCCTGAAACTTACATCCACCTATATGGAAAAACAGAAACCAAACCGGGAAGAAAGATGGGGCACATCAACGTTCTTGCAGATTCCAGAGAAGAGCTGATGGAAAAGCTTGTACAGGTGAAAGGAATGGTAAGAGTGATTGCTGAGTAATATCATTTTACAATAAATAAGGGAGTTGTTTTTAAAGTTAAAACAGCTCCCTTTTATTTTGTTTTTGAACTCATTCAATAGGAAAACGGGCTATTATCCTGAGCGTAGTCGAAGGGAGCCCGTTTATCAATAATTATCCATTCAAATGGCTTTAGCCAAAACTTAATTTTAGGTTTCGGCTAAAGCCAAATGTATTCATATTTTTTATATCGGGCTAAAGCCCGATCCTATTGATAATATAATTGCTTTTATAATTAAGGATTCTTAACCACCTCAATATTGTCTTTTTTATAATTGTATTTAATATAAGTTCCTAAAGCTGTTGACAAAACAGAAAATTCTTCCAGCGTGGTAAGCGGTGCATAGAGTTTAAAAGTACAAATGTCCGTTGCTGAAATAAAAGGATTGGTTACCAAATGGCTGTGAGTAGACATGGTTACTGTTCCTCCATTTTCCAATACTGTAGAGGTTGGAATAAGTCTTGAATGGAATTTTTTATGGGAAAGAATATTCCCTTTTTTATCAGAAACAAAAAGATAATCATTTCCGAAAGGAATGACTCCGGATTGTGAGGTACCTGGTATTAAATATACTTTATAGTTCTCATTAAACGGGATAATAATCATATTAAGACTATAGCCTTGTGGTACTGTTACCGCATATTTTGGATCGGATAACTGCGGAATAATAGTAGAACGGATATTTTTTAATGTGTTTTCAGTTTCATTAATTACCCTTTCTTTAAAATTTTCTTTCACCGGTTTTGCTTGGTTATTTTTGAAAGAAAGTTCTGCGATCACCATATTACCGGCTTTATTAAGAAAGGAAGTTTTGATGGTGTCATTTTTCTGGTATGTGATATAGCTTCCGGTATTTTCAGCAAGCCTTTTATTGCTGCCTACAAGATCTCCTGCATGCCATGACGCATTTTCGTAAGAGTAGAGTAGATTTCCTTCAGTTTTGATAGAATCCAGTTTCTTTTTCAGCTCTTTATCAGAAAGAGTAAGGCTTTGTGCAGAAAGAATGATGGACATAAAAAAGAAGAGAAATCCGATAGTTTGTTTCATAGGTTATTTTTTTGGCCAAAATACGAAATTCAATAAGAATTGGCTTTAGCTGAAACTTAATTTTAGGTTTCGGCTAAAGCCAATTGTATTTATGTTATTCTTATTCATATCGGGCTAAAGCCCGATCCTATTGATGACTGGATGGTTAGATGATGTAATAAAAAGTGATTATTCCTACATCGATAACCTCCATCATCCCTCTTCCAGCTTCCAATCTCTTACTTAAAAATCTTCTGAATCACATTTCCAATCTCCACAAAATCTCCATGATTTCCTACAGAACGTATTTCCGGACTGTTTTTATCATATTCTGAGAAAGGGAAAATCAAAAGATAATTGTTATCACTCAGATTTCTGTTCAGAAGTTCAGGGATCAGTCTCATTCTTGGAATATAGGACTTCATGCCTCGTTTAGCCATAAGAATAATCAAAGCTTCATCATCCTTTAACTGGGCCGCAGTTCTTTCACCATCCTGCCAGGTATTCATGATAATAAATTCAGCTTCTATATTGGCTTTTTTAATGATTTTCTGAAGAATATCAAGGATATTTTCCGGAGCATAAAAAACAACCGTAGCACCGGAATTTCGGGCAATATTCCAGACTCTCAGCAAGGCATGGAAGAATCCTGCTTCCTGATGAGCGTTTTCTGGAATCATCACAGCATATTTTTTAATAGTGGAAAGTGGTTGTGCAGCGTGGTAAACCAGTACATTCACATCATCATTTTGCAGATAACCATTGTAAAGATTGTATACAAAAGAAGGGGAGAACCCTTTTTCATCTTCCAGTCCGATAATAAGGTCTGTGATTTTCTGCTCTTTAATCACATTATTTACCCCATTGATGACATCATTGTCGTATCTTTTTAAAGCCTGAAGTTTAACATCCGCTGCCGCTGCTGCATCTGCTGCCTGATGGAGGAGTTTCTCCGCATTTTTTACGGAAGATTCATTTTTATCTTCATTGATAACATTCAGTGCAAAGAGATCTTCTGTATTAGAATGGGCTTTGATCAGGATGCCCAGATTTACCATTCTCTCAACAGTGGCCTCATGATTAATGGCTAAGAGAATGCTTTCTTCCTCATGGGTATTTCCTGAAACGGTATCTTCATTGTCACTTTCCGCAATTTTCTGGGCACTTGCCATAGAAATGAAAGAGGAAATTGTACAAGAGATGAGAATCAGTAAAATACTTCCGTTCAGAACGTGTTCATTCAGTAATCTTACCGGTTCTCCGGTTTCAGTTTCGGAAAGGATGATGTTGTAACCTACCATTACAGAAGCCAGTGTTGCCGCTGCGGAAGCCGAACTTAATCCGAAGATCAGTTTTCCTTCCTCTTTGGTCAGCCTGAATGTTTTTTGAGTGGCCACTGCAGAAAGATATTTTCCTCCGATAGATGCTACCAGCATAATTCCGGCTACTTCCAGTGTTTCCCAGCTTTTGAAGAATACCTTGAAATCAATCAACATTCCCACACTGATCAGGAAAAAAGGAATAAATATGGCATTTCCCACAAATTCAACCCTGTTCATCAGAGAAGAGGTGTGAGGAATAAGCCTGTTTAAAGCTAATCCTGCAAAGAACGCCCCGATGATGGCTTCTACACCAGCCAGTTCAGCCAGCATTGCTGCCAGGTAAATCATAACCAGTACAAAAATATACTGAGAGATTTTGTCATCTACTCTTTTGAAAAACCAACGGCCTATAATAGGGAATACAATAAGTACAATCAGGGCAAAAACTACAAAAGAAACGGATAGTTTAACCCAAAATTCTGTTCCCACATCACCCTGAGACATTCCCACAATCACGGCAAGTACTAATAAGGCAAGAATATCTGTGATCATTGTACCTCCAACAGTGATATTAACGGCCTTGTTTTTCGCAATTCCCAACTTGCTCACCAACGGATACGCAATAAGGGTATGAGAAGAAAAAAGACTGGCAAAAAGAATAGACGTCAGCATTGAAAAGTGAAGAAGGTAATATCCACCCAGATATCCTAATACAAAAGGAACGGTAAAGGTATAGATACCAAAGGTGAGGCTTTTCCACTTGTTCTTTTTAAAATCTCCCATATCAATCTCAAGCCCGGCCAGAAACATGATGTAAAGAAGCCCGGTAGTTCCGGTTACTACAATACTGCTGTCTCTGGACAATACATTGAATCCGTTCGGACCGATGATGGCCCCAGCGATGATAAGCCCCAAAAGGTGGGGAACTTTAATTTTATTAAGCAGCAATGGTGCTGCAAGGATGATGACCAGTACCAACAGGAATTTCAGTACCGGATCTTCTATAGGAAGACTCAGGTTGTGTATACTCAGTAAAATCATAGGTGTTTATTTTGTGGAACGTACTAATTCAACAGAGAACTTGGCGGTACAGCCATCAGAAGTGATGGTTCTGGTTCCTTTGATCTTGTTGTCCGAAATATCATTAAGAAGAACGCTCATTTCTACATTCTTTTTAGCTGTAGAATCGGTTTTGAAAGAGAGTCTGATCTCATTGTTTTCAAACTTGCCCGTATACAGCCTTACCAGATTATTGTTGTTGATGATTTTGGTAATGGGCTGGGTAGAATCATTATCGAATTCCCAGATGTCAGTACGTTGGTCGCCTACTGCATATTCACTGCAGTTGGATTCTGTACAGATTACTTTACCGTTCCATGGGCCAGAAATTTCCGTAGGCCATGCAGCGGCAATCACTACAGAATCTTTTTTGGAAAAAATACTGTCCCTCATTTTCAGAAGTGACTGATATTCGGATTCTTTCTTCGCGAATAGTTTCTCTTTGTCTAAAAGTTGTTTCTCCCTGTCTGTCAGGTTCTTCTCTTTCTCTTTGTAGTCACAGCTTATCAAAAGGAAAGAGGCGGTCAGAAATAAAAAAAATGTGTTTTTCAGCATATTGTATCGGTTGGAGTATACAATATAAGGAAAATGAAGGAAATACAAAACCCAGCTGAAGCATATCTGTTTTAATTATATTTAATAAGTTTAAAAACAGTTGGATAGATTAGGTAAGATTATTGATGTTGTTTTAAGATTAAAATTGAACGAAATGAAAAATATTTTTTTCTCTTTTTTGTTTATTGCAGGAATGTTTTCTGCTCAGTTACCTTCTATGAATCTTTGGAAATCAATACCGGATGGTCCCGGGCCTGGAGGTGAAAATAAGGTTTCTCCAAAAGGTTCTCTTACAAATGTAAGTATACCGAAGCTTATCATTCATCAGCCCGTCAATCCCAACGGAATTGCTGTTTTAGTGATCAGTGGTGGTGGCTACGCCCACATTGAATCCGGATCGGAAGGTTATCCTGCATCAGAATGGTTGAAATCTCTGGGAATTACTGCTTTTGAGCTTCAATACAGACTTCCGGAAGAAGGTTGGGCAACAAGATCAGTCCCTTTTCAGGATGCTCAGCGTGCTTTGCGAATGATTAGAAAAAATGCAGGGAAATACAACATAGATCCAGATAAAATCGGGGTACTTGGGTTTTCTGCTGGTGGGCATCTTGCCGGATATATTTCATCTACATTCAATACAAATTATTATCCTCCTCAGGATGATATTGATTTGATTTCTGCAAAACCCAACTTTACAGCAATGATCTATCCTGTAGTGTCTATGCTGCCACCCAATAATACGACCCATTCATTTAAATCTTTATTAGGAAAAGATTCTGACAGAAGTGATCAGATGAAGCTGTCTGTTGAAAAGCAGGTGAATGATCAGACTCCCATCACTTTTTTGGCTCAGTCTGAAGATGATCCTATTTCTCCTGTGGAAAATAGTATTTTGATGTATCAGGCATTAAAAGATCATAAAATTCCTGCCGAACTGCACTTATTTCAATCAGGCGGTCATGGCTGGGGAATGGGTAAAAAAGGAACGAATACCGGAGAATGGACGGATTTGTTTTTGAAATGGTTAAAAGCGAATGGGGTTTATAATAGCAATTAGTGATTTTATTGAAAGTCTTAATACGTTTTTTTGCCCACGGATGACACAGATTAGCACAGATTTTTTTTTAATCTTAAATAATTTTGTGTGCTTTTCAAAAATTCATATACTACCTTTAAAAGCACAAGGATTTACAAACTTTTGTGTCTTTTGTGGTTTGAAATAGGTTTATCATTCAACCCTTTGTCTTTTGAACATCCCCGGTTTGTAATTGATAATAAAAACACCACAGATAATCATTGCTGCAGCCAAGATAAACTTAACGGTAACTTTTTCGTCCATAATCAGCCAGCCTAGAAATATGGCAATAATGGTGTTGATATAAGCTAGGATAGAAACCTGTACGGGTGAAATTTTCGTTAACGCATAATGAAAAGCGAAGAAAGCCGCTACAGAACCAAAAACAGCAAGATATAGCATGGCTGAAATACTTTTAATACTCCAGTTTCCAAAATTGTAATTTTCAGAAAACAGAAATGCAAGAATAACCTGAACCACTCCTGCAAACAGGAACTGATAGAATAAATTCAATGTTATATTTCCACTCTGAATATTGAGTTTTTTGGTAAAAATAGTTCCTGAAGCCCAACCAGCAATGGCGCAGAACAGAAAAATCATTCCCATTCTGTAATCAGGGTTGGCGAGATCTTTAAGTCCATCCCAGAAGATAAAAAGAATTCCGCTGAAACAAAGCAGGACACCGCTAAGCGCCCGCAAACTGAATTTCTGCAATCCTACAGCCACGCTTCCCAGGAACACGAGAATAGGTGAACACGCACTGATTAACGAGGCAAGACTGCTGGAAACCGTTTCTTCAGCCACCGTAGTCATTCCATTGGCAACGACCAGCATCAGGGAGGCGAATATAATCTGGTATCCCAAACTCTTCCAGCCAATCCACTTGAATTCCTTTCTCGAAAGAAGAACGATAAGCATGATAACAGAAGCCAGAAACTGTCGGATTCCGGCAACAAACCAAGCAGGAATTGTTTCCACAGCAACACGAATGGCCAAAAAAGTTGTTCCCCAGACAATGGCAACAGTGAGAACAGCAAAAATAAGTTTATAATCTTTCAACGTATATAAGTAGTGTAACAAACAAATGTATAAGTTTTAAAATGATTATAATGGGTACAGTTGCTTTGTTTTTTACTGATACAGATTAGAGAGGAAGAGTTGCTAGTTGAATGGTTGATGTGAGTTTAGACTTAAATATTTGATGATGTTCAAAAAGAACTTCCAGTCTCCTTCTTCCAACTTCCATCTTTATTTTTTATCTTTGAACATCTAATAAAATTGAAGATGGTAGGAATTATTATGGGCAGTCAGAGTGATCTGCCGATCATGGAACAGGCTGCAAATTTTCTTAAAAGCCTTGATATCCCTTATGAATTAACTGTAGTTTCAGCACACAGAACTCCGGAAAGAATGTTCGATTATGCAAAAACTGCTCAGGAAAGAGGTCTGAAGGTCATTGTAGCTGGAGCAGGGGGGGCAGCACATCTTCCGGGAATGGTGGCGAGTTGTACGACACTTCCGGTAATCGGAGTTCCGATTCTGTCCAGTAATTCTATAGATGGATGGGATTCTGTGTTGTCTATTCTTCAGATGCCTGGAGGAATTCCGGTAGCAACTGTAGCCTTGAACGGTGCTTTGAATGCAGGAATTTTAGCCGCAAAAATCTTAGGAAGCGGTAATGAAGAAGTAGCTGCTAAACTTCAGAAATATCAGGATTCTTTAAAAGATAAAGTACTGGGAACGGTAGATGATATCAAAGCCCAGCATCCTAATCATTTTGATAAATAGTTGAGTTTTAAACTCAAAATAAAAGCCTCACTTTTCAGCGAGGCTTTTTGTTTTTATTTCTTAATGAATTTTGAAGAGATTGTCTTTTCTTTCAGAATCAGCTGCAAAATATAATTGCCTTTCGATAAAGATCCTACATTAATCATATCCCTATTGGGATTTCCTTCCAGTACAAGTCTTCCACTTGCATCAAAAATTCTATACTTTTTAATATCACTTAACCCTTCAATATGAATATCATCTACAGCGGGATTGGGATAGAGTGAAAGTTTTTTATTCAGCTTTACATCTGATGAAGACAGTAAACAATTTCCTACCGTATCACCCGACATCGTCCATCCTTTACTGATGAGAATATTCCTTTTATCTGCTGCATTGGAAGCATAAGTCAAAGGGGTTACAATATCCAAATCAACATTATTGGCAGTATTAGGATTATCTGCCCATCCTGCGAGTGTTTTACTGAAATTTTCACAATCCATTCCTGTCTGCATCAAAGCCTGGGCTCCATTATTAACGTTGGCAAGATTCCAGCTTGCAAGGGATTGATTAAAGCTTGGCGTTTCCTTAAGAATCTGGTCTATTTTGGTCACCTTGGTCATGTCCCAATTTTCCAGAGAATGATTAAAAGCTGTGCAGCCATGAATAGCATGGGCCATATTGGTAACTTTAGACGTATTCCAATTATTTAAAGATTGATTGAAGCCTGAATCAAAATGAAACATAAAACGAATGTCTTCAAGGCTTGAGGTTTCCCAGTTATCCATGGGTTGATTATAGCTTGGGCAAAGAGCAAACATCCATTTCATATCAGTGACACTCGAAACATCCCAGTTGTTCAATGTCTGGTTAAAGATCCCTCTTCCTGCAAACATAAAACTGAGATCAGTTGCTGATGACATATTCCAATTATTAAAATAAGGAGGATTGAACTGATCAGGAAGTGAGTTATTGATACTGTCAAAGATAATAGAAAACATAAATTTGAAATTCTTAATTCTGGAAGTGTCCCAGTTTTGCATGGAGACAGCACCAGTAAAGCTTTTGGTACCATAAAACATATAAGAAGCATCATCAACATTACTAAGATCAGGAATGTCTGTAGCAGTAAGCTGAACAAGTTTACATTGGCTGAAAGCACTGTTCATTGTTGTCCAGACAATATTTCCCCATTGCTCTATTTCCAGTATTTTATCGGCACTTCCGTTGATCTGCCACACCGGAAAAATCTGATCCGGAAGCTGAACCTCCTGTACATCTCCGAATTTTATACGTTGAAAAACCCCATTTCCGTTACTCACTCTTACCCTATATTTTGCATCATTCTTTTCTGCTATTGACGTCCCAAAATCAATAAGAACCTGTTTTGTTGAGGTTACATTGATAAGAGAACCATTATGTTGAGGGAAATCTACTTCTTCCCAATAAATGTCATAGTTTTCGCCAATTCCGGGAAACCATATTTGTTGAGTACTTGCCTGGTAGGGAGCACTTACTGTTATTGGCTGTATCACTGTAGAAGCAGGTTTCCAGATGGTGATAAATTCATTCTGGGCTTTCACAATGAATACCAGCAAAATAAAAAATCCCACCAAAAATTTTTTGAGTACCATAGACGAATTTTATAGTTATTTCTTAATGAATTTTGAAGAAATTGTTTTTTCTTTCATGATCAGTTGTATTATATAATTTCCTTTAGGTAAGGTGCTTACATTGATGATCTCATTATTGGGATTTCCTTCCTTTACCAATCTTCCACTGGCATCATAAATTTTATAGCTCTTTATATCACTTAATCCTTCAACGTGAATGTCATCCACTGCAGGATTAGGATATAGCGAAAGCTTTTTATTCAACCTTATATCCGATGAAGATAGTAAACAGCTTCCCACTACATCACCTACTATTGACCAGCCTTTATTGATGAGAATATCCCTTTTGTCTGATACGTTAGAAGCATATTTTAATCCTTGTACGGAACCTAATGAAACATTGTTGGCTATATTGGGATTGTCTGCCCATCCCAGAAGGGTTTTGCTGTAATTTTCACAATTAAGACCAGACATTGTTATAGCGGCATTTCCATTGGTAAGAGAAACTAAGTTCCAGTTTCCTAATGACTGATTGAAACCTGAAGCAAAATTAAGGATCTGGTCTATTCTGGTCACTTTTGTCATATCCCAATTGTCTAAAGGCTGATTAAAGGTTGTACAGCCATGAAATACATGCGCCATATTGGTCACTTTGGAAGTATTCCAGTTTAATGGCTGATTGAAAACAGGAATCATATGAAACATAAAATGCATGTCTTCTAAACTTGAAGTATCCCAGTTGTCCAGACGCTGATTGAAGCTTAAACATTGTCCAAACATCCAGCTCATATCCGTCACCTTTGAGACATCCCAGCTATTGAGAGTCTGGTTAAAAACTGTTCTGTTTCCCAACATATAGCTGAGGTTGGTGGCTGAAGACATATTCCAGCTGTCCAGATAAGGTGAGTTGAACTGTTCTATTAATGTAGCAGAAGGATTCACATCAAATAAAAGAGAGAGCATAAAACTAAAATTCTTAATTTTCGAAGTATCCCAGTTCTGCATAGAGCTGGCACCCATAAAACTGGTTGTGCCATAAAACATGAAAGATGCATCCTCTACATTATTAAGATTGGGAGTATCTGTTGCTGTAAGCTGCATAAGCCTGCACAGACTGAAGGCACTTTCCATGGTAGTCCATGAAATATTACCCCATTGTTCTATTTCTAATATTTTATCTGAACTTCCGTTGATCTGCCAGATAGGAAAAACTTGTTCAGGGCCAGGATATAGTTGAGGCGTTCCAAATTTTATTTGCCTGAAAATTCCGTTACCATTCGTAACTTTTACCCTGTATTTTGCATCATTTTTTTCTGCGATTGACGTCCCGAAGTCGATAAGAACCTGTTTTGTGGAAGTGACATCGAGGAGGGAACCATTGTGCTGCGGATAGCCTACTTCCTCCCAGTAAATATCATAATTATCCCCAATTCCGGGAAACCATATCTGCTGAGTCGTTGCCTGATAGGGAGCATCTACATTTACAGCTGGTAATACGGTAGATGCGGGTTTCCAGATGGTAATGAATTCATTCTGAGCTTTCGCAATGAAGGCCAGCATTAGAAAAATAAGTGTAGGAATCTTTTTTAAAATCATGTTTATTATTTATAGGTATTAGTTGTATAATTATTTTTTGATGAATTTCAGGTTTTGGATATCTTCTTTTGAATACAGTTGCAAAATATAATTCCCGGAAGTTAAAGTCTGGATGTTGATCTGCGCATCTGTCAAATTCCCGCTTAAAACAATTCTGCCGCTCATATCAATAATTTTGAAGTCTTTAGCATTTGAATTCTTTACATAAATAATATGACTGGCAGGGTTGGGGTAAATACTGAGTTCACCTTTCACTTTTACATCTGAAGTTCCAAGGAAAGATTGACATTCTCCGTTATAGGTATCTCCACTGATTGTCCAGCCTTTGGTGTTGATGAGGTAGTTTCTTGCCGTTACTGCTGCATTGTGAGAATACGTAAGAGGAGAAACAGTGGATAGATTAATATTATTGGGAGTAGAAGGGTTCAGGCTCCAGCCATATAACGTGCTGTCATAATTCTGGCAGTTCAATGCAGAATTTTTGAACATATTGGATGCATATAATAATGAACTGAGATTCCATTTTCCCAGATTTTGGTTGAAAATAAGAGCATCATTGAACATATCGTTCATGCTTTTTACTGAACTTACATTCCATTTTCCTATATCGTGATTGAAGCTTTTTGCTCCTCTGAACATCTCAGACATCCATTCTACTTTTCTGGTGTCCCAATTGGAAATATTACTGTTAAAGTTTTCTGCATTATAAAACATACCATGCATGAATTTGACATTTTGAGTATCCCAGCTGCTGATGTCCTGATTAAAAACTTTTGCACCCAAAAACATATTATTCATTTCGATGATTTGTGTTGTATTCCAGTTCCCAATAGGTTGATTGAAATTTATTGCATTGGCAAACATGAATTCCGCATCAAGATTACTGGACATATCCCAATTCCCGACAGGTTGGTTAAACAGAGTCGCTCCATTAAACATAGCGGCAGTGGCAGTAACTTTAGAAGTATCCCAATTGGCCAGTGGCTGGTTGAAAATTTTGGCTGCAGAGAATGTTATCCCCATCATGGTAACATTGGACGTGTTCCAGTCTCCAACCGGCTGATTGAACACAAAACATCCTGAAAACGTTCCCAGCAAGGTATTTACATTGGAAATATTCCAGGTATTGATACTGGAGTTTCCCACTAAACCATAACAGCCTAAAAACATGTAAGACATATCAGTTACCTCCTTCAGATCAGGAATATCTGTTGTGGTAAAATCTAAAATTTTGCATGCCTGAAATGCCTGTTCCATAGAAGACCACTGAATATTTCCCCATTGTTCTATCAACTGGATTTTATGTACATCACCTACAATTCCGTTATCATTGAACATGTCCCAGTTGGCAAACCTTATCTGGTGAAAATTTCCGTTTCCATTGCTTACTTTCAACCGGTAAGTAGCATCTGCCGGATTGGGATTTTGTGGCACTCCGAAATCGATCAGAAGCTGATAGGTAGAAGTTACATTCGTTAAAGTGGCATTGTGTGAAGGGTAGCCAATTTCTTCCCAATAGATCTGATAATTCGTTCCTATTCCGGGAAACCAGATCTGATTATTGTTTGAGTTAACAGGAATTCCTGCATAAGGATAGTTAGGTGGGGTAAGACTGGGTTTCCATACTGTGATAAATTCATTTTGTGCCTTTGCCAGGAAGACCAGCAAAAGAAAAATGAGTATTGGAATTTTTTTTAAAATCATGTTTATCGTTTTATGGTTATTAGTTTTGTTGAGGCTTATTTTTTTATGAATGGAAATGAAATTGTTGAACCCTTTGTCATAATCTGTAAGATATAATTCCCCGGAGTTAAAACGTGAATGGTAATTTTATCATTTTTCAGGTTTTCTTTAATAACAGTTCTTCCACTCATATCGGTTATGGTATAACCTATTGGATTCGGAATGTTTTTCAAATGAATGATATCTGTTGCTGGATTGGGATAAATGGCGGCGTTGTAGTTTATATTCTTTTCAGAAGTTGAAAGGGTCTGGTTGCAGAGTCCGTTGTAAACGTCGCCCGATATAGTCCAGCCTTTATTATTGATTAAGTAATTTCTCGCAGCTACTGCATCAGCATGAGAATAAATTAATGGAGAAGCACTTGATAAATCAATATTATTAGGTGTTGAGGAACTCTGGCTCCATCCAAAAAGTGTTTTATCGTAATTCAGGCAGCTCATGGCAGAATTGAGAAACATATCGGTAGCGGTTGTTAATGAACTTAGATTCCATCTTCCGATGTTTTGGTTAAAAGCGGTGTCACGGAACATTTCGTTCATATTAGTGACATTACTGGTATTCCAGTTCTGAAGATCCTGGTTGAAGTTTTCTGAATCATGAAACATGTGTTCCATGGTAGTCACCTTTGCAGTATTCCATTTACTCAAAGATTGATTGAATCCTGTATAGTCAAACATATATGACATATCTGTAACATTTGAAGTATCCCAATCTCCCAATGGCTGATTGAACAGATTATCATCCCCAAACATATAATACATATCGGTGATGGTGGAGGTGTTCCATGTGTTGAAAGAAGGATTTCCGACGAGTGAAATACATAAATAAAACATTTGGCGCATGCTGGTGACCATGCTGAGGTCTGGAACATCAGTGGCTGTTACGTCCATATTATCACAGTACACAAAAGCATTGTCAAAGCTTTTCCATTTTATATTTCCCCATTGGGTAATCTGAGTAATTTTTGAACGGTCTGAAGCATTATAAGCAGGAACTAATGTGTTGTCAAAGAATCTCACCTGGTCAAAACTTCCGTTGCCATCACTGATTTTAATTCTGTAGCTGGCCTGAGATGGAGTAGGATTGAAAGGTGTTCCTACATTGATCGTAAATTCAGTAGTAGAAGTTACATTATTGATCGTCCCGTTATGCTGAGGATATCCTACTTCTTCCCAGTAGACTTTAAAATTGGTTCCTCTCCCGGGAAATTTAATGAGTTGTGCATTTTGGGTTTTCCAAATGGTGATGAACTCATTTTGTGCTTTTGAAAGCTGAAATAATAGAATACACAGAGAAGAAGTTAATAGTTTTTTGTACATGTCATTAGTTTGTGAAATAAGCACTACTAAAATAGCAAAAAACTTAATATATTTTTAACTTAAATGTGAAATTTATAGTAATTTATAAATTTTAATGAAATTATTTAAATAAAAAACTCTCCGTTTTGGAGAGTTTACTTTATTCCTGAAGCATATTATCACGAGTGTTTTTCTGAACTGCGATGGCTCCGAAGAGTGCCAGTAGAAAGGCAAAGGCATAAAACCCTTTTTCGCTTGGAAGGATGGTGGCGTTCCAAAGTCCGATGGCCAGTAATACAATGGATGATAATGTGGCAAACCAGCAGATTCCATAATAAATATCTGTTACCTGAATGTTTTCTAATCTGTCACGTACTGCTTTCTGTAAAGAAACCACAGCAAATAAACCATAAAGAAGGATGGTGAAATAATATCCCTTCTCATTCAGCAGCATTTCTGCTCTTGCAAGACCAACAATAAAGCCAATCATTCCCGCTCCCAATGCTACCCACGACGCAGCGACGAATGCATTCGATACTCTTTGTTTTTTCATAGTTTAATGTTTTATTTAAGAGGGCTAAGATATTCATTTTTTATAAATAGAGCTCTGGCAAAGGGAAAATATGGGAAAAATACTGAATAGATGGAGAAAGTAGGTTTATGTTTCGGGTAAAGCTGATGGATGTGTTTTTATTTAATGTAAAACGGGCTAAAGCCCGTTTTACATTAAATAAAAACACATCCATAATTCATCACTCATCACTTATAATTTATAATTTCCTCCCTAGCCCCGATAGCAGCGGTTACCCCCGAACATAAGCAGAAGAGTAGAGGGTTGATGGGTAGGCTAGCCTGGCGTGAGGAGTATGAACGGATAGCGGGAATCAGCTCATAAAAAAACTCTCCAATTTGGAGAGTTTTGTATTATTGAGTGATGTATTCGTAGTTATATTGAGCGGAAAGACTTCCGTTGGCTTCTTTTGAGATCACCTGAGTAGGAAAACCGGCGCTGTTGTATTGAATAGTGGAAGTTCGGGTTTGGTTTTGTGTCCAGGTTCCATTGCTTTTAAAGCTTATCTTTTCTACAAGATAATTGTTTTGACTTACCGCATAGGCTCCTCCCATCATAATTTTTATGTATTTATTGATATTCACATATGGGTTCAGTTTATCATCGTAAGAGTAAACAATTTTAGTGTTGTAGCTGGATCCTCCACCTTCTGAAATTTCTGTTGAAATATTGTTTCCATCATAAGTAAAAGTATCTACGATGGGATTGGAACAGGTTGGCGACTGACAAAGAGATGAAGAAATCACCTGTCCGTTGGTATTATAATTATAAGTAATTGTTCTGTTATAATCCGGATTAGTAGTATAGATGGCCTTAACTGTAGTAAGCAGATCTCCATTATAAGTATAAGCTGAATAATAGTCTACCGTACCATCTGGTTTATAATAAGTGGTTTTAGTTGGTTTTCCGTTACTGTATTCAAACTTGGAAGTTCCTAAAGCTGACGATGTTTTGATAAGCTCACCATGATTATTGTATTCCAGAGTCTGTATGCTTGTCTGCAGCTGAGCCGGATTGTCATAATAAACGATAGTGACTTTGCTCAATAATACCTTAGAAGAGGTATTGTTTCCCTCATTATCATCGTTACTGCTGCAGCTGTTAAAGAATACAACAGAACTCATGAGTCCCAGAAATAAGAATTTTTTCATGTTATTTTTTTAGGTGACAAAAATAAAGAATGCTTTATTACCAGCATAAAAAAATCCCACTATCTTAGAAATAGTGGGATCATATCATGTTTTGTTGAGATCTTAGTATCTGTAGTACTCAGGCTTGAATGGCCCTTTTACGTCTACTCCAATGTACTCAGCCTGCTCAGGAGAAAGAGTTTCAAGCTCTACGCTTAATTTCTTAAGGTGTAAAGCAGCTACTTTTTCATCTAAGTGCTTAGGAAGCATGTATACTTCGTTTCCATAAGCCGCAGAGTTGTTCCATAACTCGATCTGAGCCAGCGTCTGGTTAGAGAAAGAGTTAGACATTACGAAACTTGGGTGACCTGTAGCACATCCTAAGTTTACCAATCTACCTTCTGCAAGGATGATTACTTCTTTTCCTTCAATCGTGTAGATATCTACCTGAGGCTTCACTTCAGATTTAGTCTGACCGTAGTTTTTGTTTAACCAAGCCATATCGATTTCATTATCGAAGTGACCGATGTTACAAACGATCGCCTTATCTTTCATTTTAAGGAAGTGTTCTCCTCTTACGATATTAAAGTTACCAGTTGTAGTAATGATGATATCAGCATTGTCTACCACAGTGTCTAATCTTTTTACTTCATAACCGTCCATAGCAGCCTGAAGTGCACAGATTGGGTCAATTTCCGTAACAGTAACGATAGAACCAGCTCCTCTGAATGAAGCAGCAGTACCTTTACCTACGTCTCCGTATCCGCAAACTACCACTCTTTTTCCAGCTAGCATTACGTCTGTAGCTCTTCTTACTGCATCTACAGCAGATTCTTTACATCCGTATTTGTTGTCGAATTTAGATTTAGTAACAGAATCATTTACGTTGATAGCAGGCATTACTAAAGTTCCGTTCTTCATTCTTTCATAAAGTCTGTGAACTCCTGTAGTGGTTTCTTCAGAAAGACCTTTGATGTCTTTTGTGAACTCAGGATATTTATCAAAAACCATGTTTGTTAAATCTCCACCATCATCCAAAATCATGTTTAATGGCTTTCTGTCTTCACCAAAGAATAAAGTCTGCTCAATACACCAGTCAAATTCTTCTTCATTTAAACCTTTCCATGCATACACCGGAATTCCAGCAGCAGCAATAGCAGCAGCAGCGTGGTCCTGTGTAGAGAAAATATTACAAGATGACCATGTAACTTCAGCTCCTAAAGCTACCAGAGTCTCGATAAGCACAGCCGTTTGGATTGTCATGTGAAGACATCCAGCGATTCTTGCTCCTTTCAGTGGCTGAGATGGTCCGTATTCTTCACGGATAGCCATCAAACCTGGCATTTCTGCTTCTGCAAGGGTAATTTCTTTTCTACCCCATTCTGCAAGGGAGATGTCCTTAACTTTATAAGGAACGTATTGTGTTGTAGTACTCATATGTAATGAATAGTTTTTAAATTCAATTGATAACGAAAGGCAAAATTACGATTTATAATTAAGATATAAAAACGGCAAACCAAGTTCGGTTTTATGAGATTAAACATGAGTTAATATTATTTAGTCTTAATATAAATAGTTAATTTTAGCTGATAAATAAATATATTATGAATCAAACTCATACAGAAAAGAAAGCCAAACCAGTTACTCCTAAAGTAAAAGAATTAATCAATGCTTCTAAGAGCATCATTCTGGCTACTGTGGATGCAGAAGGAAACCCTAACTCAAGTTATGCGCCTTTTGTACAGGTAGATCAGACTTTTTATATTCTGGTATCTTTCATGGCAAAACATACTAAAAATCTTGCTGACGGAAGAAAAACATCCATTATGTTTATTGAAGATGAATCAGCAACCAAACAGATCTATGCCCGCGAACGTCTTACTATTGAAGCCAACACTTCTCAGATTGAAAGAGATTCTGAAGTTTGGAATACAGTAGTTGCTAAACTTAAAGAAAATCATGGCAAAGTAGTGGATGTAATTTCCGAAATGGGAGATTTTATTTTAATTGCCCTTCAGCCGGTAAAAGGATCTTATGTCAACGGATTCGGAAGTGCGTATTTCGTGGATGCAAATCTGGAAATTGTAGAGCATAGAAATGATGTGAATCATCAGTCTAAATAATTAAGCTGGATGCTGGAAGCAGGAAGCTGGAGGCTTGTAAAGATTAAGGAAACAAAGAATCCGTTTTTCATGAACATTTTTTTATTTAATCTTTAATTTATTCTTCTAACGAATAGTCACTTCAACCTTCCAGCTCCCAGCTTCCTTTCCTCATTCCTTTTTTTTCATCAACAATTTCTATTACCTGGTCTAAAAATTCTTTTTACAACGATTAGTAACCTCCATCTTCCCGCATCTATCTTTCATTCCTTTTTTCATCAATGAATTCTTCTAACTTTATTGATCTGTTGTTTTTATAACAAATAGTAACTTCCATCCTCCAACTCCCATCTTCAAGCTTTTTTTAGTATTTTTGTCCAATAAAAAAAGAATGCCCCTCTACAGAGATTTTTCAGATGATAACGCCACAATTCTGGTTTGGAAGTACGACGAAAGTGAAGAACTTGATATCAACCAACTTCTGGAGCCTGAAAATGCTGAGAAGGTAAAGGATTATCATCCTAAAAAATTACTTGAAGTCCTTATGGTTCGTAAGCTCCTGAAAGGGTTGAAACCTAATTCTAAAATTTTATACAAAGAAAGAGAACCTTTTCTTTCTCCCAACGATGCGGAAATTTCTATTACGCATTCTTTTCCCTTTGCAGCCATTGCTATCTCTAAAAATAAAATAGGGATTGACGTAGAGAAGTTCAATCCTAAAATTTTAAGGGTAATTGATAAGTTCACCTATGAAAATGAGCGTGGATTTATTCCGGAAGACAAAGCGGATACTTTTTATACTATTATATGGAGTGTAAAGGAAAGTATGTACAAAATCCATCACTCTAAATACTGGTCTTTAAAAAAGAATTATGAAGTAAAGCCTTTTGAACTGAAGCATCTTCATAAAATAAGCTGCCGGGTATATGATGATGAGTTTTCAGATGAGTTCAAAGCGAGGGTAGAGTTTTTTGACGATTACTGCTTTACGATTGTGGAGGAGTAGGATCTGTTTCGTTTCTGTATTTTTCGATCACTTTTCTCTGTTCCTTTGCGACATCATAGATCAGCTCCAGAATATCGTGGATATTTTTAAGCTCTGTTAAATGTGATATTTTATCAGGATCTCTTCGGTCTACAATTTCGTTTTCCTCAATCTCTGTTTTCCTTTTCAGAAGCATGTCTTCAATGGAGGAATCTTCCGGTTCAAGACGGCTTTCCATTTTCAGGGTTTCGTTGACATCATTTCCGTTGAGAAGGGTAGAGGTCTGCTGCATTTCTGCCTCAATCTTTCTGCTCCAGCTTTCAGCATCTATTTCAGGATATTGCTCATTACTTTTTGAGTATTGAGATAGAGAAGCGGTATACGCCGTAATCAGATGTGATGTAGCCACAAACTGGTGAACAACTTCCAGTTTTTTCTGCTGGTTTTTAGGATCGGAAATCATTCTCTGGAAATTATCGGAAAGATTAGCCAGTGAAATAATGGCGTTTTTTCGCTTCACCTTATAATCTTCAAGATCGAACTTTCCCTCTAAGAATTTAGAAATCACACTCTGGAAATAAATAAGGTTGTCTGCGGCAGACTTTTTCATCAGATCCAGATTTTGGGTATGTTCCCAAACCGGTAATACAATATAAGATACGGCAAAAGCAATGATTCCGGCAATAGCAGTATCAAAGATTCTGTCTTTAAATATAATATTGACTTTCCCGGGATTTAAAAAATTAAAGCTGAGGAAAACATAGATCGTCATGAATAATACCGCCCAGAAATACCTTCCTTTCAGAAAACTGAAACACATGATCATACTAATGAGCAGAATAGCAAATAAAACCCCGTTAATATGTACAAAATACAGAATCGCATAAGCAATACTAGCTCCAGCAATCGTTCCATAGAGACGGAGAAGGTTTCTCTGTTTTGTGATGGAATAAGCCGGTTTTAAGATGGCTGTAATGGTAATTAAGATCCAATACGTGTGTCCCAGTCCCAGAAAATCGAACATAGAAAAAACATATCCCAATAGCAAAGCTGTTGTAATTCTTATGGCATGACGGAAATGGGAAGATGATAAGGAAATATTATTTCTTAAAACCTTAGCATTCAGTTTAGGCTCATTAGGCATAAACTTTTTAAGGTCTAACCCTGTAGATAAACTTTTCGCCAGTTTGATATCCTGTGAAAAGACTTTATAGATCTCGTTAATTTCTTTTGTAATTTCATAAATACGCATCAGGATCTGGCGCAGAATCATGAAATTTTCCAGATTGTCCGGTGACAACTGTTTATTTCTGAGTTCGAAATAATTATAATTTAAGCTTTTTAACTCCTGTTCCAGGTTAAACATTGGCTTTGCTCTGGTACCACTTTGAAGGGCAATTCCGATATTGGTGATCTCCTCCGCCAAAAGGTTAAGATAATCATGGATATTCACCAGGATCATGCTGTCTTCAAAGCTCTGTTGTAACTTTTGATAGTCACTTTCCGAAGTCATCAGTTTTTCATGAAGGTCCATCGAGTTTAGGAACATCAGCATTAATAAACGACTGGTTGTCGTAGATTCATTGACGATGGTTCTGGTTTTAAAAACCGTTTCTCTGGTATCTTCCTGAAGGTTTTTTATTTCAATCTGCTTGGCAATAACCTGAGTCGTCAGCTTGTTAAAATCCGGATTTTTCTGATAATAATTGGCTTTGATCTTTAAAAACTCAGCCAGCTGAAGATAATTTTCGCCAATCATCTGGCTTGCCAGTTTATAAGGACGAATGGTAGTTACAATAAGGAATATAAGCAAAAACCAGATACAGCCGGAAGCAAATATCAATAGACTTTTAAAGATATTACTTCCTGTAAGATGCCCGTCAATAAAGATGGCGAGTACCACAAGGGATAATGAGCCTACCGCTGCTAATCTCTGACCATACACTCCGATCAGGGAGAAAAACATCCCAAATACTACAACCTCAAGAAGAACTAATGCTTTGATATTCATCACAAGGCTTGCAATGAGTGCTACAAACACAAAACAGCAGATCGCAAAAGTAAGGGCATTTCTTCTTCGGATAAAAGGACCGGGTTGGTCTGTAAGGGCTACAAAGCTGGTACCCAGCGGAAAAAGGAAATATTCTTTCAAAATCCCGAAGTGGGCGAGGACTAAACAAGGCAGAACAGTAGCTAATGTAATTCTGATGGCAGAATATACATACTGACTGGTTACAAATTTTTTTAGTTCCGCCGAATAGTTCATATTACAAAAATAGCTATTGAATTTAAGAAAATCGCCATAAAAAAGAGACTTTTACAAACTTAAATGTTATATTTTTTTTAATTGAGCTGTATGCTATTTAAAATAAACTGACAGAGGAAACATAGGAATGATTCACAATTCACAATCGGTCACTTTTAACACAACACCTAACAAATCTTGTTCCACGAATTCTTATCTTAGTTTATCTCAATCTTAAATAATAGTTTCATGAAAATCATTATTAAAAATATATTTGTCATTTTGTGCTCTTTTATTATTCTAAGCTGTACTTCGCAGAGCAAAGATCATTTTAAAGCAAAGAAAATCTATGAATCAAAAAACCTGATCATTACTCAGATTTCGGAAAATTCTTTTATTCATACTTCCTTTAAACAGACGAATGATTTCGGGAATGTACCCTGTAATGGATTGGTTGTAAAAGATCATCACGAAACTATTGTTTTTGATACCCCTACCAATGACAAAAGTTCAGAAGAATTGATACAATGGATTAATGAAAAGCTCAATGCAAAAATCAATGCTGTTATTCCAACCCATTTTCATGATGACAGTTTAGGAGGATTGATGGCTTTTCATAAACATAATATTCCTTCTTATGCATATACTAAAACCATCGAATTAGCCAAAGAAAACAATTTTGTTATCCCTGAGAACGGTTTTAATGATTCTGTTATTTTAAAAGTAGGAGACAAAGATGTTCTGGCCAAATTTTTTGGAGAAGGACATACAAAAGATAATGCTGTCGGTTATTTCCCTAGTGAGAATGTTTTATTTGGAGGCTGTTTATTAAAAGAGCTGGAGGCGGGTAAAGGATATTTAGGTGATGCTAATGTTTCTGCATGGTCCAGTACTGTTCAAAAAGTAAAAAAAGAATATCCGGATGTGAAAATTGTAGTTCCCGGACATGGAGAGTATGGCGACGGGAAGCTGCTTGATTATACTATTACATTATTCAAAGGTCAATAGTGAATTTTTTGCTTCGCAAAGTGAATAGTGAATGATTGCAGTATCTAAAAGAAATTGACAAGCGAAGCGAATTGACGATTGACAATTGACAAATCTTTTTACCAGTGAATTTTTTGCTTCGCAAAGTGAATGGTGAATGCTTGCAGTATATAAAAGAAATTGACAAACGAAGCGAATTGACGATTGACAATTGACGGATCTTTTTACTAGTGAATTTTTGCTTTGCAAAGTGAATGGTGAATGTTTGCAATACGTAAAAGAAATTGACAAGCGAAGCGAATTGACCATTGACCATTGACATAAAAAAGCCTCAATACAATGTATGAGGCTTTTTTTATAGAGCTGTTGTTTTTATTAACGATCGTTGTTGGATGTTTCTTCTCCAATGTTCCAGGTAAGACCGAAACGTAGCGTGTTATCCAAAGCGCTGTTGATCTTAGACATGTTGATCAGGTAGGAAAGATCAAGTCCGAAAGAACGGTATCTTAACCCAACCCCTGCAGTAGCAAACTGTCTTGCTCCCTGCTCTTCACTTTCATGGAAGTAACCTCCTCTTACAGAAAATGCATTGTCATAAGAATATTCTAGAGCACCACTGTACATGATACTGTTTTTATTTTTGAAAGATTTTCCGATACCAGCCATTGGTCCTACATTCGGGATCTGATAAATAGGCTGTCTTGTATTCGGGTCTATTCCTGCATACTCAGATCCAGGAACTAACAATTTTGAACCTTCCACAGAAATTCCAACTCTGTTCATGTCATCCAGGTACATATCGTATCCAACCCCTAATCTTGCCATAGTAGGAAGATAAGATCTTGATTCTTCATTTCCTGTATAATCCAGTTTCGGACCTAAGTTCTGAATAGCCAAACCTGCATTCACTTTACCATCATATCCACCAATACTGGAGAATCTTGGAGAGGTATAGTATCCTGAAACGTCTACTGCAAAACTGTTTGCAGCCTTAAGTGTTGTATCTGTGTTGAATCCTCCGGCTAAGTCTGAACGGATAAATCTACCGGTAACAGCTCCGGAGAATGAATCAGAAAGTTTCAAAGCGTAGGCAACGTCAATGGAGAATTCGTTTGGTTTTGATGTACCCATTGATGCAATTTCTGTACCCACCAATTGAGTCAGGTCTACCTGTCCCATATTGAAATAATAGATACTCGCAGAGATTGTAGATCTTTCTTCCTGTCCTAAAAACTTATGGAACGAAGCATATAATAAGAATACATCATTGGTAAGTTTTCCCATGTAAGGCGTATAGTTAAGACCTACGGAAGAACTTGTCCTGCTGAAAGGGTATTTAGCCGCATTCCAGAATTGTGAAAATGCATCCGGAGAGGTTACCACCCCTTGATCTCCCATACCTCCCGATCTTGCATCAGGTGCAATTCTTAAGAAAGGAGCTCCGGTAAGAACTGGGTTTACTTTACCTAAATCTTGCGAATAGCCTAAAAAACCAGCACTCAAACCAAATCCTAATAGCAGTTTAGTAGTTAAATTCATATGTTGTCTTTTATATATTATCAGTTTTTTATTAATATTATTATCTATTGTTCTGTTTAATTATTTCAAAAGTACCATTTTTTCTACAGCTGTAGCACTTCCTTTGCATTTTTCTTGATTTTGACTTTTTGCAAATATCTTAAAAATATACGTACCTTTTGCTACTGTAGCTCCAAAATCATCTCTTCCGTCCCATTCTATGGCTTGGCGAGGGGTTCTAAAGCCCTGTAGGAACGGTTCTGCAACCACTGGCTGCGATAAAGTTCTTACCAATCTTCCGGTTATTGTATAAATTTGTACGTTCACATCCAGAATGTCATCACAGTTGTGTTCAAACTGAATATAGGTTTTATTGGTGAATGGATTTGGCCAGTTCAACGGACGGTTGATCGTCAGGTGTTGGTCAGACTCATCTTTAACTTCAAAATTTAACGTAGCAGTTGTCGAATTATTGTTTATATCCCAAACTTTAAATGATAATTGATGTTGTCCTATGGAAAGATTTCTGAAAGGGTAGGTTACATTCCCTTTCTGATATTCGGCAAGACTTGGGTTTAAGCATCCGTTTCCTTCTCCCGGAGCATAAAAATCATTTAAAACCACGGTATTGATAATCTGTCCGTCAAGATATACTGTAATATCATGTCCTACACCGGATCCTGTTGAGTTGATTCCTGTGTCATCGGTAAGACAGGCAAGAAGCATAGGATTCTGATTGGTGATTCCACCATCTGCAAAGTTGGTGTTGTTCATATACAGCTTTACTTTTGGAGGTTGATTATCATTAATTCCATTAGGATTGATATCACCCACCTGTACAGCCTGGTTGTTGAAAACATCCGTTGATTTGTTGTCAGAATATGCTAGTATTCTTCCTTGTCCTACAGCATAGTTAATGTCTTTAGGAACATAGAATTCTGCAGTGAAAACTCCGTTTACGGCAGTTCCTGCAGATTTTACAATTGCACTTCCTTCTTCAGTATAATCTAAAACCGGAGTTAAAATTCCACTGTTGTTAAGTGTTTTCTTGTTTAATCTCTTATCAAAAATATTGATGCTGACTTTTCCGTTGAAGGTATTGTTCAGGGTTCCGTTTGGATTATTGATGTGTCCTTTGATTTTTACAAAATCCAAACCTCTGATCAGTCCTGGAACCGGAGTTTCAATATTATCAATAACCAAAAGTCTTTGAGGTCTGCTTAATTTCATAGCAGGATCACCCAGGAAGTTTACTTTTAAATGGTTGCTGTTTGGTCCTTTTTGTTTTTTGGCAATTAAGTGGGCGTTCCCTAATGAATTAAAATCGTCATTGGTTAATTTAAAAATATTCTGAGTGAATGTATTGGTAAAATCACGTCCGTAATCTACCCCAATAGCACGGCTGGAAGTAATCATGGTAGAAACACCTCCCTGCTTCATTTTAATAAACTGTTCTCCAACAGAATTGGTTGAAGGTTCGTCCCATAATGTGAACTCACAAGTGATGGTAGAGACAAAAGGGAACCTGCTGTATACATTAGAGAAATTGTTGGCATTCTGAACCTCTGTACTGGTAAGGACTCTTTCCTGTGCCCAACCATTGATTCCTCCGTGTCCGAAGTAGAACAGGTACAAACTGTTTCCGATAGCGTTGGAAATCGCCTGGTTTACCTGCGGATATCTTCTTCCTCCAGATGTACTCTGAGCGGTAAAGGCATCCATATATAGTTTTTTAACATTATATTCTTTAAGATCCAGCTGGCCTGGCTGTTCAAAAATATTCACCAGTGAATTGTTCATTACATTATGAAAAGGACCTCCTCCTTCCTCATTATCATCCACTACAAAGTCAAGTCGCATACGCCAGTCTCCGAAAGGAGATGACTGCCCTTGAAGAGAATTGTTATAAGCCAGTGTTTTATTGATCATATCCCCAGCTTCACTTACATTGGCTGCAGGAATTCTACCCACGGGCACATCCGGTAAATTGTTTTCAATTAATAATGTGGTCTGTGGCTTAGTCATGACAATATAATCATCCGTAACAAATGATGATACATAATCTGAAGATTGTTCACTCTGGTAGCTGGCAACAACGTTTGAGTTATTCGGAACCCTGTTTTTATAATCGTATGAAGCATCTCCAAGAATAAATACATACTGAAGTCTACCCAGAGGAGTATTGAGTTTGCTTACGAAATCTCTTATCGCGGTAAGGTCTTTACTTCCGCTGCCATATTCCTCATAGATTTTGTTAATGTCAACAATTTCTACTTTGTAGTTATGAGTGGTCTGATGATAGTTGGCTATTCTTTGTGCCTGCCCCATCATTTCAGGTACGGTAAGGATAAGATAATCTACGTTTTGTATGGCAGAAAGATTCTGATTGGAAATTCTTCCTACAAACTGTGGACTGAAAGCAGCATCCGCACGGAAAGCTACAAATTCATTATTGAAATTCTGATCAGCAGCAGTGTAGGCAAAGTTGAAAGAACCACCACCTGCTTTATTCACTCTTCTGTTAGCGTTGGTAATATCCGTTACATCCCATACCTGTTCTATATTAGCTGCATTGGTGATGCTGAAACCGTAGTCTGTATTACTTCCACTTAGAATTGAATAATCCCTGAAGTTCATTTGTGAACCATTGAATGCAAGATTTTCTTTATACTGAACTTCCAGATAATCAAAATAGAAAGTTCCATTCGGATTCTTGGAAATATCAGGATTATAAACCAATGTAAACTGGTTTCCGGTAAGATTGGTTAATGTTCCGGTATATGTTACAGGATAGAAGGTGTACTGATAGGAAGGAGTATCCATAGGAATTACCTGCTGTGGGTGTGGATTTAAATTATTGATTTTAAAATCCATCGTATTCTGCTGAGAATTATACGCCACCACCTGAGTTCTGTATCGTACTACATCATTCGCCTGTATAGGTGAATTGGTAGACAATGTTATGGTTTTTTCATTGGAGAAAGGAGTATCCTCTACCCATGTTCTTCCTACTTTTAAAAGGTTTTTCTGATCCTTGTTAATTACCTGGTAACTGTCATATCTTGTAATCAGCTGGGCAGGAAGATTTCCGTCTACAGTAGGAACTCTTTTTCCTGCACCTTTGTCAAAATTGATATAATAATAAGAGAAATCTTCATAAATATTTTTGACATTATTACTTCTTTCACTGAATCGGGTATCGTGTCTTTTGAAACCATTTCCATTGCCTGTATCATAGAGGTTATACCCATCAGGTCCTTGTGCATAGAAAAGAGCATAGTCATTATCATTCCATACTCCGTCATCTTCACCTACTACCTGAATGGAGTTTTCCTGTAAAGCTCCGTATCTTGGATCCTGATTGTATTCAGGAAGCATTACTCCTCCATTTCCATAAATTCTGAAGTTTTTAGGATTTACAGAGCTCGGATTAATTCCGTTATCTTTTAAAAACTGGGAAGTAATTTTGAATACTCCGGACTTGTCTACCTTTATCTTATAAAAATTTCCACTTGATAAAGGATTGCCGGTGGTGCCTATTTTATTAACCGTTCCTGTTGTATTGATAAAAGAAGACGCTTCTGAAACATTAAATGAAGATAATCTCTGAACGCGCCCTTTTATATTTTTAAATAAAGCAATACTAATGCTGGCATAGCTTTCACCTTCTAAAGTATAATAGGAAACATCTGCTACATCATAATCAGGAAGTCTGCCTTTATCCAGTTCAAACAATTCCTGGTTAGAAACGTTTTCCCAAACAAGGTCTGAGATTTTTAATTGCTTTTCTCCGATTTTTTGCTTGCTTACTATAAAAACATTATTTTGGCTGAAAGAAAAACCTTCATTTTTAAAATTGGGAAGATTTAATTTTGTGTCACCAAAATCCTGAATTTTAGAACCATTCCATTCAATGGTGTTTCTTTGGGCGTAAAGTGTTGATGCAAAAGCGATTAAAGATAAAATCGTAATTTTTCGTTTCATGTTTACTATTGAAATTGCTAAATTACAAAATAAATGAAAATTTTAGAATTAAATTGTGATACAATAAAATTAATTTGTTAACGTTTTTCAAAAAAATCAAATGTTTACTTGATTTATTGAATAATTTATTTTTTCTTTGTACTTTGAAAATATTTATATCGACTATGAAAAAACTAAAGTTGTTTTCATTAATAGCATTAAGTTCTACACTTGCATTAACCAGCTGTGGCGGATCAGGAACCAGCAAAGGTGGCGGTACCAAAAAATTTGTCAGCAAAACAGGTTGGAAACCAAACGAAAAACAGGGTTGGTTTTTTGCAGGAAAGCAACAGAAGCAGAAGGGTTGGCCTGGGATGGTATATGTAGAAGGTGGAACTTTTACAATGGGATTAGTGAAAGATGATGTTATGCACGATTGGAATAACACACCTCGCAGAATGCAGGTAAGTTCATTCTTTATCGGTGAAACTGAAATTACTAACTACGAATACCGCGAATACCTTACATGGTTGAAGTATGTATTCCCACCAAGTGACCCGAGTTTTAAGGAGATCTATAACGGTGCTTTACCGGATACCTTATTATGGGACAACAAATTAGCAAGAAACGATTATAACGAAACGTATTTACGTTCTCCGGAATTTGATTACTATCCGGTAGTAGGAGTTTCCTGGACTCAGGCAAACAGATACTGTGAATGGCTGTCAGACAGAGCGAACGAAAAAGCTTTGATGCAGGCAGGTGTTATTGCTAAGGATTTGTATATCAACGAATCCAACAACCAGGGAGGTACTGCTTTCAACATGGATAAATTCAAAGCGAATGATCCTGAAATGCAAGGATATATCAATGAGAAAAGAATGCAGCAAAAAACTGGTATGAAAACAACCAACCAGAGATTGCTTGCAGCTAACAGAGCTCCAAATTCTGCAATGGTACAGAAGTTCAGACTTCCTACTGAAGTAGAATGGGAATATGCAGCTCTTGGTATGGCTAAAAACAGAGAATATAACCAATATCTGGGTAAAAAACCTGAAATCGAAAGATTAAGAGGTACTAAAGGAAGAGACAGAGGAATGTTCCTTGAAAACTTCAAAATGGGTAAAGGTGACTATTCTGGTATCGCTGGATGGAAGAATGACGGATCTGCTCAGACTTCTGACGTAAGACAATATCCATCTAACGATTTAGGGATCTATGGAATGTACGGAAACGTTTCTGAATGGACGGCTGACGTTTACAGACCTATTATCGATGAAGATTACAACGACTTCAACTACTATAGAGGAAACATGCCTCAGGCGATCGTAAGAAACGGTGACGGTACTTACAAAATGATCGACGAAGGTACTATCAAATATGACACTTTAGCTGACGGAAGATTAGTTTACAGAGGTCTTCCTGGACAGTTCGAAAGACAAACTATCGCTGACTACAGAAACTACAGAGATGGTGACAGACAGTCTTCTTTAGAATATTACAGAGCTTCTGATTCTGCTGCAGGATTCGATATGTACAATGCTCCTAAGAAAAGCTTTGTTGTAGATGGAACAGGTAGAGTGAAGTTACAAAAAGATACTAAAGACAGAACTTCCGGAATTTCTAACGAGGTTAGAGTGGTAAAAGGTGGTTCTTGGCAGGATACAGCTTACTGGTTGGATCCGGGACAAAGAAGATATAAAAATCAAAACAGAGCTTATGGTTGGGTAGGATTCCGTGTTGCACAGGATGCTAAAGCCAGCGATAAGAGTAGAACTAGAAGATAATATTTATCAAAAAATACTTATAAAAAACCTTCCGAACTTTCGGAAGGTTTTTTTATTTTTGACTCGTGAAATCGCTTGGACTAAAAAGTCTAAAACGCTTATATAGATTTGGCGATTGCATGCGATTTTTTTAAAAAAGATATATATCCAAATGAATATAGAACAGTTTTATCCTTTATTTCTGCAGGCAGCAAAAGTAACCATTGACAGCAGAAAAATAGCAGAGAATGATATTTTCTTTGCCTTTTCCGGTGAGAATTTCAATGCAGCTACGCTGGCAGAAAAAGCCATTGATGACGGAGCTTTGGCAGTGATTGTTGAACTTCCGGAATTTGAAAACAAAGATAAAAATATTTTCTATGTTCCATCTACTCTTGAGTTTTTACAACAGCTGGCAATCTATCATAGAAGCAAACTTACTATTCCTTTTATAGGACTTACGGGAAGTAATGGAAAGACAACGACCAAAGAGTTGATTCATGCGGTCCTTTCTGAAAAATTTAATGTTCAGTATACTGCTGGAAATCTGAATAATCATATCGGAGTTCCGTTGACCATCCTTTCCATTAAACCGGAACATGAAATGGCTGTGATTGAAATGGGAGCTAATCATCAGAAAGAAATTGAATTTCTGTGTACCATTTCACAACCTGATTTCGGATATATTACCAATTTTGGAAAAGCTCATTTGGAAGGATTCGGAGGTTTTGAGGGAGTAATCAAAGGAAAGTCTGAACTCTATGATTATCTTAAAAACAATAACAGAAGTATTGTTGTTAATGAAAACGATCCTATCCAGGCTGAAAAAACTGAAAACTATTCTCCTAAAATTACTTTTGGAAAAGAGACATCAGACTACAATTTTGAATCGTTTTCCGCAGAACATTTTGTAGGATTGACGTATCAGGGAGTAAAAGCGGTTTCAAAACTGACAGGAGAGTATAATTTTACCAATCTTTGTGCAGCTACCAGTTTAGGACTTCATTTCGGAATCAGCTTTGAAAAAATAAAACATGCGTTGGAACTTTACACCCCAACAAATATGAGATCTCAGGTGGTGAAAAAAGAGGGGAGAACTTTGGTTCTGGATACGTATAATGCCAATCCAAGTTCTATGAGTGCTTCTTTGAATAATTTCATCAGTTTTGAAGGGAGTAAAACCATTATTATTGGTGATATGCTGGAATTAGGTGATGAAAGTGAAAAAGAGCATCAGAACATCTTAAAACTGGCTCAGGACCTTCATTTCAATGAGATTATTACTGTTGGAAAACATTTTAAAGCTGTAAATGCTTCAGACCTTGCTTTTGAAAATACAGCAGAATTAACAGACTATTTAAAACAGAATAAAATTCAGTCCGAAAACATATTGTTAAAAGGGTCCAGAGGAATTGCCCTGGAGAAATTGATCGACTTTATTTAAAGTAAGGAAGCTGGAGGCTGGGAGAGGGAAGTTCTTGAAGACAAGCAACGAGTATTCTCTTTTTATATCATTTTATAAATTTTCATTGTTAAAATGATCACCAGAAAACGAGGGTTGCTGGATCGTAACTTCCAGCTTCACTCTTCCAACTTCCAGCCTTCATATTTATTTCTTCGAATCCCAGAATTCTTTTACGATCAGTTTGATATTTTTAAAAGTACTCGGGAACACTTCATTTTCAATTTCTGATGTCGTTTTCCAGGCAACTTCGGTGATACCTTCTTCTATTTGCGGTTTGGAAGTATCTTCGCCGTCAAAATTCATTTCAAACCAATGCGTACATTTTAAGATTTTCTCTCCATTTCTTTCTACATAGATATGGTAAGTGGTATTGATGAATTGTACAAGTTCAACATTGCTTAAACCTGTTTCTTCCTCTATTTCTCTTACGGCAGACTCTTCTCTGGATTCTCCTTTTTCCATTTTACCCTTAGGAAGATCCCATTTACCCAGTCTTTTGATGAAAAGAATTTTACCTTCAGGATTATTAACAAGACCTCCTGCAGCTTCTATAATTCTGAAAAGCTTTTGAAACTCCTGCCAGATTTCTTCCAAATTCTCTCCATACACATTCAGTTCCTGCACAGAAGTATTCTCCAAAAGATCCAATGCGATCTCTAAAGTTGTATAATTTTCATATCCAAGCTTTTTTTCAAGTTCTTCAGGATGCTTAGATAGTAATAATTTTTTTTCGTTGACAAAAACTTTATACATTTGTAATAGTTAAGAATTTAAATACAAAAATAAAAAATGAATTTAGAAGGACGAAAGATTATTGTCAATAAATCATCTAAAGAACTTACCGAGTTGCTGAAATCTCCTGAAAATTATAAAGATTTTATGCCGGATGGTCTTCAGAAATTTGAAACAAGAGATAACGGATTTAAATTTGGATTACAGGGAATGCCTGAAATCGCATTAAAAATAGATGAAGTAGATGATCAGAAAGCTGTTTTAAGATCTGCAAGTTCAAGCCTTGATTTCTCATTAACTGCTACATTGAACCCAATCAGTGAAAATCAGACTGAGGTTCAGATGTTATTTGAAGGAAAATTCAATCCATTCATCAAGATGATGGTTGAAAAACCTTTACAGAACTTTATCAATACGCTTACCGATAAAATCGAAGCTTATAAATAATAAAAACCTTCATTTTGAAGGTTTTTTTATTTTTACAGGAAAGTTGGTGAAAATAAGACAGGCAACCTATAGCTTACCTGTTTTAAATTATTTTATTAACAAACCTATCTCTTCCAGTAATAATAGCTTTGACAGGTTCAGCCTGACAGCGCTTAAAAATTTCGGTTGGTATTCGACTTGTCACCCTGAACCTTTCGAAGGGTGCTCAATAAGAAAACCTTTGTTAATTATTAATCTTGAGTATTAATTAAAAGGATAACTCAATTATTTTATTATAATTTTCTTTGTCAATATCCTTTAATAATGGAAACCAACATTTTTGAAACATGCCCGAGGATTACTCTTCCTCATTTCTACATATTTCAACATTTCCACCTTTCATGATAAATCTGTATCCGAAAGGTATTGCCAGATATTTTAAAATATCAGGACGGGCGAAAGCAACACGATAAAAGTGAACCATTTTCAATGATTTAATATCGTCATTATAGTCGTCTGTAATAAGATACCAACCACTTTCGTCCTGAGGCGAATCATATCTGATTCCTTCAATATCCTTTCTTTCATAAACTCCATCTGAAATAACAACTGACTGATTGAAGTTGGGAAAAAGAGGAATAAGATTTTGCTGCCAACATATTTCACTTTGTTCTCTAACAGCTGAAATGGCTGTCTCACAACCTCTATTAAAGCCACTGCCGTCAACGTTTGCTTCATATAGATCATAGCAGTTATCTTCATCCAACCTGAATTGTAAAAGCCATGAATAATAGCCAATATTTTGGCTGTCCATAATCACAGGATTAGTATCTACACAGTAGTTAATCAGATATTTGAGAACTTCTAAGTAATCTTCAGTTTTTTGGTTGCCTGTGTGTAACTTCAATTCTTTCCCGATAATCAAAAAAAGTCCTTCAGTACATAAATTCTTATCATTTGACCTTATTGTGATATTCCTAAAGTGATAAAGAAGACCATTTTTATTCTCCATGGGTATATTTGACCACTTTTTTTGTTTTGATATTTACTTCTGCATAGGCAACTCCACCTATTTTCGGTGGTGATGGAAAATTTCCCTGTACAATCCAAATACTGTCGTTTTTCCTTTCTGTAACAAATGGTTTTTGCTTATTTATTGCTGAGTTACCATAAACTTGCTTCCATTTCTTTTCAGCTATGGAAATTGCGATTTCTTTATTCATTAGGGGCTTTTCTCCTTTATATGTATTACTCTCTTTACAACTTGTCACTGAAATTAATGCCATAAGAATACAATACTTCATTGAATAATTTATTTAACAAAAGATAGGAAAAAACTACTGTAGTTGAACAGTGGTTTATGTAATAAGTTCTTTTGACAAATTAAGTATAGCCCAAGGGATACCAAATACCTCTAAAATTAGGAGGCAGAATATTTGATAATATAAGCTTGTCAAATCCCCTGCTAGCGCACGAATCCTTTCGTGTAATTTAGTTTAAAACTATAGATCAGAGAATCAGATTGAATTCCTAAAAACTTTTGTTTTTAATGATCTTATATTTTTAAAAGAAGTTCTTTATTATTCTGAATTCATATATCAACATAACAAATAATAAATACTGAATTAGTAGAATAAGTTCCACACGAAGGGATTCATGCGGGAGCGAAGGGAAATTCAATCCATTCATCAAAATGATGGTTGAAAAGCCTTTACAGAACTTTATCAATACGCTTACCGATAAAATCGAAGCTTATAAATAATAAAAACCTTCATTTTGAAGGTTTTTTTATTTTTATATGTGAGAAGTTTCTTAAGCAATAACTCCTGATGAATGATCCTCAGTACTTCCAGTCGCAGAAGACAACACATTGATCTCTTTATTCATTTTTAAAACACCCATAAAGGCAAAAATCAAGGCTTCCTTATAATCGATGATCTCTTTTTCGGGAATGATCACTTCGGCTTGTGTTTTCGTTCTTATTTTTTCAATTAAAAACGTGTTGTAAGCACCTCCACCAGTGATAAGGATGTCTTTTATATTGTATTCATTGATAACATTGGCGATCTGCTGGGCAGCATGTTCTGTAAAAGTAGCCAGCGCATCTACTATTTCAATATGTTCAAGAAGCGGAAATATATATTGATGGCACCATTCTATTCCCAAAGATTTTGGATGTGAAATTTGATAGAACTCCAAAGCGTTAAGTTGGTTCAGTAAAGTTTCATCTGTTTTTCCTTTTGCTGCCAATGCTCCGTTTTCATCAAAATTTTTATGAAGCTGTTGAGCCAAATGGTTCAGAACAATATTTACCGGAGCGATATCAAAAGCAATTCTTTTTCCTTCTGAACGTAAAGAAATATTGGAAAATCCGCCCAGATTCAGACAGGCACTGTATTTTGAGAAAAGTAATTCATCTCCTATAGGAACCAGAGGAGCTCCGTTTCCTTTCATCAAGACATCCTGACTTCTGAAATCATAGATAACAGGTAATCCGGTTTCCAGTTTTATCGCTCTGCCGTCGCCGATTTGTAGTGTGAATTTTTTTTGAGGCTGATGAAAAACTGTATGGCCATGAGATGCAATCAGGTTGATATTTTCAAGCTGATGTTGATGAATAAATTTTTTAACCTGTTGCCCAAGATAAAAGCCATACGCTGAATGCAGTTCCAATAAATCTTCAGAAGAAAGATGAATAGAATTTCTAAGTTGAGTTTCCCAATCCTCAGAATAGGAGAGTGTTTCGGCTTTCAGGATTTGAAAGGTCCATGTATCTTGCTTTTCAAATTCAGCGAGACAGATATCCAAACCATCCAGGCTTGTCCCGGACATCAACCCAATAGCCAGCACTTTCATTATTTTTTGGATTTATTTTTTATTTTCAGAAATTCTTTTGGAACTGAAATCTCCGGAGTTGTTATAGAATGTGTATTCGGAAAAATCATCCTTGGCAGTCATTCCATTTGCTCCTACCAGTGTAGAACCGTCTTCCATCGTTACATATACCGTATCTTTGGTATAGATTCTGTTTTTTCGTTGATCCCAATAAATACTCTGCATAGCAAATCTCTGTCCTTCATTGGTTTTTATTCTTACATCACCTTTGGCTTCGTAGAATTTTTTGTATTCAAAAATACGGGCGTATTTAGCCGTAATTCTTCCTGGAACTTTAGGTTTCTTTTTATCAAAAAACTCAATGTCAATTCCTTTTCTGGCTACTACATACGGACTGTCAATCAACTCATATTTTTCAATGATCGGTGCTTTGGCTTTTAAAGTAATAAAGCCTGAATCACGCTGTATAATATTAGCGTTGTTGATGATCTGTGAAGGAAAGTTTTTGCTTTGATTGCCGTTTCTTTTGGTAAGATCTTCCTCACAGGATGTCAATATAAAAAATATAGCACAACTAAAAAGGCATGCTATATTTTTATATGATATTTTTTTTGAAAAGTTCATTTTAGTTATAAAGTGCCTTTCTGAACCACTTATCAGCAAAATTAAAGCCGATTCTCAGATTGACGAAATTCTGGTTGATCAGGTTGTTTTGAAGAGTTCCTCTCTTACCAACTTCTAACCCAATTTCAAGACCACTCATTCTGGTGATACTACTGTTTTTGAACGGAAGCATAACTCCGGCAGAAATACCGAATTTGTTGATACTGTTCCCCTCCAGATTTAAATTTCCTCTTTCATAAAATGCTCCATATCTGTAGATTACTCTTGAGAAGTAGCTTCTGAAGTTGTTATAGTTGGGAAGGTACCATCCCCCTGCAGAAATTCTGTAGGTATCCTGGAAACTGAAATCTTTACCGAAATAAGAGATATCTTCTCCTTTTTTATAATCTACCTGTCCTGATACAAACCAATGGTTCTCACTTCCGTATCCAACCCCTAAGGATGCCTGTAATGGAAGAAGATTCTTGGACTTCGTTTCTTTTTGTTCGATGATTGTTTCTGATCCGGCAACTTTAGAAGTCTCCTGAGCATCAGAATATCTGTAAGTACTGTTGGTGTACTGAGTAGTCATATTACTTGTATTACCAAAAGTAGCCGTAGCTCCTACTGTAAATTTCTTATCAGTACGTGTATTTAAAGTCTGGTAACTTGTACCCAGTGTGAAATTAAAGTTTCTGATTCTGTTTTTAGTCTCATATCCATTAACATATTCACCTAAATAAGTACCAAGATAGCTGTTATAGGCACGGAATTCATTAAGGTCATTAAGATCTCCAAAATAAAGGTTAGCTTTTGCCCCTACGGATAATTCCTGATTGATTTTATAAGAAACAGCAAGTTGTGCCGTGTTCAAAGTTCCGCTTCCTTTGAAATTATTTTTATAAAGAGGAGTCGTGTTATCACTGGCAAACTGCTCCGTTACGATGTCGTAGCTTTTAGAACTGTATGGCTGATAAGAGATCCCCATTTTCACTTTTGAAGATAATGGAAAGGCAATCGAAATATTGGAAAGATACGTAGAATGCTTTGTAGATTTCATATCGTTATAGTTCGATTTGAAATAATTGTTTTCGTTGGTAGCTTCCAGTCTGATACTCGTAAGTTCAAAATTGGCGTTGTTTGCCGGGTTGGCAAAATTGAAACTACTGGTAAAATCACTAATAAAAGCAGTAGATATACCTCCCATAGAAGTAGTTTCGATCGTATTATCATATTTCACATCTCCAATTCCATAAGTTGCATAAGGAGAGTTGCTTAGACTCTGTGCATTCAGAAAATATCCAACTGATATGAATGATACTACAAAGATTTTTTTCATTCTTTATTTTTAAAACAATGCGCAAATATCTTAAATATTAATGAATTGTAAAAATTATATGTGGTTAAAGTTTGTTAAGGGCTTTTCTTTACAAGAAAAATGCAAATTTTCTGTAATAAAAATATCAATTCTGTTTTGCAAAAAAGACTGTTCTATGATGAACAGTCTCGGTTTATATGAATAAGCATTTATACACTTATTTTACCTGAAGAACAGAACGGCTGTGGCTGAAACACTCAAAACTGAATTTTCCGTGATATTTTCCCATTCCCGAAGTTCCTACTCCTCCAAATGGTAAATAGTGTGAACCCACGTGGATAATAGCACTATTGATTTCCGCATCTCCGCTTGTAGTATGGTTTAAAACATAATCGGCAAATTCCTGATCTTCTGTGAAAACATATAATGCCAACGGCTTAGGACGATTATTGATTTCTTCCAATGCTTCCTCAATATCATTATAGGTCATAACAGGAAGAATAGGACCAAAAATCTCTTGCTGCATTACCTGATCATCCCAAGTCACATTATCCATTAAAGAGGCTTCAAAGTGACGGGTTTCAAGATCATAATTTCCTCCGTAAATCACCTTTTCCGGCGCTGCTTCAAGGTAACCTGCAAGGTGTTTAATTTGGTTCTGACTTACAATCTTCCCGATTTTTCCCAAAGAATTACCTTCATAAGTGGCATTTAAATGAGCTTTGAATTTTTCTATAAAAGCATCTTTTACAGATTCATGGATATAAATATAGTCAGGAGCCACACAGGTTTGTCCGCAATTAATCCATTTTCCGTATGATATTCTGGCTACCGCTTTATCAAGATCTGCATCCTTATGAACAATCGTAGGAGATTTCCCTCCAAGTTCCAGCGTAACCGGAATTAATTGTTCTGCAGCGGCTTTCATGACAATTTTTCCAACATTGGGGCTTCCTGTAAAGAAAATATAATCAAAAGGAAGGCTTAATAATAAGGTGTTTTCTTCAATGGCACCCTGAATAACGGCTACATAGGATTCGTCAAATGATTCTTTGACAATATCTTCAAGAACCTGCGCAACATGTGGTGTATTCTCAGAAGGTTTTATGATCGCTGTATTTCCAGAGATTAAAGCTCCGATAAGCGGGCTGAACGTCAATTGAACTGGATAGTTGAAAGGGCCTATAATATAGGTAACTCCATAAGGTTGATAGGTTATTTTGCTCTCAACTTCAGCGCCTGAAGGATGTGGTTTTGAAGGGACAGAAGTAGGCTTTGCCCATTCATCGATGTTTTCCAGCAAATAATCAAGCTCGCTGATCACTATTTGAATCTCCACATATTCTGCTTCCTTTCTGCTTTTCCCCAGATCTGTAGCCAAAGCGTCACAAAGTGCATCGGTATGCTGTAGAAAAACTTCTCGGAATTTTTTTAATTGTGCTTTTCTGAATTCAATATCTTTAGTCTGATTGGTTTTGAAAAAGGCTTTCTGCTGTTGAAATATGCCCTTAATTTTTTGTTCCAGGTTGGTATCCATTGGTTTACAATTTTAATATTTGAAATTGGTGTGAAATGGTAATAAATTTACGAATAATTTCACTTGGCAAATGTATTGCTTAAAATTAAATTGTGTAAAATTTAATTTTATGTTTTACTCTAATCCTATTATTGATATTACCTATAATATAATATGACGCATTTCTTTCTAAACTTTTATTTTGAACAATTAAGATTCTATGAAGGTGTTAAGAGTATTAAGATAAGCTTCGCTTTAAGTTTAAAATCAGAATGATTCATCTTAATTATTCTTTATTTCTTCAAGCCTTCTTAATGGTTTTATTACATCCTACATTTTTATAGATTTAAGAAACTCAAAATGGATGATCTATATTTTTATCCATTTTAAGCAGACTTAATTTTATGAAATGAAATAAGATTTTTTATCTTTGAAACATGAATTGGGAGAACATCGCCGGACAGACGAATCTGAAAAAACTTCTTAGAGAAAGCATTGCTGAAAACAGAGTGAGCCATGCCCAACTTTTTGTAGGAAAAGAGGGATACGGAACACTGCCTATGGTTTTGGCTTATGCACGGGAAATTTTCAGTCAGGAAAATGAACATGCTGCTGCGAAGGTAGAACACCTCAATCATCTGGATCTGCATTTCAGTTTTCCGGTTTTTACAGACAATAAAAACTCATTAAGCAAGAATAAATTTGATGAGTTCAGAGAAATGATCCTAGCTTCCCCTTATGCAAGCTATGACGACTGGACTGCTTTTTTAGAATCAGAGAATAAACAGTTATTTATTTCTGCGGATGAGGTGGATGACCAGAATCAGAAGTTCTCTTTAAAAAGTTATGAAGGAGGAACCAAAATTCTTATCGTCTGGAGAGCAGATAAAATGAATATTGCCGCTTCCAATAAGTTTTTGAAATTCTTGGAGGAACCACCAGCAAAAACAGTCATTCTTCTTACAGCTGAAAGTACAAACGACATTCTTCCTACTATTCTTTCCAGAACACAGATTGTTGAAATTCCGAGAATTAATGATGAGGATATTGAAAATCATCTTAAAAAGAATTTCTCTGTTTCTGAAGAAAAAGTAAGAGAGATTGTTCATGAAGCTCAGGGAGATCTCAATGATGCTATAAAACTGCTGAATTCAGGAGATAAAAGCAATGAGTTTGAAAAGCTTTTTGTACAATGGGTGAGAGATGCATTTATGGTTAAAAAGAAACCGGAATATCTCAGAAGCATTATTGTCTGGGCAAGAGAAATTGCAGGATGGAACAGGGAGAAACAGAAGAACTTTCTTAATTATTGTTCTGAGATTTTCAGACTGGCATTGCTTCAGAACTATCAATCAGAGAATCTGGTATATAAAAAGATTAATGCAAACGGTTTCAATTGGGCCGGCTTTTCAAAATTTATCAGTGGGGCTAATATTGAGAGTATTTTAGAAGAAATTAATACAGCCGATCTTCATCTGACCCGAAACGGAAATCCTAAAATTGTCTGGACGGATCTGGGAATAAAATTATCAAGATATATTCACAAAAGCACATAAATAAATCTCCGGTTACAGCCGGAGTTTTTTGTTTTTTGATGTCAGGAAATGGTTATCATATTGCCTCCACTTTCCCTCTTTTTTTATACATACTTCAATATTAAATGGTCAGAAAATTGAAAATTATCATGAATTTTTTTCCTGAATATTAAATAAACATGAACTTTTCTTGAGTTATATTTCACTCAAAACAGCCTTTAATGCGGTTTCAGCATCTATTATAGAAACTGTCTTTTCTTTACAATAAATTAAATCTATATTAAAAAATCAATCAATCGTTTGATTTTATTTGAAACTTATGTACATTTGCGCCCTGAAAAATGAACACTAACATGATTTCAAAAGAAGAAAATATATTATTCGCGGCCGAGAAGCTTTTTGCTGAAAAGGGGTTTGAAGGAACTTCTACCAGAGAAATTGCAAAAGAGGCAAGTGTAAATATCTCTATGATCTCATATTATTTTGGCTCTAAGGAAAAACTCTATGAGAAATTAGTGGAATACAGAATGAATGAAGGTCAGTTTTTTTCAAAAGATCTTTTGGGAAGAACCGATATCAACGAGTGGCAGAAGATTGAAAAAGTAATTGATCAGTTTTCTAATAAGATCAGAACTCAAAAATGCTTTTACAGGATTATGCAGAGAGAGCAGTTGCATACTCAGAATCCTCAGATTGTAGAATTTTTGAAGCAGATCAAAATGGGATTCCTTTCTATGTATTCCCAAATACTGGAAAGCGGCCTTAAAAATGGAATTTTCACCAAAAATCCTCCAATTTATCTCCTTCATTCCACCGTGAGCGGAACTTTATTTTATGCATTCAATGCAAAAGAAATGTATAAAGAGTTCCTGAATGAAACAGAAGATGAAGAAGCTTTTGATGAAAAATATTACACAGAACTTAATAAACATATTAAATATTTACTAAAAGACCTTTTAGGTTATGAAGAGAATAAATAACTCAGTGATTGCATTATCACTATTCGTAGGAATAGCAAATGTAAATGCTCAGGAGAAAAAAACACTTTCTCTTGACGAGGCCGTGCAGCTGGGAATCCAGAACAGCAAGAATCTCAAGATCGATGCAGCCAAGATCGAAGAGGCTACAGCTGACCTTTTGGAAGCTAAAAACAGACAACTACCGGAATTAAAAGTGTCAGGTAGCTATATGTACCTTCCGATAAAGCCAAATGTTGATATCAAACTTCCCGGTCTTTCAGGAGGGGCAGGAGGTCCTGAAGTACATCAGGTACTTTATGGTTCAGCTAATCTTAGCGTTCCGATTTACAGTGGGGGAAGAATCAAATATGGGATTCAATCCGCAAAATATCTGGTAGAAGCTTCTAAACTAAGCACTGAGAATGATAAAATTGCCATTGCTTATAACGTTGCCCAGGCTTATAATAACTTGTTTAAAGCGAACCAGTCTATCAAAGTTTTTGAAGAAAACCTTGCCGCTTCTCAAAAAAGAGATGAAACCTTCCTTAAAATGGAAAACAATGGTTTGATCGCGAGAAATGACAGATTAAAGGCGAACCTTCAGACTTCAAATATTGAACTTCAGCTATTGGAAGCTAAGAATAACTACAATATTGCCAACATCAATATGGATCTTTTATTAGGTCTTCCTGAAACTACAGAACTTACTGTAGATGAAAATTATATTGAAGAAGGATCAGACGTAAAACCTGTTGATTTTTATGTTACCGAAGCCAGAGAAAACCGTAAAGATTTACAGGCGTTGGCACAACAGAGAAAAGCAGCAGAATTAGGTTCAAAAGCAGCAAAAGCAGAAAATCTTCCTTCCATCGCATTTACAGGAGGTTATGTAGCGGCAGATATTCCTAAGTTTCTTACCGTATACAATGCGGTTAATGTAGGGATTGGGGTTTCTTATAACTTATCCAACCTGTGGAAAGAAAATTCTTCATTGAGACAGTCGCAGGCAAGAGAAAAACAGCTTGCTGCTACCGATGAATTATTGAATGATAACATTAAGCTTGATGTGAACAGAGAATACCAAAACACAGACTACTCCAAAAAGAGAATCGTTGTTTTCGAAAAATCTGCTGAGCAGGCTAATGAAAATTACAGAATAACAAAAAATAAATACGATAACGGTCTTGCAACCATGACAGAATTACTGGATGCAGACGCGGCACAGATTGCGGCCAACGTTGGAGTGATCAATGCTAAGGCAGATGCTGCGTTGGCATATAGAAAACTATTACAGACAACAGGAACTTTAACAATTAAATAATCAGATCGAAACCAAAATGGAAAATAATAATACACAGGCAGCTGAACCTAAAAAGAAAAAAAGTTTAGTTTTTCCTATCATTTTAGCAGCAGTAGTAATCGGAGGAGGAATCTACGGTTACAGAGCCTTTACTTATGGACAGTATCATGAAGAGACAGACGATGCTCAGATTGCTTCCAATATGGCACCGGTAATTTCTAAAATATCTGGCTATGTAGCTCAGGTAAAAGTAAAAGACAACCAGTTTGTAAAGAAAGGAGATACTTTGGTGATTTTGGATAACAGAGATCAGAAAATGGCTCTTGATCAGGCTCAGGCAGCATTATCTACCGCTAAAAGTAATATCTCCAATGCAGAAGCTACTACCACAGCAACTTCAAAAAATATCGGCTCTTCTGAAGCAGCGGTAGTTACTGCTAATGCTCAGATAGAAGCAGCAAAAGTAAATGTTTGGAAAACTTCTCAGGATTTGAAGAGATATGCTAATCTTGTAAAAGACCATTCTATCACAGAACAACAGTATGAGCAGGCTTTGGCTGCAAAACAATCTGCAGACAGACAGTTACAGGTTTTAGTGGACCAGAGAAATCAAATTGCTCAGCAAACTCACATCGCTTCTTCTCAAACGGCTGCAAGCTCACAACAAATCAGTGTGGCAGGATCTGTTGCTAAACAAAGAGAAGTAGATGTGGAAAATGCAAAACTGAACTTATCATATACTGTAATCCTTGCACCTGAAGACGGATACGTAGGAAAAGTGCCTACACAGGCAGGTCAGTATCTGCAGGCTGGGGCACAGTTGTTTGCTTTGGTTAAAAACGATCAGAAATGGGTGGTAGCTAACTTTAAGGAAACGCAGGTAGATAAAATGGTAGAAGGGCAGAAAGTGAAAATTGAGATTGATGCCTTCCCTGATAAAGAATTTGAAGGTGTAGTAAGCTCATTCTCTCCGGCTACAGGAGCTACTTTCTCTATTCTTCCTCCGGATAATGCGAGTGGTAACTTCGTAAAAGTAGTTCAGAGACTTCCTGTAAAAATTGATTTTGTAAATCTTGATAAAGATATTGCCAAAAGACTGAGAACAGGAATGAACGTGAAAGCAGAGGTTGCTTTGAAATAGTATTGATGTACTTACGTGAAATGTATTCATGATGAATTGAAAATCATTAATACATCCTACATTTTACATTAATACAAATATTCGAATAAAAATTATGCAAGATTCATTAGTAGAATATGGAGCGCGTAGAGTAATCATTACGATTACGGCTATCCTTTGTGCCCTTCTTGAAATTGTAGATTCCACGATTGTCAATGTTGCCTTGAATGAAATGAAGGGGAATCTTGGATCTACACTTTCTGAAGTGGGTTGGGTAATTACGGCTTATGCCATTGGTAACGTAATTATAGTACCAATGACGAGCTGGCTTTCCCAGCAGTTTGGGCGTAGAAATTACTTTGCAGCATCCATCATTATATTTACCATATTTTCATTTTTATGTGGAAATGCGACCAATATCTGGGAACTCGTGTTCTTCAGATTGATGCAGGGAATCGGTGGGGGAGCCTTATTGGTAACTTCACAAACGATCATTACGGAATCTTATCCGATTGAAAAAAGAAGTATGGCTCAGGCGATTTATGGTCTGGGAGTAATTATCGGTCCTACCTTAGGTCCGCCTCTTGGAGGGTATATCGTTGATAATTTCAGCTGGCCATATATTTTCTATATTAATATTCCGATTGGGATTGCAGCAACATTGATGACACTGCAGTTTGTAAGAAGTCCGAAATATGCTGAAAAACGTAAAGTCTCAGATGTTGACTGGATTGGGATTGCTTTATTGGCAGTAACAGTAGGTTCACTACAGTTCATTCTTGAGAGAGGTCATGAAGAAGACTGGTTTGCAAGCGGAATGATTGTAGCGTTTACAGTAGCTGCTGTGTTAGGATTTATCTTATTCCTTTGGAGGGAGCTTACCTTTAAATATCCGATCGTTGAGCTCAGGGTACTTAAAAATAGCAATCTAAGAATCGGAACCATGATGTCATTCGTGCTTGGATTCGGGCTTTATGGTTCTACATTCATCGTTCCTCTTTATACTCAGAGTATTTTGGGATGGACGGCACTTCAGTCAGGAGCATTGATGATTCCAGCTGCATTAACGACGGCTTTCATGATGCCTATCATTGGTAGATTGCTGGCAAAAGGAGCAAAACAACAGATTCTGGTTTCATTAGGACTCTTTATCTTCTTCGTTTATAGTTTCTGGGGATACAAAATTCTGACACCGGATACCAGTAAAGAAGCTTTCTTCTGGATGCTGATTGTAAGAGGAGCAGGTTTAGGATTGTTATTTATTCCAATCACCTCTTTGTCATTAAGTACATTGAAAGGGCAGGAGATTGGTCAGGGAGCAGCTTTTACAGGGATGATGAGACAGCTGGGAGGATCTTTCGGGATTGCAGCGATTACAACCTTTATTGCCAATGCAGGCCAGAAATACAGGAATAACTTAATTTCCCATCTGGACGAAAACAGTTTTGATGTACAGCAAAGACTAGCAGCTCTTAAAGCCAATTTTGTAGCAAAAGGAATGACCCCTGATGCTGCAATGAATGCCGCTTATAAAATGCTCGACCTATCTGTAACGAAGCAGGCCACTGTTTTGTCTTACATGGATGTCTTTCTTTACCTTGGAATCATATTCCTGATATGTATTCCGTTTATCTTACTCGTAAAAGAGCGAAAGAGCAAAGAAAAAATAGATTTGAGTGAAGCCATGCACTAAATTTTAAATAAAAAAACCTTCGAGATTTTCGAAGGTTTTTTTATGCTGTTTCTGATGTAAAATAGTAAAAGCCAATAACTTTTAGTTTTCATTTTATTAAACAAAAAATAATATCACTTATTGGAGAGTTTATTTATTTTTTCTAGCTTTACAGTACCAAATGAAAAGATATGAATAGATTCCCTAATCTCTCAACAATCCTTTCAAAAAGGATCTGCCGGAATACTGTGCCGGATTTTTATCTGAACATCAGTTATTAAAATCAATTCGCCGAATAGTTTTTTACTTTGTTTTTATATCCTATAATGACAAAATTCCAGATGGATAAATGGGGCTTTTTTCTTCATGATTGTACTTAACCATGAACTAATAACAGTAATAACTTATTAACTATGAATCAAATTCAACTTCCGAAAACCTACGTGGCATTATCCGATTTCAGAAAAAACGATATCTATCTCCCTGAAATGAATCAGGCTCAGATTATTGCAGATTTCTTTCCCGGAACTTTTACAGAGCTTACCCAGCGCCTGTCTGATATTACAGGAGCTTTTTATGGAGGTATGCTCAAACAGATCGGAAAACTTTACGGGCCAGAAGCTATAGAACAGCTTTCCAGTACTTTTATGTACGACCTCGGATCAAGAATGACCTTAAAAAATCTTGAAACAAAACCTAATCTGCAGCCCGGAATTCCAGCTGTGGGAAAAATATTAATAGGAGCAGTTTTTACATCCAGTCCCGAATATAATTTTGAATTTAAAGAATTAAATGACTATAAATGCGAATTGCTCATTAAAGGCGTAGACCGTTACCATAAAATCACTCATAGCCTGCAAATTGCGGGACTGTTGAAATGGCCAGTCATAAAACCTTTTATACAGGGTATTTGCGACACTATGGGACTGGATGTTTTACTTGAAGTAAAAGTACTCAAGCTTGATCCGGATAGCTCATGCAGTTATCATGTTCTGGTTTCAGAAAAGTAACATCAAATATGAATTAAAGCGGACTTTAGTCCGCTTTTTTGTGTAAATGAATATCAATGGTTTATAAAGCATCTCGCAGATTCTGCAGATTTTAATTGTAACAGAATTATAATCGTAGAGAAAAAATTCAATAGAAATGGGCTATAATCCAGAGCATAACCAGAAAGGTTACGAACGTTAGTTCAAGAAGGAAGCCCGTTCACAAAAGAAAAATATTTTCCAACGGCTTTAGTCAAAACATAAAACGTTAAAATAATAAGCTCCAATCCCCGAACCCCGTATCTCAAGTCCCGAATCCCAAACCTTATTCAATCTTCTCTATCCATTCAATACCACTTACATCAATCAGTTTCAGGGTATGAATTTCATTTTTTTCAAAAATATCATCAATATTCAGAGTAACATCAGCTTTTGCTCCCAATGGAATTACCAGACTGTGTTTTCCCGGTTTCACTTTGGCGACATAATGATTCTGTATATTTTCTTGAGGAATTCCGGAGAGTTCTTTATGATCAAGTTCCTTTAAAATCTTTCCGTTTTTGTCGAGAACATGAATACCTATCAGAAAAGAACCATACACATCAGCACCTTCTGTTCTGTAGATTTCAAATGTAAGCTTCGAATTATTATGGGAGATATTTGAAATCTCTAGTTTAGGTTTTACTGATTTATTATGCAGTGTTCCCCATACACCTCCATGAAAATATTGATTGGTAAAAAGGGTCAGTCCGAATATAATCACTGAGCCTGCCAGTACAAGAACCTTAGGGTTTGAAATAGGAAAACTCCCTGATCCAAGCCATTGAAACCATTTTTTCTGGGTGAAACTTTTGTTGTTTTTTATGAAATAATAGTCCAGAGAATAAGATCCGCTTCCTGTAAGAAAAAGAACAAATCCGCCTGCAGCACCTAAAACACCAATCTGCCATTCATCAAGACAAGTCGTTCCCAGCCAGCCGGAACCTAGTAAAATTCCAAGGGCAAGACTGAAGATGCCAATACTCATTAAACGTGTAAATAATCCGAGGATGATGAATAAACCTACAATGGCTTCGATAATGGTAAAAATCATCATAGAGCGTTGCAGAGCATCGGGATGAGTCACCAGATATTCAATAATAGGTTTTATTCCCAGTGCATTGGGTAAGAAGTGATTGAATTTTTCCCCGATATATCCCTTTTCATCAGGAATAAGTTTGTTTTCGAGGATCAGTCTGCGCCAGAACGCTGAAAAGTAAGTCCATCCGATAACCATGCGGAGGGATAAAGTATATAATCCGGCCAGCTCTGAAGACTGACGGTTTAAGATATGTTTCATTGAAATTAATATTGTATTGTAAAAAACTGATTTTTAATTAGGCTAAAAAAATTAAACCAGATTAAGTTTCAGTCTTTTAAATAAAATATACTTCGGTGGGCTGTTTCCTGTAGAATGCCCTGAGTAGTTATTGAAAGAAATCTTTTTTTCAACAGAATTTCCGGTTGTTGAAGAAAAATCAGAAAAAGAATCTTTGTATTGGCTCTGAGTTTTGTTTTTTGAAACCGAAATTCCGGAAGTAGCTGATGCAGAATCACAACTGAAAGAAAGTGAAGAAGTCGTTTTGATTTTATTCAGCCCGCTTATAAACTGAATGTCAAAAATATCAAGAACATTTCTTTTTACAGAACATGGAGATAATGAAAACACCAGAATAAGCATCGTAATGATCGCTTTATAGGTTTTCATATGGACTCCTGAATTGTGCATGATTACAAAACTACACTTTATTTCAATGTAAGCTTAATAAATTCTAAAAAATCGTTTTGCTGATCAACAAATAAGTAATGGGAACAGTTATCAATGAGTCTGAAATTTTTCTTACCGACAATATTTCTCAGGTCATTCAGCTGTTTCTCAGAAAATATGCCATCATTCTTACCATACACTGCAAAAACGGGAATTCCTTTTTTTCGGATATCTTTTAAAACCGAGGTATTATCCAAATTATTCTGAGGCTCATTTTGATAGAACTTAAGAGGAGAATTAGCGTTTCTTATATTGTTTTTATAAAATTCTCCTTCTTTGTATTTTTTCCTCAGCATTTCACTTTCAGGAGTTGGATGTGGCATATCAAAGAAGTCAAGTTTTCCAGCCATGTCATAACATCTTTTTCTATAAGCAGCAGAATTCTTGTCCAGACTTTCTATCTCTGAAATCTCTTTGATTTGAGTGGAATCATTTTTAAAATGTTCTTTAGCCTGTTTTAAAATATGATCATAGGTTTCCTGTTGGGTAAATAAAGCTCCTGCCAACGTAAGCGTTTTTACTTTCTCAGGAAACTGATCTGTAAATAAAGTTCCGATAATCCCACCAAAACTATGGGCAAGTATATTGGCTTTTTGAAGGTGATAGGTTGTGTAAATATCTTTTAAATCCTCAAAACTTTCTTTGAATGTCATGGTGGCATTCTCATCTTTTGAGCGCCCTTCACCACGCCTGTCGTAAACGATCACATAAAATCCTTTATCAGCAAGCTTCTGAGCGGTAGTTCCTTCAAACAAAGTGGAATTTCCGCTCGGCCCGCCATGGATAAAAATCAAGGGTGGTTTTTGGGGATTTCCATACGCTTTTGAATATAATTTCTGTGCTTTAAAGAACATTGAACATATAATAAAAAGAAGGGAAAACACAGATTTCATGATGTTGTTTTTAAGTTCTCTAAACTACTGAATATTCTGAGAATGGAAGTAGATAAAATGAATAGAATTATGATTACATTTAAAAAATGGAAATCACTACTGACGGACAGTTGTCACAGTTCTGGTTTATTTTTACCCTTTGAAAGTCTTTACTTAAAAACAGAGAAATATGGACACCAATAATTTTGATACCATCGTCAAACGTTCTTTAGACATCAGAGAGAAGTATCATCAGCTGGAAATAAAAAGCAAAGGAAAAGAATGGTCACTGGAAGAAGATACACTTGCTTATCTTACCGATGCCGGATTGGTAGGGCGAAATGTAATGTCCCATCAGAAAACATGGCTGAAGAAAGATTCAGCAGAAGAACTGGAGCATAAATTAGCCGAAAATATCTGGTGGCTGATTGTTCTGGCAGACCGTACAGGAATTAATATTAAAGAAGCAATGGACAAATTTTTAACGAAAACAGAAAATATATTGTAATGAGTTATTGTTTAGCAATAGAAGGAATGCAGCCCGAAAGCAGAAAAGAACTGCACAAAAATTACCATGACAATTATTATGGATATCCTATTCATGATGATAATGAATTGTTTGGAAGACTCATTCTTGAGATTAATCAGGCAGGATTAAGCTGGGAAACGGTTCTGAAAAAAGAAGACAGTTTCAGAAAAGCATATGACCAATTTGATATTCAGAAAATAGCAGATTATACAGAAGAAGACCGCGAAAGATTATTGAGCGATCCGGGAATTATCAGGAATAAGCTAAAAGTAAATGCTGCCATTGAAAATGCTAAAACAATCATTGCATTACAAAAGGAATTTGGTTCTTTTGAAAAATGGCTGGAGCATCATCATCCAATGCCTTTGCAGGAATGGATGAAGCTTTTCAAAAAAACATTCAAATTCACTGGCGGGGAAATTGTAAACGAATTTCTTATGAGTACAGGATATCTGCAAGGCGCTCATCATGAAAGTTGTCCGATTCACTCAAAAGTATTAGCACAAAAGCCTTTGTGGAAGGAGAAAATGGCTAAATAAACTGAGATTCTTACGGAATGACAGAATGTGTGCCTAATGTCAAACACTTCTATTCGTCATTCCGTAGGAATCTTAATTATTCTATTTCATACTTCTTACAGAAACATCAGGTTTTTCACCTTGTGGAACAATGAAGATTGCATTATCATTGATTGTATCTCCCGGATCAAAATAATAACTGCCGGTTACCGGAATTGTACTGGTGATGAGTTTCCCAGACTTGTCATAAGCAGAGTAGGTAACATTAATCATTTGGGCCTTCATTTTTAACTCTATCTTTTTAGAGGTTAGTCTGGCTCCCGTAGCATTAATACAGTCCAGTTCTACAAGGCCTATGTTGCTTACAATTTGAGGAAAGGCTGATAATCTGATGTTGTAGGCTTTATCTGAAGTGTTTTTTACCGATGCCGAAACTTTATAACGGTCATAGGATTTTCCACCGGATTCTACACTTTCTTTATTGAGAATAGTAAAGGTAACAGCCATACCATTCATGTCAACTGTTTGGCCGTCAGAAATTTTTTGGGCATGTACATTGATCCCCCAAAAAATAACCACTGGGAATAATAGTAAAAAAGTCAGGTTTTTCATAGTATTGGTTTATGTATCTAAAGTTAATTATTTTTGTATAAAATAACGCAACGTAGAATTTTTTCAATACTAATCCTTCCGTATATTATTGTTTTTTCATCAGTTCTTTGTGCTCATTTCCCCATTTTTCAAATTCCAGAATAATAGGTTTCAGTTTGTAGCCTATTTCTGTAAGCTCATATTCAACCCTTGGTGGAACTTCTGCATATACCGTTCTGGTAATAATTTTATCTTCTTCCAGTCTACGAAGTTGCAGCGTAAGCATACGTTCGGTAATATTCTGAAGCTTTTTTCTAAGCTCTCCAAATCTCATTTTTCCGTTGATCAGATAACAGCAGATGGCCAGTGCCCATTGCCCTCCGATAGTGTTGGATGCATAGATTTCCGGACATTCATCAGCAAGCGCTTGCTTATTGGCAAAATTGGTAGAAGTTTCCTTTATTTTAGTCATTACTTACATTTTTTATAGTACCATACAATAGGTTGCTAATGTACGAAATGTAAGTAACATGTTGTAATTTTGTAACAGAAATTTAAACAGAATGAAGACTTTAGTAATTGTTACCCACCCAGATATTGAAAAATCTGTGATTAATAAAAAATGGATTGACGAGTTAAAAAAATATCCTGAAAAATATACTGTTCATCAATTGTATGAAGCTTACCCTGATGGAAAAATCAATGTGGCTGAAGAGCAGAAGATGATGGAATCTTATGACAAAATTGTATTCCAGTTTCCTTTTTACTGGTTCAGCAGTCCGCCACTTTTGAAACAATGGCTGGATGAGGTGATTTTGTATGGCTGGGCGTATGGAAGTACCAGTGGATTTAAACTTGCTGGAAAGAAAATGTCACTGGCAGTTACAGCAGGCATAGATGAAGACGCTTACACTGCATCCGGTGTATATAAATACACGATGAACGAACTTTTCAGACCTTATGAGCTGACTTTTGATTATATAAAAGCCGATTATAAAGAACCTTTCGTCTATTACGGAATTGAAAGAGATCCTTCTGATGAATGGGTTGGCAGAAGTGTTCCGATGTATCTGGAGTTTTTGGATAATTTATAATGAGCATTAGGAATCTATCAGTATATTTTTTGATAGATTCCTATTCTAAATGCTGCTGCAATATTTCTAAAACTTAAGAGGAAGTCCTTCTATTCTTTATTTAAAACCCTATTAATCCTCTTCTCTGCTTCTTCCTTTGTAATGCCATTATAAAAATCGTCCACAAACGGATGATCATAACTTTGGTGAGGATACACAAAAGGCCGTCCGATAGAATTATTTACCACTACTGTTGTGGGAATACTTTCCTCAAACTCATAATCCGGAAGATAGGTAGAAAGCCATCCGAAATATTCTGCTTCAAATTCCTTATTATTATAGTTTTCAACATATTCGTTGAAGCTTTTTTCACTCAGAGAAACCCAGATTCCGTAATCCAGATCTCTGCAGTCATCCGTAACTTTCTGTACAAGAACGGTACGGATAAATCTATGGGTGTCATCCGAATCTTCAACGACACATACATCTGAAGTGAGTTCAGCATTTTTCAGTTCCTCTTCCGATAAGCAATAATAGAAATAAGGAGCATTATAGGCTATTGCAGGCCAGTCTTCTTTCTCTTCACCACAACATTGGCAGATGTATTTCATCATCGTATTTTATTTATAATGTTGATTAATTTTAAAAGTTAAATTCCTTATCCAACCGTAGGCGTATCTTCTTCCTTCAATATTTTTTTCTCTTTCATTGTGAGCATCATTCTTTCATATTTATATTTTTCCCAGTTGAAAGTGTTGAGAAAATCAAGGGCAGCCTGAAACCCTTTGTTAAAAAGTTCTTCCTTTTCCTCTTTTTTCATGAAGAAATTCAGCCAGCTGCTGGTACCACAGTTGACACTCTGTATGCTGTACGAACGGTAAAAAGTATGTTTGGTAAGGAATGTCTTATCATTAAAACCTTTCAGTGTACTGATGATATTTCCGGCGTAGCTGAACGGTGTTTTAAGAATTTCTTCACTGGTTTTTCCTCTTTCAGAAAGAATTGCAGAATCGCTCGTCAGTTGTACCCCGAAAAGAGGCATTCTCGGATAAAATACTTCATCCGCATGAAACAGGTCAATAGGAAAATTGGAAATACTTCCACCATCAATAAAAACCCCGGCAGGATTAATATCATCAGGTTTCGTATTCATCCAGTATCTCCAGGCATACTTTACAGAATCATCGTCCTTATTGATTTGTTTCTGAAAAGGTTCAAAGAAAAATGGAACCGCCATAGAAGCTCTTACAAATTCAGCAGGGCTGATGTGTTTCAGTTCCTCTTCAGACCAGTAGAGATTGGCCATTGTAGGAAGTTCTACCTTAATTTTAGCATTGATATCAGTGGTAATAATTACATATTCAGACTTCAGAAGGTAGAAGGGATTGTTTTTATAATAATCATTATTCACAGCGCTTTCGTAGAAAATTCTGTATCGGGTTTGGTCGATATGTTCCTGGTTTTTGATTTTAATCTTTTCAATGCTTTGCAAAGCCATCAGATAATATTCCTGCCCGTTTCCATAGCGGTAGTTGAGATTAAGATCCTTTTCTTTCTGAATGAATTTTTCATTGAGATGGGCAACCGTTTTTATGCCAAATTGATCCAGCGCATTTTGCATGGTATTCTGAAAAACATTTCCGGGATTCAGTCCGCTGTTTTCTTTCCTGAAATTATTGTACAGCTTTTGGATGCAGAAAAAGAGGATGACAGCCGGAATCAGAGGGATTAAAAACATCAGCTTGGCATTCAGTATTGTTGTGGGAGGAGCGAGAAAGGGAATACTCAGAAGAATAATGAAGAGGATAACCGCAATAATTGTATTAATTTTAAAGAAATCCTTGTTGTTCAGCATGGCATGGAGAGTAGTTTTTACATACGTTTTCCCATCCATAAAATCTGCAAAATTCCAGCTGAAAAGAATATCCTTGATCAGTTCACTTTTAGCTTCTTCTTTGGTCTTACAGGCTGCAATCAGCATGGTGTTAATCGCTCCGGCACTCGTTCCAGCCACTTTCAGAAAACGGATTCCAAATATTTCCAGTCCATAAAGATAGCCTACCAGCGCGCTTCCCCAGACACCACCACCTTCCTGTACAAACTCTACATACTGATTCCCGGACTGATCCAGGAGATCAGAGAATTCTTTGGAAGAGATATTCTCGTGTAAAGCAAGCAATTTATCTTTGGATGCCTGCGATAGAGAAGGATCTTCCAGAATTTTGTTGAGGTTTTCAGGAGTCATGGTATTTTGTTTTGATGGTGTTTTAAAGACAAAAGGTAATCACCAAGTTATATTTTATTGAAAGTAAAAACTTCGTGCCTTTGCGTTTATTAAAAATTAATTACCATTGTCTTCGTCTCACATAAATAAACGTACTGATCACAACGGTTGCCATTGCTCCCAATGTGATAAAATATCCATACTTATGATGAAGCTCAGGCATATTATCGAAATTCATCCCATAAACCCCGGCAATAAAGGTGATTGGTAAAAAGTAAACCGAATAAATAGCCAGGACTTTCATCACCTGATTGGCCTTTTGATCTGAAAGTGCAAGGAACATGGAAATAAGGTTGGTAATCTGAATATTCAAATGATCAAAATCAGCAACTACGTCTTTATGTTTATCTTTTAAATCCACAATTTCTGAGTCTTGTAAATTCAGCAGTTTAAATTTATCAATAGCATCTGTAGAAATTACCAGTACACGGGAGTTCAATCCGGATTTTCGTTTCAGCTTGTAAAGACGACGGATCTGGCTGGTATGATTGGTGTTTTTAAGGAAAATCTCATTCTCAATATTGTCCATTGTTTCAAACAGACTTAAAGATTCATCATCAAAACTTTTCATGATCAATATAGCAATCATCAGCATGATTTGCTGAGGTTTAAGGTCTTCCTGAATCAAAGACACTTTTTTCTTGGTCTCGGAAATACTTCTGGTTTTCATCCTGTGGATGGTAATAATGGTATTTTCCACCAGAAAGATTCCAATTTTGGTGCTGATATCACTGATGGTATTGAGATTCTTTCTTTCCAGCTCTGTGCTTTCACGGAGTAAAAAGAATTTCACATTCCCGTCTTCTTCATATTTCGGAAGGTGATTAGGATCCATTGTATCTTCCAGAAGAAGATTGTTGATTTCATATCGTTCATGAAGAAATTTCAGGTCTTCTAAAGTAGGAGCCTCTACATCTACCCATTCGCACTGGGAGGTTCTGTATATCGTATCAATTGGCATAAAGTAAAAATACTAATATTTTGAAAAACTATGTGTTAAATAAGTTTTATCTTTGCCAAAATTAAAAAACTATATGATTAAAAGTACCATAAAAGGGGTGGGATTTTATGTTCCAGATAACGTTGTTACCAATGATGATTTAGCAAAACTAATGACTACCAATGACGAATGGATTACGGAGAGAACAGGGATCAAGGAAAGAAGACACAGAAAAAACAGATACGACGCTCAGGAAACCACTGCTCATCTAGGTTTTAAAGCCGCAGAAAAAGCGATCGAGAATGCCGGCCTTACCTCAAAAGATATCGATTATATTGTTTTTGCAACGCTTTCACCGGATTATTATTTTCCTGGATGTGGAGTATTGCTTCAGGATATGCTGGGATGTGATACCATCGGAGCATTGGATGTAAGAAATCAGTGTTCAGGATTTGTATATTCTATGAGTGTGGCGAATGCATTTATCAAATCAGGAACTTATAAAAATATCCTTGTGGTAGGAGCAGAGGTTCACTCTTTCGGATTGGATTTTTCTGACGAAGGAAGAGGAGTATCTGTTATTTTCGGAGATGGGGCAGGAGCGGTTGTTCTTTCTGCATCAGAAGATGAAAATGCAGGAGATATTTTAGCGATGAATATGCATTCTGAAGGAAAATATGCTGATGATCTTTGTACTCAGTTCCCGGGTTCAAAATACGGATGGAGTGACAGAATGAGAAAAGATCCTGAAAATGTAACGAATAAAGAAGTATACCCGATCATGAACGGAAACTTTGTATTCAAACATGCGGTAACAAGATTTCCTGAAACGATGATGGAAGCATTGAACAAAGCAGGAAAAACAGTTGAAGATCTTGATATGTTCATTCCACATCAGGCGAACCTGAGAATTGCTCAGTTTGTACAGGAAAAATTCGGATTGCCGAACGAAAAAATATTCAACAATATTCAGAAATACGGAAATACGACAGCAGCTTCTATTCCCATTGCTTTAAGTGAAGCAATTGAGCAAGGGAAAATCAAGAGAGGAGATCTGGTACTTCTTTCAGCTTTCGGAAGTGGATTCACATGGGGAAGTGTGTTGTTTGAATTTTAATTTTTTTGAACATATTATAAATTAATTGAGTTGATTTTATAGATTTTTTTCGATTAATCGTTGTGTTTTTTGTTAATTGTTACAGATATTATATTTTTTAATATACCTTTGTCCTGGTAATCTTATAAAAACACAACGAATGAAAAAACACTTATTTTTTGGGACTCTATTATTTTCCTTGTCCCTATATGCTCAAGTAGGTATTAGAACTGCAACCCCTCAAAAAAGCTTACATGTCAATGGTTCTTTACAGGTAGTAAATGAAATAAACGTAGGAGGAAATGCCACTACATCTGGTTCTGCGGGTACAACAGGGCAAATTTTAACTTCTCAGGGAAGTGGTGTTGCTCCAGTATGGCAAACGCTGAATACAATAAGCGGAACTATTAACAGTGCTTATTATGTACAGGGTACAACTTCTGCTACGGCAGGTCAGGGAACAACAATCGATGTGCCTGGAGCGACAATTACCCTCACAGTGCCTACAGGACGTACACAAACTTTTTTGTTTACCGTTCTGGGATACGCAACCTTAACAGATGGTAATTCTAGCCAAGGGGTTTTTGCTCTTTTACAAAATGGAACAAAAATTTCTTCAGCCTTTGCTTCTAAAGCGGGAAATTTTCCTGGGGGAGCCACCTTGCAAAGTATGCCGGTTCCGGTGACCTTTTTGAAGTCAATAATCCTTACGGAAGGAACTTATACTTTTAAAGTACAATATTCTGCATGGTCTGGATCAGCAACAGTAAACTTTGTTCCTTCTGCTTATGCTGGTTACAATGGTGATACAGAAGCGATGCTTACTAAGATGCAAATCTTGGTATATAATAATTAAGATCAAAATAAAATAAAACAAAAACCATAAGCTTTAGTTTATGGTTTTTGCTTTATAAAGGCTTTTAACCCCTTTTTATGTTAACCTTAATAATTGATTGGAGTTGTTGAATATGAAAAATCATGAAGCTTTTTGTTAATTTTGAAACTGTTGTTTTGAATTATAGAATTTGTAATATAATTTGTTGTTTTTGATTGAAAATATTCATTATTGTGTAAATTTTTCGATTGTTTTTTGTTGTAATTTTATTTTGTTAAAAATTCTAAAAACAAAAACATGAAAAACTATTTATTACTTGGAGCTTTTTTAGTTCCCTTATTCTTCTGTGCGCAGGTGGGGATTCAGACTGCTACTCCTCAGAAAACCTTGCACATTAATGGTTCATTACAAGTGGTAAATGAACTAAATGTAGGAGGAAATGCCACAACTGCTGGCTCAGCAGGAACCTCCGGCCAGATTTTGACTTCCAATGGAGCTGCAACTGCTCCTTCATGGCAAACATTGAATACAATAAGCGGAACTATTAACAATGCTTATTATGTCCAGGGAACTACTGCTGCTACTGCTGTTCAGGGAACCACAATTGATGTGCCTGGAGCAACAATTACCTTAACAGTGCCCGCGGGACGTACACAAACTTTTTTGTTTACCATTCTGGGATATGCAACCTTAACGGATGGTAGTTCTAGTCAAGGTGTTTTTGCCCTTTTACAAAATGGAACGAAAATTTCGTCAGCCTTTGCTTCTAAAGCAGGAAACTTTCCTGGAGTAGCTACTTTACAAAGTATGCCTGTTCCGGTAACATTTTTGAAATCAGTAACTCTCCCGGCGGGAACTTATACTTTTAAAGTACAATATGTGGCTTGGTTTGGTAGTGCTACAGTTAATTTTGTTCCTTCTGGTTATGCAGGATATAATGGTGATACAGAAGCAATGCTTACTAAGATGCAGGTCTTGGTATATAATAATTAAATGTTTTTTTTTAATAAAAAAACCGCAGAACTTTAGTGCTGCGGTTTTTGTTTTTTATTAGATTATCTATTAAAGGCTCTTCAAAAGTTTTTCCGTGTCAGAAGAATCCTGTCCGGTACTTTTTGCCAGTTCAATAGACTTTTCAGCCCACATTTTAGCATTTTTCTTATCACCAACTTTATTGTAAAGATTCGCCAAAGTATCTGTATTGGCAAAGTTCTGATCTTTCTTTACAGATTCCTGTGCCCATGTAATGGCTTTTTCCAGAGAAGTTTTATTGCTTACATTTTCAAAAAAGTTCCAGGCAAGAGAATTCAGTTCTTCAGAACCCGCTGCAGAATAATCTTTATAAAGGTCAAGAATTAATTTTTCATATTCAGGAATATCTTTATTCTTCAAAGCTCTGTTGGCTTTCATTCTTTTTAAGATCTTGTCCGCTTCCTCTTTGCTTAGGAATTTTTGGGTTTCAGCCATGAAATAGTTGTCATCCCATTTCTTTGTATCCGGATTATAAGCTTTTTTAGAAACAGTATTCAGTTTAATATTTTTATCAAACTTTTCATATTTATCTTCCGGGAAGAATTTAATGATATCAGCTTTTTTATCCTTGAAAATTTTGTACAAAGGGCTGTCTGTAGTTTGTACTCCTGAAAGAAGCATTTGGATGTCTTCCTGATCTAAGCTTGTTTTCTGCTGAAAGTAACGGTTAAGAACTTTCCCGGCAAACTCAGCGTCATTATACATGGTAAGGCCCGCAAGATTCTTTAAAAACTCAGGATCTTTTTCTCCTTTTTCAAACTGTTGCTTCAGAGAAGTAAGTCTTTTGTTTGGATCTTCTGCGTCTTTTGCAAACTGGATAAAGTCTTTTTCTTCCACATATCCTAAAGTTCTGTGTACAGCTTCACCATTTCCATCAATAAACAGGTAAGTAGGGAATGCTTTTACATTATATTTTTTTGCCAGCTCAATTCCTTCTCCTTTTTCCATATCAATTTTAGCATTGATAAAGTGAGAATTGTAATATTCTCCTACAGACTGAAGTGGGAAAATATTTTTAACCATCAGTTTGCAAGGTCCACACCATGAGGCATATGCATCAATAAAGACCAGTTTTTTTTCTTTTTTTGCTTTGGCCAGAATAGAGGCAAAATTGCCTTCTTCAAATTTAATTCCCTGCGCCCATGCAAGAGCTCCTATAAAGATTGAGGAAAGTATTGCTATTTTTTTCATAAAAACTTTTTATTCCATGCAAATGTAATAAATATGATGACACATGAGCCGTTCATATTGAAAATAATTATACAGGAACTTTGGTTTTAAAACAGGCATCAGCTTGTATTAAAGATAATCATCTATTATTTTAGTCTTATTATTAAAATTAATGTAAATTACCGTTTTGGGTTAAATGATTAAATTTCAATATAATATTTTAATAAAAAATAAAATATCACTAGTTTTGTAAAAAACAAAAAGACACCCTGTGAAAATAATGATGAATTATTATAAAATCAAAATAATAATTTATTTTTCTATGCCTAAAAGTCTTTTGCCATTTTTATTTCTGCTGGTAACAGCAGTTCCCATATTCGCCCAGAAAAAAAATAACTTTGACCTTATCTGTGAGAAGACCTCTTCTGTTACAGCTTATAAAGATTTACCCAAAGCAATCAAAACTGCAGATTCTCTCTACATGAAGGCACAAAAACCTTCAGAGAAAATAAAGTGTCTTGTGCTTTCTTCAGAATTATACCATCATGCAGGTGAACTTAAAAAAGCAATCTGTTACAGTGAAAATGCCCACTCGGTAATCAATCAGATCAATGATCCTGAATGGATGGCTGTAGTAACCAGATTACTTGCGAGACAATATAGACAGGTAGGGTTATACGAAAGATCAAAAAAATACATTGTAAAAGGACTTCAGGCTTCAGGTCAGATTGTTGATTTTCAGAAAAGTAGTGAAGCTGCAGGACTGCTGAATCAGGAAATGGCCTTCTATGAAATGGAGATGGGAAATTTTCCCAATGCAATCCGTAATATTGAATCCTCTCTGAAATATTTTGAAAAAATAAACAGCCAAAACGAGAACAGAACAGCCGCAGCTTCTTATCAGCTGCTGGGAGATGTCTATTTCAAGCTTAATGATTATGCTGTTTCCGAAGACTATTATCGAAAAGCAGAAAGCCTGCTGAAAAATGGAAGCTGTACACTGGGATTGGTATATAATGGCTTAGGAGGAATCCGTCTGAAGCAGAAAAACTGGAAAGATGCTGAGTTATATCTCAAAAAAGCAGAAAAGATTGCAGATACATCCAGAAGCCTTAAGCTTAAAAAAGCTGTTTATTCCAATATTAATGATTATTATGAAGGAATTGGGGACAATTTTAAAGCTTCATTATATGCTGTGAAATATATCCGTGCCTATGACAGTATTGCGGCCCGTAATCAAAGTTTTACACCAAAGGGTGCTGAGACTCTGAAAGGGAAGAGTAATAAAAAAGGAGGGCATATGAATCTGGTGAAAAATGCAGCCATTATCATTCTGCTTACTTCGTTAGTCGGCTTACTTGTTTTCTTCAGGACAAAGCAGAGAAAACAGCGTTCAAAATTCAGAAATATTATAAGAACTCAGTTAAATATGGTCAGTAACAGGGCTCATTATCCTTTAGCTCAATCTGACGATGCTGAATTTTCGAACATATTTGTGGAAGAAATTGATGAAAAAGATTCTGAAGAAGACCGAAGAAGGAATGATTCCCTGATGACTTCCGAGACAGAATCGAAATTACTTGAACTGCTTGAAGATTTTGAAAAAGGTGATCTTTATAACAATAAAGGGATGTCTCTGTCTTTTCTTGCAGGTGAGTTGAATACCAATACAAAATATCTGTCTTATGTAATCAATCAGCATAAAAATGCAGATTTCAAAACCTATGTCAATCGTTTAAGAATCAATTATATTGTAGATAAGCTGATCAATGATGAGAAATACAGGCAATATAAAATAAGCATCCTTGCTGACGAGTGCGGATTTTCTTCGCACAGTAAATTTGCTGCTGTCTTTAAAGCGGTTACAGACTTCTCTCCATCAGCCTATATCAAATATCTGGATACTGAAAACCCATCCGATAAAAATGTTCATTTTCCCGAAAATGATTAAAAAGAAGGATTTTGTTTTATTCTATCTTGCCATTTTCACGAAAATGAACAACCTATTATTTTAAAGGAAACCCTCGCTATCATATCTTTGCGCCAGTTTCGCAGTGCACAAGACAATTCTGTTACAGCTTATCACTTTTATTTCATTTCTGAACTAAGATCATTATAAGAGAAACTGCATTCCCATTTTTATTTTTTTAAGGAAATATTCTGATCAGAATATCCACCATATGCTATAATCGGGGTTGATTGCCCGGTTTTTTTTCAGTCAAGTTTTTTTAAGTGCAAATCCACAGAATTTCTGTGGATTTGTGATTTTATTTAACCTTTGTACTGTCTGTTTTGGTTTTTAAAGTATCAGAGACAACCGGTGCTGATTCAGAATTTGCTACCGCAGAATCTCCCATTTTGTTCAACAATGAATCCTTGTTATGGGCATCTTTAAATTCTTCTCTTTTTTCTTTGTTTTGAGCACAGCTTCCAAGAAAAAGAATTCCAAGAACTGCTCCTATCCATAGTTTTTTCATAATAGTCAATTTTAATGTTTGGTTTTAATCAAATATAATGATTTAATTAAAAGATAAAAGATAAAAGATAAAAGATAAAAGATAAAAGATAAAAGATGTTTTTATTAAAATTCAATAGAGCCGGGTTTTAACCCGGCTAATTATAAATCATTCATCCATTGGCTTTAGCCAAAACCTAAAAATAAACATCTTTCAAAACAAAACTTAATTATCGCTTTCACATTTTAGATTCTAATCTTTTCAACAAAAAAATCTGCAGAGCTTTCATCTGCAGATTTTCCATTTTAGATTGAATGTTATCATTACTACTTGACAGGAGACGTTGCCATAGAATCCCTTTTTATCTTGGTAGTATCAGGATTCGTCATTTTTGTAGTCATTGTATCAGTAGTGGCAGGCGTCATACTTTTTTGCGTATTACCTACTGCCGCTGAATCCCGGCTACTGGTTGACATTGTCGATTCTTTGGTTCCACAGCTCACTGCAAATATTCCTATTCCAACGGCTGTTAGCAATAACTTTTTCATATTCTTCTATTTTGTGGTGTTGAGTAATGAAAAAATCAACAATTATTCCTAACAGGGCCTGAAGAATCGTAAAATATCGGTAAAGTTTGTTAAAAGATGTTAGGTTGTAGGGGGATTGAGTTTCGGGATGCGTGTTTCGAGATACGGGATATGCGAGATTCGAGTTTAAAGTTTAAGGTTGATTTGTACTCCAAAAAATACTTTATTACCAAAAATACTCTCATACTCTAATATTCTCAAACCCTCAAACCCTCAAACTCTCAAACCTCGAATCCCGCACCCCGTATCTCGCACCCCGAAACCTCACAAAAAAGCCCCGAAACCGAAATTCCGAGGCTGTATTCAAAGAACAGACAACAATTACTCATTGCCTATTACTTGTTATTTATTAATTACCCTAGGTATGGATATTTGTAGTTTTTTGGAGAAACAAAAGTTTCTTTTACGCTTCTTACAGATGTCCATCTTAGAAGATTCATTTTAGAACCTGCTTTATCGTTGGTTCCTGAAGCTCTACCACCACCGAAAGGCTGCTGTCCTACTACGGCACCTGTTGGTTTATCATTGATGTAGAAGTTACCGGATGCATTTTCTAAAGCTTTGTAAGCTTCGTTGATGGCGTAACGATCTTGTGAGAATACAGAACCAGTCAATGAATATGGAGAAGAAGAATCTACTAACTTAAGGGTTTCTTTCCAGTCTTGATCTTCATATACAAATACAGAAAGGATTGGGCCGAAGATTTCTTCTACCATACTTTCATATTGAGGATTTGTAGTTTCAATTACTGTTGGGTGTACGAACCATCCTTTAGAATCATCTACTTTTCCACCGATAGCTACAGTAGCTTCACCTGAAGCGTTTGCTCTGTCGATATATCCTTTACATTTTTCGAAAGAATTCTTATCGATTACAGCGTTGACGAAGTTAGAAGTATCTTCCGGAGAACCAATTTTGATGGTGCTCATCTGAGCTTCCATTACTTTTTTCACATCAGCCCAAAGAGACTTAGGTACATAAGCTCTTGAAGCAGCAGAACATTTCTGTCCCTGATATTCGAAAGCACCTCTTACCAATGCAGTTGCTACAGCTTCTACGTTAGCAGACGGGTGAGCAATAACAAAGTCTTTACCACCAGTTTCTCCAACGATTCTTGGATATGTTCTGTAGTTGTGGATGTTATCACCGATCATTTTCCACATTCCCTGGAATACTTTTGTAGAACCAGTGAAGTGAAGACCTGCGAAATCTCTGTGCGCTAATACTTTTTCAGCAGTTTCTTTACCATCAGTAAAGATCATGTTGATAACCCCAGCAGGAAGACCCGCTTCAATTAATACATCCATGATTACTTTTGCAGAATATACCTGCTTGTCAGATGGCTTCCAAACCACAACGTTTCCTAACATAGCCATACAAGTAGGAAGGTTTCCTGAAATCGCTGTAAAGTTGAATGGAGTTACCGCAAAGCAGAATCCTTCTAATGGTCTGTATTCAACACGGTTCCAGATTCCATTGTCAGAAACCGGCTGCTCAGCATACATTTCTGTCATGAACTCTACATTGAATCTTAAGAAGTCAATGAACTCACAAGCAGAATCAATTTCAGCCTGGTGTACATTTTTAGACTGTCCGATCATTGTTGCTGCATTAATTACATCTCTGTAAGGACCAGCCAAAAGATCAGCTGCCTTTAAGAAAATTGCTGCACGCTGTTCCCAGCCTAGCTCATTCCATTCCTGTTTAGCTGCCAATGCCGCGTTGATAGCGTCATCCACATGCTGCATACCACCCTGATAGTAGAACCCGAAATCATGAGCATGATCCTGTGGAGACTGAAGCTGTACTTTTGTTTCAGTTTTTACTTCTTTTCCGTTGATGATCATTGGGATTTCTACCTTTTCAGCCCACATTTTTTTATACGTGTCGATAAGGCTTTTAACTTCCGGAGATCCCGGTTCGTATGAGTTTACAGGCTCGTTTACCGCTAATGGTACTTGCGAAATTGCTTTTGACATATTACGTTTTATTATTTTATTAAATTAAATAAGATGTGTATACAAATTTACAATAATTATAAAGAAAGAAAAAATACCATCTGTTTTTGTCAAATAAAATATAAAATGAGTTTTCTGGTGATATTTAAGCTTTTTTTGGTGATAGATTTTATTAAATCCTGATATGTTTTGATAATTCTTTAGCTTTTGGAAAAAAATGCATCATTTTGTTATAATTATAGGAATTAGGACAATAAAATATTTGTCATAGTTTAAAAACAGCTATTAATTGCTGTAAATAAGGGATTTATAGTGGAATGTTAAAATTATATAAATTCACTTTTGTTGCGATTTTGAACATTTTAAATAATTTTTTTGATAGCCGGAGGGATAAGATTGTTCTAATTTTACACCATTATTAACAGGTATGAAAAAAAGAGTCTTATTTTTCTCTTTTGTGATATTTTTCTCAGCGTTGTGTGCAGGTCTTTTTGCGCATAAGGGGAAAACTCAACCATACTCTGATGTCCTTTCAAGAATTCATCTTTTACAACAGAAATCTGATCAGCAGACCCAACCTGAAATCTATAGTTTTTCAGATGCACAGGATGTGCAGGATTCCAATGACTGGGAGAAAGTAAAATTTGATTACTCAATACTTGCACAGCAGTGGTTACACTATTTCTTTGCAGATTATACTTACAACACACGGGTTGCGGCCGTTCAAAACCGTATTTACATTACCGCACCAAGATACATTCTGTATCATTCCCTGCAGATAGCGGGCTGCTAATTCTTTTTTAATTTTTAATGATTCGCTATGGTTTGTATTCTCATGAGTACAGACTCATAAAAATCATTCCCAATTTACATTTTTGAACATGTCTGTTTGCCTTTACGGAGAGGTGAATAGGATATCGTTTGTCCAATTTTAAATAAAAATATTATGCACTTAACACCGAGAGAAACGGAGAAGCTTATGCTATTTCTGGCAGGCGAACTCGCTCTGAAAAGAAAGGCAAGAGGCCTTAAATTAAACTATCCTGAATCCATAGCTCTGATCAGCCACTTTCTGCTTGAAGGAGCAAGAGATGGAAAAAAAGTAGCGGAACTGATGCAGGAAGGAGCCAACCTTCTTACCAAAGATGATGTAATGCCAGGTGTATCAGAAATGATCCATGATGTTCAGATTGAAGCCACTTTCCCTGATGGAACTAAGCTGGTAACCGTACACAATCCAATCCGCTAATACTACTGATTATGATACCAGGAGAAATTTTTGTAAAAGAAGGTACAATTATCTGCAATGAAGGCAGAGAAACTGTAAAAATAAAAGTAACCAATACCGGAGATAGACCTATTCAGGTAGGTTCACACTTTCACTTTTTCGAAGTTAATAAAGCGATGAGTTTTGACCGTGAAAAAGCTTTCGGAAAGAGACTGAATATTGTAGCAAGTACTGCAGTACGTTTCGAGCCGGGTGAAGAAAAAGAAGTGGAATTGGTAGAAATAGGAGGGACCAAAAAAGCAATGGGCTTCAATAATCTTGTCGATGGACAGGTAGATTCTGAAGAACAGAAAAAAGTAAGCCTTGCAAAAGTTGAAGAGTTAAACTTTAAAAATCATTAAGATGAGCTTACACGTAGACAGAAAACAATACGCCAATATATTAGGTCCTACAGCAGGAGACAAAATCAGACTGGGAGACACTGAAATTATCATTGAAATCGAAAAAGATTTTACTCATTATGGTGACGAAGCCGTTTTCGGAGGAGGAAAAACCGTGCGTGACGGGATGGGACAAAATGTTACTGCTAAAAGAGACGAAGGTGTTTTGGATCTTTGTATCACAGGAGCCGTAATCATTGACCACTGGGGAATTGTAAAAGGAGATATTGGAATCAAAGACGGAAAGATTGTAGGAATCGGAAAAGCAGGAAATCCTGATACGATGGACGGGGTAACACCTAATATGATCATTGGGGCTTCAACGGAAGTTCACGGAGGAAAAGGTTATATCGTAACGGCCGGAGGAATTGACACTCACATTCACTACATCTGTCCTCAACAGATTGAAACATCTCTTTACAGCGGAATCACCACAATGATTGGTGGTGGTACAGGTCCAAATGACGGAACCAATGCTACTACAGTAACTCCCGGAAGATTCAACATGCAGAAAATGCTTGAAGCAGCAGAAGAATATCCTATGAATCTTGGTTTCTTCGGAAAAGGAAACTGTTCAGCTGAAGAACCTATTGAGGAACAGGTGGAAGCAGGTGCTTTGGGAGTAAAAATTCACGAAGACTGGGGAGCAACTCCTGCAACCATTGATGCTGCATTGAAAGTAGCTGATAAATATGACGTTCAGGTGGCCATCCACACGGATACATTGAATGAAGGAGGGTTTCTGGAAGATACCATGAGAGCCATCAACGGAAGGGTAATCCATACTTTCCACACAGAAGGAGCTGGTGGAGGTCACGCACCGGACATTATTAAAGCTGCTATGTATCCGAATGTATTGCCGGCTTCTACCAATCCTACACGTCCTTATACCATCAATACAATTGACGAACATTTAGACATGCTGATGGTTTGCCACCACTTGAGCAAAAACATTCCTGAAGACGTAGCGTTTGCAGATTCCCGTATTCGTCCTGAAACCATTGCCGCTGAAGATATTCTTCATGATATGGGCGTTTTCAGCATCATGAGTTCAGATTCTCAGGCGATGGGAAGACCTGGAGAAGTAATCACCAGAACATGGCAGACTGCGAGCAAAATGAAAGAGCAGAGAGGTGATCTTACTGAAGATAAAGACAGTGGAAATGATAATTACCGTGCAAAAAGATATGTAGCGAAGTATACCATCAACCCGGCTATAGCACATGGTATTTCAGAATATGTAGGATCCATTGAGGAAGGAAAATTAGCGGATTTGGTGATCTGGAAACCTGCCTTATTTGGCGTAAAACCGGAAATGATTGTAAAAGGAGGATTTGTCATTGCTGCTAAAATGGGAGATCCTAACGCCTCTATTCCAACCCCTCAGCCAATTATTTACAGAAATATGTTCGGAGCTCACGGGAAAGCTAAGTTTGGTATTTGCGCGAACTTCGTTTCTCAGATTTCTATCGACAATGGAACAATAGCTTCTTACAAACTGGAAAAAATGATTCTTCCGGTGAAAAACTGTAGAAATATTGGTAAAAAAGACCTTATCCATAATGATAAGACGCCTTTAATTGAAGTGAATCCTGAAAACTATAAAGTAACAGTAGACGGTGAATACATTACTTGTGAACCGGCAGAAACACTTCCTTTAACACAGTTGTATTATTTGTTCTAAAATCAATTTAAACAATGACAGGTACAAACCTTATAGGTTTTTAAAACCTATAAGGTTTAATCAAAGTTTATCCAATTCAATGTAAAACAATTATAGAACTAAGGGTAGAATGAAATATTTAAATAAAACAGTTTTTTCTCTTGCCATAGCCGGTATGTCTATGCTTTCAGGGAATCTGAATGCTCAGTTTCTGGGTGGACACAGATTGAAAAGTGATGAAGACGGACCAAAGGGACAGTTTATGGTGTACGGTTCATTAGACTATTCTAAAATTACGACACCTTCAAGCAGCAGCAGTACTGTTTCCAGTGCACCGCTTGGCGTGGGATACTTCATCAATAATAATGACCTTATCGGAGTTAATTATGCTTACTCACAAAATACGGTGGACCACAATGTAGTATACAAACAAAATGAAGCAGGTATCTGGTATAGTCCGTCAGTAATGCTTGGAAAATATTTTGTGTTGATCGGTCAGGTGGATGCTCACTATGTTTGGGGACAACAGCTTTCAACAGCAGCAGATGCGATGCAGAATTTTAATGGATTCCGCCTTCGTGCTTACCCTTTGATCGGAATCGTATTAGGAGGAGGCTGGGCACTGAAATTCAAATTTGCAGAACTTTCAATGCTTCAGACCAAAACAAAAGAAGAAGGCTGGACGAAAAGCTATGTAGCAGGAATCAGTGGTTCAACATTCGGGGTGGGAATCTCCAAAAACTTAGACTTCAGAAAAAAATCCAAAAATGATAATTAATCAAATCATAGGCAATCTTGCTGAAAATCCTTCGGAGAAAACCATAGACTATCTTGATCTGGAATGGTTTGAAACCACCAAAAGAATCCAGCGTAAAAAAACCAGACAGGGAATTGATGTTGCCATCAAATTTCTCAGAGAAGGACAACGATTACGTGAAGGAGATATTCTTTTTGAGGATGCCGAAAAAATAATTGCAATCAATGTTCTGGAAACAGATGCTATTGTGATGTCACCCGCTTCATTGCTGGAAATGGGAACTGTATGTTATGAGATCGGAAATAAACATATTCCGCTTTTCATTCAGGAAGATAAAGTATTGCTTCCTTTTGAAATGCCGATGTTCAGATGGCTGGAAGCAAGCGGTTTCAAACCGGAAAAACAATCTGTGAAACTGCTTAATCTTCTTAAATCTAATGTAGAACCTCATGGACACGGAAGTCTGGGCTCCACAATCTTTACAAAAATCTTAAAAATGGCGGCCCCGAAAGATGAATAATATAAACTTCCTGTCAGGACTGCTTCATCTTGCAGATCCTACACTTCCCATCGGAGGATATACCCATTCCAACGGACTTGAAACGTATGTGCAGGAAAGAATTGTACATGATCTGGCAACCGCGAAAGAATTTGTACAGAATATGCTTCAGTACAACCTGAAATTCAATGATGGAGCTTTTGTAAAACTGGCTTATGAAGCGGCAGAAAAAAGTGATTTAGAAACATTATTGCTTCTCGACAATGAATGTAATGCGATAAAATGTCCAAAGGAAATCCGCCAGGCGAGCCAGAAACTGGGCCTCAGACTGATTAAAATCTTCAAAAGAAGAGAAAGTTTTCCTTTTATGGAAGCTTTTGAGAAAGCTGTTCAGCATAAAGAAGCCAATTCTCATTACTGTATTGTGTTCGGAGTGTATGCTTATCTGATGAAAATTCCTTTGTATGAAGCCCTTTTAGGGTTCTATTACACTTCGGTTGCGGGAATGATTACCAATGCTGTCAAATTAGTTCCTCTTGGGCAATTGGACGGACAGGATATTTTATTCTCACTCTATCCCGTAATGGAAAAGACTGTCTGGGAAACCATGGAGATGGACAGGGATATGGTGGGACTTTGTAATACCGCTTTTGATATCAGATGTATGCAGCACGAAAGACTGTATTCAAGACTTTATATGTCGTAAAAAGTAAAAATAAAAGACAAAAGGAAGTAAAGGCAAAATGATAAAAGGAAGATTGGAAAGCTAAGAAAATGAAGAAACTTAGGATTAAATGAATAGGAGTGTTTTTTAGCTGAATGAAATGCCTTTGCGCCCTTTATAGTATTCTCAATTAATAAAAAATATACGTGAAACAAGGTGCTCTTTGCTGAGTGAAACGTCCTTGCGATCAAAAAATATTCACAATCAAAAAAAACTTAGCGCCCATAGCGTTAAAAAAATAAAATTTAAAGAAAATGGAAAATAGAAAATATATAAAAGTAGGAGTGGCAGGACCTGTAGGTTCAGGAAAAACAGCATTACTGGAACGTTTAAGCAGAAAATTATTCGGGACTTATGATCTGGGAGTCATCACGAATGATATTTATACCAAAGAAGACGCTGAATTTATGGCTAAAAACAGCCTTCTTCCTCACGACAGAATTATCGGAGTAGAAACAGGAGGTTGCCCTCACACCGCAATCCGTGAAGATGCAAGTATGAACCTTGAAGCAGTAGATGAGCTGGCAGCACGTTTCCCGGAAATCGAACTGGTTTTGATTGAAAGTGGTGGAGATAACCTTTCAGCGACATTCAGCCCCGATCTTGCAGATGTCACTATTTTCATCATTGACGTGGCAGAAGGAGAAAAAATTCCTAGAAAAGGTGGACCTGGTATTACACGATCAGACTTATTGATCATCAATAAAATTGACCTTGCCCCTCACGTAGGTGCCAGCCTTGAAGTGATGGAGAATGATGCCCGAAGAATGAGAAAAGGAAATCCTTTCGTGTTCACCAACCTGAAAACAGATGAAGGACTGGATAAAGTAATAGGTTGGATTAAAAAATATGCCCTTTTAGAAGAAGTTGAAGAACCGAATTTGGTAAGATAAATGGATAGTCATTTAAAAATTATTGCAGGATTCAAGGGAGGAGAATCCTATGTGAAAGACCTTTATGTCTCACTTCCTTTCAGAGTAGTTTCTGTAGGACAGCGAAAAAGTGACAAAAAGCTCTATCAGATGGTGATGAGCTCTTCTCCGGGAATTCTGGATGGAGATCACTATCATTTGGAGGTTACCCTTGAAAAAGGAGCAGCGCTGCAGTTGCAGTCACAATCCTACCAAAGGCTTTTCAACATGCAGGACAAAGCGCTTCAGGAACTCAACGTTTCTATGGAAGATGAAACTTCTTTTGCTTATGTACCTCATCCAATAGTTCCTCACGAAGATTCCAACTTTAAGAGTAAAGCCAATATTCATATCGGGAAAAACAGTCAGATCATTATCAGCGAGATCATTACCTGTGGGAGAAAACATTATGGAGAAGTTTTTAAACTGAAACGTTTTCAGAATGTGATGGAAATCTATCACAATAATAAGCTTGTGGTAAAAGATAATGTTCTGATTCAACCTGATATGATCCCGATCAGCAGTATCGGAAATCTGGAACAATATACCCATCAGGGAACACTGATTTTCTACAGTACAAAAGAAAATGTAGATAAAAACGGATTGATAGAGGAGATCGTTGAAGCCGCTGCGCAACATCACGAAGAAATGGAAGTAGGAGTTTCTGCTATGGAAGACAATGGTTTTGTAGTGAGAGCTCTGGGACACGGAGGTGAAATGATGTACAACTTCTTCCTGTATATTCAGGAAATCCTTTGGTCACTCAAGTAAAAGAAGATAATCTACGAATGACATATTCAATAGACGCGGGCTTTAGCCCGCGAAATAAAAATTAATCTTCCATTGGCTTTAGCCAAAACTTAATAGAGAAAAACAATAGATAAATAGAAAATGGATAGTACAGTTTGGGCACTTCTTTTAAGTGCTGTTTCAATAAGTTTTATACATACCGCTTCAGGGCCAGATCATTATCTGCCTTTCATTGTCATCTCCAAATCCAAGAAATGGAGCGGAATGAAAACAGCCATCTTAACCGTTGTCTGCGGATTTGGACATGTGTTCAGTTCTCTGATCTTAGGTTTTATCGGAGTTTTTCTGGGATGGCAGTTGAATAAAATCTCCTGGTTTCAGGATATCAGAGGGAATTTCTCAGGATGGGCACTGTTGATTTTTGGAGGAGTGTATCTGGTATACGGCCTCATCCAGGCGATCAGAAATAAACCACATAAACATTTTGATGTGATGGGTGATGATGTGTATGTATACGAACATAATCACAGCGAAATCGTAATGCCTCAAAAAAGAATAAAAGTAACACCGCTTGTTCTGTTCATGATTTTCGTAATGGGACCAAGTGAACCTTTGATTCCTTTATTATTTTATTCAGGAGTAAAACATTCAATGTCTGAAATTGCCATATTGGTGACTTCTTTCACGGCGACAACTGTGTTGACCATGCTTGGAATGGTTCTTTTAGGACGTTATGGATACTCAACATTATTCAATACCGAAAAACTGGAAAGATATATGGGTGTGGTAAGTGGAGCGGTAGTAACCGTTTGTGGTGTCGGAATGGTTTTTCTTGGATGGTAGTGGGATTTGAGTGGTAGAGTTTGAGAGTAAGAGGGTTTGAGAGTTGAAAATGAAGCTGAAAAATGATGATTTTCAATCTTGTATCTTTTTATTTTAATGTAATCCTCGTACCTCACATTCCGAACCCCGAACCCCGAACCCCGAATCTCGCATTAAATACAACATTTCACCTTACATCATTAATAAAAAAAACTATGGACGAATTTTTCAAAAAAATCCCCTTTATAGACAATGTTTTAAAAGGAATCGGGCAGATTATGCTCCAGGAAAACAGATGGACCGGACTTCTGTTTCTGATAGGAATCTTTATGGGAAGCTGGCAGTGTGGAGTGGCCGTATTGCTTTCAACAGCAGCAGGAACTTTTGCTGCAATGAAGCTTAATTACGACAAATCTGAAATCAATGCCGGTCTTTATGGTTTCAGTGCAGCTCTTGTAGGGGTAGCATTGGCATTTCTGTTTCAGACAACAGTATTGATCTGGGTTCTTATTGTATTGGGTGGAGCGTTGGCCGCTGTGATTCAGCATTTCTTTATTCGGAAGAAAATTCCGGTGTTTACTTTTCCTTTCATCATTATTTCGTGGGTGTTGGTATTTGCACTGCACCATTTTACCCATATTCCGCCTTCTGAAATGCTGAGCAGTGAAGTAGTTCCTACAGAATATGATGATTTTCTTACGTGTACCAATGGTTTTGGCGAAGTGATATTTCAGGGAGGTGTACTTTCAGGAATTATTTTCTTTCTGGCTGTTTTTATTAGCTCTCCGGTAGCCGCTTTGTATGGACTGGCAGCCTCTATTTTAGGGGCAGGATTATCACAATTGAATGGTGAACCTATCAAAGAAATTCATATGGGATTATTTGGTTTTAATGCGGTGCTTTCTGCCATTGTTTTTTCAGGAGTCAAAAAAACAGATGGTTTATGGGTGCTGATTGCGGTTCTCATCACTATAGTTATTGATGATCTTTTAATAGACAATCATTGTCTGGATATTGTGGGCGGAGTATTTACTTTCCCATTTGTAGTGGGAACATGGATTACACTTTTGATTCAAAAAATATTTCTTAAAACAAAAAAATAAAGAATTAGAGAGTCTTAGAGTTGGAGGGTTTGAGGGATTGAGAGTGAGGCAGTTCAAAGTTTAAAGTTCAAGGTTTAAGGTTTTTCATGATGATTAACAATTCACTTGCGAAGCAAAATTCACTATTGATATTCCTCTAACTTCTAGTTTCTAACTACTAACTTCTAAAATTTAAATATAATTAAACTAAAAAATGAAAATAACAAAAATAGCAGCCGTATTTCTGGCTATGGCATTCAGTGGAAAAATGATGGCGCAGGAAGCGGAAAAACAGTTGCTGATTAAAGATGCCGATGACAAATTTCCCATTGCGGATGTTTTGGTAAAATATGATCACGGAAACAGCCATACCCATACCGCAACAGACGGTGCATTTGCCGTTCCTGTAAAATCTCTTCCTGATACTCTTGTGATCAGCCGTCAGGGATACGATGAGGTAAAATGGGTAGTGACCAATGATGATGATAAAAATAAAGTTATTTTTTTACAGCATAAGCCTTTTCAGATTTCTGAAGTAGCCATCAATCACAGTTCATTTCTATCTGCCATTACAAAGGTTGATCTGAATAAATTTCCGGTCAGTTCAGCGCAGGATTTGCTCAGAAAAGTTCCGGGACTGTTTATTGCACAGCATGCCGGAGGAGGAAAGGCCGAGCAGCTTTTTTTAAGAGGATTTGATGCCGATCATGGTACTGATGTAAGCGTGAATGTAGACGGGATGCCTGTGAACATTGTTTCTCATGCTCACGGTCAGGGATATTCTGATCTGCATTTTGTGATTCCTGAAACCGTTAATAATATTGACTTTGGAAAAGGAGCCTATTACATGGATCGTGGAGACTTTAATACAGCCGGATATGTAGATTTTCAGACCTACAATGGATTGAAAAACAGTATGATTAAACTGGAAGGAGGTTCTTTCAATTCCAAAAGAGTGTTGGGAATGTTCAATATTCTGCATGATGATCTGGGAAGAAAAAATGCCTATATAGCAGCAGAATACAACTACACAGACGGACCTTTTGATGTAAAACAGAATTTTAACCGAGTTAATATTTTCGGGAAATACAATCAATGGTTGACTGACAAAGACTATTTCAACATCCAGTTTTCAACATTTAATTCTTCATGGAATGCTTCCGGACAGATTCCGGAACGTGCCGTAGACGAAGGAATCATTGGAAGATGGGGAAGTATAGACCCTACAGAAGGCGGAAAAACTTCCAGAACAAACCTTCAGATGAATTTCAAGCACATCATTTCTCCTTCCGAGCAGATTGATGCGATGGCCTTTTATTCAAAATATAATTTCAACCTGTATTCCGATTTTACCTTTAATTTAAAAGATAAAGATCATGGCGATGAAATTCAGCAGACGGACGGAAGGAATATTTACGGAGCCGAAGTGAAATATACGAAGACTTTCTCCTTGGCCAACAGTTCTTTAAACTGGACTTCAGGAATCGGATTAAGAAATGATGATATCAATACTCTACAGCTTAATCACGTTTATCACAGGGATCTTCTGCTGGACAGATTATCAGATGTGACAGGTACGGAAACCAATCTTCATGCCTATTCAGGATTGATCTGGAAAACAGGAAAATGGACCATCAATCCGGCTTTGAGAGTAGATCATTTTATTTTCAACATGCACAATCTGCTGGATGTGGAGCAATTGCCATCTGGACAGTCGAAAGAAGCAACAAGGCTGAGTCCAAAATTGAATTTCTCCTATGCTCAGAATGACAATGTGATGTGGTTTCTGAAAACAGGAATGGGCTTTCACTCCAATGACCTGAGGGTGGTTGTTCCCAATAAAAACGAAAATACCCTTCCATATTCTATAGGAGCAGATTTCGGGGTAAGATTGCACCCGTTCAAATCATTGATTATTACTCCGGCCTTATGGTATATGGATCTTCAGCAGGAATTTGTGTATGTAGGAGATGATGCAGTAGTAGAGCCTTCCGGAAAATCAAGACGTTTCGGGGCAGATCTTGGCGTTCGTTTCCAGCCATTGGAAAACTTTTATCTGAATGCAGATATCAATTATTCCCACGCAAGATTTACCGAAGAAGAAAAAGGTCAGGACTACGTTCCACTGGCTCCGGTAGTGACCAGTACAGGATCTGTCAACTGGGATTTCCTGAATGGTTTTTCCTTAGGACTTCAGTACAGATATCTGGGAGCAAGACCTGCAGTAGAGGATAACAGCATCAGAACGAAAGCCTATTTTGTAAATGATTTGATGCTTTCCTATAACCGTCAGAAATGGGGAGCGAATGTTCAGCTGAACAATCTTTTCAATGTAAAATGGAACGAAGCACAGTTTGCCACAGAAACGCAATTAAAAGGAGAAGCAGAACCTATTACAGATCTTACCTATACACCGGGAAGTCCTTTTGGAGTGAGAGTAGGAGTGTATTATAAGTTCTAAACAGGAGAGTGGGAGAGTAGTAGAGTGAGAGGGTGAGAGAGTTTGAGAGTAGAAGAGTTGGAGAGAGTAAATTATGGGTTTCGGGATACGTGTTTCGGGGTTTTACTATTTCCACTTTAGCTTTTTCACTCTTTTGCTTGCCTCCTTTGCTTTAAAATATTTTGTATAACTTTAAATAATCATAACAAGGATATGGAAGTACTATCCAATTTTCAATATAAAAAGCTTTTTCTACCGAATATTACGGACAAGATATTGGCTAACAATGCTGATATACAGCTGTATCGGATAGAAAATTATCTTAAAGGCATTCTGATGCCGGTGATTCCGTACCGTACCACGTTCAATTTTATTATTTTCGTTACCAATGGCCATATCAGACAGTATCTTGAAAATAAAGAATATCATGCGGAAAAAGGAGGAGTCATCTTTATTAAACAAGGCACAATCACTGCAACGGTAGAATTATCAGACGATATTGAAGGTTTCTTCCTTGCTTATGAAAATAATATTCTGTCTGAACAGGAACTTCCAAAACATAAAAGCAGTATCTTCTTCATGACTCCCTTCCTGAATCTGGACAGCCTGACATATGGAACCATTACACAGCTTCTCCCGATCATGGAACAGGAATTGTGGTTGAATAACCTCAATGTTAATGATGTAGTAGTGACGATGCTTCATTTGATTCTGATCAAAATGCTGAGCACAGATTCTGATACCCATCACAAATCCGCAACCCGCCCTATGGAACTGTCTCTTCAGTTCCGTGATCTTTTGTTCAAATATCATGTGGGAGAAAAAAGAGTAGCTTTTTATGCTGATAAACTGTCCGTTACGGAAAGTTATCTGAATAAGTGTGTCAAAGGAGTAACTCAAAAATCTCCGAAACAGTGGATCAATGAGATTGATATCAATTACAGCAAAGCATTACTTCACTCCAGTAAAGATATCGCAGAGATTGCCTACGAACTGAATTTTCATACCGCATCCCATTTTACCCAGCTTTTCAAAAAAATTGCAGGAATTACGCCAAAGGAATATAGAATCCAGTTTTTGAATAACAGCAGAATTTCAGTGTAGTAAGGCTGGAAGCAGGATGTTGGATGCTGGAGGTATTGAAGCAGGTTAAACAAAATGAGTTGAAAGTTCAGAAGGTGTTTTTAAGAGTTTCAGAACTTCACTCTTCCAGCTTCCATTCTCCCATCTCCCTACATTCTCTCGTTTTCCAGAATCTTCAGAACCAGTCTTTCTTCTTTTGTCAGATCAGCTTTTCCGTCATTTTCTTCTATAACTTCCAGTTCATCAAGATATTTTTTGATGGTATTGTTCTCGTAAAGGTTGATGACTAAAGGATGAACATAATATTTTCTGCAGACAGCCGATGTATTTCCCAGGTTTTCTGCAACGATGTCTAAGGCTTCTTTTACTTTTTTCTTGTATTGAGTATCATTTTCAGCATATCCTATTTCTTTAAAAGCAATCAAGGCACTTACCGTTCCGGACCATGTTCTGAAATCCTTAGCCGTAAAATCTTCACCACTGATCTCTTTGATATACTCATTCACCATCCCGGAATCTACAGAATGACGGTTTCCTTCATCATCAAAATACTGAAAAAGCTCTTTCCCGGGAATGTCCTTACATTTCTGAATAAGTCTTGCCAGCCTTTTACTCCTGAGGTCAATTTGATGCATGACACCTTTTTTTCCTTTAAAAGAAAAAGTGATTTTCTGGCCGTTTATCTTTACATGCTTATCCCTTAACGTGGTAAGACCAAAAGAACCGTACAGCTTTTCATACACATTATTTCCAATACGGATATTGGTTCTTTGCATAAGGCTTACAATTAAGGCCAGGATTTTTCGTTTCTCAAAATTTCTCAAGGCAAGATCCTGTTCTACATGCAGCCGGATGTCCGGTAATGCATACCCGAACTGAAGCATTCTGTAAAATTTTGTATGATTTCTTAAAGCGCTCCACAGAGGATGGTAGCGGTATTGTTTTCTTTGTTTGGCATCAAAGCCTGTTGCCTGAAGGTGGCCGTTATCAAGAGCACAGATCCATACATTTTCCCAGGCAGGCGGAATGACCAGTTTATTGATCCTTGTTATTTCTTCTTTATCCTTTATTTTCTCCCCATCTTTATAATAGGAATATTTCTTTCCTGTTTTTTTACGAATAATTCCGGCGGTTTCTGCATCGGTGGTATATACGAGATGTACCGCCTTTGCAGAAGCTTCCGGGTCCTTCATTATTTTAACAATTTTTGAAGGCTTAAGGTGAGAAATCATCTCCAAATCTGTATTCTTCTCCATAAAACATGGTTAAGAGTTTTTACCCTTCGAAAAAATCAGTAAAAGAATTCCTACTATCACACAGACTAAGATTATTCCCCACCACATTCCTGCCTTAAAAATTGTTTCTACGGCTTCACAACTTGTAAGTGTCAACAACATTAATATTGTAATACTGTAAAAGCTCCATTTTTTCATAGGTGTCAATTTTTGTGGGTGTACTAGATTCGGAGTCGGTCAGCTCTCCATTTTTTGATAGACCTTTTAATTTCGTCTCCTGAGATGTTTTCATGCAGCGCTCTGTATAAAAGCTCTTTGAATTCATCATCATAGGTAAATCTCAGTGCAGCAATCTGATCGAATTTCAGTTTCTCAGCAGTTTCATCAGACCTTTTATTGAAGATCTCAAAATAACGCTGATTAAATTCCAGAACTACCATACGGTTTTGAAGTCCCAGTGCATAATGCTGCCTTGTCATAAATGCCAGATAAAAAAGCAAAAAAATCACGACAGAAAACAATATCCAGATCAGCTGATTTCCGGGGTCGTCCCAGATTTTATAAATTCCTAAAATCTCCAATATAATAAGCAATGGAAGATAAATAAAATGATGCGGCGGATAAAATTTCCTGTGGTTATTGTAGTTTTGCTGTTTCATGAAGTAGAATGCAGCAATAATCCTTCCAAAAATTTATTATTTTAATAATGTGGTAGTTTTTTTTACTTAAAAATGATTTATTTTATTAAATATGTTTAGGAGTTTGATTTTTTTTTAAAACCTCTTTAATAATAAAGAATTATTAAGCAAAATAGCGGGTAGATTTACCTTTCCGACATCAAATTTTTTGTAACTTTCGGTGGTTAAAAATAAAAAGAATGACTTCAAAGGAAAAAGTTGCTGCGCTTCGTGAAGAAATGCAGAAAAATAATGTTGATGCATTTATAGTATATTCTGCAGATCCGCATATGAGCGAATACCTTCCTGAAGAATGGCAGGAGAGAGCTTGGCTGTCAGGTTTCTTAGGTTCTGCCGGTTTTGTGGTGATTACCAAAGATAAAGGTGGACTTTGGACAGACGGAAGATACTTTACACAAGCTGCTATCGAACTGGAGGGTTCAGGAATCGATCTTTTCAAAGATGGAATGGAAGGAACTCCCAATTATATCGACTGGATTATTTCAGAAATTCCAGCTGGTGGTAAAGTGGCAGTAAATGCTGTTGCAGCTTCTCATGCCAACTGGGAACTGCTTTCTCAAAAATTCAACTCCAAAAATATTACACTGGCAGATGCTCCGCTTTTAAAAGAAGTATGGAAAGACAGAGGAACTCCATCTGCTAATCCTATTTTTGTTCACCCGGTAGAAAGAGCAGGTAAATCTGTATCCGATAAAATCTCTGCAATCCGTCAGAAAATGGAAGAGCAGGAAGCTACCGTACACATTATATCAAGTCTGGATGATGTGGCATGGACAGTGAATTTGAGAGGAAGTGATGTAGAAAGCAATCCGGTATTCTTAGGATATATTGTGATTACTAAAAATGATGCTGTTCTGTTCACAGGATTAGAAAAAATGGAAGTGGCTGCAAGAAAACAAATGGATGATTCCTTTGTAAAAATGATGCCTTACGAAGAATTCTACAATTATCTGAAAACTTTCAAAAACGAAAAAGTACTGGTTTCGCCAAACAGCAACCAACAGATTTTTGAAACATTAAAATCAGACAATCAGTTTATCAAAGCTCCGGTTCCCGGTAACCTGATGAAAGCTCAGAAAAACGATACTGAACTGGAAGGTTTCAGAACAGTAATGGTAAGAGACGGAGTAGCAATGGTGAAATTCCTTTATTGGTTAACGCACAATGCAGGAAAAGAAGCCATGAATGAATATTCTATCGGACAAAAACTGAGAGGTTTCCGTGCAGAAGGTGAAAACTTTGTAGGAGAAAGTTTCGGATCTATCGTAGGATATAAAGACAATGGTGCTATCATGCACTATTCTGCTAAAAAAGAAGGAAGCAAAGAAGTAACCAATGAGGAAACTATCCTGGTAGATTCAGGAGGTCAGTACCTTGAAGGAACTACAGATATTACAAGAACTTTTGCCTTAGGAACCCCTTCGGAAGAGTTTAAAAGAAATTCAACATTGGTACTACAGGGATTGATCCGCTTATCTATGGTGAAATTCCCGAAAGGAACAAAAGGAGTACATCTTGATGCTATTGCAAGACTTCCTCTATGGATGGAAGGTAAAGATTTCAACCACGGAACAGGACATGGAGTAGGAAGCTTCATGAATGTACACGAAGGGCCGCAAAGCATCAGAAAAGAGCTGAACCCTCAGGAACTTCTTCCGGGAATGGTATGTTCAAATGAACCTGGTTACTATCTGGAAGGACACTATGGAATTCGTCACGAAAACCTGATTGCTGTAAAAGAAGCAGAAAAAACAATTCACGGAACATTCTATGAATTTGAAACATTAACATTCTGCCCGTTCTTCAAAGATACAGTAGTAAAAGAGATTCTTTCAGAAAGCGAAATCGCATGGCTGAATGGTTACCATAAAACATGTGAAGAAAAGCTTGCTCCACACTTGGAAGGAGAAGTTAAAGAGTGGTTCTTGCAATTGGTAAGCCCACTTTAATACAATCAATGGTGAAAGCAGATGACAATCATAGCCTTAAACCTTGAATGGTAAACATTAAACTGAATATTGTTAGATAATCCAAAAGTCCTGTAAGGTATTTCCTTCAGGGCTTTTCTTTTTATACAACCGTATTTTTACGGATATAATTCTAGGGATTCCACTGACGCGTAAAAAATAGAGGTGACCTATCTTTGTTACAACAAAACATCATTCATATCTTCATAAATAACTCAAGTAAATTCAAAACGGTAGATCATCTCGTCCTGAGATGATTTTTTTTTGTTTTCAATTGGAATTTATCAATATGCTTATGCTTAAAAAGAGGTTGTCTCAAAAGTGTCATTCTGAACGAAATGGAATGTAGTGAAGAATCTCATGTATTTGTTATTAATGAGATTCTTCCTTCGTCAGAAATCGAAGATTCGACGTAGTCAATGACATAGACCAAATTATTTCACTTTTGAGACAGTCTCCGTCTTTGCTTTCTTAAAATAGAATTCTATAAAAATTAAAACTTTGCGTTTATAAACAACATTGCCTCCATCTTTTTATTTATTTTCGCTGAAACTTATTTGATATCATGGAACGTGACTATTTTCGAAGCTTTAATCTGTTTTCAGAAGATGAAATTGAAGAATTTTTGAAGTTTTCTGAGTTCAGACTTATCCGTAAAAATGATTATTTCATACAGGAAGGAGAGCTTTGTAAGGAAGTCGGATTGGTGAAGTCTGGTATTTTCCGTTCTTTTTATACTTCTGATGAAGGAAAAGATATGACCTATTGCTTCAGGTTTCCCAATCATATGATCGCAGCCTATTCCTCATTTGTTTCCGGATGTCCCAGCAAAGAAAGTATGCAGGCTATTACCAATGCTGAGGTGATTATCCTTAAAAAAGAAGCGGTAGATGAACTGGTGAAGAATAGCATAAACTGGACGAAATTTTTAAAGATTATTGCAGAACAGGAATATCTTGAACTAGAAACACGGTTTTTTCAGCTTCAGAGAAACAGCGCAGCCCAACGGTACGAAACATTAGTAAAGAATCATCCTGATTATATTCAAAACATTCCATTGCAGTACCTCGCTTCCTATCTTGGCATTACCCAAAGACACCTGAGCCGTATCAGAAAGGAAATTTCTTTTTAGACATTTGTCCTGCTTATTGAAACAGCAGCGCTCTACTTTTGTCAAAAAAAGTTATGGAGCAAAATATTCTGATTATTGGTGGAAACGGATTGGTGGGAAAAACAATTTCCCGAATCCTGAAATCAAGAAATCCTCATGTTACTGTTTTTATTGGGGGAAGAAAAGGTGGAAAAACAGATAAAGACCTGAAGATTGATGTTACAGACCCTTCCTCTTTTAAAATTATTTCCGACAAGAAAATACACCTCATCATTCTTTCTGTAAACGATAAAGAAGACCATGTACTTCGTTTTGCGATTGATCATCAAATAGATTATCTGGATATTACAAAACCTACTCCGGCTTTGGTGAAAGCTTACGATATTGCAGGGAAATCAGACATCAACAGCAGAATTGTCTTCAGTTCAGGATGGATGGGCGGGATTGTCCCTGGATTGGCTAATATCCTTTCAGACTCAGGAGATATTAATGAAGTAAAACTCTTTGTCTATTATTCCGTAAAGGATCTTGCAGGCAAGAGTTCAGCTCACTTTATGGCAGAAAATGTAGCCGTTCCTTTTGTGCATTATAAGAACGATAAACCGGTTTCTATACGGCATTTTCTTGATACGGAAACCTTCAGTTTTTCTTATGGAATCGGGCCGAGAAGTGCCTATAATTTTGATGTTCCGGATCTGTATATTCTCAACAAAGTGGAAAGGATTTCTGATGTGAGTGTGAAGATGACCTACAATTCAAAATTTATTACCTGGCTGCTGGGAGTATTTCAATACCTCAGAATCTACAATATTTTGTCTTTAAAAGAACGGAAAATGATTTTTGGATCCAGTGGTAACGGAGATCAGGCGGTCTTTGAAATTGTAGTTGATGATCAGTCAGGACAAAAGAAACTGAGTTTGCAGAGCGAAAAAGGACAGGCGGAATTAACCGCTTTATCTGCTGTTCTGCACACCGAAGAGCTATTGAGAAATCCTCATGAAAACAAGGTGTATTTCAGCCATCAGCTGCATGAGCCCTTATCATTAATGGCACAACTTAATGCCTATGATACAATTAATATTTATGTGAAATCATGAAAAAAATAGCCATTATCAACGGACATCCCAATAAAGATTCCTTTAATTTTGGGGTAGCAGAAACTTACAGATTGGGAGCAATAGAAGCAGGAGCAGAAGTGAAAGAAATTGTCATAAAAGATTTACAGTTCGATCCCAATTTACAGTTTGGATATCAGAAAAGAATGGAGCTTGAGCCGGATTTGCTGAAAGCCTGGGAAATTATTCAGTGGGCAGATCATTTGGTTTGGGTACATCCGGTTTGGTGGGGAGGATTTCCTGCCTTAATGAAAGGATTCATAGACCGACTTTTTTTGCCGGGGATGGCTTATAAATACCGTGAAAATTCTGTCTGGTGGGACAAGCTTTTAAAAGGTAAAACAGCCCATATCATAACAACATTAGACCAACCGGGATGGTATTACCGCCTGTTTTTTGGCAGGCCCAGTGTGAATCAGCTTAGAAAATCTATCCTTGAATACTGTGGGGTAAAACCGGTGAAGGTGACTTATATTGGAATTATCAGAAATTCTAAAGAGGAGCAGCGGTCTCAATGGTTAAGGAAAGTGAAGGAATTAGGAAAGAAACATAAATAATTTGCAGCTTATTTTTAGGTAACGAAGAATGATAACTTTATCCGGTAATAATGTCTTTTATTATCAGATAAAGTTTCATTTTTAAAGAAATTATTTAAACTTATCAAAAAATATAGGATATATATTAAAACCATGAAGAAGGATTAAGAAATAAAGTATAATTAAGATGAATCATTCTGATTTTTAAGCTTAAAGCGAAGCTTATCTTAATACTCTCAACGCCTTAATACAATCTTAATGGTTCAATAAACAAAAGTTTAAATAAGTTTAAAGTAAATACTCTTGTTCCCATTTTTACAGCCCTTTTTTACCCTCAATCCAATACGCCTGTGATTTGATACATTTTGGTGATACGCCTCTGGCTTTAAGAAATTTTCTGATTAATGACATTCTTTCTCCGTTTCCTGTAAGATAAAACACAACTTCATCATCAGAAATTGAATCTTTTTCTTCTCTCAGGAAATCATTCAAAGATTCAATCATTCTCATGGTATTATTTTTGGGACAGTGATACCCATATAAATTCAGCTTTTCAAGAGCAGAACACTCATCCAGCTCATGAAGGCAAATGAATAAAGAACCGCATTCCTCTACGGCTTCCTTGATTGAAAGGGAACTTCCCAAAGAAGTTTCATCCCCTACAGAAAAATGAATTTTGGCATTGGAAGCAAAGAATTGTTTTCCTCTGGGCATTAAAAGTTTGATAGAATCTCCTTTTGTTAGTCTGGTTACAAAATTACTTCCGGCAGCAGACATATCATGCAAATGAAACAAAACATCGAAAGTTCCCGCTTCTTTGTTGAAATTAAAAGGAGAATAATTCCTGAAATCCCTGTCGTTGATTCTTATTCCAATGGCATAGGCAGGTTCATAAAGTACATCCTGTAATTCAGTTTCAAAGCGTATCAGTCGAAGATCATTGGTAATCTGTTCTATATGGCTAACGGTACATTCTTTAAATTTGGAGGACCAAACATTTTCTACGGTGTCATTGATCCATTTTGGTAGGCTTGGCATAAATTATTTTTATTGCAAAGGACGTTGCAAAATCAGAAAATACCGATAGCGGTTTCGGGGAATTAATTGGACTATTCGTGGTTAGATATCTATTGGTGTTGATTCCGGAATTCTGATGGAGATTGGTCTTCCAGTTTGGAAAACAAACGGCTGAAATAGGTGTGATCACTGTATCCCAGTTCATAAGCCACCTCTTTTATACTCAGATTGGTAAAGACCAGTAATCTTTTGGCTTCAATCAAAATTTCCTGATGAATCCAGTGTTGTGCAGGCTTTCCTGTGACTTCACGAACCGTTTCCGTTAAATATCCTCTTGTGATATGTAAAGTTGCAGCATATTCAGATGGACTTTTCATGGTTTTAAAATCTTTCCGAACCAAAATCCTGAAGGCTCTTGACAGCTGTAAAGCACGGTTTTCATCCGAAACCGGAGAAATATTCTTCCGGGAATACATCAGAGCAAACATTCCGAGAAAAGCATTAAGCAGTGATTGAACGATGAGAAATCCTTCTTTAGTGGAAAGCATTTCGTTCGTATAAGATGCATGAAGTAAACTGGCTGTTGTATTGATCTTTTTGACAAGACTTTTATCCATAGGCAGCGGTTGTATTTCACCCAACGATTCATCAAAAAAAGAACGTACCGAATCCGGAACAAGTCCTGCTTTTACCGCCACAAACCATCCGCAGACATTTTTCATTAAAAGTCCCTGATGTACCTGCCCGGGTAATACACAGAAAATAGTGGAATCTTTGGCTTCAACTGTTTTAAAATCAACCATCATTCTTACATGTCCGCTTTCCATGCAGGTGAAAATATAATGACTATCACGATGGATTCCTTTGTCCAGAAGAATATCCTCAGCTTCCTGAGTACGTTTATCCATCCTTTTGACATGGAATTGATGATGGGTAATACCGTTTAAATCATAAGTGGGAATCGTCTGTTTCATCTTTAAACCTGTTGTGATGAGGGTAATACGGAACAGCAAAATTACGTATTTTCACGGTTTTACATCCGGAATATTAATCTCAAATTCGCGGTGCATAACCATGATGCTTTCTTCAAGTCAGATTTTATATGAATATACACCGGAATTCGGAACAGAAAGAAACCTGTTCCGGATTTTATTTTGCTTTTGAAAATGCCATTTTTATGGCTAAATAAGTTAATACACTGGCCATAAACCATTTCTGGACTTTTATCCAGACCGGATTATTAGAAAAGAATAAGGCAACTCTTGCAGCTGTTAATACAATGATAAAGTTGATGCTGAAGCTTAATACAACCTGGACGATTCCAAGTTCTAAACTTTGAGTAAAAACGGAACCATATTCGGGTTTGATAAACTGAGGGAAAAAGGACAAATAGAAAACGGCAACTTTGGGATTGAGTACATTCGTCAGGAAGCCTACTGTAAAGAGTTTTTTGGGACTGTCATGGCTAATGTTCTGATCCACATCGAAAATATTTTTACTGTTGGGACGAACCGCCTGATAAGCCAGATACAGAAGGTAAACGGTTCCTGCAGTTTTGAGTAAGGTATAAGCAAATGGTACGGCTAAAAGCACTGCTGTAAGACCAAACGATACCATAATGATGTGAAATATAAAGCCACAGATGACTCCCGTTAATGAAATAAATCCCGATTTTTTTCCCTGCGTGATGGATTTTGAAATCAGATAAATCATATTAGGACCGGGGCTGATGGCTAAAATAAGCGCAGCAATCATAAAAAACGGAAGCTCTTGAAATGGAATCATAGGTAGTTTATTAAGAAGAGACTGTTATCCTGTGCAAAGATACACACTGTTCATGATTCGATTTTATGAAAAGAAGAAGAAAGCGTAAATTTTTCTCAAATTATATTTTATTTTCCACCTGAATGTGATTTAAAAAATAGAGCAGTCTGTTTTTTTTGTAAATTTCAACTCATAAAATAATTATCATTCACAAATAAATATTATCATGACTACTGAAAACATCTTTGAAGCTATCAGAAAATGGAAACATCTTATTGATTCCTACAAAAACGGAATTGATACAAATGGAGCAGAAATTTTGAATTATTTGAATCAGGGAACTCACTTCAGCGTTTCAGGTGAAGACATTGCACTGTGGGAGAAAAATTTTGGAACTGATAACTTCAAAATGATCCATGCTTATGTGGGAATTCATGAAGGTCAGCTGAAATTCTTCCTGATTGATTCTAAAAGTGACAAAGATGCTCATTTCAATACCATTCTTGTTAAAGATTTCTTAGTAAAATTCAGTGAATCAAAAATAGAAAGCAGCAATGATATTGTGATAGATGTTCCTCCCATTACTGCTGAATCAGCCATTAACCGTAACTTCAGATGGAATATGTTTGGGACTTCCTGGCTGCAGGCTCAGAAAACACAAGATATTTTTCAATTGATTTCCATACCGTTTTCAGATTATGAGAATATTGGAGTTACCGAAGGACAGACGTGTACCAGTTTCTTTGGACTTACAGATGATCTGGAAAAAAAAGATCCCGACTTCCCTTATCATATCGAAATCATTACCGTGAAAAGTCTGGCCATTAATCATATGAGCGAGACTGCTGAAAATTATTCTACACCAAGGCCTCCTTTTACGATTATTGATACTCTTAATGATTATCAACTTCTGAAGCAAAGCACCAGTGTTTTCGTATAACAGCCTATCCCTGTATTTACAAATTATGATTAATCTGGTCTTATGTACCGGATTGATTGTACTGATAAAAGAAGGGATCAAAACAAAACTTCCTGTGATTATACTCCTCTCAGGAGAGTTGATGCTGGAGCTGACGGACTTAACGGACCGGCTGATGAAATTAAATACACTTAATATCTACAATTATACATTAAGTCAGTTTTTTGGTTTGATGATTCTTACGGTGATTTATAACCATTATTATATCCAGCTTTCCCTTAAATTAAGATGGATGATCTATTGTTATGCTATATTGGCACTGATTACTAATCTGTTATATGTGCAAGACGATACACGGATTACTTTTTATTCCAATATTATCACCAGTATTATTATTTGTAGCTATGCCGCCTCTTATTTTATGAAAATCATCAGGGAAGGCAGGGCAGACAGGGATATGTTTATTGTGAACATCCTTGTTTTCCTGTTTTTTTCTATAGAATGTATCATATCCACTACCTTTAATTTTTTAATCAGCAATCATCTGAGTTGGGTAGCACCTATCTGGCTTTTTAGAGGGATCTTACTATTGTCTTTTTATATAGCATTTATTAATCTGGGATGTGGCGTTGGGAAAATCAGGATCAGATAGTTCTATGGATATGGATCGGTATTGGATTGTTTTCTTTAACAACATTATTCGTTACGTTGTTAGTGATTAGTTATTTAAAAAGCATAAGGAAAAATAAACAGAAAGTTTCCCGTTTGGTCCGGAATTCAAAAAATGAATATTGGGACAACATGCTGCTTTGGCAGGAACAGGACAGAGAACGGCTGGCAGAAGAACTTCATGATAATATTATTTCACAATTGAATCTTATCCGTTTGAATCTCAATGATAAAAAACCGGAAGATCTTAATCATGATTTAAAAAGATCAATGCAGCTGATAAGGGAGTTATCTCATAATCTTACACCGCCTGATCTCGATGAGATAGAGCTGGAAGATTTAATTGCAGATTATCTTGATCAGATCAATAAAAATATAGAGGTTATTTTCCGCCATATGACGATAAGGACAACCATCAGTAATCCCGTAAAACTGAACCTTTTCAGAATTATTCAGGAACTGATCACCAATATTTTAAAACATGCTGAGGCCACAAGAGTGGATGTCTCCTTAAGAATCTCTCTGAACTATTTGATACTAACCATAGAAGATAACGGTCGTGGATTCGCCATTGAAAAACAATCAGGAGGTATTGGACTGAGGAATATTCAGTCCAGAGCACAAAAAATTAAAGCAATTTATAAACTTAAGACACAGCCTGAAAAAGGTACAAAATTCATTGCCTGTATGGTATTACAATAAAAAATAAACATGGAACACTCAAAAATTAAAATCGGAATTGTAGATGATGACCTGCTGTTTGTACAGCTTTTGAAAAATTATATTGAAAATAAAGGAGATTATCAGGTGGTTCTGACCGCTACAAATGGATATCAGTTTCTCGCGGAACAGGATTCTGTAACCTTTGATATTCTCATTCTGGATCTGAGGATGACCAATGGAGATGGCCTTGAAGTCATGGCGGAACTTGCCAAAAAAGAAACCGAAACAAAAATCATTGTTCTTTCCAGTTTCTACCGTCGTTCATTCATGGGGCAGATGCTGAAAATGGGTGCTCATGCTTTTTTACCCAAAGAAATTGAACTCGAAGAATTGTTGTCGGTTATCAAAACCGTTTATCATACAGGACATTATTTTTCCAATGACCAGATTGATGTCATGAGAACCCAGCTTTCCAATAAGCTTCCGGAGTTTCATGCGTTTTCAAGAAATGAACTCACAGAAAGAGAAATCGATGTTTTAAGATTGGTTTGTCAACAACTGAGTACCAAAGAAATTGCAGATTCATTGTTTATTTCACCCAAAACGGTAGAAACTCACAAGACCAATTTGATGATCAAAACCGGAGTGAAAAATATGGCCGGACTTGTTATTTATGCCGTACAGAATAAGGTGATAGATCCGGATGAGATTGTATTGTTTGATAAATAGTTTGATCCAAAAAGAATCAGGGAGCACATTAATGCACTCCCTGATAACAAGAAATCTAAAAACACTATAATTTAGGATGTAAAATTTTAGCAATAGAAACTGCATCTGCCACAGTATCCAGGCTGTAGATCTGGATAACACCTTGTGTAGTGGCTGCCTGACCTAAGATGTTCTGTTGGTTTTGTGCATTCACTGCATTTTCAAACATAATTCCTGTAGAATGGGCAGCAGATTGATATACGTTGGCAAGAGCCATTGCAGGAGATTCTCCCACTACTTTTACGTTCGATTGCGTTACTGCATCTGTGATTTGTTCGTTTACTGGCATAATGATTATTGTTTATTTGGGTTAAAAAACAACCGGAATTTCCGGTTGTTCGGATAATGGTATTTAAGCTATTCGCAAAAACGAATTAAGGATTAAGAATTTTAGCAATAGAAACTGCATCAGCAACCGTATCAAGGCTGTAGATCTGTGCAATACCTTGTGTCGTTGCAGCTTGTGTAACAATATTTTGCTGATTTTGAGTGTTCACTGCATTTTCAAACAGGATCCCTGTAGAATGTGCTGCTGATTGATATACGTTGGCCATAGCCATTGCAGGAGATTCTGCTACTACTTTTACGTTCGATTGCGTTACTGCGTCTGTGATTTGTTCGTTTACTGGCATAATGATTATTGTTTATTTTGGTTTAAAAAACAACCGGATTTTCCGGATGTTCGGATAAGGATATAAGCTGTTGGCAAAAAGGGATTACGGAGTAAGGATTTTAGCAATAGAAACCGCATCGGCTATCGTATCCAGGCTGTAGATTTGAGTTACTCCTTGTGTAGTGGCTGCCTGAGTAACAATATTCTGTTGGTTTTGCGTATTGATTGCATTTTCAAACATAATTCCTGTGGAATGTGCTGCAGATTGATACACGTTACTTAGAGCCATTGCAGGAGATTCTGCTACTACTTTTACGTTGGATTGAGTTACTGCGTCTGTGATTTTTTCGTTTACTGGCATAATGATTATTGTTTATTTGGGTTAAAATAACCGGGTTTTCCGGCGGGTTAATTTATCTGCGGTCTGCAGAATGGGTTTAAGGTTTAAGAATTTTAGCAATAGAAAGCGCATCAGCGATGGTATCTTTACTGTAGATTTGGGTCACACCCTGAGTAGTGGCTGCCTGGGTAACAATATTATGTTGATTCTGAGCGTTCGTTGCATTTTCAAACATAATTCCTGTAGAATGTGCAGCAGATTGATACACATTACTTAACGCCATTGCAGGAGATTCTGCTACTACTTTTACGTTGGACTGCGTTACCGCGTCTGTGATTTGTTCATTAACTGGCATAATGAGTAAGGTTTATTAGGTTAAAAACAACCGGGCTTTCCGGTTGAGGGTATTACTTGGATCAAATAGCTTAAAAATTAAGGCTTAAGGATCTTCGCAATAGAAACTGCGTCTGCTACAGTATCCAGGCTATAGATTTGCAGAATACCCTGAGTGGTTGCTGCCTGGCCTAAAATATTCTGTTGATTTTGCGTATTTACCGCATTTTCAAACATGATTCCTGTAGAATGTGCTGCAGATTGATACACGTTGGCCAAAGCCATTGCAGGAGATTCTCCTACTACTTTTACGTTCGATTGTGTTACTGCGTCTGTGATTTGTTCATTAACTGGCATAATTGTAATTGTTTTTTTGAGATCTGATCTCGGTTAATAAATTATTGAGGTAAACTAGTTTTATGTTTAAGTTTTAAACTCACCACAGATCCTGCAGATGAATATATTTCAAAAGCATTGGTATTAACAGGTTATGAATATATTGGATCTGAAGGGTGGCTCTGAATACAATGGTTGAAACCTTATCTGTAAAATCTGCGCGAGTTTAAACCCTATTTTTTATAAAAGGATGCGGTCTTTATTTTTAATATCTGTCTCAAAAATAAATTCCTGCTGCAGGTATACTGACAATGCCGGATTCCTTTGGGCTAAAGACGGATTCTGAATGATTGCTTTTGGGCATTGATAGTATTTGAAAGGCGGTGCGAAAATAAATGTTGACCTGATTGTATTATGCTGAGGGCACCGGATTTCATCTTTGCAGGGAAATAAACCGCATCCGTAGTTTTCAGAGAGCTGGATTAAAAACGTTCTTTTTTAATGGCCTCCATTTGCTTGAGCTTTATATTTTTTGGACTCATTTTTTTTAATCCCATTACATAATGGCTGATGCCGGTTATGGCATTCCTTTGCTGGTTCAATGCAGAGTTAATTTGCATCTGTCCCGTGGAGTGTGCGCTTACCTGTGCGGAAATAGTCTGAGGTACAGCAGTAGACATTCCGGTAACGATTGTATCAATTTCGTTCATATTCATTGATTTTGGTGGTTCTAAGTTTGGATATTACCCAATCTTGTATTCAGCTTATTCATCCGTTCCATTATTTTAAGTTCTTTCTCCTTTACTTTTGCGGTAGAGGCTTCCTGTAGTTTTTTCAGCTGTTCTTCATAATTCATCACAGGAGTTTCAGGTGGTGGTGGAGGGGCGACAGGAACAGGAGCTGCTTCATGTTGTTTTACAGCTTCTTCCAGTTTTTCAAGAAGAGGAGCCAGTGACTTCATAGTCTCTTTGATGGCTTTGTCCTTGATATAACTGATGATTTCATCTTCATGTCTTAAAACAAAAGGCATGATTTCTTTTTCTACCATTTCAGGTTCTGTCACAGGCACAGGTGGCCTGGGAGCGGGAGTTTTCTTACGGTTTTTTCTGTGCATACATCTTGTTTTTATAAGGTATGAATAGATAATTACTACAGCAGATAATTAATAAATGCAGCAGCAGATCTCCAGTCACGGTTGATTTCTTTCACTACATTGTAGCCGGTAATCTCCAGGGCAATACAGGCTGAAATGGCACTGGCCGACAACATTTCTTTAAGCTGGTTGGGAGGAAGAGTCAGGACATAATCATCAGGAATCACGGGTGGTGTACCGTTATTTGGAGTAGTTTCGTGTACGATAATACTCAGGATTTCCTGAAAATAATGGGCAATCAGTTTGGAAGCCTGGAATTCCAGCTCTCTTTTTAATTCTATGATTTCATCCTGGCTTACCAGTTCCGAAATAGCTGATACATCCACATCATGCACCGAATACTGCGCTTCCCCTGTATTAGAAGGTGTAATCGTAATATCGGTTTTGAGTATACATTTTGATTTTTCAAGATTGATGGTCAGAAGTTTGGAATCCAGTTCCGGAGAAGCAATTTCACTTAAGGTGGTAAGAGGTAAAATTCTCACATTGCAGTAAAAAGCTTTCGGATCGTCCAGTTTGATCATAATCACGGCTATTCCCGTTGATTGATCCTTAGGTTCTACCACAAAACACTGATAATGATTGTATCTTTTCCCTAATCTGTTGACACAGTTCACCAGTCTTATGGAAGGCTGAACATTAATATCCGATGTCTGAAGATTAAAGATAAAACGTTCCGCATGAGGATCATTCTTTTTGGTATCTGCACTTTTGGGATTCGGATAAAGAATATCATTGCTTCTGGTCAGATAAAGTCTTTCATTCAAATCATTTAAACTTTCCAGATTTAAAATCTTGGCAGGTTTGGTTGCTGAGGAGTAATTCATCTCTTATTTATTTTAATTTTTTCAATGAGTTGGGCTATTATTGTTTTTTTCTTGGGATTAACTTCCGTTTCTATAGAAGAAATTACCGCTTCTTTAATCTCTGGTTTTACGAGTGGCTGTGTCAGTTTAACCGACTTTAATACTAATTTTCCCCCATGATCAGCCGTTATAAAGCTTTTTCTCATACTTTCTTTTTCTGATGAGACTTCTTCCGGAACCGGATCTACTCGTTTTTTTTTTCAGATTCGTCATTTTCAGGAGAAACTTCCGTATAAGATGGGGGAGGAGGAAGGGCTTCTGAAACAGGAAGCGTATTGACATTATAAATAGTATTGGAAATCTTAGCCTTTACTTCAGCATAATCACTTACCATTTTGAATAAGTCTTTCATCATTTCATTGCCTTTTCCTGCATCCTGACCTTGAATATTTTCAGCCATCTGAACAGAGGTCTCTTTACTGCCCGGAGCCGGCCCGAAAGTCGTTCCGTAGGTCAGGAGATTATTGGCCAATCTGCTTAATGCAATCAAACCTACCTGCTCAAATCCTTTTAAGAATGACTGTAAATCCTGAACCATCATTCCTGTAGACTGTTCTATCATTACTTTGGTTACTCCGGTCATTGGAGAAGCTTTAGGCGGAGCCAATACCTCACTGTTCACAAATACTACAGCTTTCTCCGCCGGAGTGGTAGCATTGGCTGCCTGGGATTGTTGGGTTTCACTGTTGTGTTCACTCATGATGGTAAGGTTTTAAATTATCCTTTTAAAATTTTAATGGCATCTGCAACAATCGCAGGGTTGAGCTGGTTCAAGTTCTGCTGGTTTGTCACAGAATTCTGAATGGAAATTCCACTGGCATGCGTGGCCATCTGGTAAAGCATACTCATAGCCTGTGCGGGAGACTCACCAAGTACCGTAACGTTAGTCTGCGTTACTGCATCTGTAGTCTGGGTGTTTACTGTTTCTGCCATATTCTGGTTTTAATGGGTTACTATTTTTTTTAAAATTAAATGTTGACTATGAGATTGTTGATCTCTTTTGTCTGATACAAATTTCATCAAACAAAATAAATCTTCATTAAGGGAAAAAACGGAATTTTAAAAAATAAGGGAATTCTCCTATGAGTGAAATTTTAATAATAACTCTTTATGATATCTGAGAACTTAATGAATGAAATAAACAAATACATTACCTGTAAATAAGGGTAAACCCTGAATTTCTGAAAATGGGTTTTTCCCCTTTAACGAGTCAGAATGTTTCCGCAGAAATTTGTGTCATTAATATTGGTGTAAACTCCAGAAATCAAATAAATAACCTTAAATAAAACTATTATGAGCATTGTAGGAAAATACAACAATTTGTTTTTCAGTGCAAAAGGGACAAATGACAAAGCTAAGATAGGAATCAGGCTGAAAAACGGAAAGATAAAAGCAATGACTGTGCAGGAGGTCTTCAATACCTACTTTATAAACAGCAGGAAAAACGAAAGCAAGATGCTGGAAACCCTGGAGCTGATGGGAGGAGATATAAAAGATATTATTCAGGTACTTGACATTTATAATGCAGATTATCTATCTGAAGGAGACTATAAATTTAACCATGATCAGTGGGAAAGTGACAAATATGAAAATGAAAGAAAAAAAAAGTATGGGGATGTCAGCGAAAAGGAAAGGCATGAAGTTAATATCATTATGAATACCCAGGTGATTACATCTTCTGTATATCGGGATTTGCAGCAATTGTTTTTTATCAAAAAATTTCATGAAAGAAGATGGGATAGCGGAAGTAAAAGTAAAGAATTTATGAGGCAAAGACTTGGTGTATTGGGAAATGGAACAGATGGCAGTCCTGATACGATGACATTCTACAGAACAATGGGAGAAACAGAGTTTAAAGGAATAAGTGAATGGGCTGAATATAGGGCAGAGGGTAGAAATATTAAAACTGATCTTACTTTCCATCATGAAATAATGAATACAAGGGTATTTGCCAACAATAACATCCCGAATGAGATACCCGTTCGTCACCATTTGGGCGGATACAGTCAGGCCCGATGGTATGCGAGACCTGATAAGCATCAGTTTAAATTTCTCGTGCAGTTTGTATTGAAGAATAATGTTAAAGAATTCTTTGAAAAGCCAGAGCAGTTAGTTTTACAAAGAACATCAAAGAATAGTAATTCTGCGGTAGCAAAAATTAAATCATGGTTTGAGAATAACGAAATACCGTTTGAAGAAATAAATAACAGTGAAGGCCAAAAAGCAGGTAGAATAGGCCTTAAAAATGAAGATAAGGAAGGAGAGGGATTAAGTATTTCGTTAGGGGAGAGCAGGGATACTCAGGATGTATTTCAAGGTTTACTCAGTAGAATACGACTTATTGAAGTCATTGCTCCGGAATAGATTTTTCAAAATTAATAAGATATCAAAAAGACAGCCCTTTCAATAAAAGGCTGTCTTTTTGATAAACAGGTTATGCTGAAAGTGGACGATCCTGATCCAGTTCTTTCCTCTTCCTCCAGAAGAAATAAGCCACAACAGCTGTTGCAATAGGCAGCGCAATACCAAACTCATCAATATAATAATTCGTATTTCCCGTATCTACAGTAAGAGGAGTAAAAATAGACTGTATAAAAAGGTTATGACTGGCATGCAAAATAACACCTGTCCATAAACTCCCGGATTTTAACCTTAACCAGGTGAAAATAAAACAGGCTGCAAATATCATAACCGTAAAACATAGAAGAGCCAGCCATTTAGGTCCACCTGTATTATAATTGGAAAAAAGCAGGAGAGGGTAATGGTAGATTGACCATATCACGCCCATCCAAAGAGAAGTAGCGGTATAAGAATTCATTTTGGCCAGCTGAGGAGTCAGAAGACCACGCCAGCCTATTTCTTCCCCTAATGCAGAGCCTACTGAACGTACCATGCCAAAACTGCTCATCAGAATAACATACAGAATGATTGTGAGACCATCTGAAAGATTCCAGCCCATTCCTTTGCCAATTTCTGCGACAAATTCATGATTATAAAAACCACCAGCTCCACTGATCCAGATGATGAGGTAAGGAACTAAACTGTAAAGAATAGGAATACAATAGGCCATGATCTGGTACTTTGTCAGTCCCCATTTCCATCCCAGAGAAGAAATCGGGATATTCCGGATACGACAGGTAAGAAATGCAGCAATAGCAGGACACCACATGACAATTGTTGCATAAGAGATCATTCCGCCGCCAAGTTTTCCTGTACGGATACACATATAATAGACAGGAAGACAGAAAAGCAGGGTAAGAATCAGATAAGTAGCAATATTCTTCCTGATTTCGGATTTGGATATTGTATTTTCCATAAGCTGATCTGGTGTTAATGTTTGTAAATGACTGACAAATAGAAAGTTATTTTTGAATAAAAATACACTTATTTTTTATATGAATAATAATTTAAACATCAGCGGAGGTAAGAAAAAATTTTAATAAGGAAAACTGTAAATTAGCCAAAACATTTTTTTCAGAATATCCCAAACGATGTCCAAGCTAAAAGCCATAAGAGAACAAAAAAATCTGACCCAGGAAGAACTGTCAGAACAATCCAAGATTTCCGTAAGAACCATTCAAAGGATAGAATCCGGAACAGAACCTAAAGGACATACGTTAAGAGCACTGGCACAGGCTTTGGAAATAGAAGAGATTGAATTGCAGCAGGATCAGCCGACAGCAATTTCAGAAATAGATGAGTTTGAAATAGAAGCAAGAGAAGAGGAAGCTCCAGTCAATTATTCATACATTAAAATCATTAATCTTTCCTCACTCATCTTTACCCTTTTACCGCCACTGAACATTTTTGTTCCGCTTATTCTCATGCATAGTATGAAGCAGAGAAACAGTCTGGCCAGACAGATTATTTCGGTTCAGATGATCTGGACAGTGATGGCACCTATTACCTTCATGCTCGGCATCTTTTTAAAGTTCGGAAAACAGTTTACCCTGATCCTGATGATCCTGATTGTGCTTTCCAATGTGTTTATTATCCTTCGCAATGCCGCCGAAATAGATAAGAATAAAAAACTCTATTTCAGACTGAAATTCAGCATGATATAAAACCTGTCATGACTTTGTCGGGTTTTTGTCGGGTTCATTTTTAGCAGAAAAACGAAAGGAAATTGAATCTTTGTCAAAAAAATAACAATGACAAAGTTTTCAAGATTGAGCCTTCCTTTTTTTATGCTGTTCATGAGTGTTATGCAGGCACAAACAGAAAAAACAGATCCTCTTTATAAAACCATTATGTCGAAAGACAGCCTGTTTTTTTCTGTGGGCTACAATACCTGCAACATACAGCAGATGGAAAATCTGTTGAGTGACAACTTTGAATTTTATCACGATAAAGGAGGTTTCGAGGACAGGAAAAATTTTATCATTGATTTTAAAAACGGATTGTGCAAATCTCCGGAAACTTATCAGATAAAAAGAGTCCTGGTTGATAAAAGCACAGAAGTTTATCCCATGTATAAAGACGGGAAGATCTATGCTGCCATTCAGAATGGAGATCACTTGTTTTATGAAAAGATGGGGAGCCAAGCCGAGAAACTAGTGGGAGAAGCAAAATTTACCCATTTATGGATGCTGGAAAATAATGAGTGGAAGCTTAAAAATTCATTGAGCTTTAATCATCATCCGAAGCAGACTACCGATAGTGAAACCATGTTTGATAACGATCAGTCCATGCAAAGCTGGTTGAGAGAAAACAATATTCCAACGCTGGGATTAGGAATTATCGAAGGTGGAAAATTACAGCAAGTAAAAGTTTTTGGCGAGATCAGGAAAGGAATTTCAGCACCTCATAATGCCTTATTTAATGTAGCCTCACTCACCAAACCTGTTACAGCAATGGTAGCCTTACGTCTGATAAGTTCAGGCAAGTGGAAACTGGATGAACCTCTTGATACTTATTGGATAGATCCTGATATTGCCAACGATCCGAGATATAAAAAATTAACCACCAGAATGATCCTGAGTCACCAGACAGGTTTCCCAAACTGGAGATGGATGAATACAGATAAGAAGCTTAATTTTCAGTTTGATCCCGGCACCCAATACCAATATTCAGGAGAAGGGTTTGAATACCTTCGGAAAGCACTGGAAAAGAAGTTTGGAAAAACGTTGGAGCAGCTGGCACAGGAACTCATCTTCCAGCCTCTCAAAATGAAGGATACCAGTTACATTTGGGATAAAAAGACTGATGAAGCAAGATTTGTAACAGGATATAATGAAAAAGGGGAAGCTTACCTCATCGAAAAAAGTAATACAGCCAATGCCGCGGATGACCTTCATTCCACGATAGAAGATTACGGGAATTTTATGATCAGTGTTATGAAAGGGAAAAATCTGAAATCAGAAATTTTTCAGGAAATGATCAAAAAGCAGGTTAAAACAAAAGAGAATAAATATTTCGGATTGGGATTCGAAATATATGACCTTGGAAATGGTGATTATGCCTTATCGCACAGCGGAGCTGATAAAGGGACACAGTGCATTACTATTATATTACCCAAGTCAGGAAAGGGAATTGTGATATTTACCAATGTGGATGACGGTTATAAAGCCTATGAAAAATTAGTTCATCATTATCTGGGAAAGGACGGGAAGAAGATTGTTGAGATAGAAACCAGATAATCCTTATGCAATGAAAATCTTTGTATATTCGGGGTATCAATCTGGGAATAAATGCAATAGGTCTGTATTTGTTTCCAGGATACTCTATTATGAACAGAAATAAAACGAAAGCTATGTGGCAATATTATATCATTCTGGGAGCAGGAATCATTCTGTTTGTGGCGTCATTGCTGAGCTTCAGAAGTACTCTTTCATTCTTAAACAAAGCTGAAAAGGCTACAGCTACCGTTACCTCATTGAGGGAATACGACGATTCGGATGGAACAGTATTCAGCCCTCTCTTTACCTTCCAGGCCCGAAATAATATGGAACATACTTTTGAACTGGCGGAAGGAACCAATCCCTCAGCATTGGCCGTTGGGGAAACAGAGACTGTGATCTATGATCCTGAAGATCCTTCCTCAGTAAGTTTATATACCTATTTCAGAATTTTTGCCTGGCCTTTAATCCTGATTTCAATAGCACTGCCATTATTGGTTGTAGGAGGAGGTTATTTTATTGCAGAGCAGTTTTTGAAATAACCTCACCCTCTGTATTTTTATTTTACTTTCTCAAGGAGATATAATTTAGCTCCGGAAAATCCTAATTTGGGCATCAGATTGCCTTCCAGAACCATAGTTTTATTAGTAACATCGATTACAGAAATATAATTGTTGGAATTGTACTCAATATAGTTTTCCTTTTCTTTCGTTGAAGGATTTTTTCCAAATTCCATGGAATATTTTACCCAATCTTCATCCTGTGTGCTGCAATGTACAGGCTTGAATTTAGATTTTTTAGCCTTGAAAATAATCTGATCAAAACCTTCCGTACATTCAGAAGTAAATGAACCATCAGGATTCTGATCTTTTGAAAAATCCTCAAAAGAACCACGATAGACACCTACGACTTTCCATGTACCGTCCACACGGTCTTCATCAATTTTTCCTTTCGCTTTGCTTACGGCCCAGCTGATTCCGTTTACAGTTCCTTTTACCGCTTTATAACTTAAGTTTACTGCGCCTGATACTACTTTTGTTGCCGTTCTTACTACACATGATTGGAGAACAAATACAACCGAAGCCAGCAATAGTATTTTCTTCATTTTGTCAAATTTTTTAAGATACGAAGATACTATTTTTGAAAAAACTGATTGTTTTCAAAAGACTATTGATCAAAATAATGGGAAAGATCAGATATACTTTTGATATGAAGCTCTTCAGCCTGTTTTCTCCGCATCATCAGAGCATAAGCATTGTTAAACCCCAACGGTTTCAGCCATTGAATCCCATATTGTTTTTCAAACGCTGCATTCACATACTGATAGGTTGCACCGGGACTTTTGGAAACATTTCTGATGGTCTCTGCTGTTGGCTTTAAAAGCACCAGAAGCCCTGTTCCCGTATATTCAGGATAGAAATCTATGGCATCATTCATTAAGGCATCAAAACATATTTTTGTTCCTCCTAAACCTGTTTTCGTTTCCACTTTATAATCTGTGTATCCTTCAATAAGCAGGGTATACATTTCTGCGAGAATATATTGTTCTCCAAAGATTTTTGAACCAATTCTTACAGTCCCGGAATTTCTTTTTCCTGGGCTTTTATACAGATTATTTCTGATGAGAAATTCCTTTGCAATCTTTTCCGGGGTTTGATGGAGATGATCAGCTCTGTAATTCAGATCCGTCATGATAGAATCACTGAACTTTCCAGCCAGTAGGTTTAAGGTTTTTTCCAATTCCGGAAATTTCTTCAGAGTCTTGGTTTTGATGATGGGAGCAGCATAATAAGGGGGAAATATTTTTTTATTATCATTCAGTACATACAGATCATAAGCTTTGATTCTGCCGTCTGTAGAATATCCGCTGATCAGATCCAGTTCATTCTCATAAGCAGCCTTATACATAATCGCATCACTTACCACAAGAGGATTCACATTAAGTCCGTATACAGAACGAAGCCCGATATCACCATCCTGTCTTCCCATAAATTCCGGTGTAAAACCCGCTTTAATCGTCCGGTGTGACCCAAAAATCAGAAGATATCCTATCCCCAGAATAATAAGGATAACAGGAAGAATATATTTCAGTTTTTGAAAGAACCGGTAACCCGATTTCTGAATCATGGCAATAACCTGATCCAGAAAAACAGCCAATAATGCCGCCGGAATGGCTCCAGCCAGAATCATATTCGTATTGTTGAGCGAAATTCCTCCGAAGATAAACTCTCCCAAACCACCTGCTGCCACAAAAGAGGCCAGAGTAGCCACTCCAACATTAATAACAGCTGCGGTTCTGATACCAGCAATGATAACCGGCATGGCCAAAGGAAGTTTCACTTTAAAAAGAAGCTGGCTTCTGTTCATTCCCATGGCCTTCGCTGCCTCAATCACTGCCGGATCTACTCCTGTAATTCCGGTATAGGTATTCCGGATAATGGGAAGAAGAGCATAAATCAATAAAGCGGCAATGGCAGGCTTCGGACCAATACCTAAAACAGGAATCATAAATCCCAGCAATGCAATACTCGGAATAGTCTGTAAAATACCAGCGATACCCAGCACCGGGCTGGAAAGCTTCTTTTTTCTGGAAATCAGTATTCCTAAAGGTACTCCAACAATGATAGCCAGAAGCAGGGACAAAAAGGTAAGCCCAAGATGCTGAATGATCTGGGTGGTCAACTTCTCGTGCTGTTCCGCAATAAATTGCCAGAGACTCTGTTGCTGCGTCATACCATCTGTGATTTTCTATACTGATTAAACGCTCTGATCACTTCCTCATATACTCCGGCGTTTTGGTGATCAGAACTCAATTGCTGTAAAATATCCCAGACACTTGTACTACCCATACCGTTTGGTCTGTAGTATACATTTTCTGGTGTAAGAAACGGGCTGATGTGATGTAACGATGTTACTTTATACTCTAATAAAAGACGGTTTTTAGCAAAAAAATCATGCACAAAGTCATTTTCAGGATGGTAAAGCATTTCCCTGGGAATACCAGTCTGTACAATTTTTCCCTGATCCATCAGACAAATCCTATGTCCCAGCTCAAAAGCTTCCTGTACATCGTGAGTAACCAATATGATGGTTTTATTTTTAAGTTCTTCCAAAGATTTAAATTCCGAATGAATATCAGCCTTGGTAATATTATCAAGCGCTCCGAAAGGTTCATCCATCAGCAGAACAGGGTTATCAGCAATCAATGCTCTTGCAATACCTACCCGCTGCTGTTGTCCGCCGCTCAACTCGTGCGGAAATCGGGAAAGTACCTCTTCGGAAAGGTGGAGTTTGGCCAAAAGCTCATGCGTTTTTCTTTCTGTTTTCTTTTTGTCCCATTTCAATAGCTCAGGAACTACCGCAATATTTTGCTGAATCGTATAATGGGGAAATAACCCTGAATGCTGCATAACAAAACCAATTCCCATTCTCAGTTCCTCAGCTTTCTGATCACGGATGTTTTTGCCATCTATGAAAATATTTCCGGAATCTGCCTCTATGAGACGGTTGATCATTTTAAGCGTGGTCGTTTTCCCGCACCCGCTGGTTCCTAAAAGAACAAGAATCTCCTGATCAAGTGCCTGAAAAGAAATTTGATCTACTGCCTTTTTTCCGTTAAAACTCTTTGAAATTGATTCTACTGTGATCATCGGTAAAAAATTACTGAGCAAGTCTGATTCCTGTGAACTGCCATTTTAAATTAGGCTGAAAAAAATTACGGTAGGTATTTCTGCTGTGCCCTGGCGGAGTGGCTTCCGAAGCTCCTCTTAAAACCATTTGATTGATCATGAATTTTCCGTTGTATTCACCTACAGCGCCTGCTTCCTTCTTAAAATGAGGATAAGGCAGATAAGCAGAATTCGTCCATTCCCAGCGTGTTCCCCATTCAAAATAATCTGAAGCTGTTTCCCATTCTTCTTCAGTGGGCAGACGCATTCCTTTCCAGGAGGCGAAAGCAGAGGCTTCATAAAAATTGATGTGGCACAATGGAGCATCAGGGTCTATTTCCTGTAATCCGTTGAGGGTATAATACATCCATTTATTATCGATATAATGCCAGTATAGTGGAGATTTTGCAGCATTCTGTTTCACCCAGTCCCATCCTTCCGCATGCCAGTGTCTGAAATCTTCATATCCGCCTGCTTTCATAAATTCTAAATATTCACTATTGGTGACGAGACGGTTGGCAATTTCAAAGTCTGTAAGATATACTTTATGCCTTCCTAATTCATTATCAAAGCAAAATCCATCTCCTTTATATCCAATTTCATAAACTCCTTCGGAAAACCTGAGAATTTCCAGATCGTCAGAGTTGTTTTGTCTGGGTTTTTCTTCTTTTGTATAGGCAGGGAAAAGCGGATTATGTCCTAAAATATATTTAATGTCTGTGATTAATAATTCCTGGTGCTGCTGCTCATGATTCAACCCCAGTTCCAAAAGCGGTTCAAGAGCTTCTGTTAGAAATGAACTTTCAAGAAAAGCTTCCATATGCTCATCTACATATTTTCGATATTGATACACCTCTGAAACGGAAGGACGGCTGAGGTTTCCACGATCGGTCCGGATCACCCTTGCTCCGATGGTCTCATAGTAGCTGTTGAAAACAAAATTATACTGAGGATCAAAAACCTTGTAATCCGGAAAATGCGGGGTAAGAATGAAAGTCTCAAAAAACCAGGTGGTATGACCAAGATGCCATTTCGGAGGGCTTACATCTACAATCGGCTGTACTACATAATCCTCGATTTCCAGCGGAGCACAGATTTCTTCAGAACGTCTGCGGATGTCCTGATACTTTTTAGTAATATCTTTTGTGATGATCTCTGGTGTCATGTTTTTTAGTTTTTAATGATTGAATTTCAATGAAATAAGGATGTTTTATTTTTTCACTTTTGCAGATGTGCTGCGTGTATCATCTCTTTTTATTTTACCTGCCAGATGCTATCTACAAACCATTTTTTAGCATCTTTGATCTCTCCTGTGATGGTAAAACCTGATTTTTCGCCCAATTCCCTGATCTTTTCAGGAGAGAATTTCTGGGAGATTTCCATGTCGATAAGTTCGTTTTCTTCAAAAGAAATCTTTGTATTGTCAATCGTCACATCCTGGCTGATAAGGCTGATCAGAAAACTTCTGCAGGCTCCGGTAACAGGATCATAAGTCTGGTAATGCTGAAATTGCTTCACATCAAAATTACCACCCAGTTCATTGTTGATGCGGGTAAGAAGATTAAGATTGAAAGAAGCGGTAATTCCTTCTTTGTCATTATAAGCCTCCAGAATAATATGCGGATTTTTCTTGAGGTCAAATCCTACCAATACACGATCTTTTGGGGATAGATTGCTATTCAGATGCAGACAGAAGTCTTCAGCTTCTTCAGGAGTCATATTCCCGATATTACTTCCTAAAAATAAAACAACTTTTCTCCGGTCCGATAAGGAAGCGGCTTTTTGAAGCATTTCAAAATAATCTCCTTCCAGACAGGCAATTTTCATTTCCGGAAGCTGACTGCTTAGTTTTTTGTGGAGTATGGAAAGAATATTTCCTGAGATATCAATCGGCATGTAAGTAAAGTTAATGCCTTTCCTGATCAGCTGTTCAAGTAAGTAGGTCGATTTTATGGCGTCTCCTGCCCCTAATTCAATCAGGTCAAAAGGTTCGTTTCCGGGAATAAGCAGATCAATAAGTTCATCTGTTTTATTTTTGAAAATATCCAGTTCACAACGGGTCAGATAATAGGAAGGCATGGCCATGATTTGCTGAAAAAGATGATCACCGATCTTATCATAAAAATATTTTGAAGATAATTTTTTAGGAGTATTCTGGAGCCCGTTCAAAACATCTGAACGGAAATGATCAACAGCATTCTCTTCAGTCTTAGATTGTGGGTCTAACTGTACATTCATAAGTCTTATTTTGTGTGATTTCGTAGATTATTGCAATTATCCTGCCTTTTACAACATGACAATTCTTTGTATATATCTAATTAAATATAAGCAATTTTACTCTTAATAGAATGATTATCATGAGGTTTTTATCAGATGTGGTACTTTTTTATTCATCAGGAATCCTTTCTTTTGAAAGTAAAACCAGTGAAGAAGAGTAGGGAAGCTGTCCGGTTTACCGCCCGAAAATCAGTATTTACCATTCAATATGACCTGTTCAAAGTAGTTGTTCTTATTTCGGTTTATGCTTTATCATAATTTTACCATCACAAAACATCACTATTATGAATACTACATTGAACTTCAGTAAAAAAATACAATCCATTTTATCCCTGTTTATTTTGATGGGAATGGGGCTTTTGTCTTTAAAAGCACAGAAATATACTACTGGTGAAAAAGATCTGGAAAATACAGCTGTTACTTCCGCTTTCCAGAATACAAAGCAAATCAAAGCCGGGCTGTTGAACGTTGGATATGCAGAAGTAGGTCCGGCCAATGGAAAACCTGTGATCCTTCTTCATGGATGGCCTTATGATATCCATAGTTTTGAAGAGTCCTCCGCTATACTTGCCGAAAAAGGTTACCGTGTATTAGTCCCTTATTTAAGAGGCTATGGAACCACTACCTTTGTCTCACCGGATACCAAACGAAACGGTCAGCAGAGTGCTGTTGCATTGGATATCATTGCTTTTATGGATGCCTTGAAAATTGATAAAGCAATCATTGGCGGTTTTGACTGGGGGGCAAGAACAGCAGATATTATGGCAGCACTGTGGCCTGAACGCTGTACAGGTTTGGTGGCTGTAAGCGGATATTTAATAGGAAGCCCTAAGGCAAACGAAAAACCTTTGCCACCCAATGCTGAATTTTTATGGTGGTATCAGTATTATTTTTCAACAGAAAGAGGGTATAAAGGTTACAAAGCGAATACTACATCATTTAACAAATTGATATGGAAAACGGCTTCCCCAAAATGGACTTTTGATGACCAGACCTACGAGCGTTCTGCGAAAGCATTTGATAATCCTGACCACGTTGATATTGTAATTCACAATTACCGCTGGCGTCTGGGATTAGCTAAAGGAGAAAAACAATACGATGCGCTTGAAGCCCAACTGGCAAAATCTCCATCGATTACAGTTCCAACCGTTACTCTGGAAGGTGATGCCAACGGAGCCGCATTTCCTGCACCGGAAAGTTATGCATCTAGATTTACAGGCCAATATGTGCACCATACCTTAACGGGAGGAATTGGACACAATTTACCACAGGAAGCTCCAAAAGCGTTTACAGATGCAATTATAGAAGTAGACTCCATGTCGAAATCCAAATAAAAATCTGAAAGAATAAAAACAAAACCACTGCTCAATAACAGTGGTTTTTTATCTTTATAGTATTCTAAACTAGTTTTTAGATTCTTCTTCAACCTTCAGTTTATTCACCAAAGGATTAGCATACATTGCTAAGAAATACTCTCTGGAAACAGGATCTGAAGGATCAATGCGCATTTCAAGTCTGCGGGCAAATAACTGTTTTTCCTGTTCCGTATATTCGGAAGCGTACGTATTCGTATTATGAAGCAGATCGTAAGCAATGTACTTGGTTGGCCAAAGCTTATAATTACTGATGATAGAACGGTCAATCACCTGTGCAATGGCCTGCAGCTGTTTGTTTTTATTATCAATAGTGGCTGCAATTTCGTCCAGTTCTTTATCCAGTACATCACCGGCATGAAGGTGAATGCGTTTCTTTTGGCCCAGAATTCCGCTGATAATGTTGGTGAAATCTTCATTTTTCCCTTTAATGTATTCCTCATCCCTGTGCTGTGCCAGCAATTGAGGCATCTTTAACGAATCTGTAGGATCATACTCATAGGAGATAGAGATCGGAACAATCTTTAATGTTTTAAAATAATCTATCAATGATTGATCTCCGGCTGCCATGGCAAGCATTTTCAAAACACCTTGCTGGGTAGAATCGTTACCGTTTTTGGTACGGCCTTCACGCTGGGCAATCCATACAGAGCGGTTTTCCTGAAGAAGTAACTCTTTAATATACTCAGACATTGTTTGTGAACTGGTAAGTTGTTCACGAAGTGGCAGACCTCTTTGTACCAGGAAGTTACGGTTCAGTTTAGCCAGTACGTTTAAGAAATTCTTACGCACAAGATTATCACCGATAGCTGAAGCTGTCATTACATAACCGCCTTCCAGCAATACCAGATTAAGCAGTGAAGTATCCAGAACGATATCCCTGTGGTTAGAGATGAAAAGGTAAGAGGTGTTTTTATCCAGCTTATCAAAGCCTGAAGTCGTTAAACCGTCAGAACTTTTTGCAAGGATCTGGCGAACGGCAAAGGCTACAAACTGATGCTGAAAATCACTGATGGAATGAACATTCTTAAACTGTTCCAGCCAAACCTGCTCATCTGTATCAGGAAAAGTAAAATTCATAAAGGCTTTCATCATGGGATCACGGGCTATGCTCTGTAATCTCTCATTCACTTCCTGATCATAGAAATACCGGATTTCATCAAACTTAGACATGCGGTTAGGTAAAAATTAAAACTTTTTGCAAAAGAACGAAAATTTATTGGGGGAGAGGGTATAAAGGGTGTTAAAGTATTATGAAGGGCGTAGGAGTTTGGGTTCGGCAGCACTCTTCTATCTTAGTCTGTAGCAGAAATTCAATAGAAATGGGCTTTAGCCCATTTTAATAAGAAAACATTCCTTTGGCTTTAGCCTGAACTTAAACGTGTTATATTGAGATTCCTGCGGAATGACAAACAGAGTGGATGGTCTAAGTGAATAGTTTGTATGTCTGGAGCAAGTAAGAGGCTATGCACGCACATAGAAACATCCACTTTGTCATTCCGAAGGAATCTAAGTTCTTATTTTATCCTCATTCATTATCACAAACTTTCTGTGCCTGGATTCCTACGGAATGACAAACGTTGCGGATAGACAAAGCGAGTAGTTTGTACTATGTCTGAAGTAAGTAACTATGTACACGTACACACACGCACAAATAAGCGCTCACCTTGTCATTCCGCAGGAATCTCGACTCTTAGATTGTCATCATTTATCATCAGAATGCTTTCTGGCACTGGATTCCTACGGAATGACAAACAGTGTGGATAGGCTAAGTGAACAGTTTGTATTATGTCCGGAGCAAATAAGAGACTATACACGCACAAGTAAGCGTGCACTTTGTCATTCCGCAGGAATCTAAACTCTTATATTATTATCACTTATCATCAGAAAGCTTTCTATGTCTGAATTCCCTTGCTACCGCACGAATCCTTTCGTGTAATTTATTTTAAAACTATAGATCAGAGCATCAGATTGAATTCCTAAAAACTTTTGTTTTTAATGATCTTATATTTTTAAAAGAAGCTCTTTATTATTATGAATTAATATTACACATGACAGATATATAAGTTCCACACGAAGGGATTCGTGCGGTAGTAAGGAACTTCATATTTTTTATCTATAGTTACATTTTACAACATAAAAAAATCTTGCAAAATGCAAGATTTTTTTTATTTATATTCGTAACTAGCTAGAAACTAGAACAAGCAAACTATGGGACTAGGGTTTTAATTCAACAACATTACTCTCAACATTACCCGTAAAGAATTTATATTTTTTTAACTTTTGCTTTTGCTTTTTTGTAAGATAATTATAAATACTCGAATCAATACAAATAGAAAGCCTTGCTTCGCTTTTTTCAGCCCAGTCTATGGGATAATAATAATAAATGTATTTTTGATTGGTTATATTTTCAAAGTTAACATCAATTTTAAACTTAAGCTTTTGCTTAGATTTTATAATCATTAAATTATTATATAAGTAATAATTTTTTTTTGCATAATCTAAATCCGAAAATTCATTCTTATCACTCCATTCTTTAAGAGAAGCCAAATATTTATTATTAATATTTTGCCTTTCTTTTATAATTTCATTAAAACTTTGGTCATTAGGAATTTCTATATTATGAATATTTCCAACTAATTTCTCGTTTTTATTTTCAATTAATAATGTCAATCCTAAAATGGGGTAAGGAAATTCATAATCATCCATAGAACATTGATTCTCAAAATAGGGTTTGAGAGATTTTGGATCTAATGGTAAGATAATATTTTCAGTACTATCATTATAAAGGTAAACCTCTGCTGTTCCATTGTTTCTAGAATATTCCCATGTAATTTTAATTTGAGAATTACAAAAGCTATAAAATAAAAAAAATGGAATTATTAAATTTTTCATATTATTTTAATTTTGATTGATAAATAAGATCCCAGGCATTTTTCAGATCATATAAATATCGATTCACAGTATCAATACTTCTTTGACCGTAACCTAAACCATTTGGACCATAATAAAATTTAGCTGCTTCAAACCCTGAACGATCCCCATATCTTTCAGATCCAAATTTTATTTCCCATGACAATCCCATTACTTCCTGGAAAAAACCAAACGAACCATGAAAAGGAATGGAATTTTTAGATTGTCTGGTTATTTCACTAAATTGATCTTTAAAAAACTGATCTGCAAATGAATGATTCATTTCATGTCCAAGCGTAAAAGCGAATTTTAATATATTTTCGACATTATTCATATTAATCCAAATTCTTTGATATTCAGTTTTATTGGGGCAACTCCCACCTGTGTTATCGATAAATTCAGCTAGTGTAACTTTATATAAATCATTTAATGAAGGTATTTTGTCAGAATTAACTAGCTTATACCAATCACTAAAACTAGCTTTCATATTGGCAGGATCTTTAAAGCCTGCTGCTTTTAATTGCTCAACCATAGAGAACAAGGCTCCAATATTTCCTCCACCACCAAAATATGATTGGGCAAAGGTAATTGCCTCCAGACTTGTAAACGATAATCCTCCGGAGGATGGTTCACTGTCGGTATACCCAAACCCACCAAAATCAGCAGAAGAACCACCGCTTCCATTAGGAACCTTCTGGTGAGGATTAAAGCTGCCTCCTAACATCTGCCACATATACGAACCTTCTACCAGATGGTTTTCCATTCCTTCGTAAGGGACAGGGACAGCTTTTCTTCCATCTGGATCGATAAAGTTGACAGGGTTATTTAAGGCATAGTTGTAGGGGGTAAACCTTCTTGATGTTTCAGCCAACGGATCAATAACGCCCCATCTACCGATATCAGCCATATACATCCTTGCCCCGTAATCATTCCATCCGGTTTCCTTTTGTAATTCTTTACTGTTATACTGGTAATTGTATGATGGGTTACCTCCCACATTATTATATCCTAAATGTTTTAATCCAAAAGGATAATAGTTGTTTTCTTCAAGAGCTTCTGCGCTGCCATTGGTATTTTTAAAATAGCTGAGGCGTACATTTCCCAAATGGTCTGTATAGCTGTAAATATACCTATTATTTTCAAAGTTATAATAGCCTTCTGAAGTAGGAACAAATTTTAATGTCATAGCCGGCAGAGAACTGCTTACGATATCATCTCCTTCATACTGAAACCCATCAAGATAATCTACAATATTAGCAGCTTCAAACTGCCCCCTTCCTGATCCATACGTATATACTTTCCTTATTTTGGTACCATCTGCGCGGTAGGTATATCTCGTGTTGACATTGTAAAGAACTGAAGTATCATGCGATCTGTATGAAGTGTCAAATTTTACATAATCAGGGAGGTTCAGGAAGTTATAGTCAATCTGCAATACCCCTTTGTCCTTATGGTTGGCCATATTTCCATTGTCATCATAAGAAATCATATTTCCTGATATCTCAGAATAACCATTGTAATTAGTGGATATATCGGTAACTGAATTTAATTTGTTCCCGGTATAATTATAGGTTAGATCATCCATAAGAGCAGCCATTCCTGACATTCCGGTATTTCTCTTAAGCGAAGTGATGTTGCTTCCGGAATCATATTCCACGGTTTCATTATACAACCCATTTTGAGGAGCAGATGCATTAGGTTCAGAATAAATTCCTTTCTTTAGTCTGTTTAAAGCATCATATTGGTAGTTGTACTGCCTTAATACATTATCCGTAGAAGTTTTCCAGGTTACTTCCGTTATATTCCCGTTATATTTTGCCGGAGAATTAGCAGTATTCTGGGGATTGGTATATTTCAGTTCAAACCCGAACAGCTTTGTCCCTAGTTGAGCCGGATCGTTCAGTTTGGTAAGCGTGCCCCGGATATCATAGGTATAATCTATATTTTGCAGATTGTTTCCAACCTTTTTGTTGCTTAGCTGTGAAAGTTCATTGTAAGTGATTTCTGCCAGTAATTCCTGTGGCTGGCTGCCTACCTGGTGCCATTGCTTTTTCAGGCGGTTTTTACTGTCATATTCATAAATCTGGCTGATGATTTTCTCTGTATCAGTATTGACTCTTTTATGGTATGCTTTGGTTTGCTTCATGACGCCTGCAAAATCAAACTCTGTTTCTGTTTTTGTGTATCCGTCAAGGTGATTGATGGAATAAGTACCGATGGCCATGCCTTTGGTATTATAGTAAACATAGTTTTTCGTCCAGTTATTATCCTCAATATTTTTGACAAGGCTAAGAGTAGGGAACCCTTTTGTACTAACAGAACTTACATCAGTGATTACATTTTGTCCCAATATGGTTGCCGGAAAAGCAGGATTGAAACTGTAAGCCGGATAGGTATCATAATAATTGACACTTAAAACGGTAATATTCCCGGTGGGAAAAGCATTCTGAGTATAGAAAACCTGCATTCCGTTTGCGGTAAATGAAGCTGATGTTCTTGATTCATTATTTTCAGCATTTACTGTCACATTGTTGATATTATTCTGCAAAATACCCCGTGAATCTTGACTTGGAAAAAAACCGGAATACAGTACTCTTCCCCATTTATCATACCTGGTGAACAGCCATCCTTTGGCAGAAAAAGTATTGTTCAATGTTCTGAGCTTAGCATCCTGTGTCATAATCACCCTGTCCTGCTGATCATAGATGATGTATTCCCAGCCTTTACCGGGAAGCTTTTTTTCTACCTGTCTCCCCTGGGAATCATAATGATATTGATAACACAGGTTATCCAGCACAGCAGTAGTAAGTGGTGCTGATGCAGACATCCCGGCAGATGCCAGCGGAGGTATAACATAGGCAAGATTTCCAAATTCATCATAGAGATAATAAGTATCTATCGGTTTTGTCCCGTCATTTTTCCTTACCAACAGGGTTTTACTGGAGCCGTTTTTAAACTCTGTGGTAGTATTTCCATCTCCGTCTGTTGCTATGCTCTTTGATAGCTGATTGGGAGCATAATCAGGATTGTAGTTCAGTGTATAAGAAGTCGCATTGTTCAGCCATGATGTAACAACGGTTATTTTTCGGACCTGATCTCCGGAAGCATTGGCGGAAACGGCAAGCTGTAAAGGGTGGGAAGCCCATGCATTTCCTACGGGAATCACCTGTTTTACCTGTCCGGAGATATCATTCTGAAATATTTTTTCGGAATATATTTTCTCTGATCCATATACCGCATTGGCATTGGCAAGCGGAGAGGAATAGATCGCTCCACCTTGTGATCCTGCCTGTGGAACAGGAAGAAAACTTTTCCCCTGCCTGTCATAATTGTCATATTCAATATGCTGAACAATATCCTTTCCGGCAGGAGTTGCTCCAATAGAAATTACCTGTTTATTTCTTCCGAATCCATCTGCATACTGAACTGCCTCACTTTTTTTTGTACAGGTTTCATCCAGGCAGGTTTTGCTGTATATATAGTTTTCTGTATTGCTCAGTGTCTGGGCATTTATAAACAATGCGAACCCTAAGCTTGCTATTGATACTATTCTTTTCATGATCATGAGTTTTTATTGCTTATAGTTATATTGATATGTTTTCAGTATTTTCCCGTCCTGATCCACTACTTTTTCAAGTCTTCCGGCTTTATCATAGCTATACATTTCTTTTGCGCCGTTAGGAGCTGTGACAGAGGTCATCCCTGTGAAGATATCCCATGTATAGGTCGTAATATTGAACTCTTTCAGCGCACTGTTGATCCGTAGGTTTTCTAGAGCTGTTTTAAGATCAGATTCATTTTCAGGGGTTGCAGAATTGGAGGCTATTACTGCATTCTGTACGGCAGGCAAGGAAATGATCTGAGCATATGAAGCTCCCTCTATTTTTGCAATAGGTTGGGTATTGTTATATCCATATACAACAGAGGTTGGAATCCCTTTAGGTGTTTTGGTTTCCACAGGATTTCCATAGCTGTTATAATTACTGAAAATTACTTTCGTCTGTGCTGACTGATTCTGCATTTCATAAGAATTCACAGAAGTTACCTGAAGTGATGCAGGATTATCATATTTGGTCTCTGCTTTACTGACAGCTTTTCCATTTATTTTTATTTCTGTCTCTAAAGGTGCAGAAAGCATACGGGCATTTATCAGTTTGGCATTATTAAGTTCAGAAGAGTATTTGATATTTTTTTCAGTTACTGTTCCGTCCGGAGCTGTGACCTTTGTATAAACAGGCTCAAAATTAATAGGGCTGTAAGATACTTCAGAAGTATTTTCCAATGCTGATCCATCACTGAAAAATGTTTTTGAGATTGTTTTGGCAGACTGGGTCCATGATGATTTACTTGTTGTTCCGTCACATAGGGTATATTCAGGTGCATTATTGATTTCAGTGAGTACATAGTCTGTATTTTCATTTGAAATCAATTGGTTTTGCGTATTATAGACTTCTTTCTTATAGGGTAACCCTCCTGAAACAATGTTATAATGAGGCCTTGTACCAGTCCCTGTAAAATCTTTTGGAGTTTTGAAATAATATTGGGTATATCCAAGATTATTGTTAGAATCTCCATAAATTTCTTTTACATTGTTATATAAGATTACAGAGTTCAGATATTCATATTCCTGGGATTGGCAGGTTTCCAATGTAAAGTAATCTCCACTTGAGTTCCATGCATTATTAAAATCGTTATACTGATAGTTAATACTTTTTTTCAGGGTGTTGTCATCATAATATTTTATTGTTCTTATTCTGGCTGCTACATCTATTTTTTTAGCATTTCTGTATGGAGGAGGATCTGTCTGAATCATTCCAATATGAAAATCTCCATTTCCAAAACCGGTTTTTATTTCTATTGTATAGGTCCCTGGTGTTACCAGGTATCGGTCCGGACTTCCGCTGTTGGTGATTACCGTGCTTCCTTTTTTAATAACATAGGTGATTTGGTAATTATAGGTGTCGGGATTATCATGAATACCAAGAGTGTATTGGTCTTTATAATATACTTCTGAATCTTTGTTTACAAAAACAGCACGTGGGGCATCTATCTGGAAAGTATAAATGCGGCTGGTATTGGTATCAAAAAACATGGAGTTTGAAACAAATCTTTGGATTTCAGGATATTTAATCGTATAGTTATCTGCATCAGAATAATTGACAGCAGTATAAATTTCATTGCCCTCATACTGATAACTGATACGACCTCCCTCTGGCAGTTTCATCTCCGTCAAGGCCCCGGTCATCTGTGGGGACGTACTTGAACTTTCATATTGAAAAGAATAACTTCCGATCGTATGCTGGTCTTTATCAAGTTGGTACAGATTGGTCAGAATTCTTTTTTCTTCTGCCTGATTATTGTTAATTGTTGAATATTCAAATTTATATTTGGACACCTGTCTTCCTGAATTATCAGACAAAGAAATACTTTGTACTTTATTGGGGTCACTGTTTCCATGATCTTCCCAATAAGGTTCATATATATTTTCAAAAGTGATTTTTCCAAAGATACTTGTGACCGTTGTCAGATTACAATTCTGATATTTTACAAATGTTCCGCTATACCTGGTGTCTTTCTGATACACAAGACTTACAATTTCAACATTATTTTCATCAAGAATTTTGCTGAGATAAAAAGCAGATCTGTAATTGGTTTTATAGCCATCTCTTGAAGCAATACTGTAATTATCGTATATATATTTAAATCCTTTATCGTCTGTTATCTTAAACGATTCAAGGATAAGGGTGGCTGTATTGGCAGTTCGGGTAAATTCAATTTTAATATTATTTCCTGAGATATTATTAAGCGTAAAGGTATTGTTGATGGTATCTCTTACAAACTTAAATTTTCCGGAACTTCCCGGTAGATAGTAGTGGTATACATCATCAAAGGCATTCTTCTTATAATCAGGTTTTGAGGTATTATCATACTTTTCATCCACATCACTGTTAATCACTCTGGAAATAATTCCAACTTTTGAAAGTGACCAGCCTAATCCTGCTTCACCAGCTGGCTTTTTTAAGCCCACATTGTATATGTGGTTGCTTAGCCCAAAAGGAATACTAAGATTCTTATTGCTGGTAGGTAAAGTAAGCAACGGTACGGATATTTCCGGTACACCTGTAGCTAACGAAACAGGGGTGTTGGAATAAGAGGTAAAAGAGGAGGCGGAAGGCACCGGAGTTGGTGTACTACCAAAATTCCTTTCTATTTGAGCCTTACCTAATCCATAGATTAAAATAAATAATAATAGTAATTTTTTCATCGCACTTATTTCTTAATCAATTTAGCATTCGCCGTTTTATTGGTATCTGTTTTTATTGTCACCAGATAAGCTCCCTGCACCAAAGCCTGGGTATTAATCTTAGTCACTCTGTTTTTGGTTTTTATACTTTGAAGTTGTCTTCCACTCATATCATACAAAAGAATATCAGCATCTTTAAAATCGAAACCTATTTCTACGTAAGCGTAATCAGAGACTGGGTTTGGATAGATCTTGATATCATATTTTTCAATCAGCTGATCAACCTGTTTGTCTCCTAGTTTTACAATCTTCCAGTTTTCTTTGCCTAGTTCTTCTGCACTGGTTCCGGCAAGAATAATGGAACCATCTCTGTTCAATTTTAAATCTGAAAGTCTTTCTTCTTTTTGTCTGGATTCTCCCTTTACGTGTTTTCGCCACTGCTCATTTCCGTTTTGATCCAAATACAACATCCAGAAAGTTTCATCATCAGTTTGAATTCTTCCTTCTGCCTGAGTGTAACCTCCCAATAGAATTCCTTTAGACTTCTCGCTTCCATCTTCCAGCCTCCCGCTTACTACACTCATTCCCATCAGGATATCTCTGTTTTTGAAATTGTAGGATTTCTGCCACTGTTCATCACCTCTTTCATTGAGAGCAATCAGCCAAAGGTCTGTTCCTTCTTCAATACCTACGGTTTTGTTTCCTGATCTTTCTGATCTGGATTCTCCGCCAATGATAAAACCCGTAGAAGTTAAAGCCAGAGTTCTCAAATGATCATCTCCTTTACCTCCAAAGTTCTTTTCCCATTCTACTTTTCCGTTTTTGTCCAACTTGACAATCCAGTAGTCTCCTTCACCAAAGTTTTCAGTTTGTTTCGAGTTTCGGGATACGGGATTCGGGTTTTGAATGTTTGATGCAGAACCCGCACCTCGCATCCCGGAATCCTTTTCAGAACCCGAAACACGAACCTCGGAACTCCTCGAATAAATCCCCAACAACGCTCCTCCATCTCTCGTTGGAATCATCTTCTCTACTTCGTCTAACCCTTTTCCACCTAAGATTAATTGAGAAAGTTCTTTTCCGTTTTTATCAAGTCTGGTAATCCAGACATCTTTGGAACCATAGCCTTTTGCAGAATTCTGTACATTTCCGGTAACAAAAAATCCTAAATCGGTAGTTTGGATCACCGCTCTGGCTTCTTCATCAGAAGAACTTCCCAACGTTTTCTGCCACAATTCATCTCCAAATTCATTGATTCTGACCAGCCAAATGTCTGAACCGCCTTTGGAATCATCTTTTTTGTCTAATCCTTTTCCTGAATAAGATGTTCCGGTCAAAAGAAATCCTCCATCCTGAGTGGTAACGGTAGCTGACAGATAATCATGGTTCTGTCCTGAGAAATATTTCTCCCAGACTTCTTGCCCCTGTTGATTGAGTTTTACCAAATGAAAATCGTAACCGTTATTCTGCTTACTGCCTGAAGCCTGTTGCTTATTGCTTTGAATAGAGCTTCCTGTGATCAAATATTGCTGATCAATGGTTGTAGTGACCTGGCTTAGAAAATCCTGGGTAGAGGATTGGATGTCTTTCTGCCACATTACTTCCTGAGCAGATACGCCCAGGGCTGTGCATAGAATGAATGCACTGAGAGAGATTTTTTTCATTCCCGTGTTTATTTAAGTTGACATTGTTATTATGGTAGATCATGGTTAGATCGTTTTTTTAAATCTTTATCCGTTTCTGAGAATCAGATCCCTTTTTAGGGTAAAGAATATTTCAAATATAATATTCTTTTGGTGCAAAAAACAGTGTATTTTTTATGCATAAACATCGAACTGAATGTGTACACATGAAGCTGATTTTTAAATATTTAAGAAATGGTTGAAGAATATTCACCAAATGGATGTAACGGAATAAAAATTTCATAGTTATTGTTTTTTTTAGCCATAAGGGCTTGTTGATAAAAACCTGGCAAATTTAACATTTTTTAACATATTTATAACAGTATTACTTTGATTTAATACAAAAATATTTCCCTAAAGCGACAGAAGATGTCGTATTATTGAAAAGCATCTGGTTTTTTATAAATATTTGACTTTTAATAGATCATTATTTTAATAGATCATTATTTGAAGTCGTAATATGAGTAAACCTCTCAATTTTCTACTTACAGGAAAACGTAATTTGTCTTTAAAGTCCTTGTAAATGGCGCTTAGAAATATCTCCAGGCCCTTCCAAAGTCCCTCTAGCCCCTTCACCAAGCCCCTGGAGGGACTTTATGAACGGTCTCCACCCCCTTCATGAAGGGGATATACCCCCTTGGGTAAGGGGGTAGACGGACTTGGATAAGGGGCTCCAACTACCTATATAAGAGGGTAGAGGCCGTTGTCCAAAGGGGTAGAGACGGTTACTATACTATCTGGAGGGTGTTAGGAAGGAAATAAGAGGGGTGATAGATTATTGTAAGAATCATTAGCATTATTCATCTGGCTTCATCAGTGGCTTAGCCACCATTCCTTTGCTCCCTTTAATCATAGACTTATTAATAATAAAGCCTTTGCGTGGTAAGTTTGCAATAAATCATAAAGACTTAATTTTAAGAATAACCTTATTGGAAAAAGGAATAGGAAACA